>DATMNC010000024.1:0-10426 GCA_035569395.1 Thermoanaerobaculia bacterium | reverse complement strand
CAGGCATCCATCGAGCAACAGGCCATGGAAAAGTACGAGCACGAGGTGGCCTCGTTGAATGAGTCTGAGGGCCACGACGAGTCCGAGACCATTCACACGATGATGGCGCATCTCTACCGGAAGATTCCAGGTGAGACAGAGCCGAATTACGAGAACATCCACTACGTGTACCTTAGACTCGACGACCTCGAGTACGCCCTTGAGCGATACACTCAAGGCCTCTCATCCGCGTACACGACTGTACGCTCTGTCAAGACCTTCCAAAGTCGGTGCGAATCACCGGAATTTCGTACCAGAGTGAATTACCAGCTCAGTGACTCCTATCCGCAAGTTGTCCGCCGTGTCGTAGACGGGCTCGGTTGCATATGTCGCAATTGCTATCGAGCCCCACTTAGCCCGAATGAGGTTCCTGGAAGGACCTCTCTCAAGCCCAAGTAAAACCACGAAGACCGCGCTTGCACTTTATCCTTCTGCCTTCTGCTTTACTTCCTCGCCAGCAGGCGCTCCGCCTCTTCCTTCCATCCCACAAACACGTTCAGCGGTTGCGTGGCGGGGGCGATGAGGCGGCTTGCTATGAGTAGGCGGCCGTCGGGGGCGGGATCGACGAAGGAGATCTCCTGATCGGCGGAGTAGATCCGGTTCGGCTGAGCGAAGTCGATGGTGCTCCCGTTCGTCTTCACGGCGGCAGCGTAGACGCCTTCCCCGGCTACGAAGTAGAGCTCGCGGCCGTCGCGGCTCCATGTTGGCGCGCGTCCGCTGTCGCTCGAAACGCGGATGCGGTCGGCGTGGTGATCGAAGGGGGCAACGTAGATCTCCTGCCGCCCGGAGTCGTCGGAGACGTAGGCCACCCAGCGCTGATCGGGGGAGACCCGCGCGCCTGATTCGCCGGCAGGCGTCTGCAACCACGGCTTGCTGCTGCCGTCGCTGCTCGTGACGTAGATATCGGATCCGGTGGCCGGCTCGCTGGAACTGTAGAGAATGCTTCCGTCGCGCATCCAGTCGTCGACGTGCTGGATGGTGCCGGGCTTCGTAACCGGACGCTCCTCACCGGCTCCGAGCTGTTTCACGAACACGCTCGGTGGGCCGTCGCGATTGGCGTTGAAGGCAATCGAGCGTCCGTCGGGCGACCAGACCGGCCGGGTATGGTCATGATCGGCAAAGGTCAGGCGGGTGAGCGACTTTCGCATCAGGTCGGCGGTGTAGATGTCACCGGTCAACGTGCTGGTCTCGATGATGGCGATGACGAGACGATTGCCGTCGGGCGAGATGCGTCCCTGCGCGTAGGCGGCTGGCGGCAGGGCCTCGCCGAGAACGCGCCCGTTTCGATCGATCCAAGTCAGCGCAGTCGACTGCTTCCCCTCGGCCCAGACCAGCTCGTCGCCGCCGGCATCGTGCTGGGAGACGCCGGTAGGGGCGTAGAACAGGACGTTGTGGACCAGCGGCACGGCGTTCCCGGCGAGCTGGAGGCTCTTCTCGTCGAAGCGTTGGGCGAAGAGCGTTCCGTCGCGAACGAAGGTGAGCCAGGGAGCGTCGTATTGCGGCCGGCCGGCAATATCGATCAGCTTGCGCGGCGCGCCGCCAGCGGTATCGCCGATCCACAGCGCCGTGCCGTGTTGGTCGATCGTGTTGAAGAAGAAATGATTGGTGGCTCCGATCGCCTGCGGACCGCCGACGTCGGTGCCCTCCTTCGTGGCGAAGAGTTTGCGAGGCGTGCCGCCGGCGCTCGGGACGGCGAACATTCCGTGGCTGGTGGGGACCTGGGCAAAGACGATCGTGCCGTCGGACATCCAGGTCGCCCCGAGCCCTCCCGTGGTGGCATCGCAGATCGTCTGCTGCGTCCCATCGTCGATCGAAACGGTCTTCAGCTTCGCGCCGTCAAGGAATCCGATGGACCTGCCGTCGGGCGACCAGAACGGTCCCGAAACGAGGTTGGTCGAATCGAGCGCTCCCGACTCGCCGTGCGCGAGATCGTAGATCCACAACTGGCGCACATTCCTGGCGTCGCGCGCGGTGTAGGCGATCTTCGTTCCGTCGGGTGAGACGGCGATCGCCCCTGACGTCGTCGGAAGGACGAAGCCGCCCCCAGCCGGCAGGGGAATCGAGAATCGCAGCGACTGCGGGGCGGGCGCAGGACGGCGAAGCAAGGCGATTCCCAGTATGACGGCGAGAAGCGCGCTCACGCCGGCGACCAGCCAGGCGGCCAGTGGACGTTGAGAGGTCGTCATCACCACCGCCCGCTCCTCTCGCTCCGGGATCGAGCGCAATTCGCTGGCGACATCCGCCGCGCACTGCCACCGCTCGTCCGGATCCTTGGCCAGACACTTCATGATGAGCCGGTGCAGGGCCGCCGGTGCGACCGGTTGCAGTTGCCCGATCGGCGTGGGGTGCTCGGACATGATTTTGGTGATCAGGCTGGCCTGGCTCTTGGCGCTGAAGGCGCGCCGGCCGGTGGTCATCTCGTACAGCACGGTTCCGAGGGCGAAGATGTCGGTACGCGCGTCCGTGGCCTGTCCTTCGAGCTGTTCAGGTGCCATGTACGGCAGCGTGCCGAGGATTGTGCCCTCGGCCGTAAGGGCCCCCTTCTCAACCCTCGTCTCCGCGTCAGGCGAGGTGGTTCCCATCTCCTCGGCCGCCTTGCGCGCCAGACCGAAATCGACCAACTTCGGGCCGCTCTTCGTCAGCATGATGTTGCCGGGCTTGAGATCGCGATGAATGATGCCGTTGTGGTGCGCCTTCGCCAGCGCGCCGGCGACGGCAGCGCCGATGCGCAGCACGGCATCGAGCGGCAACGGACCCTTGGCGATGCGATCGCAGAGCGACTCGCCGTCGATGAGCTCCATCACCAGGTACTCGGTGCCGTTCTCGCTGCCGACATCGAAGAGCGTGCAGATGTTCGGGTGATTGAGCGCGGAGATGGCCCGGGCCTCCCTCTCGAAACGCTCGCGCCCACTCGACGTCGCGGAGACGTGCTGCGCCAGGACCTTCAGCGCAACGGTGCGATCGAGCCGCGTGTCGCGGGCGCGATAGACCTCGCCCATGCCGCCCGCGCCGATGAGGGAAACGATTTCATACGGCCCGAGCCGTGTACCGGGAGCGAGGGCGGACATGGTCGCGGGAAACTATACACGGGAGGTTCGGAGGGGAGATGACGCTCTTCCCTCAATTCTGTCCGCGAGTGGTCGCTATACTCTTCGAGGTGGAGTTCGACCGATCGTGATGAACGGATCAGAATCATCACGGCGCGTGAAGCACTACCTAAAGAGCGTCGATTTTATGAGCGACACGAACGACACAACTGATCAAACTGGAGACGATGACATCCCTGAAATGGATCTTACGGGGGGTGTTCGCGGCAAGTACTACGAGCGGTACATGAGAAGTACCAACGCAGTCCTGCTGGAGCCTGATTTGGCGTTGGTCTTTCGCGACTCTGCAGCGGTAAACCAAGCGCTCCGGGAGTACCTATCCGAGCATGGCACGCCGCCGGACCTTACCAAGCGAGCCGGCTAAGAGTGTGCGCGCTCGTACCGCAAAGAGCCTAAGGGCCAAACCAACGGCCTCCAACCCCTAGGCCGCCGCGGACTGTTTCTGCTTCTGCATCTGCACCGTGTCGAGGTCGTGCAGCAACTCGCCGGCGTTGCCGTATCGCGTCTTCGGGTCCTTCGCCAGGCAGCGCATGACGATGGCGTTTACCTCGCGCCCGATCTCGGGACGCAGCTCGATCGGCGGCCGGGCGTTCTCGGTGATGTGCGCGGTCAGGACGCCGGTCAGCGACGAGGAGACAAACGGCTTCTGACCGGCCAGCATCTCGTACAGCATCACACCCATCGAATAGACGTCGCTGCGCGGGTCGAGCTGTTTGCCCTGCACCTGCTCGGGACTCATGTAGTGCGGCGTTCCGACGATGAGCCCCGCCTGCGTCATCCCCTCATGCGCCTCGGCCATGCGCGCGATGCCGAAGTCCATCAGCTTCACCTCGCCCTTGTGGTCGATGAGGACGTTCTGGGGCTTGATGTCGCGGTGAATGATGCCCTGTTCGTGCGCCGCTTCCAGCCCGCGGCAGATCTGGCGGGCGATGCCCATGCCGACGCGCGGAACCATCTGATGCGCGGGCGCCTCCTCGAGCAACTCCGCCAGCGTGTAACCGCGAACGAATTCCATCGAGATGAAGTAGACCCCTTCGGCTTCGCCGTAGTCGTACGTGCGGAGGACGTTGCGATGCGTGATCTTGCGGGCCAGCCGGATCTCGCGCTTGAACCGCTCCAGATCCTCCGGGGAACGCGACATCACATCTCCTGGCAGCGTCTTGATGGCCACCGTCTCGTCGAGTTGCGCGTCGACCGCTTTGTAGACGACCCCCATGCCGCCGCGGCCGATGATCGAATCGATGCGGTAGCGGTTCGCGAAGACCGCTCCGGGCACCAACTCCTGTGCGGCCACAGCGCCGGGCGCGGTCTGTCCCGGGATCGTCTCGTCGATGCGCATGGTGGCCATCGCGCTCGACGTCTGCCCGATCGCACGCATCATGTTCGTGGTCAGGCTCACCAGCGGCAGCGACGCCACCGGCAACGGCTGCGGGAGCCACTTGAGCTGCACCTGCTCGCGCGACGACGTCGAGATGATCTCGCCACCCGCCGCCTGTGCCGTTTCGTACGAAATGTAGGCGTAGCCGGTCGGTGCGTGCCAGGCGAAGAGCATGGCCAGCAGAGGAGCATTGCCGACGATGGCGATGCCGTTGTCGCCCTGAAGATCGACTGACCCCGTGACGAACTCGCCGGTGGCGATGCCGGCGCCGATGGTCATGTGCCCCTCGCCCATCGTGGCCAGCTCTTCGTTGATGGCCCGGGCGGCGCGGATGGCGTGAAGGATTCCGCGGTCTCCGCGGAAGATACTGACCAGATGATGCCCAAGGATCTCGCGGACGAAGCCATCCTGCCGCTCCACCTCCGCTTCCTGCAGCTTCATGGCCTTGCTGACGGCGGCAATCACGTTTCCGGCGTCGCCGGCGCCGACCGTGGCGGGAAGGTCGCGGAGATCGGTGACCAGCACCGTTCCTTCATCGAGTTTGGCAACCTCATTCTGGCGCGGCGCACCAACGGCCTCGCGTTCCTGCGATTTAGCCGCCATCTGCTCGTACAACTCCTCGATCTCGGCCTTGTCGCGGAGAGCGGTGATCATCTTGGCGAAGGAGCGCCCGAGGATTCCGACTTCGTCGCTGCGGTCGATGGGCGGATGGACGGTGTAATCGCCTCCAGTCACCGACTGAGCGATCATGGCCAGCTCTTCGATCGGGTGCGTCACCCGTTTGGCGATAAGCCAGGAGAAGATGAAGGCCAGCAGCAGCGCGGCGCCTCCGCCGGCGAGGAGTGAGTTTTCGATCTGCTTGAACGGGGCCAGCTCACGATCGAGAGATCTTAGGAAGACCGCCGCGCCGACCGTTTGGTTCGCTGACTGCAGCGGCTCGCCCGTCATCACGTACTTGCTGCCCTCGACGTCGGCGGTGGAGGGGGGCATCGTCTTGCCCGTTTTGAAGATCTGCTCCACGCCCGTCATCTGCTGCATACCGAACTGCGGCGCATTTGTGGAGCGAACGATCGAGGGCGAGGCCGGGCTCCCGAACATGACGCCGGCGTTGGTCGACTGCGCGATGCGGTTGGCGAAGGTGTCGTCGATGGCATACGCGTTGACGAGGTAGCCGACACGGACCCGTGGCTGTCCGGCGCCCACCGGCGCGACTGCGGCGTGAAACAGCTTGCCGCCGAGGGACATCACTCCCGTAGAGCTCTCCAATGAGGCGTCGTCGACGATATTCTTGACGAGCGGCGTTTCCTTGTAGAGATCCTCATAGGTCGGTGCCGTGACCGCCGGCTGATCGGTGCGGGCCACCACACGACCCTGGTCGTCGAGAAGGATGAAGAGATCGCTCCCAAACGCCTGCCGTCGTTGTTCGAGCTGATCGGCGATGCTTGGCAGATCGAGCGACGGAGGAGCCGCTGGCACCGGGGTAGCCGCAGCCGGCGTTGCGGAGACCGCTTCCCCCATCAGCGACTTCTGAATGTAGGCAGCGAAGTTCGGATCCGTGCCCAGAAGCTCGGCGGGCAGCGCCAGCCTACCCAGCCGCTGACGCTCGAACTCCTTGAACAACTTCGCCGCGCCGGCGATGGAGTTGTTCACCGTCGTTTTTGCGATGGCGTTAGCGCGCTCGATGGTGATGGCGACCGCGACGGCGACGACGATGGCGATGAGCAGTGCGGTCAGGCCGAAGAGCTTCCAAACCAGCGGGAACTTTGCCCTCTCGACTACGGGTCCCTTCCGCGGGATCGGCACCTCCCCGCTCATGGTCCGCGGCGGGTTCGTGATCACTTCGGCGGTCACTCAGTATTCCCTCGAGCTCGGTGCCTTGTACGGCTTGCCGGCCTTGTCCATGTGTTGTGTTGCCCGGTAGTTACGGCTGTCGAGGGTCATGACGATCGCCGGCGGCGAGGCGCCGCCGATCTCCAGAGGAACCTCGGCTTGCCCTCCCTGCTCGTTCCACGCCACAAGCCGGTACTTGCCAGCAGGCACATTTGTAACTGCGAAGTTCCCGTTTCCATCCGCGAAGGCAAAGTACGGCGTGGCCATCACCTGGATCACAGCCGACATGTTCGGATGGACGTTGCAGTAGACGTTGACGATCCCGGGCGTCTCGAACTTCTGCGACTTTCCCGCTCCCTTACGATACAGGCCGAGGTCGAAGGCGTTGTTCGAGGAGAGGGAGAAGAGATTGTGCGAGATGGGATCGTCGTTCGGGAAGGTCACCGTCGATCCGGCAGGAATCGCCAGGACATGCGGAACGAGCGTCTTGTTGCGCGTGACGATCTCGAACGTCGACGGCGTAACGCGTGGCGCCCTGCCGCTCACGGGCTCAACCCATACCAGCGTTTCCGCGGGGACCGGGTTCTGACCGCGTTTGGTCACGAACGCGATTTTTCCGGTGATATTGGCAGCGGCCAGCGGAAGCGCGGCGATCGCGAAGAACACCGCAAGAAAAGCCGGAAGTCGTTTCATCTCAATTGGCTCCGGAAAGCGGGCATGGTAGCACAGGCCGTTGGGCGGTCACCCGGCGGGCTCGCGCGGACAAGCGCAGAAAATTGAGTGTTGCTATTACAGACGAAAAATGTATCATCTTCTGCATGCTCGACAGGTTACGGGAGGGTGAGCTGGAAGAAACAGCCCTGCCACGCGTTTACTTGCGAGTATACGTTTTGGATGTGGCTGCTGGCCGCATCGTTCTTTGAACGCAGCAGAAAGACGAGACATCAAGATCCCGCTCCTCCCTTCCACCACGGGGCGAGTAGGAGCGGTCGATCCGGTCCGCGACGCTGGCGAGGTGGGCTGCTGAACCATGGCAGCGGCGCTTGTTGCGGGTCCGCCGGAAATTCATGGGGGAGGAGGTACTAATTTCGATGGATTGTCCTAGTAAACCTGAGGGGGTTAGCTCGTAAGGGCTGGTCTCCACCCCGGAAGGGCGCCCGTCAAACGGCGCCCTTTTTCTTTTGTGATGGTTGCGTGCGCCGCTTGGCGGTGATGGGTTACGTGGTTGCGGTGTCTCGCGGTCTCGGAGGCCCGCCCCCCGCGAGACCCCGTAACCGCGAGACCGCGAGACCCGCCTCAGTCCATCCGCGGAACGAACGCGCCGCCGTCAACCGCAATCGGTGGCAAGTGCGGGGCGATGATGGCCCGGAGCCGCTCGCGGAACAACTCGGCGCTCGGCAGGTCGGCATGCAGCAAGTCGTGCAGCGCCTCCACCTCGGCCGCCCGGATGCGGCTTGGCTTCCGTCCGAGACATGCATTCGTCTTGCAGCGCGGCGTGCAGTACTTGCGGGTTGACCGTGTCAGCGGGAACGTCGTCCCGCACCAGTTACAGACGCCCATCTCCTCGCCTCCCCCCTCACCACCGCTGCGAATGCGTTGATCAACGGCAGAGAAATCCGGCGCGGGATCGAGAGCGAGATTCTCGCTTTTCCCTTTCGAACCGTTGATCAACGCTTTATACGCCTTCGCAGCGGTGCATCGAACTTTGTGCACCGCGAACGGTAACGCCATGATGCGCCCGCGTCAACGTGTTACCTTGTATTCAGCCCTGGTGGCGAAATCGGTAGACGCTGCGGACTTAAAATCCGCTGCCGCGAAATCGGCGTGCCGGTTCGAGTCCGGCCCGGGGCACCACCGTTTCGATATGATGGTCCTATGACCGCCGAAACGATCGAAGTCCCCACCGGCACCCCCCTCACAGTCCTCTCCGAAGAAGAGCAGATGTTCCAGCAGAGCGTCCGCGACTTCGCCATCGAGAAGATCCGCCCGCTGGTCCACCAGATGGATCACGACGCCGTCATGTCGAAGGATCTGATCAGCAGCTTCTTCGAGCTGGGCATCATGGGCATCGAGGTTCCCGACCAGTGGGGCGGCGCCGGCTCGTCATTCTTCAACGCCGTCCTCGTCGTCGAGGAGTTGTCCCACGTCGACGCCTCCTGCGGCGTTCTCGTCGACGTCCAGAACACCCTGGTGAACAACGCCATCATCCGCTGGGGCAACGAGGACCAGAAATCGAAGTACCTGACGATGCTGGCCCGCGACACCGTCGGCGCGTACGCCCTCTCCGAGGCCGGCAGCGGCTCGGACGCCTTCGCGCTCGCCCTCAAGGCCGAAGACAAGGGCGATTACTGGGTCCTCAACGGCCAGAAGCTCTGGATTACCAATGCCTTCGAGGCCGGCGTCTTCATCGTTTTCGCCAACGCCAACCCCAACGCCGGCTACAAGGGCATCACCGCCTTCCTCATCGAGCGCGACTTCCCGGGGTTCAAAGTCGGCAAGAAGGAGGACAAGCTCGGCATCCGCGCGTCGTCCACCTGCGAGCTGATCCTCGAGGATTGCCGCGTACCGAAAGAGAACGTCGTCGGCGAGCCGGGCAAGGGATACAAGATCGCCATCGAGACGCTGAACGAAGGACGCATCGGAATCGGCGCGCAGATGATCGGCGTGGCTCGCGGCGCGCTCGAATACGCCATTGCCTACACGAAAGAACGGAAACAGTTCGGCACGCCGGTCGCGGAGTTCCAGGGCGTCCAGTTCCAGATCGCCGAGGCCGCCACGCAGCTCGAGGCGGCCCGCCTTATGGTCTACAACGCCGCGCGGCTCAAAGACGCCAAGCGGCCGTTCCTCCGCGAGGCGGCCATGGCCAAGCTTTTCTCGTCGCAAGTGGCGGAGAAGGTCACCTCGCTGGCCGTGCAGCTCTTCGGCGGCAACGGCTACACCAAGGAGTACCCCGTCGAGAAGTTCTGGCGCGACTCCAAGGTCGGCCAGATCTACGAGGGGACGTCGAACATGCAGCTGGCCACGATCGCCAAGTCGATCATTACAGGGCGGTTGTAGACGGTTCGACTCTTTCGACGGCCGCACCATCGAATAGACCCCGTTCGCGAAGGAGCTCCCCGATCTGATCGATCGCGGGCTCGGGATCGGCTACGCCGACCTGGATGGTCGCCCACCCCTCCCCCGACCCGGTATCCACGATCGAGCCGATGCCGCGCCTTTCGATCGCATCCTCGATCGTTCGCCGCACGTGCACCTCACCGGGTGTGGCCATCCCCTCTCCGGCCAGCTTCAGTTTCACGATCACCCGCGGCCGGAGATCCTCGGCGCGGATCCGCTCGGCTTCGCGCCGGACGTAGAGTCCGAACACCACCAGCGCGAGCAGCGGAATCATGATCCAGATCACGACTCGGCAGCCGCCTCGCGTCCCCGCTGGTTGCGCGCCAATCGCTGCAGGAAGTCGTAGGCGATCCCGCCGCTGGTCTTGCGCAGCGTCAGGAGATAGACCGCCAGTGCCACCAGGCCTCCGATCCAGGCAAGCGTGCCCAACTCCCGGGAGTGGACGAAGAAGGGCCAGATCATGAAGAGGAACGATCCGATGACGCCGGCGACGAGAAACACGACCCGCTGCACTTTCGGCGCGTCGACATCGCGGTTGCAATTCAGCGTGACCACCGCCTGCCCATCCTCAGCCGCTGTCCACGAAACGGTGCATTCGATGCCACCGGCCGCGGCGATTCCGCGCCGCAGCGGCAGCGTGAACCGGCGCTCGTTCTCCCGGGAGCCCATCATCTCTCCCCCGAAAAGGTCGACGAGGTCGGAGATCGTCTCCTCGATCCCTTCCCTCGGGATGCGGTCTTCGGTGAACTCCACGGGGCGTGCATAGGTCTCGGTCATTCGTCTCCTGGGAGTAATGGATCAGTGGATTAGTAGATCATGACGATCGTCCAGAGCTCGTCGCCCCCAAGGCTACCAATCTACTGATCAACTAATCCAGTTCCTGTCCTGGAATGCCGGTAGTTGCACTTCACGAGGCCATCAATGGACTCCGCGAGGCCATGAATGGGCTCCACGA
>DATMNC010000023.1:0-60985 GCA_035569395.1 Thermoanaerobaculia bacterium | reverse complement strand
CGTTGTCGGTTGTCGGTTGTCGGTTGTCGGTGACGGTCATGAGCGAAGGGGTTAGAACCTTACCACTTGGAAGAGCGTGCGGCGGCGGGCACTGACAACCGATAACCGATAACCGACAACCCGCTGCGCGCAGATACAATCTCGCGCGCCATGCCCCACGACTTCGCCTTCATCCAGACCGCGCCGGGGCGGGTCTTCGTCGGATGGGGGCCGTTCGAGCAGTTGCCGTTCCGGCGGCCGGAGCGGCCGGCATTCTTCATCGCCGACTTCTTTCTCGATGATCCGCATCCGTGGCGGCATCCGGCGGCGTGGGAGGAGATGACGTTCGAAGAGCTGGCCGCGCACTTCGACGATTGCGACGCGCCACGCGTGACGTGGGATGCTCCGTCGCTCACCGACTTCACGGCGCTCTTCGATTCCGCGCACGCGGCCATGGTCCGCGGCGAGTTTCAGAAAATCGTTCCGGTGATCTTCGAATCGGGCCGGTTCGTGGAGCGCGGCGAATGGTGGCGCTGGTTCTTCACGCGATTGAGCCAGTTGCCGCTGGGTATGCGCGCCTACGGCTATTCGTACCAGAACCACGGGATGATCGGAGCGACCCCCGAGCTGCTGTTCGAAGCGTACGCGCGCGGCTACCGGACCATGGCACTGGCGGGGACGCGTCCCGTCGCCCGCGCGGAAGAGCTGGCGCGCGATCCGAAGGAGCTCCGCGAGCATCGCTTCGTCGTCGACGACATCGTCCGCCGTCTGGCGCCGTTCGGGAACATCGAGATCGGCCCGCTCGGGACGTTGCGCCTCCCCAAGATCGCGCACCTCATCACGCCGATCTTCTTCAGCGAGAGCGGCGGCTCAGAGCGGATGTCGTTCTCCGAAATGGTTCGCCGCCTCCACCCCACCGCCGCCCTCGGCGTTTCCCCACGCAGCGAAGCCGGCGAGCGCTGGCTGCGCGAAGCCGACCGCGGCGTGAAGCGGCGCACCTTCGGCGCGCCGTTCGGGCTGGAGCGCGAAGACCGTTCGGCGCTGGCTCTCGTAGCCATCCGCAATCTGGAATGGAGCGGCGAGCGCGTGCGCGTCGGTTCCGGCGCCGGAATGCTCATAGAAAGCCGCGTGGAGCGCGAGTTCGACGAGCTGCGCGAGAAACGGGAGCAGGTGAAGGCGCTCTTCGGCGTGACCGCGCACGTCGAAGCATTCGCATGACCAACATTGCCGAAGCGCGGCGCGTCATCGAGCAGGCCTGCGCACTCGGCGCCGCCGACTTCTGCGTCTGCGCCGGCTCGCGCAACGCACCGCTGCTGGCCGTTCTCGGAGCTTCGGATCTGCGAATCTACTCTTTCGTCGACGAGCGCTCCGCCGCCTTCTTCGCCCTCGGCCGCGCCAAGCTGACCGGCCGCCACGTCGCCGTCGTCACGACATCCGGCACCGCCGTCGCCGAGCTCCTCCCCGCCGCCGTCGAAGCGCACTACTCCGGGACGAAGCTGATCTTCATCACCGCCGACCGCCCGGCGCGATACCGCGGCACCGGCGCGCCGCAAGCGATCGAGCAGGAAGAGATCTTCGGCGTGTATGGGCGGGGGGCGGTGGTGCATATCAACGTTGCGTTTGATGAGCCGCTAATCGACGAGGTTGCGGAGGACGCGGTTGCGGGGTCTCGCGGTTTCGCGGTCGCGCGGCATGAGATCGACGACGCGTCCGATCGTGCTGACACCGCGAGACCCCGCAACCGCGAGACCGCGAGACCCATCGCCTTTTCGCGCCCACTCGTAATCCTCAGCGGTCTCGCGCCCACTCAAGGCGCCCGCGTTCGCGATTTCGCGCTGGCGTTGAACGCGCCGGTGTACGCCGAGCCGCTCTCCGGTTTGCGCGAAGATCCGGCGCTTGCGCATCTCCTCATCACAGCGGGAGAGCGGATGATCGGGCGCGGCAACCTCGATGGCGTGATCCGCATCGGCAATGTGCCGTCGTTGCGGTTCTGGCGCGATCTCGACGAGTCGCGCCGCGACCTGCCTCTGGTCAGCTTCAGCGATCTGCCGTTTACCGGCTGCAGCCGCGGCGAGGTTCATCCGATCGAGGCGCTGCCGGACGATGTGACGCCTCGCGAGCGCGATGAGCGCTTCTTCGCCGACGACCGTTCTCGTGCGGCATCGATCGATGCCATCCTAGATGACGAGCCTCAGTCCGAGCTGGCGATGTTCCGTTCGCTGTCACTCACCATTCCCACGAACGCCCGCGTCTACCTCGGCAACTCGCTTCCGATCCGCGAGTGGGATCTCGCCGCCACGCGCGAGCCGCGCGGCTTTGCCATCGAAGCCAATCGCGGCGCGAACGGTATCGACGGACAGCTTTCGACATTCTTCGGCCAGTGCGATCCCTCGCGTCCCAACATCTGCGTCGTCGGCGACCTCACCGCGATCTATGACAGCAACGCCCCCTGGATCGTCCCGCAGCTCGATGCCGGCATCGACTTCCGCATCGTCATCATCAACAACGGCGGCGGACGGATCTTCAGCCGCGTCCCCTCGCTCCGCAAACTCGATCCCGCTATGCGTGAACGGATGATCGAGAACAGTCACGCGCTACGCTTCGATCACTGGGCGGCGATGTGGAGCATCGAAGACCGCGTCACAGAACTGCGCCCCGACGCCGCGTCCACCCGCCGCGCCTGGGAACGTTACGACGCCCTATGGTGATCACCTGCCTCCACGGCTTCCTCGGCAACCCACACGACTGGGACTTCCTCCGCGACGCCGGCTTCGCCATCGAAACCCCTCCGCTCGACGCCATCCCCCCACACGGCGACACTCTCCTCGGCTACTCCCTCGGCGGCCGCCTCGCGCTGCATGCACTGCTGGCTGGCGCGCAATACGAACGGGCGATCTTCGTCTCCACCGGCCTCGGCGTCGAAGGCGAAGCGCGCTCCGCTCGCCGTGCTGCCGATGAGTCCTGGGCAAAGCGTTTCGAGACAGAGGATTTCGATTGGGTCATGGCCGCATGGAACGCGCAGCCGGTACTTGCCGGTCCCGCGCTTACTCGCACACGTGATGATTACGACTCGCGCGCTCTCCGCGAGTGGTCGTCCGGAGCATTGCCGCCGGTAGCATCGCGCCTGCACGAACTGACGATCCCAACGCTCTGGATCGCCGGTAGTCGGGATGTGAAATACGTCGCCGAGGCGAAGCGGGCTGTTTCGCTGGCGCCCGACGCGGACCTGGCGATTATCGAGGATGCAGGGCATCGCGTTCCCTGGGAGCAGCCGCGCGAATTCATGGAAAGGCTTCAACCACAGAGGCACTGAGAACACAGAGTTTCTTGCTCTGCGTCTCTGTGTCTCTGTGGTTATTTTTTTCTGTTCACCACCCCAACACATACGCAAACATCAGCGGCGCCACGATCGACGCATCCGACTCGATCACGTGGCTAGGCGTGTCGACGCCTAACTTCCCCCACGTAATCTTCTCGTTCGGGACCGCGCCGGAGTACGAGCCGAAGCTGGTGGTCGAGTCGCTGATCTGGCAGAAGTAGCCCCAGAGGGGGACGTTCGTGCGCTGCAGGTCCTGATGCAGCATCGGGACGACGCAGATGGGGAAGTCGCCGGCGATGCCGCCGCCGATCTGGAAGAAGCCGATCGTCCTTCCATCCTGCGTCGTCTTCGTGTAGTAGTCGGCCAGCTCGATCATGTATTCGATGCCGGTGCGCACGGTGTGCACATTCTTCACGTCGCCGGAGATGCAGTGGCCGGAGTACATATTGCCGAGGGTGGAATCCTCCCAGCCGGGGACGAACATGGGGAGATTCTTCTCGGCGGCGGCGATCATCCACGAATCCTTCGGATCGATCTGGTAGGACTCGGCGATCGATCCGTCGCGGAGGATCTCGTACATGAACTCGTGCGGGAAGAGGCGGCGTCCTTCCTTGTCCTTGGCCACCCAGTGACGCAGCACCGCCGATTCGATGCGGCGCATGGCCTCCCCCTCGGGGATGCAGGTATCCGTCACGCGGTTCATGTGCCGGTCGAGCAGCGCTTTCTCGTCCTGCGCGGAGAGGTAGCGGTAGCCAGGAACGCGCTCGTAATGATCGTGCGCCACCAGGTTGAAGATGTCCTCCTCGAGGTTGGCGCCGGTGCAACAGATGGCGTGGACCTTCCCCTGCCGGATCATCTCGGCGAGCGAGATCCCCAGCTCCGCCGTCGACATCGCGCCGGCCATCGTGACCAGCATCTTGTTCCCGCCGCCGAGGTGCTTGATGTAGTCGTCCGCCGCCGCGCGCAACGACGCGGCGTTGAAGTGACGATAGTGATGCTGAATGAAATCTCTGATCGGACTAGGCATCGGCGGATGATACTGCGGTTGAATGCGGGCTTCGCCGTTGTCGGTTGTCGGTTGATTGCGGAAACGATTCGCACGATGTAACGCAGAACAAACCGATAACCGACAACCGACAACGGCGAAGCCCGCAGTTGTACCATTCGCCGTATGAAACGAACTCTCCCCCTGCTGCTCCTGGTCTGCGCCACCGCCTTTGCGGATGATGCCAAGCTGACGAAATCGATCGAGACCGACATCCGCACGCTGGCCGCGCCGAACATGGAAGGCCGCGGCCTTGGCACGAAGGGGATCGGCTTGGCGGCAAACTACATCGAGGGTCGTCTGCGCGCGCTCGGATTGCAACCGGCCTTCGGCAAGTCGTATCGACAGCCGTTTCCGGTCAAGATGGGCGTCTCGCTAGGCAGCGGAAACAAGCTGGAGGGAGTGGCGGATGGCGACTGGACGCCGCTCGGCTTCTCCAGCGCCGGTGCGTTCTCCGGACCACTGGTGTTCGCCGGCTACGGCATCGACGCCACGCCGATCGGATACAACGACTTCGACGGGATCGATGTGAAGGGAAAAGTCGTGCTGATGCTGCGGTACGAGCCGCAGGAGAAGGACGACAACTCGAAGTTCGACGGACGCAGGCCGAGCCGCTGGTCGGCCATGCGCTACAAGGTCCTGCAGGCGCGCGAGCGCGGCGCGGTGGCGGTGATCTTCACCACCGGGCCGATCCAGGACGAAGGGAAGGACAAAGTTCCGCCGCTCGTCAACGACGGGCCGGAGAGCCCCGCCGGCATCCCGGTGATCCAGGTGAAGACCTCGGTGGCGCAGCACTGGCTGAACGCTGCCGGGATCGAGCTGGCCCAGTTTCAGAAGGACGTCGACGTTGATCTCAAGCCGCGCTCGCGCGTGCTGGCGGCGACCGTCAGCGGCGTCGCCGATGTGACGCCGCAGTTCGATAGCGGCGAGAACATCGCCGCCATCCTGCCGGGCCGCGGCTCGCTGGCGAACGAGGTGATCGTCCTCGGTGCACATTACGATCACCTCGGGTATGGCGGTGAGGGCTCGATGAAGCCGAACGTGCACGCCATCCACCCGGGCGCGGACGACAATGCCTCCGGCGACGCGGGGGTGATGAACGCTGCCGAATTGCTGCGCGACTCGCTGACCGATATCCCGGACCGCCGCACGATCCTCTTTGCGCTCTTCTCGGGCGAGGAGCGCGGCCTGGCTGGATCCGGCTATTTCGTGGCCCACTCGCCGGTGCCGGTCTCCAGCATCAAGGCAATGGTGAACCTCGACATGGTCGGCGCCTTGCGCGAGGACAAGATCACCGCCTTCGGCACCGACTCCGCCCCGCAGTGGAAGGCGCTCGTCGATACGGCCGGCGCCGGATCGAACCTCAAGATCACCGAGACCGGAGATGGCTACGGCCCGTCCGATCAGACCAGTTTCTACGCGGCGAAGGTGCCCGTGCTGCATTTCTTCACCGGCGCCCACGAGCGTTACCACACGCCGGAAGACGTCGCCGATCCAATCAATTTCGCCGGCGAGGCACGCATCGTGAGGCTGATCGCAAACGTGATGACGCCGCTGGCGCGTGGCGCCGTGACTCCTGTCTACGCCCGCGCTTCGAGCGCGCCGGCGATGGAAGGCGACTCCCGCGGCTATGGCGCCTACCTCGGCACGGTCCCTGACTACTCGGCGATGGATGCTACCACCGGAGGCGTGCTCCTGTCCGATGTGCGCCCCGGCTCACCGGCCGACAAGGCTGGTATCCGCGGCAAGGACCGGATCGTCTCGATCGGAGGCACGCGCATCGAGAACCTTTACGACATGTCCTACGCGCTGCAGGATCACAAGCCCGGCGATACGGTCGACATCATCGTCGTCCGCGGCGGCGAACGGTTGACGTTGCGCGCTACGCTCACCACGCGCGGAGGCGGAGCCCCGCCGGCCACACCGCCGGTGAAGACTTCAACCTTCACCATCAATGCGGGCAAGCCCTTCGAGAAGACGTACGAGGGCGAGAAGCATCTGAAGGACATCCGCCAACTCACCTTCGGCGGCGAGAACGCCGAGGCCTACTTCAGCCCTGACGGGACGAAGATCATCTACCAGGCCACCGTGCCCGGCGCAGGATGCGATCAGGAGTACACGATGGATCTGGCCACCGGCGAGACGAAGCTCGTCTCGAGCGGCAAGGGACGGACGACCTGTGGCTACTACCGCTACCCGCAGGGCGACCGCATCATCTATGCCACCACCGAGGGCGGGAGCACCGATTGCCCGCCGAAACCGGACATGTCGAAGGGATACGTCTGGCCGGTTTACTCATCGTTCGACATCGTCGAGGCCAACGTCGACGGCTCGAACGCGAAGAAGATCACGACGGCTTCCGGATACGACGCGGAGATGACGTGGTGTCACAAGGGCGGGAAGATGGTCTTCACCTCGATGCGCGACGGCGATCTCGAGCTCTACGAGATGGACGAGGCGAGCGGGAAGGTCAAGCGCCTGACCAACGCCCCCGGCTACGACGGCGGCGCCTTCTACAACGCCGATTGCACCGAGATCGTCTGGCGGGCCAACCATCCTGTCGGCCCGGCGCTCGACGAGTATCGCGGGCTGCTGGCGAAAGAGCTCGTCAAGCCGCTGCTCATGGAGCTCTTCCTAATGAACGCCGACGGCACCAACCAGCGCCAGATCACCCACAACGGCGCCGCGAACTTCTGTCCCTACTTCATGAACGACGGGAAGCGGATCATCTTCGCCTCGAACGTCAACGCCAAGGGCTTCGACTTCGACCTCTGGACGATTCAGAAAGACGGCCAGGGCCTGGAGCGCATCACCACCGCCCCTGGCTTCGACGGCTTCTGCGTCTTCAGCCCCGACGGCCAGTACCTGATCTGGGCCTCCAGCCGCGCCAAACCGGACAGCTACGAGATGAACCTGTTCATCGCGAAGTGGGTGGATTGACGGCGCATTGGTCGCTGGTTGCGGCCGGTCAGAACGCCTGCGTCGTGGCGATGGACCAGACCTGACCACGGCGGTTCAGCGGGCTGGCATTCAGCGCATACGCCCAATCGATCCGGATCATGGCCGACTCGTAGCGGGCGATGCCGATGCGCAGACCGGCTCCGACGTCGCTCTTCATCCCTCGGAAGCGGCCATCGACAGCCTGGCCTGAATCGGCGAAGACGGCGATGCCCGGCCCGAAGATCTGCAACAGCTCGCGGCCGAGGAAGAGACGATGCTCGACGTTGACGATCAGACGCCGGCTCCCTTCGAAGGCAAAGTCGGGATATGCCCGCAGGCCGCTCTGCCCGTCTGCGAGGAACTGCAAATCGCGGTCGAGTTGCCAGCCGAGGTCGAGGCGGAGACGGGCTACGAAGGCCTGCGGATAGCGCGTCTGAAAACGGGTGACGGCGCGGCCGTCGAGCGAGACGATCGTGTTGCGGTCATTCGGCGCGCGCGTCGATGCGCTGATCTGGCCGATGACGAAGGAATGGCTGCTGAAGGCGTAGCCCACCCCCTCGCTGGCGCGGAGACGAATGGTCAGCGCGTTGTTTCCCGAACGGCGCGGCGAAATCGCGGCGTGCACGCCGGTGAAGCGTCCAATGTTGAAGTCCTGTTCCTCCAGATCGTGGTCGACATAGTCGAGTTTCACGAAACGGAAACCGGCCGACTCGTAGCCGATGTCGAGGAAGCGGAAATGGCGCCCGCCGGGGATGACGTCGTTCGCCCGGCCCGGGAGATGCGCGAACGTGTCGTCGAGAAGATCGATACCACCGACGATGCTCGACCTTCCATTCCGGTCGGCATACAGGAGATGCGAGTGCGAAAACGCCAGCTCCCTATGCTCCAACCGGAACCGCGCCGCTACCTCTCCCTGTTGAAAGATCCGCTCATTTTGAAGCACGTGGTCGAGGAGCACGCTCGCCGTCCATGCCGTCGTGTACGAGAAGAAGGGCCGCTCCAGAGCGACCTTTTCCTCATTGCCGTCCGAGTTCCTCGCGTAGAGCGCGTCGAGGTTCCAGTACGGCCCCAACGCCGCAGGATGGAGAAGCTCGATGGCGTTGCCGTCCCGCTCCACGCCGCGCTCGTGGCGCAGTTGCAACTCGCCGCCCGTACCGAAGAGATCCTTTTGCGTGAGGTTGACGTCGTAGGCGGCAACCCCGCCGTCGTTGGAGAAATCGCCGTCGATATTCGTCGTCCAGGAGTCCTGCGTCACGACGGCGACGTCGACGACGCCATCGTGCGGCGGCGACGCGGTGACTGACGCACTGACGAGAAAGTCGAAGAGGCGCAGGTTGCGCTCCGTCTCCTGGAGCTTGACGGGATCGTAGGGATCGCCTTCGCGAAAGAGCAGAAAGCGGCGCAGAAGCGCCGCGCGCGTCTGGATGTGCAGGAGGTTCGCCACTCTGTAAAAGCCGGCCGCCGCTTCCGCGGAATCGAAGATCGGCCGGGCGTCGATGGTGATGCGTCCGATGCGAAGGGGCTCGCCGGCCATGAGGACGCCGCTCGATGTGAGAGCGAGAATCAACGCCAGGCGCAGCCGTTTCACGCGATGCTGGTACCAGATCGCAGGTGAAGCGAAGGTGAAGAGAGCTCAGCGCTCACGTACCGGATACTCCAGGTCGGCCGGCGGCTTTCGATCGATAGTCAGGACGACGAGACTCGGGTCGACCGCGGCCGGCGTCATCTGAAGAAATCCGATGGCGTCAGGGTTCGCGGCGACCGCTTTTTCCATCGCCTCGCTACTGTTCATGACCCGAGGGGCGGCGGCGGCCCGTCCGCGAAAGACCGCGCCGAGCCACCATTGCGAATAGTCGATGTCGGACATCCGGATGAGACGGTCGAGGAAAATGCGCCCCTCCGGCGTTTCCGCCGGCCGCACGAAAAGGACGATGTGATGTCCGTTGCTCCAGCGGCTGATCTCGCCGAGAAAGATGCGGCGAAGATCGCCGGCCGAAACATCGCGGACCGGATTCTTCGCCGAAACGAGAAACGACACGCGCTGAGGAAACGTCTCCGCCGCCTTCGCGGTCGATACGAGAAGGAGAAGGATCGCGATCGACAGCCGGTACATTCGCATGACGATCAGAAGGCGATGGCAAGCTCGATGCGGACGAGATGGCGGGTGCGCGGTTCCGGAACCAGTTGCGACCGGAACTCGCTCTTGAAGACCAATCGTGGCGAGATGTCCCAACGAACGCCGGCGGACCAGGCGTTCAGATTCTGTACATCGCTCAGATACTGCTCGCCGGGTGCGACGGTTTGATGGTCAAGCAGCACGTAGGGGCGGAGCGGTTTCCACCGGCCGTGCGGCCGGTACGAACCGAGCAGATACCAGCCGTGTGTGACGAATTCATTCGGCCCTCCAACGTCCGAGTGAACCATCCGTGCCAATTCGCCGCGCAATTCGACGCCACCGCGAACGAACGAGGAGAAAAGGGTGGCGTCGAGCTCGCGCAACGTCTCGCCCCTCAGCCGAATGCGTCCCGCGTAGCCGGACGCGCCAGCCTGAAAACCGGTCAGGACGTCGGGCGCCACGCTCACGACGGCGAGGCCGGCCGGCGAGATCCCGCGCCGAAAGAGGGGCTGAATGTCGTCGCGTTCAGTCCCTCGGGCGCCGCCAACGCCGACGCCATATTCGGCTCCCAGGGAGCCGGGCACGCGGCCCGACGCCCAGGCACCGTCGAAATGGAGAGGCCAGGCGCCATGCTGCGACTCACGGCGAGCGATGGCAGGAACGTCGATCGGCGTCTGTAGAAAGAGGCTGCGGTGCTCGCGCTCGTTCCACTGGATGATGCCCGTGTGGATCTGCCCGATCTCGAGCCGCAGCCGGTCAGACGGGTTGAACGTCACGTAGAAGCGCTCCAGATTGAGCTCGAACCGGTGCGTCAGCGGACGATCGCTCCCCGAGTTTGGGGTGCTCTTGACCAGCACTTCACCGAGGAACGACCAGTCGCCGCCGAGCTGCGATGAGGCGTAGAGATCGACCTCTCCGGTTTGATGATCCTTCCCATCACCCGTCGGATGGCTCAGGACGATGTCGGCGAACGCACCAAGACGGAAGGCCGGGAAGTGGCCCGAGGCTGGAGGAGGCGCATCGTCGGCCCTGGACGCGGTTGCGGTGAGACTGACGATGATCGCGAGAGCCGCACCGATTCGCCGGTTCATGGGCGTGAATCTACCGCATTCCCGCTATTTCACCGTGAACATCGCGTGCGCCAGCAGGGGGTCGTTGCCGTAGTAGATCTTCAGATTCTGGCCCTTGTCGCTCACGGTCAGCGACGAGATGCGCCAGACGCCGCGCGCGAAGTTGGCCTGCAAGCGAATCGTCCCGATGAAGGTGTTGCCATCCTTTTGCTGGAAAGAGAAGAACTGGCCGCTGGAGCTGGAGCCGGGCCCGACGATCTGAGCGCTCACCCCGCCAACGCCGCACACGTCATCCGAGACCACTGCCGTGACGTCGATGGTCGGATCGTCGCGGCCCATGATGATCTCGGTGCGGCTCAGCGCCACTCCTTGCAGCACGGGCGGCGTGTTGTCGCAACTGTCGCCGGTGATGTTGAGGCGGATGGCGGCCACGGCCGGATTGTCACCGCGCACGGTGTTGAAGTTTGTGGCGTTGTCCTGAATCTGCACCTGGTCGAGGGTCCAGTCACCACAGTCGAGGCATTGCGGCGGGGCGATGTCGCATTGCCAGACGTCGGTCGTCCCCTTCTGGCAGCCGACGCCGATGCGCGCCAGCTTCGACGGACTGAGGAAGACGGCGGCGACGAGATGAACACCCGACTTGTCGTCCTGCGCGTCGACGAAGAGCGTGTTGTGCTCGCCGATCCGCATGGCCCGGCGGTCCAGCCAGACGTTGCGCAGAGTCGGCGGGGTCTCGTCGGAGGCTGACGAGATCACTTTCAGCGCCGCCGAGGGCGGCAGGGTTCCCTGCGCGTAGCTGAGCGTGACCGAATTCGTAGCCATGTCGCTCATCGTCAGAAAGCTCACTTTCCAGATTCCATCCTCTGCCTTTTCGGGGATGTGGATGCGGCTGAGGTAGCGCATGGTCTCGCCGTCGCGTTGTTGTGCGAAACCCTGCACTGCCTTGCCGTTGGGACTGGTCAGCGTGCCGGAGATGCCGCGGATGCCGGAGAGGTCGTCGGTGGCGGTGATGACGAGCGTGGTGTCGCCCCCGTCCTGCACCTGGGGAGGATCGAACGCGATCGAGAGAAGCTGCGGCGGCGTGGTGTCGGAGTTCGGATCGTTGGGATCGTTCGACGGGGTCTTCGCCTGCGTGGAGGGCTGGGTGGACGACGATGTCGTCGACGACGGCTTCGAGCTGAAGGCGTTCATGAGCGGCTGGAGAAGCCTGCTGATCGTAGACTGCGGCTTCACCGGCGGCGGAGGCGGCGCCGTCTTCGTTGTCGTCGCATTCGCATGCGCCGTCCCGTTCGACGGCACCGGAGTGGCCGGTTTCGGCGCACCGAGCGCCAGCAACTCGCGCAGCTTCTGCGCGCGCGAGATCGAAGCGGACGACGATGTCTTCGGCGTTGCCGGCGGCGGGAACGTGCCGTTTGCGCCATCAGCCGGAAGAGGGACGAAGCTGGTTCGTTGCGTTTTTGCGCCGCCTGCTGTTCCGTCCGGCGCCGGCTGCGTCGGCGCATCCGCCGTTTCGGTGGTGGTCCTGACCGAGTATGAGCGAACGCGCACGACCAGCGCCGCCGCGAATGCCACGGTCAGAAGCGTCAGGAAAACGGACAGGAATGAGATCTGGACTGGCCGGCGCACGCGGAAACCTTCAGTTGACAACGCCTGGAACAGCGAGAGTGAACGGTGCGATTTCCGCGCGGAAGGTTTCTCCGCCGGTCAGACGCATCATGTAACCGCCCTGCATCGAGCCCATGGACGTCCGCAGCGGGCAGAAACTGGTGTACTCGAACGAGCCGCCCGGCTGTAACAACGGCGTCTCACCGACCACGCCGGCACCCTGCACCCGCTCCACGTTTCCGTCGGAATCGGTGATGACCCATTCCCGGCTGACGAGCTGCGCCGCCTCGGCGCCGTTGTTCGAGATGACCACGTGATACGCGAAGAAGTAGTAGCTCTCCTTCGGATCACTCCGCTCCTCGACGTACATGCTTTCGACCTCGATGCGGATACCGCGTGTGGTGATGTCTGACATTTGGGTTTCTTGGTTGCTGGGTTGCTTGGTTGCTGAGTTGCCGACTTTCTCGGTCGCCACTGACTTTATCATTCAGCGCCGCTTGTTCCGGCAACCAAGCGACTCAGCAACCCAGCAACCCAGCAACCATGTTCATAACCCTCCTGACCATCGCCGCGGCCATCCAGAGCCCGCCACCACCACCACCTCCCCCGCCCGAGCTTTCGACGATCGTCATCCCGATCCGCACGTCGCTCGCGCCTCTGCTGCCGCAACTGGAGTCGCAGGTGCCGAAGAGCCTGGCGAAGACGGACGCCTTCGAGCTCGATCCGGCGAAACAGTTCGGGATGAAGTACCGCGTCGTTCGCGATCCGATCACGCTCAACGTCCTCGGCAGCGGCATTCACGCCATGACCACCGTCCACTACGCGCTCGAGGGGTGCCGGCGGACGCAGAAGCCGTTCAGCACGGAAATCATCATGTGGCCCTGCATCTCGTGCGGCTTCGGCGAGCCGATGCGCGATGCCTGGATCTCGCTTTCGTCGCATCTGGAGTGGGATGCCAACTGGCGCCTTCGCTCCGTGACGCGGGCCATGCCTGTCGACTTCTCCTCCAACCGTTGCCAGGTGACGTTCGCCAACATCGACATCACCGACTGGAAGATCGGTCCTATCGTGAACGAGCAATTGCGCCAGGCGGTGAAGACGATCGACGCCAACACTCCCCGATTGACGAACATCCGCCCGGCAGCCAATCAGGTCTGGTCCGCGCTGCAGACCCCCATCGTGATCGGCCCGCGCACGTGGCTGGTGATGGAGCCGGTGGATGTCGCCCTCGGCCCGATCTCCGGTTCCGGACTCTCGCTCACGAGCGCGTTGACTCTCCGAGCCCGTACGCGCGTCGTCGTCGGCGAACGCCCGCCGGTGACGCCGAAGCCGCTGCCTGCGCTGCGGGTGGTGCAGGCGGTAAACGACGGCATCCGCATCCCGTTCGACGTCGAGCTGCCATATGCCGAGGCCAACCGACTGATGACGGAGAACTTGGCCAGGCAGACCTACGAAGGCGTAGCCGTCGATTCCATCCGCCTCGGGCCGGCGGCGGACGGACGAGTCTCCATCGAGTTGAACGTCAACTACCGCGCCTCGTTCCTCAAGCGCTACAGCGGCCTGGTGTACCTCGAGGGGACGCCGCTCTTCGACGCCGCCACGCGCACGGTCTCGCTGGAGAATCTCAACTACTCGCTCGATCCCCGGCGGAAAAATCCCTTCATCCGGATCGCCGACCGCATCGCGCACGAAAAATTGCGCGAGACCTTAGCGAAATCCGCGCATTGGTCCGTGTCACCGCAGATCGAATCCATTCGCGGGGAGATCGCGCGCGCCGTGACGCGGCCATTGGCGCCGGGCGTGATGATGCGCGGCCGCGTCGACGCCATCGAGCCGGGCTCGCTGATGCTCGATGCAAACGGCATCATCATCCACGCGCTTGCGACAGGAAGCGCCGAGGTGGAAGTCAGCGCAATCCGGTGATGAGCATGCACATCACCTCAACTCTTGCTAAAGGTAGTAGATGAGCCAATCGGGAGACCGATGTGGCACAGACACTCTTGTCTGTGCCGGATCTCGCCACGACTCAAGATCGCAAGCCCTAACGGGCGTGCGGCTCCGGCCGGGGGCACAGACAAGAGTGTCTGTCTGTGCCACATTGGTCCACTGGTACGACAAAGGGCGGCGAGCCGCCCTCTGTCATTCCGGGATGACGATGCTCGACCACGGCATCTTGCGGACGGCGACGACTTTTTCGTCGACCGCGTCCTGCGTTGCCGTAGCGCCGAGGACGCGCTGGATGTACTGCACCTCGGGTGAGACAAGCGGACGCTGCATCAAGCGGGCGGCCGCTTTCCGGATGTTGGTCTCCGAGACAGTAACTTTCGGGGCGCGTTTCGGTTTCAAAACGTTCGTCATATTCACAGCTCCTTCTTAGGGGTTAGACAGCAGCGACAGCCTTCGGTGCGTCTTTCTTCGATTTCGCCTCATTGACGACGACGGCCTGGCCATTCATGTCCTTGCCGTTGAGGGCGTTGATGGTGGCGTGCGCTTCGTCATCGCTCGCGAACTCGACGAAGGCAAAGCCCTTCGATGCTCCGGTGACGCGATCCTTGACCACTTCCGCCGACGTGGCGGCGCCGAACGGCTTCACGATCTCACCGAGCTTTGCGTCATCGATATCCTTGGGCAGATTTCCGAAATAGACCTTCATTGGGTTTGCTCCTGCTCTTTCCACCGGCACACTTCGAGCGGCATGGAAAGATAGTTTGCTAAGAAGATTGAGGTTCAGAGGCGCTGACTCAGCTCAGGCGGCCTGAAGGATGAGGAAGGTTCCTCATAGTGCATACCATACAACCCTTGTGCGAATAAGTCTATTCGCCGCGGATCTCGGCGAAGAAAGCGTCGCTCGAAACGGGCCGCCCAAGGAACCGTTCCACGAGCTCGCGGGCCGGCTCTTCGCTCCCGCGCGAGAGGATCATCTCGCGAAAACGGCGGCCGATGGCCTCGTTCATGATGTTGGAACCAAACGCCGAGATCAGATCGAGCGCGATGACCTTCGCCCACATGTATCCGTAGTACCCGGCCGCGTACCCGCTGGCGATGTGCTCGAAGGTACCGGGAAACTCGGAACCTTCGACGTAGCCCATGGGGGTGGAGCGTTCCATGTCTGTCCAGAGGCGGAGGGAGAGGGAATCTGGGGCCGGAGCGGGTAAGTCGGTTGTCGGTTGTCGGTTGTCGGTTGCTGGGGCGGATGACGCGGTTGTCGGTTGTCGGTTGTCGGTTGTCGGAGAACGGCCGTCTGTCGTTGCCCCGATAACCGATAACCGATAACCGATAACCGATTTACCCGCTCCGACCCCCGACCCCCGGCTCCCGACTCCCTCGCCCGAAAGCGCCATATCGAAGCTGGCGTACAGAAGCTGTCTCCCGTAGTCGATTCCGGAGCCGAACTTCTTGGCGGCACGGATTCTCTGCACCAGCGAATCATCGATGAGCGGACAGGTTGCGCAGTGGTTGCGCATCAGCTTCAGGCTCTCCATCCGGCTGGCCCACTCCTCGTACATCTGCGACGGCGCCTCGACGAAGTCGCGCTCGACGCTGGTACCGGAGTGCTGGTTGTATTCGGTGCGGGAGAGCACGCCATGCATGACATGCCCGAACTCGTGCAGCAGTGTTTCCAGCTCGCTGTGCGTGAGCCCTCGCCGGTTGAAGTTCGCCACCAGGACGCTGATGGGCTGGCGGCCCTCGTTGCGCGAGACGCCGCGCACCGGCCACGCCGCGGCGTGCTTGTATTTGTCAGCGCGCGGATAGAGATCGAGGTAGATGCCGCCGATCCGCTCGCCCGATAGGGCATCCTCGACGTCGTAATACATCACGTCGTCGTGCCACACCGGAACGATCGCCTCGGTGAAGCGAATGCCGTAGAGCCGCTCGGTGATGTCGAGCATCCAGTGCACGGTCGGCAGCGTGGGGAAGTATTCGCGCAGCGTTTCCTGATCGACGGCATAGCGCTTCTCCCGCAGCCGCTCGCGGTAGTAGACGACGTCCCAGCGCTCGATCGTTGCCTGACCGATGGGCAGACCTGTCAGCTCCGCCTTCATCTCCGCGAGTTGTCGCAGGTCGCCGAGCTCGGCCTCGGTGACGCGGCTCTTCACTTCGTTCAAAAAGCGCATCACCGTCTCGGGGTTTTCGACCATCCGCCGCTTCGTGACGTAGTGCGCATAGCTGGGGACGCCGTAAAGATCGCCGATCTCTTTCCGCAGGGCCACGATCTCGTCGAGAACCGCGAGATTGCGCGCCGTGCCGCGATTCATGTTGGCGACGTAGTAACGCTTCCGCGCCTGCTCGCTGGCCGCATTGGCCATGAACGGCACGAAGTCGGGATAGTCGAAACCAACGACGATGTTCCCCCGCTCGTCGTGCGGCACGCGATCGAGATACGACTGCGGCAGACCCTGGCATTCTTCCTTGCTGAAGGTAAGGGCGGTCTTGTTCTCGCGGATGTTCTTGCTGAACTCCTGCGCCAGCTCGATGAGTCGCTCGGAGATAGCTTTGAAGCGATCACGCTTCTCCGCCGGAAGAGCCACGCCGCTGTCCTCGAACGCTTCGAGCAGATCCTTCTTCAACTGCTTCTGGGCGTTGGTGTGCGTCACGACACGCCGCACGCGCTCGTAGAGCTGCTCATTCTGAAAGAGCTCGGTCATGAAGACCGACTCTTCGATCAGCGTCCGGTCGCCGGCGTCGCGCACCTCGGCGTCGGGATGGACGCTGTTAAGCAGCGAGATCGGGCCATGCACATCCTCGATCATCATCGACATGCGGTCCCAGGCATCGAGCACCGACTCAGGCGTGACCTTCTCCAGCGGCAGCCGCTCAATCTCGGCCACCCTGCGCCGCGCCTCGGCAAGGACACGCTCCGACGCCTCCACCAGCGCGTGGGCGTCGTAGATCGGAATGGTCGGTCGGGTACTGAGGGCGATAGTTTCGGTCATCGAAAAGGAGGGGGCATTCTAGCTGAGCCGAAACCACCCTTACGCAAATTGCGTAAAAGAGTTCCTATGCAACGCACGATCGCCGTCATCGCTGTCCTGGTAGGCCTGATGGCCCGCCCTCTGTTCGCCCAGAACTCACTGCTCGACCAGGGACGCGCTGCGATGGCCCGGAACGATGATGACGCCGCGGCCGCGCTGTTCGAGAAGGCCGTTGCCCAGAATCCGAAGAGCGCCGAGGCGCACTACTGGCTCGGCAGCGCCTACGGATCGCAGGCTGAGAAGGCCAGCATCTTCGGACAGGCTTCGCTGGCGGGGAAGACACGCGACGAGTTCGAGAAGGCCGTCGAGCTCGATCCGAACCACCTCGATGCCCGCTTCGGTCTCCTTCAGTACTACGTATTCGCGCCAGGCATCTTGGGCGGTAGCTACGACAAGGCCTTCGCCCAAGCGGCAGAGATCCGGAAACGCGATCCGCTGATGGGTCATCGCGCCGCGGCGTTCATCTACTCGAACCAGAAGAAGACCGAGGAGGCGAAGAAGGAGTACCTCGACGAGGTCAGGGAGTTCCCAAATTCTGCGCGCGCCCACCTCGACGTCGGCGTCTTCGTTTATTTCAACGCCAAAGACTACAAAGCCGCCAGCGACGAATACGAGACAGCGCTGAAGGTTGACCCCGCCTACATGCCATCGTACTTCCGCGCCGGACAGATCACTGCCTTCTACGGAGACCCCGTGCATGGCGAGGAGTTACTCCGCAAGTACCTCACCTGCTCACCGAATGAGAATGAGCCGTCGCTGGCCCGCGCCCACTACTGGCTCGGCCGGATCTTCGAGAAGCAGGGGAAGAAGGCGGAGGCGAAGGCGAGCTACGCCGCGTCGCTGAAGCTGAACGCAAATCAGAAGGATGTGGCGGAGGCGTTGAAGAGGGTGCCGTAGTCAGCAGGTAACGGCGCGTGCAACGGCGCTACGCCTGTCAGCCCGCCCGTTTGCGAGAAGCCGGCTTCCTCGCGCCGCTCGGCCCCGCGCGCTCTTCGCTGATCCGTTCCGCAAGGAACACTTTCAGCAACGATTGATAGGGAACATCCCGCTGATTGGCGAGCAGCTTGAGCTCCGCGATCATCGATTCCGGCAGCCGAAGAGAGATGGTCCGAAGCGTAGGCCGGAAGTTCGGCAACATGATCCTTTTCGCCTTGGACCAGTCGATGTACTCGGTTGAATCCGCCTTCGCCCAGAACTCGCGCTCGGCGTCTTCATCCTTGAACGTTGGTATCTTCTTTCGAGGTTTCATAGGATCTCCGCTCCCGCGCATTCATGTCGCGAGCCGTTATCGGACGGACCAGGTTACCGCGTACGGTGAACCCCACGAACAGCCAGCGTCCACGGTTCGTCTGACCGAGAGCGTAGTATCTAGCCTCACTGCCGGAATGGGCATGATCGTATCCAAACGCGATCGGCTCGTTGAGAAAAACTTCTTCGATCTCCCAATCCGTGACTCGATGCTTCGTCCAGTTCTTACCGATGTTTCCATCGTCCCAGTCGCATCCTTCCCACGTTGAAGGATCAAGGCTGTTCACCTTGCTACGTATATCGCACAGGTATACGATACGTCAAGTGTTTGGTTGATCGTCGCGAAACAAAGCTCTGACCCATCCTGCTTGCTCGCGCAAACGGATCCTCGATCACTCGATGCGGGTGGTGGCGCAGAAGTAGACCCCCGCGGGCCGTTCGTGATCAGCATGTAGGCCGAACGTTAGTCCGAACGGTCAGACATGTCGGCGCTCTAGTTTTCGTTGGCAGCCCGTTTCCTCCTCGGCGATTTTCGAGACACATCGCGTCCGAGTTCCGCAGCGCTGTCATCTACTTGCGCAATTTCAATCGTACTTAGGGCGTCGCGAAGCATTTTTCTGATCTCTCCCAGATCAATCGCAGCAGATTGGCCCTCGCGGTGAAGCGCGAGTAAGTCCTCGACTTCACGTAATGTGCTGCGAAGCAGCACAGCGCGCTTCCGCGAAGCCACACTGCGGAGTTCGGGGCGATACTGCTGCCTCAGAAGAGAGGACGTCAGAACTAGTAGGCCCAAAACACCGATTACTTGTTTTGAGAGCGACTCTTGCACGAATGACGACGCAAGCACGCTCCCCACAATCACCTGACCGAACAGCAAAAGAGAACCTGCCGCTCGATAGGCACGCGCAGATGATTCCTCTCGCCGCAGCGCCTGCCGGACGTCGTTGAGGCGGTCGGCAACAGCCTCATCGGCTCGGATGGGTCCAGGGTGCGGTTCCACCTCGCTCGCGTCCGCCGAGTCGATTTCGATCGTACGACGCTCGGTGAACATTCCGACGACCTTGGCCGCAATCGGCAAGATAAAGGCCACAACCGTGATTACAGTCGAGGCCAGGGCTAGAATCTCGTTGTTTGTCACTATCAAACCTCGCAATATCCGCGGCTGGTAAAATGCCTCAGGTTTCGCGGCTCTTCCCGAGCAATGGTCTTCAACCGACTTCTCGATCAGTTTGTCCAGTTTGGCCGACGCCGAATCGCGTTGATTTCAAGGTCCCAATCGCCATTGTTGCGCTCAGCAAGCCACTCGCTCAATTCGACCAGCTATAACCTGCGTGCATCTGCGGATAAACCGCCGAGATGGATCGCCAAATGCACGCCCGCAAGTACGAATGCGGTGATCCTGATCGACTAATCCACTGATCCACGATCCACTACTCCGCCCGCGTAACGCCGCGCGCCACGAGGATCGGATACGGGTCGATCGCTTCGCCCTTCGACCACGCCTTGTTCGGCGGCAGGATGGTGATGGCGAAGTGCAGGTGCGGCGTATCCGGCGGCGCATTGCCGGTCGTGCCGACGTAGCCGATGACGTCGCCCTGCTTCACGCGCATCCCCTCGACGATGTTGCTCGCGTAGGCGTCGAGATGCGCGTAGTAGTAGCTCCGCTCCGAAGGCACGTCGAACTCGTAGATCGTCAGTCCGCCCGCGCGGCTCTCGAAGAGCTTCCGAATCGTTCCGTCGACCGCGGCAAGCACCGGCGTACCACGCCGGGCCAGGATATCGATGGCGTGATGCGGATGGCCGCTGTGAATGTTGTCGAAGTCATCGCGCAAAGACGCTTTTGCGACGCCGGCCACAGGGATGACGATGGCGTTACCGCCGACGATCGCAGACGGTTCCGGCGGCGGCACGGCCACTCCCCGCCCCGTGACGAGCGTAGAGACGGCGATGCCGGCAAGAAGCAGCCTGATGGTTGTGCGCATGGGGGATGCACACCATAAAACCGGGCGGAGCCGCGATAATCCCTCCTATGCCCGAGTTGCCGGACGTTACCGTTTACGTCGAGTCGATCGCGCGGCGCATCGTCGATCAGCCTCTGCTGAAGCTTCGTCTCGGCAATCCCTTCGTGCTGCGCAGCGTCGACCCTCCCCCCTCGGAGCTGGCCGGCGAGCACGTCACCTCGGTCCGCCGCTTCGGCAAACGAATCCTCATCGGACTGGAATCGGATCTCTTCATCGTCATCCATCTGATGATCGCCGGGCGCTTCAAATGGCTGCCCTCAGGAGCGAAGATCCCGGGAAAACTGGGACTGGCTGCGTTCGATTTTCCCAACGGCACACTGCTCCTGACGGAAGCCGGCTCGAAGCGTAGGGCCTCGATCCACATCGTGCGCGGCGAGGAGGCCGTCCGCGCGCACGACCCCGGCGGCATCGAGCCTCTCGACGTTTCGTTCGATGATTTCCGCGCCGCACTCACGCGCGAGCGCCACACGCTCAAGCGGACGCTGACCGATCCGCATGTCTTCAGCGGCATCGGCAACGCCTATTCAGACGAGATCCTCCATCGCGCCCGGCTCTCACCCGTGCAGATGACGACGAACCTCTCCGACGACGAGATCGCCCGCCTCTACGACGCCACGCGCCGCACGCTCCTCGACTGGACCGATCGCTTACGCGCCGAGGCAGTCGAGAAGTTCCCGGAGAAAGTCACGGCCTTCCGCCCCGACTTCGCCGTCCACGGCCGCTACGGCAAGCCCTGTCCAGACTGCGGCACCCCGGTGCAGCACATCGTCTACTCGGAGAACGAGACGAACTACTGCGCCCGCTGCCAGACCGGCGGCAAACTCCTCGCCGACCGTGCGCTATCGAGGTTGCTGCACAGCGACTGGCCGAAGTCGATCGACGAGTTGTGATTGTCCGCGAAGGGCCTTCCCCCCTTCGCGTCTTCGCGTCTTCGCGTGAGATCGAAGTTCACGCGAAGTGGAGGCTTTCGATCCCGAGACCCCGCAACCCGGTTTCTAACTTCCCCCCGCCCCCGGCGTCTATCCACCCAGACCGATGGACGCCGTAGCCTCCGCCGTAGACTTGCCCAGGCCTGTGAACCTGACGATCACACCGCAACCGCCGCCGCGCATGAGTGAAGACGATCTTCGCCTGGCGCGCGCCTGTGCCGGCGGCGATTCGGATGTCTTCGCCTCGATCTACGCAAACCACGGCGAGCGGATGAAATCGATCGCCTATCACCAGCTCGGCAACGTCTCCGATGCCGAGGATGCGGTGCAGGAGACGTTCATCAAAGTGCATCGCGCGGCGGCGAGCTACAACGGCGACGCGGCATTCACAACGTGGCTGTACCGGATTCTGATCAACACCTGCTACGACATGCTGCGGCGGCGGAACCGCAGGATCCGGGAGACGCCGATCGACGACCAGATCGCCGGCGGACGCGCCGCGAGCGCCGTCGACGACGTCAAGCGCATGGCCTTGCGCAAGCTGCTTAGCGAATTGCCCGAGCAACGCCGCACCGTCTTCGCGCTCTTCGAGATTGAAGGGCTCAGCCACGCCGAGATCGCCGGCATCCTCGACATCACCGAAGGGAATTCGAAATGGATTCTCTTCTCGACCAAGAAACAACTCCAGGAGCAATGGAAGAAGTAACCGACAACGCCGAAGGCAACCCATGACCATCAACTGCAATCAACTCGACGATCTCCTTCTCGAAGGCGACCCCTCCTCGCTCGATCTGGCCGCGCGCCACGCACAGTCGTGCGCCGCCTGCATGGAGACGCTGGCCGGCTGGAACGAGATCTCCGACACGGCCCGCGGCCTTCACGCCACCTGGAACAGCGACCTGCTCTGGCCGCGTATCGAACGGGCCATCAAAGGCGAACGGCGAAGCACGCGGACGCGCGTGTGGCAGATCGCCGCGGCCCTTCTCCTCCTGGCCGCCCTCGGCGCGACCGCATGGATCGCACAGCGGCGCATGCATGCCGCCGAGTTCGACGAAGCCATCCTCAAGGCATCGGCCATCGACGAGGTCGAGCAAGCGGAGAAGGCCCACATCGCCGCGATCAACCACCTGGAAACCCTAGCCTCCGCGAAGCTCGATCAGGCCTCGACACCGCTCATGGTCAGCTACAAGGAAAAACTGCTGATGCTCGACGACGCCATCGCCGAGTGCCAGACCGCCATCGACAAAAACCGACAGAACGCATACCTCCGCACGCAACTGCTGACGATGTACTCGGAAAAACAGCGGACGCTGCGGGACGTCTTGCGGGAGGACAGCAACCATGTTTCGACTCGATAAGATTTTCATCGCCGCACTGCTGCTCATCGCCGCTCCGGCATTCTGCGAGGAGCGCTTTGAGCGCACCTTCAGCAGGACGCAGACGTATCAGGGGGGCCGCATCTCCATCGACCATTCCATGGGCGCCGTCTCCGTTCGCCCTGGCAGCGGCAACAACGTCATCGTCCATGCCCTGATCCGCTCCTCGGATGCCGAGATCGGAAAAGCGATCACGGTCTCCGTCTCCACGGCCTCGGCAAGCGGGATCACGATTCGGACCGAGTATCCCGAAATGCATCTCCACTTCGGCAACATCTCGTATTCGGTCGACCTCGACGTGACCATGCCTGCCAACGCGCCGCTCACCGTGCATGACCGATTTGGCAGCATCGACGTCTCCGGAATCCACGCCGCCAGCGAGATCGTCAATGCGCAGGGCTCGGTCGCGCTGCGCGACGCCCGGGGAACCCAGCGCGTGGAGAGCTCGTTCGGCTCCATCACCATCGAGAACAGCGCCGGAGACACGACGGTGCAGAACGCCAACGGGTCGGTTCGCGCCGTCAACGTCGACGGCACTCTTGTCATCACGAACCGATTCGGCTCCGTGAACGTCAATGACACGCACAACGTCACCATCCGGAACGCCAACGGTTCAGTCGAGCTGCGCGATGTGGCCGGCAACGCCACGATCGTCGACTCGTTCGACAGCGTCACCGTCGCCAACGTCTCCGGCGATCTCGATCTGAACAATCAGAACGGACGCGTCGACGTGCGCGACATCAAAGGCCGCGCGGCGATCAAAAACACGTTCGGCCCGACGGCGTTCGTCAACATCGGCCGCGATCTCACGGTGACCGCGAACAACGGAAAGGTCGAGGGCTCGCACACCGGCGGCGGCGCCACGATCACCGGCAGCTTCGATGAGATCTCCGTACATGACATCGGCGGGTCCACCCGCATCAAGAACGCGAACGGCAACGTGACGGCGACCGACATCCGCGGCAATCTGGAGATCGATACGCGCTTCGGCCTGACCCGCGTGGAGCTGATCAAGGGCTCGCTCGACGTCGACAATGCCAACGGTGGCGTCACCGCCACCGACGTCTCCGGCGGCGTGCGCGTCCACACGAGCTTCGCACCGGTGCTGCTGAAGACGATCGCCGGCCGGGTCACGGTCGAGAACGCGAACGGCTCGATCTCCGTCTCCGATCTCCGCGGCGCGTGTGCCGACATCAACCTGAGGACGAGCTTCGCCTCGATCAAGCTGGATGTGCCGCACAACAACGGCTATCAGGTAGACGCGCGCACCAGTTTCGGCTCGATCACGACCGCCATTCCGATCACGATGACATCGAAGTCGGACAACGCGCTCTCCGGCACGATCGGCAACGGCGCCTGCCACATGCAGCTCGAGACAGCGAACGGAGGGATCGAGATTCACTGACCACCCTGGGACCGCGTGCGTCCCGCACGCGCTTTTGATACTCGGCATCCTGCTGCTTACAAGCGCAGACGAGACGCCCGCGCTCCCAGGGACTCGCTATGATCGCCGCGTGCTGAGGCGACTCTATCGGCGCTTCTTCCCGCGGCGATCACATCCGCTGCTCGATCAGCCGCTGGCGTTTGCCGGGGAGGATGCCGCGTTCTCCGCCGCATACGACCAGGCCATCGCCGGCGAGCCCGATGCAGGCTCGCCGTTCATCCGCGAGCGTTACCGGGAAGGCATCCGCTGGCGGAACGTGCTCAATGCTCTGCTGCCGGAATCGACGTCGCCACGCAACGTCCTCGATGTCGGCTCCGGCAACGGGGCCATCGCCCTGGCAGTGACGGCGACCGGGCGATACGTCTCCTACGGCATCGATACGCAGTTGAGCGATACCGCTCATCGCCTGCAGCACGGTACCTCCGCGCATTCGATCGCGGCCTCGGCGGATGCGCTTCCGTTTGACGTCGCGACATTCGACGCCATCCTCTGCCTGGAGACGATCGAGCACATCCCACCGCACGCCCTGCACCATTTCGCCGGCGAGTTGACGCGCGTGCTGCGGCCTGAAGGAGTCATTCTCATCACCACGCCGGCACGGCTCCGCTTTCTGTTCCGGCCCGATCCGCACTTCGGCATTCGCGGGCTGCTGCTCGTTCCGCCCTCCTTGCAGCGCCGCATCGCAAGTCGCCGCGGGTACGGCCAGCCGCATCATTACGTCGGGCGGATCTTCTCCTCCGCCGGACAGATCGCCCGCCTTTTCCCCGGCTTCGCGGCCGAGGTGCTCAGCCGCTCGCGCGCGCCGCGGCGGTGGATCTGGGACGCCATCGTCCTCAAACGAAAAGCGCCGCTGCGAGCAGCGGCGCCTTCAACATCATCGACAACCTGAGGGTCAGTCGAGCTTGATCGATTTCTTCGTCTTCGCGCGGCGGGCCTCATCCTTGGCCTTGTACTCGTCGAGGCAGGAATCCTTGTCCACCATCGCGCAGCCGAGGTAGTCGGAGATCTCCATGATCACGGCACGGATGGCCTTGCCGGTCGGAGTCTTCTCGTAGTTCGAGAGGTGGCCGCCGAAACCGCCGCGATAGACGCTGACGTTCATGCCGCCGCCGCTGGAACGGGCTTCGACAGTCCGTGTGAACTCGACTTCACCGCTGGTCGTGTCGATGACGCGAAGGTCGACGGCGATGTACGCCTCTTCCTGCTTGCCGCCGAGGCCGATGCCGTGGAAGCTGATCCCGCCGCCGGTGTCGCGCGTCTTGTTATCGAAGGCGCTGACGGTTGCGACGACGACATACTGGGCGCCGGTCATCTGACCGAGCTTCGCGCCGGTCGACTTTTTGACGCGGCCGGATGCGGCCAGATCCTGCTCATCGAGAACGGCACCGAGCTTGTGACGCTCGACGAGCTTGAACTTCTCCGTGCCGGCGAGCTCATTGGTCAGCATCGAGGCCAGATCGCTTCCGACATCGGATGACCACCAGCCAGCCGAGGTGTCGTTGCGAAATTCGGCGACTGCCAGCACGGGCTTTGCGGCGAAGGCCGAAGAGACGAACAACGTTAAGGAAGCGATTACAAACAGTACTTTGCGCATTCTTTCTCCTGTGGTTTGTGTACCGGCAACTTTACCGCAATTCCGGCGCACCGGCGTGACGCCGCTCACGCCGAGGCCGGCACGGCCGGCGTTGGTTGCCCAAGGCTCCGCCGGCAGTAGCGCAAGAACGTTTCTACCGAGCAGACTCCAAGGCGTGAATCACAGACCGCGGTAGACCCGCCGGACCCGTGCCGCCTCTTCATCGCTGAGCGCATCCCCGCCGGCGGCCACCGCGGCGTCCACCTGCTTCGGATTCCGTTGGCCGAGAAGGACCGTGGCGGTCGGGTTGCCGGTGAGGAGCGCTCCGGTCAGCGCATGAATCACCGGCTCGTGCTGATCGGGGAAACGGCGCGTCATCTCGTCGCGCGCGTAACGCATCCTGGCCAGGAATTGGGGGTCGCGAAATTCAGGAATGCCGCTGCGGAAGTCGCCCTCGGCGAAGGTCTGCGGCTCGTCGTACTTCCCGAGGAGAAGGCCGTGCTTCAGCGGTGAGAAAAACGCCACGCCGATGTCGTGTGACTCGACCCATGCCTTCAGTCCGCTCGATTCGTAATCGTCGTCAATCACGTTGCGGTACGGCTGCACGGCGTCGGGATCGACACGCTCGATGAACTTCATGATCTTCCGCGCGTCCCAGTCCGAAAGCCCGATGAATCGGATCTTCCCCTCGTCGCGAAGGCGCCGCATCACCGCGAGGGCATCGTCGAAGTACTCGTCGTTCGACCCGAAGTCGCAGTGGTGGAAGTAGTAGAGATCGATGACTTCCGTCTGCAGGTTACGCAGCGATGCTTCGCACTGCGAGCGCATGAAATCGGGGTCGTACCAGTGATCGGAGGGTCCCGTCTGGTAGCCGAACTTCGACGCCACGAAAATATCCTTCCGCGGCACGCCCTCGGCGAATGCCTCGCCGATGAGTTGCTCCGCATGGCCGCTGCCGTATGCGTCGGCCGTGTCCCAGTGCGTGATCCCCTGCCGGTGCGCCTCGACCAGCGCCGCTTTCGCCAGCCGGTCGTCATGGCCGCTCCAGCCGACCGGCGCGCTGCCGGCCATGTGCGGACCGCCGTGTCCCCATGTTCCAAGACTGATGGCCGGGACCTGGGCGTTGGTACGTCCGAAACGGAGGGTTCGCATGGCGGGGATTATAGGTGTTCGAATCCTCTAATCTATTGATCATGACCTGCCTCTTCTGCAACGAACCGCGTGCCGCCGGCGAGGTGCTCTTCGAGGATGCGCGCGTGGTCGTCATCCTTCACCAGGACTGGGCGGTGCGCGGACACGCCATGGTGGTCTGGAAGGAGCACGTGGAGAATGTCGCGGACCTGACCCTCGACGACGCCCTCCACTTCGCCGCGGTCCACCATCGCGCCGAGCGGACGCTGCTGGCCGTGACCCGCGCCGATCGGGCCATCCTGCTGAAGCTCGGCATCGCCACGCCGCACCTGCATCTGCACATCTATCCTGTGAGCGCCTCTCTCGACCGCGGCCAGGTGATGGAGATCATCGATGGGCGTGTGCGCGATGCCATGGCCGATCGCGACCGGCAGGCTTTCGTCAACGAGCTGCGTGAGCGACTCACTTGACAAGGCGGCCCCACTGAATGAGCATTCATTCAGATGGCCCGGCAAGCATCCACAATCTCAGCGCCCACCGAGACCGCCCGCGGTACCACCAAGCGCGAGCGCATCCTCCGCGCCGCCATCGAAGTCTTCGCCCAGAACGGCTACTTCAACGCCAAAGTCTCGGAGATCGCCAAGTCCGCCGGTGTCGCCGACGGGACGATCTATTTGTACTTCGACGGCAAGGAAGATCTGCTGATCACGATCTTCCGCGAGCACACGCGCAACTACCTGCAGTCTCTGGAGCGTGAGCTGGCCCACGTCCGCCGCCCCGAGGAGCGCATCCGTATCGCCATCCGCCACCACCTGGAAACGCTCGGCCGCGACCGGTCTCTGGCCATCGTGGCGCAGGTGGAGCTGCGCCACAGCCTCAAGTTCATGAGCCTCCTCTCGCAGCAGGAGGTGGCCGACTATCTCAACATGCTGCGCAAGATGATCGAGCACGGCCAGTCGGACGGCAGCTTCCGCCGGACGATCCACCCCCAACTCGGCGCAAAAGCGGTCTTCGGGATTCTGGACGAGATGGTGACGTCATGGATCCTGTCGGAGAAGGAGTACAACCTGGGCGACAGCGCGGATCAGATCGCGGATCTGGTTTTGACGGGGTTGTTGTAGAAGGGGCGAGCGAGCGGCCGGAAACGAGAGCAAGAGCTACGGCCGATCGTCAAGTGCGATGGTCTCTTCGATCATCTCTAAAGATAGGCACCAGAGCGCAGTTGATCGAGCAGCGCGAAGACCTCCTGCGTCTTTCCCGCCTGAATACGGGAAGCTGCCGTCTCGCCGTCCAACAACTTGTGAGGGCTGAAAAGCCACAGTTTCGCTTCTTCCGGTAAGTAGAGCTCGGAAAGCTCGCCGAGGAAGAACTCAAGCTCGAGCAAAGCGGCCTCGCGGTTCATTGGAATCAGCGTCTGGAAAGTCAACCTAACCCATCCCCGTCCCAACTTCGCCCTTCTGACGGCGGCGGATCTGCTCGGGTTCACCCTCAAGGAGCTGAAACGGGAGATCGAGGATGGAGCGATTGTAGCGGTTTGGACGGCGCTCGGGGAGCGGATGACGCGCGAGGAACTGGTCGCGGTGGCGATGCAGAAGTGGGAGCAGTCCGTCATCGAAGCTGCGCTCGGGAAGGATGCCCTGTCAGTGCTGCCGGAGGCGATCCGGCTGGTAGAACTGCGGGCGCGGGTCCCGCGGTATCAGCGGGACATGCTTCGGGAGCTGGCGCGGCGGGAGGGGACGTCCGTCGATGCGGTGTTGACGCGGGAGCTCGAGGATGTGGCTTCCGCACATGCCGAGGAGCTGGCGGGTGTGCCTGGAGCCTGGACTGTCATCGGCGATGCAGTGGCCGGCGATCTCGTGACGGGGTAGGCGTTCCGACGTGCATGAGCGTCGAATCGGCAGTTGAATAGATCCATGGATCTACAGAATAGGTTTTCTTAAGCGCCGAATAGATCCCTGGATCTACTGAATAGGCTTTAAGCCAATTCCGTTCGGCCAACTGGCTCCGGAGGAGCGAAATTCGCCTCTTCATAGCATCCATGGATCTACTGAAGAGGCTTTTTTGGCTTTCGAATAGATCCATGGATCTACCGAAGAGGCTTAAAGCCTCTTCGGGTAGGTCCAGAGCCTCATGGCGGTCGGAAAAAGCCTCATGGGGTAGGCTTAAAGCGGCTTTGCACCTAAACTCCCCCTTTCCGTCGACTTTAGGTGCAGGATCAGGAGTTTGGGTGCAGGATGCATGGTCAGGCCGCAGCGGCAACAGCTTGCAGTAGATCAACGATGCGGACCACGCTTTGCGCTGGTATCGTCATGTCTCCGCACCCCTGCCGACGCACGAGCGGGTTGTTGCCGTCAGTGACGTGAGGGACGACAACCTTACATCGGTCGCCATCGTGAACGAGCCAGCCGACGGACTTGCACACGGTCGGAACCCACTCGACTCCTGCCAGCGTCTGCCAGTTACTGCCGCAGCCTGAGGAATCGAGCCACTCAATCAGAACGAGCCTACTTCCGTCCACCCTTTTTCCCGCCAGCCTGCGCAAGGTCGGACGCCGCGACGGACTCCACCTTCGGTGTGGACTTCGGGTTGCGTAGTAGTTCGCTCGCCTTTGTCGCGACCTGTGGCGATGTCTGTTTCTGATTCTTCGGTGACATAGCTCAATACCTCCGAGAGCACAGTTTACGCCGGGTTACCGCCCCCGCGCAAGCGCTACCCGCCGCACGCGGTTAGCGCCGTCTGAGTGCTACCCGAGATCCCCGGCACCGTCACCCCGAGTTCAAAGATCGAATGCACCATGCAGGTGATGTTGTACGCGATGACCTTGAGGAGAAGTTCGTTCGCCTGAGCGACGAAACCCTTGCTCCGCAGCGTGTCGCTGAACAGCCGTTTCATCGCTGAGAACGTCGACTCCGAGTTACTCCGCTGGTGGTAGTGCGGGAAGAACTCGTCCTTCTGGTAGCTGTAGAGGTGGAACAGCTTCGTCCAGAGCGCGGACTTCGGGTGGTCGACCATGTTCACCTTGAACGGGATGTACGGCTCCGCGCCGACAGCGGCAGCGGCATCCAAGTTGGTCTGACCGATGTACGCCTTATCTGCGCTGACTTCGGCCATGGTGACGCTCTTCGCCCCTTCCGTGAGGAGCGGCGCGAATTCGTTGTAGTCGTGCCGGTCGCGGTCCGTGATCGTCGCCGATGCGATCACGTTGGTTTTTGTTCCCACCAGCGCATGCAGCTTGACGTAGTCGCGCGAGACTTGCTCACGTCCGCCGTGCTTGTTCGTGAAGTGCCGGTAGAAGCATTGCGTCCCGAACCCGGTAGAGTCGATCGCGAACGCGGACTCCACAACCCCGAGCGGTGCGGCGGTTGCGGCGATCAACTGATGCAGGAGCGGCGTGATACCTTCGTCCTCGATCACGCGCAAAACCGAATTGAAACTCCACGCCTTGCTGACGAACCCCTTCACTTTCGCGTCGCGGAGGTCGGACTGGAACCGGCGGCTGCTCATGCCGGAGTAGACCTTGAAGCATGCGGAGAACAGCGCGTCAGTGATCGGAATCGAGGGACGCCCCGTGACCTGCTCCGGTTCAGGAATCGCCGCGCAAAGGTCGCGGAGGAGATGGAGGAACAGTTCCTTTTCCGCGCACTGCGCCGCGTTGTACGCGGGCCAGTCCTGCCGATAGGTGACGCGCATCGCGCGCGTCTCGGTGACCGTCGTCTCTCCGTCAGGTGCTACGACAGTCTCACGTTTCAAATAGAACTCCACCGCGAAGCCATGCTTGCAGGTGCTGTGTCGGAGGTCGTAATCCGGGCAGGTGCATTCGAGTCCATCGAAGGTCCGCGTGACGGTGTAGCGGCCCGTCAGGGTCTGACTCGGTACGATCCATGCGGAATCGCCCTTCGGCTGGATTGCGAGAGTGGCGGCGATTTCGAGTCCTTTTTGCTGGCGTGCGTCCATGGTCTGTGTCTCCCTCGACTGAGGGGACATTGTAGCCACAACCTAGCAACAAAGCAAGTATTCTCTCGCTTGACATTCAGGTGCAAATGTGGCTACATTGTGGGGAGCTATGACGAAGAACAAACGAGCACCTGCCAGACCGAAGGGAAAGGCTCTGAAGGATGACGTTGTGCGACTTCGCATCTCTTCGGAGCAAAAGGCTGCGCTGGTCGAGGCAGCGGCGCGCGAAGGCCTGGAGTTGTCGGCGTGGCTCCGGCAGTTGGCGCTCCGCGCCGCTGGAGTGCTGCCTACCGCAGATCGGAAGCGGCGATAGTCGGACGGTGCAGCCTCACCACGTTCTCATCTTGAACAGGAGACCCTGCTCATTCTCGTCGTGCAGACGCAATACGATCTCTGCCGGGGCGAACACCACGTCATCAGCGGCGGAGCGCTTCGGTAGATCGGAATCGATCAAAGTGATAATTGGCTGAAAGCCCATGTCGGCATATCTACGAATGACGGCAATGAGGTTCTCTTTCTTGCGGTCATCCAATGACTCAAATATGCCATCGTGAAACACAAAGCGCGGAAACTTGTCGTTGATATGCGCTCGAAGGACAGCGAGATCGAACGCGATACCGATTAACTTCCCGTACGTGTGGCCTTCGGTAGCACTAGTCGGCTTGCCAGATTCATCGAGAATCTCCGCCCGAAACTCTAAGTGCCCTTCCTTGTTTGAGATTACGCTAAGCAAACCCGTACAGCTGATGACTTCCTCGACAATCTCGTTAAAGAATAACCGAATCGACGCAAATAGACTTGCCGGGTCTCCGTTCTGCTTATTAACGTCGGCCTCAATAAGTGTTTGTAGCCGCCCGCCCTCCTCGCTCAGGGTACGAATCTCCGTACGCAATTCCTGTAGTCTACGCAGAGAGCCTCGTCGCCGCTCTAGCCCAGCGATGTCAGCGCGGAGTGTCACCATATCGTCCGACACACTCCGATACTTGCCGAACACGTCCGTACCGCTCAGGAATGTTAACGCTTCCGAGCGTCGCTTGTTAAGTGTATTCAGCTCTGCATTGACGCGCTTTAGGTCGGTATCAATTTCTGATAACTCCTCCTGAAGATATATGCGACGCTCATCAGTGATGGCCTTGTTGAAGGCAATTAGTTGCTGGAAATCCTTCTTGATCTGACCATCGAATACAACACCCGCCTCATCAAACACGCGCCGCGCCTCGTTGGGATTGAATAGTATTTGATCGTCCTCTAGCGATGTGAGGACTTTCTTCCTATTGTAAGCGAGAGAGTACCGCTCGGCGTTCAACGACGCGATGCGCTCATCGACGTTATCCACTAGACTCTTAATGCGATCCTTGTCCTGGGCGCGGAAATCAAAGGCGTCCAGCAACTTCTGTTTCTTATCGGCATCCGCCTGCTTGAGTAAAAGTAAGCCTTCGACTTTGCTGATGTCGTCGATAGGGCCGCCGAGCTCGTTCTTAATAGTTTGCGCGGTTGCCTGCTTATCGGTAAGGAGCGCCGCGTTAGCATAATGACGCACGAGTAGCGTCGCATCGAATCCTAAGATATGAGCGAGGAATGGTTTCCAATCCGCATGCCCAGCCAAGAATTTGCGCAGATGAAACACGTCGCGATAGTCATCCTGTGTTCGCAACAGGTATCCTAGACCTTTACGGAATGACCATCCATTTAACGCGCGCCAGTCCAACATCCCATCTAGCAAATCCATCGCGCGATCAAATGCGACGTTTTGGTGATCCCACTCTGGTATCGGAAGCGTGGACAAATCGCGATGCCCGGCTTGATGTTTCTTGAAACTAATCTTTGAGTTCTCTCGGACGCTGCGACGGATCGTAACGTGCGAGGCGTCGTCCATCTCGATTTCCAAGAAAAATATGAAGTCCTTGAAGAGGTCGAAATGTTTGAACAAAAAGAACTCCGAATCTCGTTTCATTAGTAGGCAATAGTCAAGTAGACCGCCAACCTTAGTCTTGCCGAGGTTGTGCGTGTCTTTGCCGAGGTTCTCCGGTAGGCGAATCTCTGCCACGATGACGTTTAGGCCATTGACAAAATCGATCGGCTCGAAAATAACCGGGCGGTTTGAGTAGAGCCTAGACAGTCGCATTGGGTCCTACATACTCGATGGCATCAGTTTTAGGTCGATACTCAATGAGGCCAAGCAGGTAGAGCAAATTTATGCTGGGCAGAAATAGCACGTCGCCGCCTATGACGTTATTCTTCACGTAGGTCCGCAAACGAACGTACTCATCTATGCGCCGCGCCCGAAGACGCTGCAACAGCAGGAGCGAGACGTTAATGACGGTGCGGTCAGGATGCGAATGTTTAGTCGGTCGCAACATCGCCCGACCTCCCAATATCACAGTTCCAATACATATAAAAAAGCACCGTGCGGGTTAGGCGTTTGTGTGGAAGCTGACGTAACACGACATCACGCGCGAACAGCTGATCGGCTAAATAGATCATCACCTGATCGAATGTCTGATAAGCCTTGCGGTTGGCGATGATTTTGTGTTGGAACTCTTCGACAACCGACTCATACAAGCGCTGTAGTTCTAAGTTTTCAGGAGCGGCCAGGAATGTCTTAATCTGCGCCGTGTCTTTGAGGTAGCGCCCCCGCAGTTCTTTCGCGTACTCAGGTGTCATATTGTTCAACGTGTTCTTCTGATCGTAAGCGAGCCGGGCGGTTGGCGGATCATCGATGATGGCTAATATCTCGTCACGCTGCCGCGCAAACGCTTGCACTATCTCTGCTAACTCGACAGAACTTACAATTAGCGGAGAGTCCAGCGGGTCAAGATCGGCGTGCTTTGGAACATCCGGGAAGACCCTCAACCAAAGTTCCAATCGTTCTACGCCGCACAATCCGATCGACGATTCTGGAATCGCGCAGTTGGTTGCTATATGAGCGCGAATAACACTTTCTGCCTCGCCCGCTAGGCGACGATTAGCGAAGAGTATGTAGTGATCGAGCTGGCTGCGTTTTCGTAGTCTAGTTATTCGTGGCAGTTCTTTGCCGATAACTGTATTGGAGCCGCCTTTCGCCCCAAAGAAGTCATACTCGCTAAAACTTCTGTTGTACCCGTTCGTATGCTTTGCTTGAATTATAGTTGTGCCGACCCATGGAGATGCATCGCTAGGGTAATGGTCGGCCGTGCCGACGAACTTCGCATCGCGAGAGCCATCTGGCCCTGGGGAAAAACCCTGCACCGAGATGCCGAACAGTTTCTGACACAGCAAAACGATGAGGGTTTCGAACTGCTCCCAGCTGAGATCTTCGTAGGCGTACTTCATCAGTAAGCCGCCATTCTTTCGGCTACGAGCAGGGCGGACGTGACTAGACAAGCGAGCATCGTTCTAGTAAGATCTCCGTGTCATCGAAGACTGACTAGCGACGTGACCGAAACCGGCTGGCAGGCCGGTTTCGGCGTCTCTGCGCAAGCGTGAATTCTATCACTTTTCCACAGCGGTCGACGCAACTTTTTGACCGCGATTCACGGCTACCGGAGCGGCTTCAGCAACTCGCTCGCCGTCATCCCGGCGGCGCGGAACTCAGTCGAAGCGTAGCCGCTTCACCACGGACGGCGTGAAGTCGGCGAGCAGTTCTCCCGGCGAGCAGTCGAGAGCGCGGCAGAGCTTCAGGATGACCTTCAACGTCGGCGATTTCTTGCCCCGCTCAAGCTGCCCGTAGTAACTCGTGGTGATGCGAGCCTCGTGCGCGAGGTCTTCCTGACTCAGGCCGCTCTTCTTGCGCCAGCGGTGCAGGGCTTCCCCGAACATCTCAGCCTCGCGGGTCATCGTCGACAATTTGAACTCACCACAAGACTATTGACAACGGGCAAAAGTCCGCAGACTATAGTCACCGGACTATGATTACTCAGCAACGCGACCGCATCCGCTCTCTCTTCCTCCACCCGGCGGAGTCGTACCGTCTCACCGAAGGTGCGCGACTTCTCGGGATCTCGCCGGGCAAACTGAAACGGGAGGCGTCGTTCGACCGATGCGAGGATTATCGACATGATGGCCGGTGGTGCTTCACGTGGCGTCAACTGGCGCTGATCGCCTTCAAGCAGTGGACTCTCGCCGAGGTTGTGGACGCGCTCGGGACCGATGCCGCTGCCGTTCTGCCGCCCTTGCTCGCGCTCCGCAGCGTAACGCTCCGGCTCCCTGAATACATTCTCCGCGCGCTGGAGACGATCGCAGCCGAGGACGGAACGACGGTTGACGCCATCCTGCACGGGGAGCTTCTGGACTTCGCCGGAACGGTCGCCGATCGAATGGAAGCGAAGGTTCCCGGACTCAGAGCGGCGTATCACTTCCCAACCCCCTGCGCGAAGGTACGACACCGAGCGTAGGCTTCCGGCGTCGTACGGCAGCGTGACGCGGGAGAGGCTGTTCGTGGAGATCACGCGGGAGTGAAACTTAGTCCCCGCTCGGAGGGCGCAGGAGGATTCTCGCGGCGAGCCGTACGAGTCGCGCACCAACCCATTCGCGGATGGTTTGGCGTTTTTTGCGCTTCCTGTCGACGATGAGACGCAGATCGATGGGCGCTCCGCTGGCCGTGTTGATAAGTCTTAGTTCAAACTCCTCTATCTTGTACTTTCTGCCGTCCGCATCTTCATACGTGAATCGGATCGGATGAGGGGGAGGATCTACTTTTTGACCGACGCCGCGCACAACGTCCTTCATCAAAAGAAACGAGCTAACGCCGAAGATGTCCCGGACTCCGGAGCCGTAGTGCATCGCTACCTGCTCACGATCGCCAACGTAGACGACTTGAACGGGGTCAAAAGATACATCGTGATTCAGCGCCCCCATCCGCTCAACCTTGAAGTTTAGGGCGGTTGCCTCGCCGACGTTCGCAACGAACAAACCGTTATTCTGGTGACCCTTCGCGCCCTCGGGAACGAAGATACCGTAGATAGTTAGCAGCGGATACTTGGCCTTGATGAGGTACAGCGCGACGAAGAAACATCCGATGTAGATCACCGGAAGCCAACTCATCAACGACTGCGGTAGCACCTCGGAAAGAAACCGCTTGCGGTGAGCCTCATCCAGCAACGCAAGCGCAATCGCGGCAGACGAGGCGATCATGACTGAAACCCTCCGGCGGCGCATCGGCGATATGGTATCTCCTGAATGACTTTAGGTGCAGACTCCCGACTTTTGGTGCAGAACGGGATCGGGAGGGGGTTTAGGTGCAAAGCCGCTTAAAGCCTCATGGGGGTCGGGAAAGGACTCGTCGGGTAGGCCCAGAGCTCACCCGGAGAGGGTTAGCCACCATACCTAAGTACAGCTTCCCGGAGATGAGTGTCCGCCGCGTTGTCGGTTGTCGGTTATCGGTGGCACTCGCGCGGAGAGCGGGCATCCTGCCTGCTCCCGGCGCGGCGTCTCGCCCGACGGTGGGGGCGAAGGCGAACGTAGATGTTGGCTATACCCTGCGGAAGATGGGCCTGAAGATAAGCGAATTGGAACACCGTCGTTATCCTAACAGCTATGTTTGCGTTCGTTCCCACCGTCGGGCGAGACGCCCGCCGGGAGCAGGCGGGATGCCCGCTCTCCGTCCGCGCGTACCCTCCGTATCGTATCGCGCGGACCGGACACTCATTTCCGGAAAGCTGTACTAAGTCACCGGAAATGGTGAGCTCACACTCGTAGAGTCCATGAGTGGACTCCGCGAGTCCACTAGTCGACTCCACGAGTCCATTAGTCGACTCCAGCAGTCCATTAGTCGACTCCGCGAGTCCACTAGTGGACTCTACGACCTCACTAGGTGGACTCCACGAGTCCATTAGTCGACTCCGCGAGTCCACTAGTGGACTCCACGACCTCACTAGTGGACTCCGCGAGTCCACTAGTCGACTCCACGAGTCCATTAGTGGACTCCACGACCTCACTAGGTGGACTCCGCGAGTCCACTAGTGGACTCAGGGGATGCGCCGCAATGTAGGCCAGACTGGCCAGTCCGCTCGTCCATGAAGAATGCGGCATGAAACCCGAGGCACGGTGGCTTGAAGCCTCATCAAGCCATGACGGCCGTAACGGAAGTCGGACGCGGCAATCGACACGCGGCCAGGAACGATCGACCCCGCGAGCGCCGGTCGGACTGGAGAGTCCGACCTACGTTCATTCTCCTACTCCGTCGCCGCCACCGCCACACCCGTCCCGGCATCCTCCCAGTTCGCGTGCGGTTTGCGATTGAGCACCAGCCAGCCCCAGATCAATGTGCCGTAGCCGAGGGGGGTCATGCCGCGCTTCCGGTAGAACGGCATCAGGAGCTTCTGAAGGCGCGGGAGGTTGTAGAACGGGACGCCGGGGAAGTAGTGGTGCTCGAGGTGGTAGTTGGAGAAGAGGAAGACCACGTCCCAGAACCAGGAGGCCTTCACCAGGGTCGACCATTTGGCCGGGTCGGAGGGATCGATGTCGTAGTGCTGGCCGAGGCGGTTGAGGGCGAAGGCGATCGGAAAGATAAAAAAGACAGGCACGATGTAGAGCTTGAAGGCGATGGCCCAGCCGCCGATCAATGCGATCGCGGCCAGCACCGAGAGTTGGAAGGCGATCGTGAACAGGCGCTCGCGGGCGATGCGCTTGCGCAGCTCCGGCTCGTACGCGGCGGTCTCCTTCGCGGCGGCGCGGAAGTAGATCGGGAAGAGTGCCGGTGTGAAGTAGAGCGCCTTGAGCCAGCGGGCGTTTTTCTTCGGCGACAGATAGTGGCGCTTGGGATCGTCGACGTCCGAGCCGAGGGCGAGGTGATGATCGAGATGCCAGCGGGTGAACTGCGACGCCGAGATGCCGCTCGGCACGGCGTAGAGCAGGCCGAGTACGCGATAGGCGCCGTCGCTCGCTTCAACCAGCACCGCCCGATGGACGACCTCGTGTAGCAGCACCGTGAAGTCGAATACCGCGAAACCAGCCACGAAGGCGAACGGCAGCCAGAAGTACCAGCGGTCGAAGTGGACGATGGCCACTCCCGCCGCGACGAGAGCCGCGACGTTGAGGAAGGCGATCAGCGCATGCAGCAGCGGCCGTTTCGCATGCAACGTCCGCAACTCATCCGTCGGCACCTCGGCCGCCAGGTCGCGCTTGAGCTGCTGGGCGTGCTCGCTGTAGTAGGCCATGGAACGCGAGAGAGAACCAGTGGGAAGGGTGCATTATTCGGTGAATCTGTCATCCTGAAGCTGCCGAAGCGCTGAGCGAGCGCCAGCGAGCGAAATGCGCGCAGGACGCTGAAGGATCTCCAGTTGCAGCGCCTGTGGCCCGTGCGGCGAAACTTGAGATCCTTCGCCGTCCTCCGCGCATTTCACTCGCTACGCTCGCTCTGCGCTGCGGCAGCCTCAGGATGACAAATTGCCATGTGGAGGCAGTTTATTTGCACAACCGCCCGGAATGACAGACACACCATGCACCCCATCCACACCATCGGCCACTCCACCCGATCGAGCGACGAGCTCCTCGCGCTGCTCATCGAGCATGGCATCGGCCTTCTGGCCGACGTTCGCCGGTACCCGGGGTCGAAGCGCTATCCGCACTTCTCCAGCGAGGCCATGGAGCGATGGCTGCCCGAGCATGGCGTGGCCTACCTTCACATGCCGGAGCTCGGCGGACGGCGGAAGGCGCTGGCCGATTCGCCGAACACGGCCTGGCGCAACGAGCAGTTTCGCGCCTATGCCGACTACATGGCCTCGGATGAATTCCGCGCGGCCATCGACAAGCTTCTCGACCTGGCTGAGTCGCAACGCGTGGCCGTCATGTGTGCCGAGGCCGTGCCGTGGCGGTGTCATCGAAACCTGATTGCCGACGAGTTGACGCGGCGCGGGGTCGAAGTCCTCCACATCATCAGCGGGCAGCCGGCGAAGAGGCATGTGATGAACGAGCACGCCCGCGTGGAAGGGGAGCATGTTGTCTATCCCGCGGAGCAGCAGACGCTGCGGCTATAATTACCGCCTCGAATGGCCATTGCGGAAGAGGCGGTCCCCTCCGGCAACGACCCCCCCGATCGAGACATCGTTCTCGCTGTCGACGATAACGAACAGAATCTGCAGTTGCTCGAAGAGTATCTCTCGACCTGGGGATACGACGTCGTGTTCGCGCGCGACGGCCGCGAGGCGCTGGAGCTTTATCCGAAGATCAATCCGTCGATCATCGTGCTCGACGTGATGATGCCGGTGATGGACGGTTACGAGGCTTGCAGCGTCATCAAGGCGGAAAAAATCGGGCGAACGATTCCGATCCTGATGCTGACCGCGCTCACCGGCACCGAGGACAAGATCAAGGCCCTCGAATGCGGCGCGGACGACTTCCTCAACAAGCCGATCAACAAAGACGAGCTGCGCAGCCGCATCCGCTCGCTGGTGCGCATCCGCAATCTGCGCAGAGAGCTCGACTCGAGCGAGAACATCATCATGACGCTGAACAACGCGCTCTCGAACAAGGATCCGCACAGCGGCGGGCACGTGCAGCGCGTGGCCGCGTACGCGGCACGGCTGTGCGACAAGCTGGGCATGTCGCGCGAAGAGCGGGAGATCGTCGTCAAGGGGGCCATGCTGCACGACGTCGGCATGATCGGCGTCCCGGACGCCCTCCTGGCCAAGAGCGTGACGACGGATGAGGAGCGCTCTCTTGTCGCGGAGCACACGCGCATCGGCGCGTCGATTCTCGATCCGATGAAGACGTTTCGCCCCTTCGTACCGATCGTGCGCTGGCATCACGAGCGAATTGACGGGCGCGGCTATCCCGACGCTCTGGCCGGTGAGGCCATCCCGCTGGAAGCGCGGATCGTGGCCATCGCCAACCGCTACGACGAGATCCGCCACGATGATGATCTGCCGGACGCCGAGGCGCTGTCGCATCTCCGCGCCGAGGCGCGTGACGGGGCGTGGGACGCGGAGCTGACGTCGTTTTTCGCCGCCGCCCTCGGCGAAACAACGCCGGCGCCGGTAACGTCGCGCCACATGCGGCCGAAGATGATGCCGCCGGCGCGCGTCCTCTGCGTCGACGACAATCCGGTCAACCGCGATCTCGTCGCGGCCAGCCTGGCCGGCGCCGGCTTCCGCGTCTCGTTCGCCGAAAACGGCGCCGAGGCCGTGGAGAGCATCGACAACGACGGGATCGACGTCGTTCTGCTCGACCTGCTCATGCCGGTCATGGACGGCGACGAGACGCTGCGCCTCCTGCGTGCCGATCCGCGCCACCAATTCCTCCCGATCATCGTCCTCACCGCGCACTACGGCGGCTCGATGCGGCAGGAAGCGATCGTGGCCGGCGCCGACGATTTCATCGCCTATCCGCTGAACCGCCTGGAGCTGATCACCCGTATCCGCTCGCTGCTGCGGATCAAGGACTATCACGCCGACCTCGAGCAGACGCACAGCGTGATCTGCGCGCTGGCGCTGGCGCTGGAGGCAAAGGACCAGTACACGCGCGGCCACTCCCAACGCGTCGGCGATCTTGCCCGCAACTTCACCATCTTCCTGGGGCTGGGCGAGGCCGCGGGCGACCGCGTCCGCATCGCCGGACTGCTGCACGACATCGGAAAGATCGCCGTCCCCGAGTCGCTGCTCAACAAGCAGGGCCCGCTGACGCGCGAGGAGTTCCTCCGCGTCATCGACCATCCGGTCATCGGCGAGGAGATGGTGCGGCCGCTGAATACCCTGGCCGGCATCCTGCGGATCATCCGCCATCATCACGAGCGCTACGACGGCCGCGGCTACCCCGACGGCCTCCGCGGGGAGGCCATCCCCTACGAGGTCCGTCTGCTCTCCATCGTGGACGCCTACGATGCGCTCACCTCGCACCGCTCCTATCGCCCCGCCCCGCTCTCGCACACGGCCGCCCTGGAGACACTCCGGCGCGAAGCGGCGGGCGGCAAATGGGATCCGGTGATGGTCGATCAGTTCGTGGCCATGCTCGGGACGAGCCCGCCGGATTGGGAGGCGATCACACTGGGGGTGCCATCGCTGTATTCACTATGAGCAGCGACGGCAGAATCGCGGCCGGTCTCTTCGTTGTCGCCGCCGTCACCTTCGGCTATTTCACCGGCGGCGCGGGATGGAATCAGGACGCTCATTTCGACCTCACGCGCGCCGTTGTGGAGCGTCATTCGCTCTATGTCGATGGTTACGACGTCAATACCGGCGATCTCTCGCCCGGAACCGGCGGGCACACGTATATCAACAAGCCGCCCGGAGCGTCATTGCTCGCCGCGATTCCCTACGCGATCATCTTCGCGTCAGAGAAGCTCCTGCAGGCACCGATCGATGCAATGACGCGGATCAATCGCTGGATCGCGACCGCGCTCAGTATCGGCCTCTGTGGAGCATGCATCGGGCCGGTGCTCTATCTCTACGGACGACGACGCATCGGAGCCACAGCGCCGGCGGCTCTTGCCGTGGCCGCGACCGTTCTGTTTGGCACCATGGTTTTCCCCTACTCCACAATGCTCTTTGCACAGATTCCCTCGGCTCTGTTTCTTCTGCTGGCCGTAGTGCTTCTTTCAAAGCGTCCGTTGCTGGCTGGAATCGCGGCCGGCCTCTCCCTGAGTTGCTTCTATGTTTGCGGCGCCGCGGCGCCGATTCTGTTCATCGTCGCCTGCGCTCGATCCCGGCGGGAGGCGGCGCGGTTTGCCATTGGCTGCCTGCCGTGGGTCGTTCTCATGGGGATCTATCAGTGGTTTTGCTTAGGCTCGCCATTCCGAACGGCCATGGAAGCGAGCACCCGCTTTACGGAGAAAGGCTCCCTTTTCGGGGTCTTACGGCTGCCATCGGTCGGAGCGCTCTATGGCATCACGACCTCACCATACCGCGGACTCTTTTTCGCATCGCCGGTTCTCCTGTTTGCGGTGATCGGCCTGGTACTCATGGCGCGGCGCCGCGACTTGGGTCACGATCTCTGGGCGGTGGTCACCCTTGTGGCCATGTTCTTCCTGGCGATCGCGAGCTTCAATGGTTGGAATGGCGGCTGCGCATTCGGACCGAGGTATCTGCTGCCGATCGTTCCGCTGCTCGGAATCCCGATGCTGGCCGCGAGCACGATCGGCTCGCGCCCATTAAGGGCCCTTTGGATCTGCGCGGCGTTGTTGTCGCTGTCGATCAACTTCATCGCCACGGCGACGGACCCGATGCCCTGCCCCGGCGTCGACGACCCGATCGGCGGTTACCTGGTTCCAGCCTTTTTCACGGGACGGATCCCCGAGGAAGCGCGCGTCGCCTTCCCCTGGTACCCAACGCGAAGCGTCGACAGGATCGCCCTCGCGCCCGAATCCGGCAACCTCGGGGAGCTCCTCTTCGGCACCCGAAAGCGCGCGTCGCTCGCACCAATCGTGGCCTGGCTCGCAGGAGGGATGGCGTTGCTGTTCCGCGTCGCCCGCCGGACGGAGATGCCTACTTGATCAGGCGCAGCGTCTTCTCATCGAACAGCGGCTCATCCTGCCCGACGCGGACGAACAACACGCTGTGGGCGCCGGGCTGCGCCTCGAAATATTGAATCCCGTCCGGCGCATCGCCCCAGTCGCCGCAGGGGGGATCGCCGATGTCGCCCGGTTCGGTATTCTTGTCGAGCTCCTTCTTGTAGGCCTTGTCGGGGAGGAACGTGTAGCGCGTCGCTCCCGGACGGTGATCGCCGGGATACGGCGCGAGCACACAGCGCTTCACCAGTTTCTTATCGGTGTGCGACGCGAAGATCCGTTTGATGCCGCTCTCCGCGGTCTCACCGACCAACAGCGGCAGGACGTCCACCAGCGGATCCGGCGCGCCTCCATCCGAGAAGCGGCTGAAGAGCGATGAGCCTTTCATGAAGAGCTCGATCTTCCGGTAGCCAAAATCGCAGCGCTGGGCCCAGGCTTCGAAGCCTACGGCGGCGCTGGTTACTTTCTCCCACTTGCAACCCTTTTGGGGCGGGCGGGATGGGCCGTCGGCGGCGAGAACGGTTGTCGCAACGATCACGATCAGGAGGATCAGGGAGAGTCGGTGTTTGTTCACGCGCAGAAGTTTAACGCCCTAGCGCCCGCAATTCTCTCAGCCTTTTTGAACCACTTACGACTCCCTTCGTACAAGGTGCCGAAGGCGGATGAGGGGGGCGTATACGCGATCGGAGCGATTTACCGACGCTGGTCCGGTAACAATTGAAGGCGCCGCATGTGACCGACTCACATCTGCGCGAAACGCCCCCTCATCCGCCTTCGGCACCTTCTCCCCCAGCTGAAAAGCGCTGGGGGAGAAGGCTCTCGATTGGAGGAACTGCCGAGAACGAACCACTCCACGTATGCGATGATCCGCGCGCCCGTCTTCACACAATGATCCTGATCAACGACCCGCTTCGCCAGACCGACTTGCCTCGCGGGTGTGTGGCCACGATCGGGAACTTTGACGGGATGCACATCGGGCATCAGGCCATCATCCGCGGCGTCGTGGCGCGGGCTCGCGAGACCGGCCGTCCCTCCGCGGTCATCACCTTTCATCCGCATCCGCTCTCGATCGTGGCACCCGACCGCGTGCCGCCGCAGATCCTGACCCTGCCGCAGAAACACGAGCTACTGCGAGACATGGGCGTGGACTCTCTGCTGGTCGTCCCTTTCACGCACGAATTCTCGCGCTGGACGGCGGACCGCTTCATCGACGAGTTTCTCGTCGGTGCGCTGCGGGTCAGCGACGTCCGCATCGGGCGCGACTTCTGTTTCGGCGCCGGCCGCGAGGGAAACCTGGAGAAGCTGAAAGCCGCCGGCGAACGCCACGGCTTCGCCGTTCAGGGGGTCGATGAGGTGAAGATCCGCGGCATCCGCGTCTCCAGCTCGCTCGTCCGGGACGCCGTCAAGAAGGGAACGATGCGCACCGTGGCCATGGCGCTGGCCCGCACCTACTTCATCGATGGCCGCGTCGCCACCGGCCGCCGCCTCGGGCGCAAAATCGGCTTCCCCACCGTCAACGTCGATCCATCCAACGAGCTCCATCCCGGCGGCGGCGTCTACATCACCACCTCCCGCTTCGAAACCTTCAGCCGCTCCTTCGAGAGCGTGACCAACATTGGCGTCCGGCCCACCCTCTACGAGAATTACGCCATCACCATCGAGAGCCATATCCTCGACTTCGACTCCAACGTCTACGGCGATACGGTACGGCTCTACTTCCACCGCCTGCTCCGCCGCGAGCAGCAGTTCCAGTCGGCCGTGGAGCTGACCAACCAGATCCGCATGGACATCGAGACCTCGCGGCGATACTTTTTGAGGCACCCCGTTCGCTTCGATGAGGCCGGGTACTCATTCCCCTGACGCATGTCTGATCCCGTTCTCTGCATCGTCGTGTACGCGGTCTTCCTGGCCGCCATGGCCGCGGCCCATTTCTTCAAGACGCTCGACAACGACCTCGGCACGGCGTGGCGCACCGCGCTGGCCATCGGCGTGGCCGTGGCCTTCGTGCTCTTCCTCGTCCGCGCGCTCTATCCGGTCATCGGCGGCATCGCCCTCACCCTGGCCGCGCTCTACGTGCGGCACACCGGAAGGGAAACCGAGGCGGTCGATGGGATGGTCGTCGGAAGCGTGATGGGGGCGACGGCAGCGATCCCCTTCGTGATGACGTCCGTGCACGAGGCCGGGATGATCGCCTCCCTCATGCTGGCAGGCGCCGTGGCCGGATACGGCATCACCTTCGCGGTCTTCCATGTCGCCGACAAGAGGAAACAGATTGCCTTCGACGTCGCCACCGCCGCGGCGGCAATCGTCGTGGCCTGGCTGCCGGCGCTGGCGATGCGCTACGGAATCCGCGAGCGGGACATCCTCATCGCCGTCGCCGCCGCCCTACCGCTGATCGTCGTCGGAGCTGTCTTTCAGCAGTGGCCGGACGTGCGCGCCGAGCTGCGGCATGAGTCGTCGCTCGGCTTCATGAACGACCGGGACGTTCGCGCCACGGCCCACCCGTTGTTGCGGCTCGGCCGCGGGGGATGGGCGGACCGGCGCGCGCACCGGGAGTTCGTCCGGCTCGCCAATCGCATCGCCCTTCGCAAGCGCCAGCAGCGCAATCGCACCGACGACGAAGCGCGCCTTTACCAGATCGAGATCATCAAATTGCGCATGCAAATCCAGGAAATGAGCCATATCGACCGGGACGTGTTCATCGCGGGCGCCGAAGATGAGGGGTCGTCGGATACAATGACGAAGACGCATGAGGGTTGATCCCGCCCTGTTCCTCCGAACCGCCGCCGCGCTCTTCCTCGCCACGGCTCCCTCGCTGCTCTTCGCGCAGGGAAAAGACATGGGGCCAGCCGGGCGGTACTACAACCAGCCCAAGCCCAAGTTCCACGTCACGCCCGGCGTGAAGAAGACCGGCGGCGACGTGACCTGGTCCACCGCGCCCGGCGGGAGGCAGGAGGTCGTGCGCGACGAGTACCTGATCCTCGAAAAAGAGGTGGTCATCAAGTACCAGGACATCGTCATCCACGGTGACAAGGTCACGGCCAACCTGAAGACGAAAGACGTCGTGGCCGAGGGGCATGTGATTCTCGACCAGGGACCGACCAGGATCACGGGTGAGCACATCGTCTTCAACCTCGACTCCAAGACCGGCACCTTCTTCAACGCCACGGGCAGCCTGAAGCCCGACATGTACTTCGTCGGCGACAAGATCGAACGGCTGTCCGAAGACCACTACCTCCTGACGAACGGCATCTTCACGTCGTGCGATCTCGACAAGCCCTCCTGGTCGTTTCACATCGGCGTGGCCGACGTCACGCTCGACGACTACGCGCACATGAAGGACGTCACCTTCCGGGCGCACGACATCCCGCTGATCTTTACCCCGCGTCTGGTCTGGCCGACGAAGAGCGACCGCTCGCAGGGCTTTCTCATTCCGCGCGTCCTTTTCTCGTCGACCTATGGCGACCGGATCGAGCTCGGCTACTTCGTCCCGTTCGGCGACACCGCCGACGCCACGTTCTATGGCGACATCAACGACAAAGGCTACAACGGCGGCGGCATCAGCATCCGTTACCGTCCGTCGGAGAACGTCAAACACGGCGACCTGGACGCCTACGCCGTCCACGACCCGGAAACCGGCCGCGAAGAGTGGCGCTACAACTATCAGCATTCGCAGAACAACCTGCCCGGTGGCTTTCGGGGCGTCATCGACGTCGAAGACATCTCCAACCTCGAGTTCTTCCGCCGTTTTTCGCACGACCCGCGCCTGCACACCCTTTCGCAGATCTATTCGTCGGCGTATCTGACCAAGAACCGCAGCACTTACTCGTTCAACATCCTCACCGACCGGCGGGACATTCTCCTCGGCAATGTCGACCCGAACGATCCGCTCAAACCGCCGGAGCGCCAGCGCTTCGAGCAGCTCCCATCGTTGCAGTTCCGGGTCTATCCGAACCGGATCGGAGAGAGTCCGTTCTACTTCTCCCTGGAGTCGTCGGCGTCCCATCTGGTGACCAGCGGCCTGGTCAACGGGCCGGCGGCGAACTACTACCGGGCCGACATCTTCCCGACGCTCTCGATGCAGCTCCACACGCCGGCCTGGCTCTCCATCCGTCCGCAGATCTCCGTGCGCGAGACGTACTACTCCGACACCCTCAGCGACAGCTCCGTGGCCAATCCGGCAGGGCCGTTGGCAGCGGTCCAGAATGCAGTGGAGCGCTTCTACGCGCAGGGACAGGTCGAGGTGGTCGGACCGTCATTCTCGAAGGTCTACAACGAATCGCTGGGTGGATTCACGAAGTTCAAGCACGTCATCGAGCCGCGCTTCCGCTATATCTACACGACAAACGTAAACGATCAGGAGCGGATCATCCGCTTCGACACGGTCGACTCCCCGTTCCTGCCGATCGTGCGCAACTCCGTGGAGTACTCGCTGACCCAGCGACTCATCGGACGCGAGTCAGCCGCCGGCGGCTCGTCGCGCGAAGTGGCGTCGTTCTCACTGACGCAGTCGGTCTCCCTCGGAACGCAATTCACGTCCGCGACCGCGGGAGGATTGTCCGGTTCGACGGTTCCGCAGCAGGGCAAGTTCACACCGCTCCTGGCCGGCCTGCACCTCAATCCGTACTCGTCGATCACCCTCGACGCCTCGGCGACGATCAGCAATATCTCGCATCAGGTCGCGCAGACCAGCCTCTCAGGCAATCTCCTCGGCACCGGTACGCGGGCCGACAAGTACCTGAGCTTCACCTGGTTCTCATCCTTCAAGCAGCCGCCGGTGAACGGGGTATCGATCGATACGGCCTCCAGCCAGATCCGCCTCAACACCGGCTCGTCCCTGCTCAGCAACCGCATGCGCGCCGACGTGCAGCTCAACTTCGACGCCCACAACGGTAAGTTCCTCGAGCAGCGCTACCTGATCGGCGCCACCGCCTCCTGCTACGGGATCGCCGTGGAGTACCGCCGCTACCTGGTCTACGTCCCCTTCGAAAGGCCGGACTCGAGCATCGGAGTGTCGATCTCACTGAAGAACGTCGGCTCCGTCGGTTTGCATTGAGGCGTGAGCGGCGTCCGCCAGTTCAAGGAAAGTTCAACTCCACGAAATCTCCGGCCTGAGCTCGTCAACGGCAGCGGTGATCTTTGGTAGATGACGTTGAAGTTTTGGCCAGCTCGTCGTCCACAACGTCAGGATTGCCAGCTTCCGCCCGCTCAGGTTCTGCTGATAGCGCAGGTTACCGTCCGTCGTAATGAACACCGCGAATGATGCCTCGGCTTTGTTGAGAAGATCGCCATTCGTGAGCTGCGCCCAACCCATTTCATAGGCGGTAGCGACATCATGGCCGGCGAGCGCTTTCCGCAACGGAGCGGGAGTGCCCTGGTCAAAAAGAATCCTCATTGGCCTTCGTCAAGCCACGGCCAGACTTTGCTCGGCGTGCCGGAGAACGGCCTCCACCTGTTGTCGGGTCACTCCTGGGAACCACTCCAGGAAGTCGTCCACCCGCGCCCCATCCTCGAGGTTCGCAAACAACGCCTGCACCGGGACTCGCGTACCGGCGAAAACCCATGCCCCGCTGACCGTTACCGGGTTGCGCTCAACCGCAGAACACTTGCTCCAATCAAGCATGAGAAAGGCTAACCGATCCCGGCGAATGGCAGCAAGCACCCGACCTCACATGAATCAACGACCGACTCACTGCCAGAGTTCGTCGTCGATTTCTTCGAATGGCGCAACGTTCTCTTCGAACTCTCGGTGTTCCTCGGCGGTCCAAGTACCCGCGAGATGCGCAAGACCATTGGAACGCGCGGGACCCTCGCTCTCTTCTTTCCAGAACGTCTCCGCCGGATCATCAGACATGTCTCGAATCGTCAAGTTATTCGTGGCAACCTCAAGCAACCCCTGTTGTGTTCCCCCATCCCATCCACTACCCTCCCGCGATCGTGCCGAACGTCTATACATTCAAGGATTTCGAGGGGAGCAGCCATCGGATTCTCATCGAGCTGATCCGGCGGTTTTCGCCGCGGGGAGGGACGCTTCTCGACCTCGGAGCGGCGGGAGGAGAGCTCGGTTCAGCGGTGCGCGAGCAATTCGATACCACGATCGGATTCGAGTACGACGCCGACCGCATCGGGCAGCTTCGGTCGCGCTTCGATCAGGTCGTCATCGCCGACCTCGAGGCCGTCCGCACGTTGCCGCCGGGCATGCGCGCCGTCGTCCTGGCCGACGTCATCGAGCACCTTCGAAACTCAACCACGCTCCTGAACATGGTCAAACGGTCGCTGAACAGCGACGGCATCCTCTTCCTCTCCGTTCCGAACATCGCCAACATCACCGTTCGCATCGGACTCCTCTTCGGCGTCTTCGAATACCGCGACCGCGGCATCCTCGACTACACCCATCTCCGCTTCTTCACCATGCGTACGATCAAGCGCGAGATCGAGAAGGCCGGCTTTCGCATCGTGGCCATCCGCGGCTCGTCGGTGCCGATCCGCCTGATCATCGGCTGGATGCCCGACCCCATGCTGCGCCTCGGCGAGCGCGTGCTGACGTGGATCACGCGTATCTGGCGCGGGCTGTTCGCGTATCAGATCATCCTGGTTGCGATACCGAAGTAACGCCGCCGTGCGTCAACGACCGACAGCACCACCAGCAAGACCAGCGCAACCCCCGCCAGCCACCACCATCCCCTGCCGAGGCGGCGCGTGAAGATGACGCGGTGATCTCCGGCGGGGATGGGCACCCCGGCGAAGAGCACGTTGATCTGAACCGGCTCGACGACACGGCCGTCGACGGTCACGCGAAGCTCGGGAGTCAGCTTCTCGGACGACGCCAGCAGCGTTTTCGCCGGCGCGGAGACGTCGACCACCTGCGCGTCATCGGCATAGCTTCGTAGCGTCACGACGGCGTCGGATGCCTCGACCGGCATCGGGCGGGGATCGGTGACGATGGCCTCGCCGGCGAAGTCGATGTTCTTCGTCGCCAGCAACTCATCCACAGTCATCCGCAGAATCCGGGTCACGGCGTGAAAGCGCGGCACCTCGGCGACGTTGCGAAAGACACGGCCGTCAGGAAGGTCGCGCTCGAAGATCAGCGGCGTCATCACCCGGCCGTAGAAGATCGGTGCGTCGCCTCCGACCTCGGTGGCACCAGTCAGCATCCGCACGCGCATGCCTACGGCGGCGATACGCAGCACGACCGACTCGCCGAGCCGTGCGTAGGGTCGCAGCGGGACGTAGACCTTGCCGAGCGCCGTGATGTCCCCCGGCGTGAACGCGCGCGCGTAGACGACGCTCGTCCCCTTCATCAGCATGACATCGAGATGCGGCGCGCGCCCGAGCCCGGCCTGCAATTCGACCGGCAGCTCGATCGCGTAGAACGGCTCGGCGTCGACGCGCACGTGACGCTGCACGGCCATGCCGGGCTCGAGCACCATCGCCGCAATCTCTTTCACCCCTGCCTTCGTATTGGCGAAGATCGTCCACTTCATCACGTCGATTGAGGGCTGCTCCAGCAGATAGCGGACGCCGAGCATCCCCACCAGCGGATCGTTGAAGTCGAATTTCAGGCTGTTGAAGTTGATGACCGTGGACGACGTCAGCGCGGCGCTGGGATCGATCCGTTCGAGCAACCGCCGATAGCTGGCCTCAGATGAGAAGTGGCTCCGGACATCTTCCAGCCGGTACAGCTCGGAGCTGTTCGGCCATAGATAGAGGAAGAACGGTGCAATGCGAAAGGGCTTCGGCTGCGACTGCAGGAAGGTGATGGTCGGCGTGGCCGGCGGCGACGCCAAGGCGGGATCGAGGTACGGATAGAATCGCCCGGCGAATACCGCGAGGTCAGCGCCGCAAGCGACGGCGAGCAGCATGCCGATGGAGAGCCGGAATCGTCCCCGGGCGACCAATGCCGCGCCGGAAGCGGCGAGATAGGCCGCGGCGATCGGCAGCATCAGCTCGATGCGCGTCAGCGGCGAATACTTGAATCCGGGCAGACTGCCGACGATCTTCGCCACCGGCGCGAAGCCAAACATCGCCGCCAGCATCACCGCCAACATCGCCAGCCAGAACCACCGCGAGCGAGCGCGCCGGTTGGCGATGGCGACGACAATCAGCAGCAGCGCAACGATGCCTACGTAGACCGTGGCCTCGATGTAGTTGTTGAGTGTCCCGAGGGCATGGTCGCCGCGCCAGTCGCGAAGAGCGGGGTTGCCGAGGTGATCGGGATTGACGAAGAGGGCGACGTGGTGGAGCGGGAAGACATGCTCCGCAGCGGCGGTAACGCGCGACTCGAGATAGCCCGTGCGCCTGACCAGTTGCGCGAGGGGGACGAAGGACGGCGCCGCGATCATCACCCCGAAGAGAGTGGCCAGCGCGGCTGTGACGAGAATGCGCGGCGCGAAACGGCGCTCGCGAATCACGACGTACACAAAATACGCAACCGCCGCGTACGCCCCGTACGCCATCGCCGCCGGAAACGCCGAGAGGGCGTAGCAGAGCGCGACCAGGCCGATGGCCCAGGCCGGCGTCCGTTTCCCCCGCGCCGTGCGGAGCGCGATCCAGAGCAACGCCGGATAGAGCGGCGCCGCATTCGTCACGTGCCACCACCACCGCACCGCAATCGGCCCCGCCGCGGCGAAGAGAATCGCTCCCACCGCGGCGCCGCGCTTGCCGAGGCGCTCCTCGCGCAGCCAGAGATACGCCAGCCAGAAGGCCACGTTGAGCTTCAGCAGGATGATGCCGGTATAGATCCATGGCAGCGGCAGCAGCAGCGCCGGAAAGAGACTGAAGGGAGACAAGAGAGTGGAACCGAAGCCCGGCACGCCCGCGCCGATGAACGGGTTCCAGTGAAAGGCATGCCAGTCAGTTTTGAGCAGCGAGAGGACGGTGTAGTACGCCGTCGGCGGGTCGTTGATGAGCGAATTCTGCACCTCGACCTGCCGCACGTTCTTCCACGGATCGAAGTTGTAGAAGACGTCGTTCGGCGAGGCGATGCGGCCCATGAAAAGGGTCGGAAAGAAGAAGACGAGGTGATAAACGGCGAGCGCGGCGAGAGCGACGCGATGTTTTTTGAGGAGTCGCACTGGTCTGTTCGGGGGAGTCTATCCTCGGGGAGTCTATCCTGCGGCGAAGCGCGCAGGATCTCCGGTGACACCGCGCTGACGTTCGGGGAGTCCATCCTGCGGCGAAGCGCGCAGGATCTCCCGGTTCTTTCAACTCTATCCTGACGTGAGCGAAGCGAACCGTCAGGATCTCCGGTGGCGTCGCGCAACTGTTTCTTTTCGACGTCAGTGCGGCGAAGCGCGCAGGATCTCGGTGGCATCGCGCGGGCTTGATTCGCAACGGCAGCGCGGCGCCACCGGAGATCCTGACGTTCGCTTCGCTCACGTCAGGATAGAGTTGCGTGGAACAATGAAACGTCTCCTCATTGCCGCCGACGTCGACCGCTCGCTCCTCACGCGCGCGCACGCCGACTGCCGCTTCGAGATCATCGACCGTCCTGTGAAATCCGAGGAGGAGCTGGCGGCGATCGCGCGGGATTGCGAGATTCTGGTCACCCGTTCGTACAACCGCGTCACGAAACGCGTCATCGACGCCGCGGGAAAACTGGAGATGATCGCGCAAGGAACCAGCGGCACCGACAACATCGACATGCAGGCCGCGCGCGACCGCGGCATCGCCGTCATCAACATGCCCGGCGAGAATGCCAACGCCGTCGCCGAGCTGGTCATCGGATTCATGATCGCGCTCACGCGCACGGTGCCCGCGTACGACCGCTCGATGCGCGCCGGCATCTGGGACCGCGACGATTGCGCCACCCGCCACGAGCTCCGCCATCACCGTCTCGGCATCGTCGGATTGGGTCAGGTCGGCATGCGCGTGGCGCGGCTCGCCCACGCATTTGGAATGAGCATCGCCGCCTTCGACCCTTACATCACCGACGACGATTTCACGCAGCGCGGCGCCGCCCGCGTCGCATCGCTCGATGCCCTTCTGCGCACCAGCAACATCCTCACGCTCCACGTTCCCTTCACCCCGGAGACACGGGCGATGATCGGCGCAAACGAGCTGGCTGCGCTCCCACCCGGCGCGATCGTGATCAACGCCGCCCGCGGCGAAGTCCTCGCCGTCGACGCCGCTCTCGATGCCCTCGCCCGCGACATCCTCGGCGGACTTGCCCTCGACGTCTACGACCCCGAGCCACCCACGCGCCGCTGGCCCAATGACCCGCGTCTCATTCTCACGCCACACATTGCCGGTTGCACGACCGAGGCAAAGAGCGCCATCGGGGCGAAGTTGTACGAGAAGATCTGCGCGTTTTACCGCGCGTCATAGCTTTTTTGCGGATTGTGTGAGAGAACGCAGGCATGTCCGGTCGCTTCCTGTCTCTCGAGCTGCGCGTGTGCGTCCTGGCAGCAATCGTGTTCGCTCCCGCGGCAATAGCGTCTGAACCCGCGTTTGATGTGGTCTCGCAAGACGGGTTCGCGTTAGCAATGGCGCCTGTGACCCTTCACGATCTGCCGCCGGTGCAACCTGTCTTCCACCCGATTCATGAGGACCGCAGGAGAGTCTATGAACGCGAATCGAAGACCGCTCTCGCCACGAGCGTTCTGCCACCGGCTACGGTTCCCTCGATCGCGGCACCGCCGCTGACGGCTCAGTTTGCAGCCACATATGACGTCGATCAGGGGTATCCCTCGGACGCGAACGGAGCCGTCGGCCCCAGGCATCTTCTCAGCGTCTCGAACCAGAAATACACGGTCGCCGATCGCAGCGGAAAAATACTGTGGCAGGACTTCAACTACGGTTTCTGGAGCGATCCGAGTGTCGCTGCCGGAGGAAGTGAGTACGACGCACGCGCCGCGTACGATCCCGTGGCCGATCGATGGGTGATCGTCTCCCTCTTCGATCGCGGTACCAGTGGCTCCACGCTTCTGGTGGCGGTGTCGGCCAGCGGCGACCCCATGGGAACGTGGAAGCGATTCAGAGTTCCGGTCGGCGGAACCATCGTGACGTTCCTGGACTTCACCAGGCTGGCGCTCACGCGAGACGCCGTCGCCATCACCGCGAACGTGTGCGGGTTTGATTACTGTTCGCAGCAAGCGGATCTTTTCATCATTCAGAAGACGGACGCGTACAACGCCGCGCAGCCGGTTCCGATGGCGCGCTTCCACTTCAACGGTCCGTACGATCTGATTCCCGTCACCGTACACGGCGATGATCCGACCGTTCGCTTCCTCGCGGAGGACACGGTCAACGTGGTCGTCTATGAAATCCAGAGAAGGGCGCTGGTGCAGGCCGCGAGCTTTCCCTTTTCAGCAATCCTCGGTTTTGACTGGGGCATCTTCCAGACGCAGATTGCTCCTCAGATGGGAAGCACCAGCACGATCGATATCGACTGGCCGATAGTCCAGTACGCGGTGGAGCGGAACGGCGTGATCTGGATCGTGGAATCGATCATTCACAACGCCCGCTCGTCGATCGTCTGGTATCGCCTCCATCTGCCGCTCTCGTCGAGCTCCGCCGTCGATAAGGGCTTGATCGATGATCCAACCGGCAAGCTGTTCTACGGCTATCCCTCGATCGATGTGAATGCTGCCGGCGGCGCTTTGATCGGATACTCGACATTCGGCAGCCAGCAGTTTCCTTCCGCGAACTACTCCTACATCGACCAACTCGGGCACCTCAGTCAAATGGCGCCATTGAAGGCCGGGGAGCGGTCGTACTGGTGGACTCGCTGGGGTGATTACTCGATGACCGTCGTCGATCCGGTGAACGACATCGACTTCTGGACGCTCCAGACGTACTCGATGACCCGACCGGGGGGGTACACCGCGGAGTTTTTCACTCTGTGGGCCACGTACTGGGGAAAGATCACTGCGAGCAACACAATCATCCGCCGTCACTCCGCGACGCACTGACAAGGCTGTGAGAAGATCGCCCCTGTATGTTCTGCCCAAGCTGCGAGAGCGAATACCGCGACGGCATCTCCCACTGTTCCGATTGCGACGTACCGCTCGTATTCGAGCTCCGGCCGGAGGTCGAGCACTTCGGCAATCTTCTGCCGCTCATCGAGGAAAAGTCGCCGGAGCTCGTGGCCGAGTTGATCGACCGGCTGGAGAAAGCAGCCGTCCCCTACGTCATCGAAGCCGGAACAGCCCTGGCCATGTTGGGCAACGAAGAGGTCATCCTCGACGATCCGCAACCGTGGGAAGCTCGCGTCTGGATCCCGGCGGCGTTTCGCGAGCGCGCGGCACGCATTCTGAGCGCCATCGACGAGCAGTTCGGGCGGCGGCGGGTAGGGCGGAGTTTTCGCTTGGGTGTCTCTTAACGTTAACGGTCCTACTGACTGACGGACAACTCTCTCTTCTACTCGGCGAGAGGGTCGATCTTCACGACACCAGCGAAGCGCGAGAAGTCGCCATCCGCCGTGTGTACAACCCCTCCGGTTTCCAACGCGTAGGCAGCAATCTGCGCGTCGGTCGTAAGGTCTCGGCGGGTCCCCGCGGCCCGGAGCAAATCGAACGCCACTTCGACGTGACGCGGTCCGGGACGAAGCACTTGCATGCTTGGAAGTACCAGCCAGCCCTCGACGATCCCCGTCGCCTGTTGCAAATCCATTGGCTGCACAAAGACGCGCCGATTGGTCGCGATCCGGACGAAGCCGAACAGTACCGGGGGAGCGAGACCGACCGGCTCACCCCGCTCCCCGATAGCTTCCCACCAACGCCGCGCTTCCTGGTGGAAGGGAAAAACCGAGAAGTAGGCGTAGAGAAGGAGATTGATATCCGGGATGATCATCGAGTCCTAGAGCGGCCTCGTCTTGAAAGAACGGCCTCGTCCTCGATCTCGTCGGCAAGCTGATTGAACCCGCAAGAGTCGATCCCGGGCTGCAACGCGCTCGAATGGGGAACGATACGGAAGGCTGGTCTTGGCTCGCTCGGCTTCAAGCCTCGCCGCAAGGCGTCGTTGATAACTTCCTTCAAAGGCAGCTGCTCGTGTTCGACGATCTCGCGAACAAGCTCAGCCACGTCCGGATCGAGAGTGAGAGTCGTTCGCATGTTGACATCTTGCTGCGAACAAATTTCCGATGTCAAGCTACCCCACCCACGACCCATCCCGCATCACCTTCGCCACGAGGTTCACCCCGAAGTGATAGACGAGGTGCAGGTAATTCGGGGCGTCGACCAGAACGAGATCGGCGCGTTTGCCGGATTCGATGGAGCCCGTCTCGTGTGCGATCTGCAATGACCCGGCGCCGTTAAGCGTGGCGGCGGTCAGCGACTCCTCCACCGTCATCTTCATCTGAAGCGTGGCCAGTTGCATCACCATCGGCATCGATTCGGTCATCGAGGTGCCGGGGTTGCAGTCGGTGGAGAGGGAAACGATCGCGCCGGCGTCGATCAGTTGGCGGGCCGGGGCGTAGCGCTCGGACATGAGGAAGAAGCTGGTGGCGGGGAGGAGGTTGGCAACGGTGTCCGATGCCGCCAGCGCGGCGATGCCGGAGTCGGAGATCTGCATCAAGTGGTCGGCGGAAGCGCAGCCGAGGGATGCGGCGAGTGACGCACCGCCGCTGTCGGAAAGCTCGTCGGCGTGCATGCGCGGCACGAGGCCGAGCGCCGCACCGGCGCGCAGGATGGCATCGCCTTCCTCGTTCGTGAAGACGCCGCGCTCGACAAAGACGTCACAGAAGACGGCCAGTTTCTCATCAGACACCGCCGGCAGGATCTCGCCGATGATCGTCGACACGTAGCCGCGGCGTGCCGCGGCGCTGCTCCGGCCCTCGGGAGGAAAATCGTGCGCCGCGAGGCAAGTCGGAATGAGGCGGACGGGCGAGCGCTGGTTCGCATCGCGGATGGCCCGCAACTGTTTCAGCTCCCCTTCGACGCTCAACCCGTACCCGCTCTTGGCCTCGACGGTTGTCGTCCCGCAACTGGCCATCGTCCGGGCGCGGGCGAGGACGTTATCGGCCAACTCCTCCTGTGAGGCCCTTCGCGTGGCATGCACCGACGAGGCGATCCCCCCTCCCGAAGCGGCGATCTGTTCGTAGGTCTCTCCCTGCAATCGCCGGTTGAACTCCGTCTCGCGATAACCGGCGAACGGAATATGGGTATGCGAGTCGATGAAGCCGGGGACGGCCGTCGCACCGCGGGCATCGAAATCGTCATCGATTGTTGCGCGAAGATCGGCGGCGATATCGGCCTCGTGTCCGACGAAGGCAAAACGGCCGTCGCGGATCACGATGACCGATCGGTCGAAGACCGCGAGCGCTCGCATCGCAGCGCCGCGCAACGGGCCGCGGCCGAGAGGCGTGGCGATCTGGGAAAGGTTGCGGATCAGAAGCGTGCGCGACTCTGCTCCGGCACCCGACACCCGGCCCCCTACTCCCGCGCCCGGAACATCGCCGTGATCGGCTGCTCGTTCGCTTCCTGCTCGGCGTCGAGCATGACCAGTTGCTGCATCGTGTCGAGCATCGACTGCAGTTTGTTGCGGGCGCCGCGCCGTTCGATCTTGAGATCCTGAATGGCCCGCTCCAGATCGCCGACGCGCGACATCGCCTGCGACGTCAGCCGGTCGGAGAGCAACTCGGCATCCTTGACGATCAACTCCGCCTCTTTGTGGGCGTTGGCCTTCACGTCCTCGGACACTTTCTGCGCGGAGAGCAGCGTGTCTTTGAGGATGCGCTCGCGGGCGTTGTGTTCGTCCAGCTCCTCGCGCAGCATGGCGTTCTCACGCGAGAGCCGGTCGACGTCCCTGATCAGCCCTTCCATCTCCTCGGCGATCAGATGAAGGTATCCGCGCACTTCATCGGCGTTGAAGCCCTTGAACACGCGCGCGAACGTCTGTTTCTGAATATCGAGCGGCGTAAGACCTTGCATCGACACCCTCCCGGCACAGTTTCGATTGAGTATACGCCGGGACGTTCACGCGAGAGGAGTGGTTCACCGTGCGCGCCTGCCGGATCACGGCGCGCGCTGAACGACTCCCGGCGCCCGCCCGATGCGTTTCCGCTCCCGCTCGATGCGTTTCTGTTCCCGCTCGATGCGTTTCACCTCCCGCTCGATGCGTTTCACCTCCCGCTCGATGCGTTTCTGTTCCCGCTCGATGCGTTTCCGCGTCCGCTCGATGCGTTTCCACGTCCGCTCGATGTGTTTCCACGTCCGCTCGATGTGTTTCCACGTCCACTCGATGTGTTTCCACGTCCACTCGATGCGTTTCAGCTCCCGCTCGATGCGTTTCCACGTCCGCTCGATGCGTTTCAGCGTCCGCTCGATGTGTTTACGCGCCAGCCAGCCGATTCAACGCGCGCGTTGGAAGAGGCACGGCGCGCGCTGAGAGAGGAACCGTCTGACCTGGGAGAGGAACCGCGCGCGCTGGGAGAGGAACCGCCCGACCTGGGAGAGGCACGGCCCGACCTGGAGGAGGCACCACAAGCGCAGGACGATTCACCGCCCCGACATGCTGTCATCCCATTGATTTCGACAATCTCACGCCAAAAGAGAAAAATAACCGTGACTTTTATGACAACGGAGCATAACGTGTGCTCGGAGGGATCATCCATGAAATGGCTCCCGGTCCTGCTTCTTCTTGCCTCCTCCGCGTTTGCGGCTTCCCCCACATCAACCAACAACGACGATACCTGTGACGTGAAGGTCGGTCCGGCGGCCTCGCTCCTCCTGCCTTACTTCGAGGTCGATGTCAGCGGCACGTCGGGACGGACGACGCTCTTCACGGTCACGAATGTCGCCCGTTATCCCCAGATCGCACACGTCACGCTCTGGACGGATTACGGGTATCCGGTGATGACCTTCAACGAGTACCTCACCGGTTACGACGTTCAGGCGATCAACCTGGCCGACGTTCTGGTGCGCGGCATAGTGGCGCCGCCCAGCGGCACCACCTCGGCGACGACGCCTGGTCAGCTTTCGGCGGGAACCAACCCCAACCTCCGCTCACCACTCGATTGCGGGACCAATCCCGGATCGTTCCCAGCGAGCATCATCGCCGCGGTACGAACCGCACTCACCCAAGGTAAGTTCTCACTGAACGGGTGCACCGAGATCGGATCGACGCATTTGAACGCCACCGGCTACGCCACCGTCGATCTGGTGGCGAGTTGCACGAACCGCACCCCGTCCGATCCGCTTTACTACACGACCGACCTTCTCTTCGACAACGTCCTGATCGGAGACTACCAGCAAATCGGGCCGCAACCGGCCGGCACCGTCCTGATCGAAGACTTCCAGCAGATCGGGCCGCAACCAGCCGGCCAGGGGGCATCGGCAAGTAGTTTCGATGCCGGAGGCAACCCGATGGTCCACCTTCGGGCTGTGCCCGAGGGGGGCGGAGCGGGATCGAACGTCGGCACGGCGCTGCCATACACCTTCTACGACCGGTATACGCCCGCCGGCAGACGGACATTCGATCGCCGCCAACCGCTTCCCTCCACCTACGCAACGCGCTTCATCCAGGGGGGAACGAATGCGTTCAGAACGAATCTCAACATCTGGCGCGAGGCGTTCGGTGCCGGGAGTTGCGCCGATGCAAAGGCGTCGGCGGAGATGACCGTGGCGGAGATCGTCCGCTTCGACGAGCACGAGAATCCGTTCACCCTCGGCGGTGCCGCAATCTGCACCTGCTCCACTTCGATCCCGACCCTCCCGGCATCCTCTGCGAGGTCATCGGCCGATCCGATATATCCGCCATTAGGCACCCCCGACGTCGGCGGCTGGTTCTACATGAACCTCGACAACGGCGGCAGCACCACGTACTCGGTAACCAAGGACGTCGGCGGAGTGCCGGGACCGACGAACGTCCGGACAGCTCTCTCGCCGATGGGATCGACGACGACCATCGGCCCCCGCCCGAGCCAGAGCTGGGTGACGGTGACGATGTTCGGCAACCTCGGCACGAGTCACATGACCGCGGAGTTCGACGCGGCATCGCTCGGCAACGGCTGTTCCCCCGCCGCGTTCCCGTCATCGATCGTGCCGATCGGCCCCGCCGGTGGCGTCTTCGTCTGTCCGCCCGGGACGACCCTCACCAGCGGCTCGAGCACGCAGTGTACCGGCACAAACGTCAACCCGATCCCATGAAGAGCGCAGGCCTGCTGTTTGCGTCTCTCCTTCTCTGCGGCAGCGCCCTTGCGGCAGTGCCGTCGTCGATCAACAACGACGACAGTTGCGATCTCAAGGTCGGTCCCGCGGCCACGCTGCTGCTGCCGTACTTCGAGGTTGACCCGAACCCGAAGGTACAGGGTCAGACGACCCTCTTCACCATCACGAACGTCACCCGCTATCCGCAGATCGCGCACGTGACGCTTTGGACTGACTGGGCGTACCCGGTGCTCAGCTTCAACCTGTTCCTCACCGGCTACGACGTACAGGCCATCAACCTCTACGACGTCATCGTCCGCGGTACGGTGGCGCCGCCGGGCGGGACCACGCCCGCCACGACGCCGGGCACGCTCTCGGCCGCGAACGGCAATCTGCGGGCGACGCTCGACTGCGCCAGCAATCCGGCCTTGCTGCCGGCCAGCATCACAAACGCGGTGCGCAACTCGCTGACCACCGGCGTCTACAACCCCGGCGGCGGAATCACTTCATGCAGCACCGCCGGTGGCGTCCATGCAAACGCCATCGGCTACGCCACCATCGACGTCGTGGCGAATTGCACGAACCTCCTACCCACCAATCCGGCCTACTACACGTCCGATCTGCTCTTCGACAACGTCTTGATCGGCGACTATGAGCAGCTCGGAGGCGCTCCCGCCGGCACCGGGGCGGCAGCCTCGTTTGACGCGACCGGCAACCCGATGGTTCACATCCGCGCCGTGCCGGAAGGGGGCGGCGCCGGCAGTATCGTGGCAACGGGATTGCCGTACACCTTCTACGACCGCTATACGCCGGCCGCCAACCGGACCGCCGATCGCCGCCAGCCTCTCCCCGCAACCTTCGCGGCGCGCTACATCCAGGGCGGCGTCAGTTCGTTTGCGACGAACATGAAGATCTGGCGCGAAGGGTTTAACGCGGCGGGGGCTTCCTGCGCGTCGTACATCAACAATTCCGCCATGGCCTTCGGCGAGTTTGTCCGGTTTGACGAGCACGAGAACCCATTCACGCTCGTTTGCTTCGGTTACTTCGGCTGCTACAACTACCCTACCCTTCCCACAACATCATCCACGAACACAGCCAACAACTATACGTACCCATCCATCGGCGGTCCTGACGTCAGCGGCTGGATGTACCTCAACGCCAGCAACTGCGGCACCACAAAGTACTCGGTGACCACGGACATCGGAGGCGGACAAGGGCCGACGAACAGGCCGGGAGGCCTCGCTCCCGTTGGAGGGACAACACTCTACGGGCCGCGGCCGAGCCAGAACTGGGTGACGGTCACGATGTTTGGAAAACTGGGCACGAACAGCCTGTCCGCGGAATTCGATGCCGCGCCGCTCGGCAACGGCTGCTCACCAGGCGCATTCCTGAGCGCCATGCGGCCCATCGCCCCCGCTGGAGGCGCCTTCGTCTGTCCGCCCGGAACGACACTCACGAACGGCACGACCACTTTGTGCACCGGCACCAACGTCAATCCGACCCCATGAAGACGGCGCAGTTGCTGGTCGCCTCGCTACTCCTCTGCACCTCGGCATGGGCGGCCGTGCCGTCGTCGATCAACAACGACGACAGCTGCGATGTGAAGGTCGGTCCCGCGGCCACGCTGCTGTTGCCGTACTTCGAGGTCAACACGAACCCGCTTGTGCAGGGTCAGACGACGCTGTTCACCGTTACGAACGTCACCCGCTACCCGCAGATCGCGCACGTCACCCTCTGGACTGACTGGGCATTTCCG
>DATMNC010000022.1:0-12125 GCA_035569395.1 Thermoanaerobaculia bacterium | reverse complement strand
CGCTAGAAAATGCGCTCAACGTCGGGCCTCCTGTCGAATCGTCGTTCTTGGTCGAACTGACTGACTCTACAGCGCCCGGCGTTTCTTCCGATCGGCCAACTCTCCGATACCTAATTTGGACAACTGTGGTCTGTGCCACATCGGTCTCTCGATTGGCTAACCGCGCAACCCCGCATCACTTCTCCATCAACGTGCACTCCAGCACCACGCCGTCTTCGAGTGTGATCGGCGCTTCGCGGACGGCGCGGTATCCGCACGACTCGTACAACGTACCGGCACTGCGCATCGCTACGAGCTGGAAGCGGCAGAAGCCTTCCGCGGCGGCGCGCGTCTCCGAATGCTGCAGGACGGCCCGGCCGATCCCGCGGCGTGACCAGCGCGGGCGGACGAACATGGCCCGGATGCGCGCGGCGTCGGTGGACGCATCGAGAAGGGCGTTCTCATCGCTCGACGCCGCGCTGCCGCTGTAGACCTTTTGCCGCCGGCTCCAGCCGCCGCAGCCGGCGATCTCCCCATCGATCATGGCCACGAAGTACGTTCCGTCGTCGATGAGTTGCTCGTCCGGACGGCAGATGAACGTCAACGCGCTCGCTACCTGATGCTCGGTGTACGCCGCCGGCCCGAATTGCTCCACCGACTCCCGCATCACGGCGGCGATCGCGGTCACGTCCGCGCGTGATGCCGGACGGATTGTGAATTCCTGCATTCGGCGAGGATATGACGTGTGCGATCATGTGCGCACTTCCCGTCCAAATAAGGGTCCCTTATGCTCATTCGCCTGCGCTGCACGCTGCTGCTGTTGCTGTTGTTCTTTGTTTCCGCCGAGGCGTATTCACGCAACGAGGCCGCCGCCGCGGAGTTCCGCGATCCGACGGCGGAGGAGCGCGCCATGACCAGCGTCCCCTTCGCGCCCGGTGCGTCCGCGGTCGTGCTCAACTGGTATCAGTTCGTCAACGACCGCGACTCGTACCGCACCGAGTATCTTCGCATCAAGATTCTCTCCGAGCAGGGAAAGAAGTACGGCGACGTCGAGGTCGTTCACCTCGCCCTTTCCAGTGACGTCAATCACATCAAGGCGCGCACGGTGAGGCCGGACGGCACGATCGCCCCGTTCGATGGCAGGACCTTCGACAAGGTCGTGGTCAAAGTCGGCGGCGTCCGGCTGATCGCCAAGACCTTCACCCTTCCGGACGTGCAGGTCGGCAGCATCATCGAATACCGGTACGACATCGCCAACCTGGGAAACACGCTCTTCAACAGCGAGTTCACGCTGCAACGGGAGATTCCCGTGGTGCATCTGGAGATTGGCCTCCATCCCTACGTGCTCGGCGGGTATGAGACGTTTTTCAGCTTCCATGGTCTTCCTCCGGGGAAGAAGCCGGAGTTTCACGGAGACAAGTACGATCTGACCATCGAGAACATCCCTCCCTCGAGGAGGAGCCGCTCGCGCCGCCGGAGGCCGCGGTGAAGCCCGAGGTACAGTTCTGGTACCGGAGCGGAACGACCGATCCGGCGGCCTTCTGGACGAAAGAAGCGAAGGAGTGGGCCGATATCATCGAGCCGTTCATCGGCAACAACGGTGAAGTGCGCGCCGCGGCGACGGCGGCGGCGGGGACCGCGGCGACGCCGGAGGAGAAGTTGCGGAAGCTGTACGCCCGCGTCCAGCAGATCCGCAACCTCTCGTACGAGCCGGACAAGACGGACAGCGAGACGCGCGCGCTGCGCGAGAACAAGAGCGCTGTGGACGTCCTCCGCAACGGTTACGGCGATGTCCGCGACATCAATCGCTTCTTCGTGGCCCTGGCCCGAGCGGCTGGATTCGAGGCCAATGTCATCCGGGTCGGCGAGCGCGATGAGCAGTTCCTGGCCAAGAACGTTCCGATCGGCAGCCAGCTCGACGGCGAAGTGACGGTCGTGACGCTTGACGGCAAGCCGCGCTATTTCGACCCCGGCACGCCGTACGCGCCGTTCGGCATCCTGTCGTGGCAGAAGTCGAACACGCCCGGTCTGCTGATCGCCAGGAAGCAGGACCAGGCGGTATGGGTCGACACTCCCCGGCAGCCGTCTGCTGCCGCGGCGACAACGCGCACGGCAATTCTGCGGCTCGAGGACGGCATCTTGCGCGGTAACGCCATCATCACCTGGCGCGGGCAGCAGGCGCTGCGGAAACGGTTCGCGCTGCGGAATGACGACGAGGCGGCGGCACGAAAGTCGATCGAGGAAGAGATGAAGACGTGGTTCGCCGAGGGTGCCGTGGTGAAGATCACCGAAGTCAAAGATCTGCGGGCGTCCGAGGAGCCGTTCGTCGTTTCCGCCACCGTGGAATTGCCCTCGGCCGCGTCGCTGGTCGGTTCGCGGGCGATGGTGCCGCTGTCGGTCTTCGCCAGCACGCAGAAGAGTCCGTTCCCGTCCGAGCAGCGGAAGACGGCGATCTACTTTCGCTATGGCTATGGTGATAATGATGAAGTGACTCTGAATCTCCCCGCCGGCTACGACGTCGAATCGCTGCCCGCGGCGGCGAACATCGACGTGGGTGCCCTTCGGTACGCGACCACGTACCAGAAGGGCGACGGTGCGGTTTCCTTGAGCCGCAAGCTGGTGGTGGAGGCGGAGATCGTCGGCAGCGACAAGTATCCGGTCCTGCGCGGGTTTTTCAGCAAAGTCGCCGGCGCCGATCAGGAGCAGGTCGTGCTGCGCAAGGCGGCGTCAGCGGCCGGGAGCGGCAAGTGATGCGACGCGGATTCGCCGCGCTGGCCTTGCTGGCGTGTGCCGGTGGCGCCTTCGGGCGCGGTGTCCCCGACTGGGTGAAAGCAGCGGCGGCGACGCCGGTTCCGGTACTTGCCGGCGATCCGCGCGGCGTCGTGCTCTTCGACGAGACCACGACCACCGTCTCGGGGGCGGGGGAGATCCGCGTTCTGCACCGCTCCGTCTCGAAGATTCTCACCAGCGCCGGCCGTGACCTCGGCGAGATCGCGATTCGTGAAGACTCCGAGACGCGCCTCAAGTCGCTGCATGCCTGGACCATTACCGCGAAAGGCGCGGAGCTGCAGACCGGCGACAAAGACGCGATCGAGTCGTCCGCCGTTCCCGGCGAGTTGTACAGCGATCAGAACCTTTTCATGCTGCGAATCCCCGGCGCGGAGCCGGGAAGCATCATCGGCGTCGAGTACGAGCAGCGTGGCCGCCCCTATGCCTTACAGGACGCCTGGGTTTTCCAGGCTGGTATCCCCGTGATGTCTGCCCGTTACTCGCTCGTTCTGCCCGACGGTTGGGCACACGACGAGAAATGGTTCAACACTCCCGGCGTGGCCGCGGTACGCACGGGCGAGGCGACGGTGTGGGAGATGAGCAACATCGCGGCGTTGAAAGAGGAGCCGCATCGCCTCGCCAATAACGTCGTTGCGGCGAGACTGAGCGTGAACTTCATCCCGCCGCGCGAGCAGGTCGCCGGGAAGGCCCATCGAACCTGGGACGACGTTGCCGCGTGGTACTCGGCGCTGACAGCCGACCGAGGGGTCGCGACGCCGCAACTCGCGGTCAAGGCGCGCGAGCTGACGGCCGGTAAGACTTCGGCGTTCGAGAAAGTCGCCGCCATCGGGGCGTTCACGCAGCACGACGTCCGCTACGTGGCCATTGAGATCGGCCTCGGCGGGTATCAGCCTCACCTCGCCGGCGACATCCTCCTGAATCATTACGGCGACTGCAAAGACAAGGTGACGCTGATGCGGGCGCTGCTTCATGAAGCCGGCGTGGCGTCGAACTACGTTCTGGCGACGACACAACGCGGCACCGTCGAGCCGGCCTTCGCCTCGGTGGAAGGGTTCAATCACGTCGTCGTGGCCGTACCCGTGGGTGCGGACGCGCCCGCGCTTCCCGCGGTCATCACGTATCCTCGCCTCGGCCGGATTCTGATCTTTGATCCGACCGACGAGATGACCCCGTTGGGCTCGCTTCCCGAGTACCTGCAGAACAATGAACTGCTGGTGGTCACGCCGGAAGGGGGGACGGTCATTCACATCGCTCCGGCCGGCCCAGCCGAAAACCGGCTTACGGTGGCGGCAACATTGTCGCTCGACGCCGCCGGCGCCCTGCGCGGTGACGTGCAGGAAACACGCAGCGGCAGCATTGCCGCGTCGTGGCGGTCGTGGCTGCACGGAATGACGGAGGCCGAGCGCCTTCGCGCAATCCACGGCCGGGTCGGCGCGCACCTGTCGCAATTCGAAATGACCGGTTTCATGATCGAAAACCTGACCGACTCGTCGCGCGATCTCGTCTTCCGCTACAAAATCTCCGCTTCGGCGTACGCGAAGCGAGCCGGCGCGCTCCTGCTGGTCCGTCCGCGCGTCCTGGGCGAGAAAGCGGAGGCGGTGATCGATCTGAAAGAGCGCGCCTTCGACTATGAGACCGACGGCCCGTCGCTCCAGACCGATGACATCGACATCATCTTGCCGGAGGGCCTGACGGTGGACGAATTGCCCGCCGCCGTCAACGTCAACGCCTCCGGATTCCGCTACGGCAGCGAGACCAGAGTGGAGAAGAACGTGCTGCACTATCACCGCGAGTATCGCGTCGAGCGGTTCAGCGTCCCCCGCACCGAGCTGGCGGAATTGAATCGCGTCTTTACAGCGATCATGGCCGACGAGAGGAACAGCGCGGTGTTGAAGTAGGACGTTGCCGGGTGTCGGTTGCGGGGCGATGTGGCACAGACACTCTTGTCTGTGCCGGCTCTCGCCACGACTTTCATCGCAAGCACTCTGCGTCATTGCTCCGGCCGGAGGCACAGACAAGAGTGTCTGTGCCACATCGACCCGGCTCCGACAAACCGACAACCGATAACCGACAACGCGCGCGTAGCGCGCAGAATACGAGCCCTCCTGTCCCTGTTCCACGCCTGTCCATGAGTGTCGATGTATCGATCAGCAGGTCTGTCCGCCGGGTGGGAATGATCTCCCTCGGCTGTCCGAAGAATCTCGTCGACAGCGAGATCATGCTCGGGCAGCTCCGGGAGGAATCCGAGATCGAGATCACGAATGATCTCGAGTCGGCGGACGTGGTGATCGTCAATACCTGCGGCTTCATCGACGCGGCCAAACAGGAATCGATCGATACCATCCTCGAGGTCGCTGACCGCAAGGGGAAGGGAGTGCAGCGGCTCGTCGTGACCGGATGCATGGTCATGAAGTACCGCGCCGATTTGCAGCAGGCCATCCCGGAGATCGACGCCTTCGTCGGCCTCGATTCGCTCGAAGCGATCACCGCCGCCGTCACCGGCCGGATCGACGATGCCGCGCCGGCCAAGCGCAAGATGTCGGTGAGGCTGTACGAGGACCTGCCGCGCGTCCTGGCGCAGGGGACGGCGCACGCCTATCTCAAGGTTTCCGAGGGGTGCTCGAATCCGTGCACGTTCTGCGCGATCCCGCAGATGCGTGGGAAGTTCCGCAGCCGCGGCATCGACTCGCTGGTGCGCGAGGCGCGGGCGCTCGAGGCGCAGGGGGTCAAAGAGCTCTGTCTCGTGGCTCAGGACACCACGCGCTACGGCGAAGATTTGTTTATAAACAACGGCCTGACCACGCTCGTGCGCACGCTCCTTTCCGAGACCGGCTTCCCCTGGATTCGATTCCTGTACGCCTATCCCGGCTCCATCGACTGGTCGCTCTTCGAGCTGATGGGGAAGGAGAAGCGTTTCGCTTCGTACTGTGACATCCCGCTGCAGCATGTGTCGGCGAACGTCCTGAAGACGATGCGCCGCCCCGGATCGCCGGACGACTATCGAGCGATGGTGACGCGGATGCGCGAGCTGGTCCCCGACCTCTCGCTGCGTACGACGTTCATAACCGGCCATCCCGGCGAGACGCCGCGCGATTTCGGCGAGCTCTATGACTTCGTCGAGTGGGCGCAGTTCGATCAGATGGGAGCCTTCGTCTACTCGGCGGAAGAGGCCACCGTCGCCGCGCGCATGCCCGGCCTCCCTTCGCGGAAGACCGCGGAACGCCGCCGCGAGAAGCTGATGCAACTGCAGCAGGAGATCTCCCGGTCGCGTAACGAGGCCAAGCTCGGCGAGACATTCGATGCGCTCATCACCGGCGTCTGTTCCGAGACCGAGCATCTGCTGGAAGGGCGCATCATCGGCCAGGCTCCCGAGATCGACGGCCGCCTTCTCGTCAACGACGGTATCGACCTCCTGCCGGAAACACTGCCGGCATTCGCCCGCGTCTCCATCACGGACGCCCATCCGTACGATCTGGTCGGCGCGATCGTCGGCTGACGCGTCAGATCAGCGTCAAGTGAGCGATGTCGCGGAAGTCGTCGTGATTCAATGTCCAAAGAGCGGCGTCGCGGGTAATGGCCGTGGCGGCAATGGCAAGGTCGATTTCCCGTCCTCGCGGGTGGCGGACCTCTCGATACAAACGGGATGCAACCCTGGCTTCGGCGAGCCCGAATACGACAATTTGATCCTGCGGAAAGAGCTCCTCACAGGCGTCCAACTCCTGAGGCAGCCGTGGTCCCCGCAACCACTCGTAGAGGACAACCGTGGGCACTATCAGCGGCTCGCCGGAGTTGATGAGCTCAGTCATTCGGGACAGAGATCGCCGGTGGCCAGTCAGCGAGTCGATCAAGGCTGATGTGTCGATGACGATCAGCGAGAGCCTCTGGGCGTTCCCCCGCGTCCGCCAGTGCGGCGAGCAGACCGGATCTCCGCGATTTCTTGTTCCACCTCGGCCCGTGGCCGTTTGGGAATTAACGGAACGAGGTCCCGAAGCACACGCAACTGCCGCAGGCGCTCCCTTTCGCTGAGCCGGCCAAGGCCTTCGTCGAACTCGGCAACCGCATCGCGGATGACCTGACTCTTCGGCATCTTGAGCCGTTCGGACGCGGAGTCAACCCGGCGCACGGTTGCGTCGTCCAGCGTGTAGGTGACCTTCTTTACCATACCAGTACCATACTACACCGTCTTCCCAAAAGAAAAGGCCACCCGCGAACGGGTGGCCTTCGTTTTCAATCGGGAGATTCGAGCTAGAAGACGACTTTCACCGCGAACTGCAACTGGCGCGGGTTGACTTCGTTGGAGTAGGCCTGGGCAATGCCGAACGTGTTCTGCTGATTTGCCGGCGTGCCAACCGGAGAGATGTTGTTCGTGAACTTCGTGATCGTGTACTTGTCGGTCGACGCGGTGTACGTCACCCGGAACAGGTCCTGATTGACTCCTGGGACGGAGTAGATGTTCTTGCCCAGCACATTGAACATCTCGCCGATCAGTTGAAGCTGCGTGCCCCGCATGAGGTTGAAGGTCTTGGTGAGGCGAAGGTCGCCGTCATAAACACTTGGCATGCGGAAGCTGTTACGGGTGATCAGATGGCCGCCTTGTGTGCTCAGGAAAGCCGCAAACTGCGCCTTGGTCATGCCGCTGCCCTGGGTGATGTCGATGATCTGGCCGCTCGAATTCACGAAGACCGGGGTGAAGTTCGCGGCCACGCTCGTCTGTGCCTGGCCGGTGAGGCTGTTGGCCGTGCAGCCCGAGCAAGTGAAGCTGATGGCGGCAGTGTAGGGGAAGCCACTGTGCCAGAAGCCGACCGCGGAGACTTGCAAGCCCCACGGAAGGCGATAGACGACGTCGCCTACCCAACGATGTTTGACGTCGTTGTCGCCGATGCCTTCGCTCAGGCTGGGGTTGTTCGGGTCGATGAGGAAGGTCGTTGACGTGGAGCGCGTGTTCGTCTCGTCGTCGATGGACGCCGAGCGCGTGTAGCTGAGGTTCCATGACAGCTTCGAGTCGTTGAGGGCGATCTTGTGGAACTCGAGTGTGGCGGCGCGATACCACGCCTGCTCGTTGCTCGTGATCTCGCGGATGATCCCCAGGTCGTTGTACGGACGGGCGGGGTTGGTCGAGCTGTTGTAGTCATAGACCGGCATATTGCCGAGGACCACGCCGGTGTTGACGAGGTTGATGTTCTTGGTGCCCTGCACGTGTGTCAGCTTCGAGTAGACGCCGCTGATACCGGCGCTGTAGGTCTGGCTGAGCTGCTGTTCGAACTGGAGGCTCGAACGGAGGGCCTCCTGTGCCTGGTAGTTCGAGCCGATGGTGACCAGGTTTGCGCTCAGTTTCGACTTCGCCAGGAAATCGGCCGGCGAGAGGATGTTGGGATAGGTCGGGCAGGGATTCGTCGCCGTCGTGGTGCAGGTGAATGTGGTCGTCAACAGCGCGCCGCTGATGCCCTGGATCGGCGAGGCCAGCAGGATGTCGGGCATGTACTCGAAGAACTTGCCCGAGCCGCCGCGCAGAACGGAGCGGCCGTTGCCGAAGACGTCGTAGGCGAAGGACAGCCGCGGGGCGAAGTTGTTCTTGTCGTCTTTGATCTGAGAGAGGAACTCCGGATGCTGCGGGAAGGCGTTCGCCGAAGGACGCGGTGTCTTTTCCAGGTCGTAGCGAAGGCCGGCATCGATGGTCAGGCGCGGGCCGACGTGGAAGCTGTCATTGGCGTAGTAGCCCCAGAGGTTGGTGTTCCAGGCCACGTCACCGTTCTGCGGGCCGTAGGCCTGCGTGAACGTGTTCGGGACGTTGTTGAGGAAGTTGGTCAGGTTGTTGAATGCAAACATGCCACCGGCAAAGCGCGGGAACGAGTCGAACAGGTGGCGGTGGAGCAGTTCGAAGCCCGCTTTGAGCGATTGTCCGCGCCATTGGTACTGCAGTGTTTCTTTGATCTGATATTTCTTTTCATCAGCCGTATTCGGGGTGGTGTCGGCCGCGCCGAAGAACTGGTTGGTTCCCCAGTTGATCGAAAACTCGGTGCCCGTGGCGGCGGCCGTTACCGGGCGCTGGTCCCGGCCGACCTGTCCGATGAACTGGTTGAACAGGTTGTTGCCGAGGACCGTGTCCCCTTCGAGAGCGACCTGGTAGAACTTGTCGACTTCGTTTGTCTGATTGAGGCCGAATGTCGTCGTCGATCCACTGTCCGTCGTGTCGTACTTCGTGATGTTGTCGCGCAGCGACAGGTGGGTCGTCGCTCCCAGGTTTTCATCGAGCTTGACCAGATAGGTGTTGAGCTTGTTGCCGATGCTGTACTGCAGGCCTGACTCGTAGGGCTGGCCCACGGCGGTCTGAATCTTGGCCAGCACGGCCGCCTGTTGCGCCGAGGTGAGCGCGGTGAACTGGGCTGACGTGCGCATGTCGCTCGCGCTGCCGAAGAGGACTGGCTGCGTCCGCTTCATGCCGTCGGCGTTGACGAAGAAGAACAGCTTGTCGCGCACGATCGGGCCGCCGAGGTCAAATCCGGGCTGGGTGACGTCGATGGCCGAAAAACTATCGGAGATCGAGAGCGGGAAGGTGGTGCCGCCGATGTTGCTATTGACGGTGGTCGCCCGTGTATCGGCCCAGCTCTTCTTGCGGCTGTAGTAGAACGCCTCGCCGTCGAGCTCATTCGTGCCGCTCTTGGTGATGGCGTTGACGACCGCGCCGACGCCGCGTCCGTACTCGGCGTCGTACTGCGTGCGGATGACCTGGAACTCTTTAATGGCGGCCTGCGAGAAGGTGAACGGAGGACGGGAGCCGCCGGTCTGCTGACCGAAAAAGTCGTTGTTCGAGCTGGCACCGTCGATGTTGTAGTCCGTCGACAGGGGCCGTGCGCCGTTGGCGGTGATCGATCCGTCGAACGAAGCCGTGGTGATGCCCGGCGTGAGCGCGGCCAGGGAGCGGAAGTCGCGGCCCAGAAGTGGAAGGCTCTGGATCTGCCGGTTTGTGACCGATGCGGCCATGCCCGTGCGCTGTGTATCGATGACCGGTGCCACCGCCGAGACGGTGATCGACTCGGTGACCTGCGGCGAGATCTTCATGTCCGCCCTGGTGTCGTTACCGAGAAGAACCTCCACGGCGGGCAACGAGGCTTTTCCAAGCCCGGCCAGTTCCGCATCGACGCGGTACCGCCCTGGCGGAAGAAGGTTGAACTGGTACCCACCGGTGCTGTCGGTCACCGTGGTGCGGTTCAACCCGGTTCCGGCGTTGGTCGCCGAGACCGTCACGCCCGGCAGCGCCGCACCACTTGAGTCAGTGATGTGTCCGTTGATCGAGCCATTCGTGATGTTGCCACCCTGGCCGAACGCGGCCAAGGTCATGACGCAGCAGAGTAGCGCCATGAACAGAATTCGTGCACGGTTTTGAAACATAGAAATCCTCCTGTCGTGACTGGGCTTTGGGGGGAAGTTGGATGTAGGCGTCTTTGTACACCACTTCGACACAAAACGAGTAGTGATTTAGTGAAATCGGCGTGATGTGCGAAAACCGGTTTTTTGAATCAAAAACGCGGTTTGCCGAACCGGCTGTTTCGGGTGCGAGTAGTGAGCTTTTTCGGGCGAAAAGAGGACTCGTCCGCGACCTTGATTCGTCGGTTGCGTCGGGTACCGGCCGTCACCGTTGTGCTACACGCTCCAGGAGCCTGCGCTGTAGAAACGTTCCTACGCTGCTGCTGGCGGAGCCTTGGGCAACCAACGCTGCCGGCCGTGCCGGCCTCAGAAGCTCTTCAGGAACGCGTCGTTCGACGAGAACTTCTGCAGCCGTTCCAGGAGCATCTTCATCGCATTCAGCGGATCGGTTCCGGCCAGCGCCCGGCGCAGCGTGTGCGTCTTCGGCAGCACCGTCGGCGGAAGAAGCTTCTCTTCTTTGCGCGTGCCGGTCTGGGCGATGTTGATGGCCGGGAAGATGCGCCGTTCGAACAGGCCGCGGTCGAGCACGATCTCTGTGTTTCCGGTTCCCTTGAACTCCTGGAAGATCACCTCGTCCATGCGCGAGCCGGTGTCGACCAGGGCCGTGGCGATGATCGTCAGCGAGCCCCAATCTTCCGCGTTGCGGGCCGCGCCGAAGAAGCGCCGCGGCTTCTCCATCGTCCGCGCATCGATGCCGCCGGAGAGAATCTTCCCCGAGCCGCGCTGCTCGTTGTTGTACGCGCGCGACATGCGGGTGATGGAGTCGCAGAGGATCACCACGTCCTGCTTCATCTCCACCAGACGCCGGGCCCGTTCGAGCACGACCTCGGCGATCTGGATGTGGTTCTCCGCCGTTTCGTCGGAGCTCGAGGCCACCACTTCGCCCTTGGCCACGGAACGCCGGAAGTCGGTGACTTCCTCCGGGCGCTCGTCGACCAGCAGAACGAAGAGGACGACTTCGGGATGATTGAGGTTGAGGCCGTGGGCGATGTCTTTCAGCAGTGTCGTTTTGCCGGCCTTCGGCGGTGCCACGATGAGGCAGCGCTGCCCTTTGCCGAGCGGCGAGAGGAGATCGATCACGCGCGTGGTCAGACGCTCCGGCTCGGTCTCGAGCTTGAACACCTCATTCGGATCGATCGAGATCAGCTCGGAGAAGGGGCGCCGCGATTCGCGGTACTCCTCCAGCGGCATCCCTTCGACGGCCTCGAGGCCGACGAACTCGATGTTGTTGCCCGCGCGGCGGGCGCTGCCGGAGAGCAGCAGGCCCGGTTGCAGGTGCAAGCGCTCGATGACGGGGCGGGGGACGATGGCGTCGCCCTGTGTCGGAACGTAATTGTTCGCCGGCTGGACGAGCAGGCCCGTACCGTTCGGTTTGATCCAGAGCACGCCCGATACCGGGGCCAGCTCGCCGGCCGGCAGATCGATCGGTAGCCCCTGCGGGGCATCGCCGGAGTAGCCCGGGTGGCCGCCGCGGCGTCGTGAACGGTTGCGCCGGCGCCGACCGGCGCCTCCGCCTTGACCATCATTAAAGGAGGGTTGTTGGTCGCCGTTGATGGCGACGTTGCCGTTTGGCTGGCCCTGCGGTGCGACGTTTCCCGGATTCTCGCCGGGTGCGCCCGCTCGCCGTTTGCGCCGGCGGCGCTTACGCGGTTGTCGATTGTCTGGCGTCATGCGAACTCATAAAACAACTTTGGGTTATTGATTACCTTCGAGTCTGGCCGGAAAGCCGACGATCAGGGCGGAGAAAACCATTCTCTGGAACGCCCGGCGGGATGCCTTACTGAGATCGTCGCACGAAAGGTGCGATACGTAGTATGGGGAAGGTCGTTTGGAAATGCAAGGGGGTTGTGGGGGGTGGGTGGGACGGGGTTGTCGGTTGTCGGTTATCGGGGGTCGGGGGGGCGGGGGGGCGGGGGTCGAGGCGTGAGTTG
>DATMNC010000021.1:0-34075 GCA_035569395.1 Thermoanaerobaculia bacterium | reverse complement strand
AGGGGCGAGGGTCTCTACGTAGAGGGACAGGGGTCTCTATCGAGAGGGACCGGGGTCTCTACGTAGAGGGGCGAGGGTCCCTACCGAGAGGGGCGGGGGTCTCTACGTAGAGGGACAGGGGTCTCTACCGAGAGGGGCGAGGGTCTCTACGTAGAGGGACAGGGGTCTCTTTCGAGGGAATCGAAGTTTCTATCGAGAGGCACAGCGCGGGCTTCGCCCGCAACGCAAGGCGATTGGACGCCAGCCCTGGCCGGGATGCGCGCGAAGGCGCGCTCCACAATCCAGCCCCGCGCTCGGCGTAGCGCGAGCGCGGGGTACGAGGGTGTCGCCGATTTCCCGGCCGCGGAGGCGGCCGGGACAACGCCGCCCAATTTGCACCAGAAACGCGATACGCCTCCTGTGGCGGCCGCCTCCGCGGCCGCACTTCCATTGCCACCGGATACCCCGCGCTCGCGCTGCGCCGAGCGCGGGGCTGAATTGTGTGTGCGCGCCTCCGCGCGCAGCCCTTGTCGAGTTTCCGCGGACGACTTCTCCGGCGACACAACGGTCGCATAGAAATCTTCGCTGCGTGCGCAGAAATCGGTAATGAGTAGTACAGGGGGCTCTACTCTATCGAGGGAGTGGAAGTCTCTATCGAGAGGAGCAGGGGGGGCCTAGCAGTGGGAAAGAGGTCCCTGGCGAGTAACTCGGGGCCTCTGGAAGGGAATCAGAGTCTCCATCAAAGGAGTCGTGGTGCGATACGATCCTGACCGATGTCCGACGACGGCACCAAGGCCCAGCGCTTCGACCTCCTCTCGAGCAGCGAGAGCGGTTTGAGCTACGTCCGGGAGAAACGCGGCGGGACGATGCGGGTGCTGACCGAGAGCGAGCTGGCCGATTTCAACGATCCGCCGCCCTGTCCGCAGTGCGCGGAGCAGTTCGGCTGCGAGCATTTCAACTGCGCCGGCGAGCCGATCCTCGGCGAGGAAGACATCGAGGCCAGCGCCCCGCCCGAGTGGCTGGCCTTCGCCAAGGCCTGCGGCATCAGCCGGGAGGATCTCGATCGCCTCAAACTGATCGAACAGCATGAAGGGGAGTACCGCGTCGCCGCCGGCGCCGACATGCGGACGCAGGAACTGGCGCTGCTGCTGAATGAAGAGAGGTAGCCCAACGGCGTTGTCGGTTGTCGGTTGTCGGGAGCCCGCAACAGCAACGCGCGAGGATTCCCGTGCTCCCGATAACCGACAACCGACAACCGTCCCACCCACCCACCTCTTCGGCCTGCTCCCCGCCGATCTTGCCGCACACCTGCGCGCGAACGGCGTAACGATCCGCGACGCCGAGGCACGGCGGGTCATGGCGCATGTCATCGCGCATGGCCGCGAGGGGTTCCCTGAATCGCGACCGGTTCCCCGCATCGTCGAAGAGGCGGTAGGGCGATTGACGACCCGGGCACCACTAGAAGTCGTCGAACGCGCCACCGATCCGGGCGACGGATTCGTGAAGTACCTCTTCCGACTGCACGACGGAGCGCTCGCCGAGGCGGTGCGGATTCCGTTGGAGGCAGCGGGAAAGTTCACGGTCTGCATCTCCAGCCAGGCCGGCTGCGCGATGGGATGTACCTTCTGCGCAACCGGGCGCCTCGGCCTGATTCGCAATCTCGAGCCGTGGGAGATCGTCGCGCAATGGATGGCCGTGCGCGACGAAGCGCCGGGCATCGTCACGGGCGCGCTGTTTCAGGGACAGGGCGAGCCGCTGCACAACTACGACGCGGTGATCCGCGCCGCGCAGATCCTGGCCCATCCGTGCGGAGGGCGCATCGCCGCCGGCAACATCACCATCTCGACCGTCGGCCTCGTCCCACAGATTCTTCGTTTCGCGCGCGAGCAGCAGCCGTATCGGCTCATCGTCTCCCTCACCTCGGCCATCGACGAGCGGCGCCGCGCGCTGCTGCCGTCCGCCTCAGCGTGGCCCGTTCGCCAGCTCGCCGAGGCGGTGAGGACGTATCAGCAGTCCGCCGGCGGACGGGCCACGATCGCCTGGGTAGTCCTCGGCGGAATCAATACCGGCGCCGATGAGGTGTCGGCATTGCGTGCCCTCTTCGACGGCGTGCCTCTGCGCCTGAATCTCATCGACGTCAACGACGCACGTCCCGACGGTTACCGCCGCGCCACCGATGCGGAGCTCTCCGCATTCCGCGACGAGCTCCGCACCCTCGGCGTTCCAATCGTCCGGCGTTATTCAGGCGGTGCCGCGCGCCACGCGGCCTGCGGAATGCTGGCGGGGATGCGCAGTGCGGTTGCGGGGTAGCGAGGTTGCGCGGTCTCGCGGTCTGGGGCTTCACGCTCGCCGCGAGACCCCGCAACCCCGAGACCGCGCAACCGCAACCTACATCCCGCCCGAGTCGTCCGCTGACGGTCCGTAGATCGACGGCACCTTGCCGCCCATCGGACGGATGTACGCGCTGAGCTGGCCGCGGTGATGGATGGTGTCGAGGAAGAAGCTCCAGCACATTTCGCCGACGGTCGACTTCATCGCTTCCTGGCCGCCGAAGAGAAGACGGCCTTCGCCGTTCCATTTCTCGTCGTCAATCGCGATGAGTCGCGCGCGATGCTGCTCCGCGTTTTCCTCGTACGCGGCGACGATCTCGTCGAGTGTGGCAGGCCGCGGCAACGTCTCCCAGTTGATCACGCCAGTATCGATGAGCAGCGTCAGGTAGCGCAGCTCCTCGGATATCTGCCATGCTATATCGCCCGCGCTCGTCGAGCGTTCATGAGGCTTGTAGTCGAGATTGTCTGCCGGCAGCGCGCGTAGCACGCGTGCGAAGGCGGGATAATCCTGTTCCCACTGCTTCGTATAGAACTTGAGATTCGACATGGTTTCTCGCTCCTTTTCAAAAGTCTATCCTGAGGCGCGGCAGCCACGATTGATCTCCGGTTGCATTGCGCGATGACAGCAGGTAAACACCGCGCGATGTCGGGGAAAATCGCTCGAAGTTCTCCTCAGAGTAGAGTGCGATCAGCCGTGGCTATTGTCTTTCTGCCGCGAACGCGGCGCGAGTGACATCGAACGTTCGCTATAATCCTGTCTCAAAAGTTCCTGGCGTCGGACTGGAGAGTCCGACCTACGTTTTCTTCACCCACTCACGCAGCTCCCTATACAGCGCCGCCAAATCCTCCGCCAGGTAGTTCGCATTCAACCCGCTTGGATTTGGGAGGATCCAGATGCGCGCGTCGCCGATGCACTCCTCCTGCAATCCCATCTTCGCTTTCGGCCGTCCGAAGCCCGTTCGGTATGCGCCGATGCCGACGATGGCAAGGACGCGCGGACGATTGCGGCGAACTTTCGCCTCGAGAATTCGGGCGCCCTCGATGAGCTCCGCGGGTGTCAGCTCCGCGGCGGCGGCGGTTGCCCGGGCCACGACGTTCGTGATCCCGCAGCCGTGCTGCAGCAACTGGCGCTGCTCCGATGGATGGAACAGCCGCGGAGTAAAGCCGGCTCTGTAAATCGCCGGCCAGAAACGGTTGCCGGGCCGCCCGAAGTGCTGTTGGACGGCGGCGGTGTAGAGGCCGGGATTGATTCCGCAGAAGAGCACGTAGAGATCGCGAGCGATGACGTCGGGAAGCGTCGTGCCGGCTGCGGCGGCGAGATCGGCTTTGGTCGGCTTCATTCGATGCGCACGACCGCGTCGACGACTTTCGGAAAGCGCGTCAGTACCGCCGGATCGTGGCCGGGGATGATGAAGCGCGGATCCTTGACGAGCGTCTTCATCTTGTCCTGCGCGGCGAGGTTCGAGGCGGCATCGAACGTCTGCGCGATCGGGACGTGTTTCTCGAGATTCTCGTAGAGGTACATGTTGTCCGAGGCCAGGACGACCGGGCCGGGCTTGCCGGTGACCGCGACATACTGCGATGCCCACGTGTGCCGCCCGCCGGTGTAGACGCGGATGCCGGGAAGAATCTCGCGGTCGCCGTCGACGAGGTGGAGTCGCCCTTCCGTGTTGGCGCGAAGCAGGTAAGCCATGTCTTCGAGCTCGATGCCGCCGTGTTTCCCATCCGGCTGCCACGCCTCGCCGGTGTAGTAGCGGTACTCCTCTTTTTGTATCCAGATCTGAGCCTTCGGGAAAAGATCCGCTCCGTCGGCGTGGTCCCAGTGCGCGTGCGTGAGGATCACGTCCGTAACCTCCTCCGGCTTCACCCCCGCGCGGGCCACCGCCTCGTCCGGACGAAGGAAGTCCGTCACCTTGAAGCTCTTGAAGAACTGCGGCCGGTAGAAGCCGGAGTCGACGACGATGTTGTGCCCTCCGCCGCGGACGAGCCACACCATCATGGCGATGTCGATCTTGCGCGACTCGTCGGCTCCCTTAATCAGACTGACGACCGGAAACCCCGGGATGGTCGCGTACCGGATCGCGTAGACGTCGTACTGCGGCGTCTGGGCAGCGGCGATGGAGGCGATGAGAACGATAAAGGCGATAAGCAGGATGCGGCGCATGGAGGGATTGTAGGCTTGCCAGAGAACGCTGGCGTCTCGCGACGGAGCGCTGGCGTCTCGCCGGCTGGCCCGGGATCGTCTCGCCTGGCGTCTCGCCCGCGGTGCACCGCGTCACGCGAATGTGACCTAAGTCCCCCAGGTTACTTACTTAGTCTATCGTGAAGGAGGCCTACCAGCTGCCGCGGACGTACCAGTTCGCGGTGGGGATTCGGTTCTAGCGTCATGCCTCAGGGTGACGCTCAGAGAATTCTCGGTCGCCTCCGTTCATCCTTTCCGATAGATCGCGTTCTGGCACCCATCCAGTTGGGGGCCTTGCGCCGTAGAGAATGACGGAAACAGCAACGCTCGCGAGCGCTTGCACGGCATCACCAACAACCGCAAAAAAGGAGAATGACCATGAAGCGTTTCACCGCATTGCTGTTCGTGTCGCTCGCTTTGAGCGCAATCGCCACGCCGATGCTAGGCCAAGGCACGATCTGTACGGCCCCGCCCAACGTGGCCGTTACGCTCACCATTCCGCCCGGACCGTCCGAGAACGGTGGGGCCTATGGCTTCAAGGACGGCGCCTCCCGCGTCTTGCCGGTGACCGTCACCATTAGCGGCAATCCCGGGCTGACCCTCTCCAGCCGCTCAGCCGTCGTCAACAAGACCACGAACTGCAAGCTCGACGTCGTCCCGGCGAACGTTCCCCTGATCGTGAGTCAGCCCAACGCGGCGGGCAACGCATCCGGAAGTGCCCAGGTCACCTTCACGGCCGGACCCGCGGCCCAGGGCCAGGGCCGGGGGACCATCTATCAGTGTGACGTGGTCGTGCAGTTCACTCCTCCGGTGGTCGCGACCAACCCCGTATGCGACAAGAAGACGGCGACCACCATCGGGACGGTCCAGGGCTCGTTCAAGTGGTTCAGGAAGTAGACGATCGGCAGGGGGCCTCGGTCAGTTCAGGCGATCGGCGGTTTGCGGTGGGGATCCGCTTCTAGCGTCATGCTGAGCCGCGAAGCTCACGTCAAGCTCGAGACCCGTCGCCACCCGCCGCCAGACGACCCGCTCATCGGACGGCCTGGTCGCCCTCGCCCCGTTCAACAGTTGTGTCTGTCAAGTTCTGCAAAAAGGCTTCAGTGTCTCTTTCGGTTCTCCTCGCCTGTTTATCTCTAGCAGCAGGGGCTGTGGGAGCTGTGGGAAACGCGTAGCGTTTTCCAAGTCGTGTGGGAAGGTGCGGCTTTATCGCGGCTTACCACACGACGGCAGCTTCGTTCTTGTAGTGCTTTTGGGGAGTGTGTTGCTACGCAGGCTCGTGCGGGAGTGACCGGGTTACCGCCTCGCCTACTTCTTGATCGTTTTCGCTAAGTATGCACGAATGTGGTCGTGTGTTGCAGCCGCGGCCCAGACCGCGTCGATCTCGTCGGCCGAGGCGACGGCGATGTGGGAGGCATCGCGGAGGTACGGCTCGCGGAGCTGGCGCTTGGTCAGCCGGAAGGCATCGCGCGGAATCGAGGCCAGCGCCTGGGCGGTCGCGTGCGCGCGGTCGAGGAGATCGGCCGCGGCCGGAGTGTCATCGATAACACCGATACCTCGCGCGGCCTCGGCTTCGATCGTCCGGCCGAAATAGATCATCGATTGCAGATGCTGGATGGGCACGGCAAAGCGGACGATGGCCAGCGCCATGGGAGGAAACGGAACGCCGACGAGCATCTCCGGCACGCCGATGCGCCCCGCGCTCATGAGCCGGTGATCGCAGGCAAAGGCGAGGATGGCCCCGCCGGCGATGGCGTGACCGTTCACCGCCGCCACCACCGGCTTCGGGAAGACAAAAAGGCCGCGCAACGCCGCATCGAGTGCCTCGACGAAGTCCTGAATGTAGTGGCCGCCCGCGTTGACCATGCGCGGCAGATCGACTCCGGCGGAGAACGTCGAGCCGGTCCCGGTAAGGATCACCGCGCCGACACGTTCGTCCGTGGCCGCGTCCTCGAATGCGCGCTGCATGGCTAGACAGAGCTCCAGATCTAGAGCACTCACTTTCCCGTGAGCCATACGGATGGTGAGAATGCCGCCGGTGAGGTCCTGTTCGAGCATGAAGAGAATGATACGTGTAGAGGACGCTTGCCACCGGGTTACTATCGAAGGCAACACCAACACAATTCGGAGTAATCACGAATGAGAATCCTCTGGATCGGGGCGCACCCCGACGATGAGTTGTTCGTCGCGCCATGGCTGGCTCGTTTGAGAACAACTGCCGGCGCGAAAATCGCGTTTCTGATCGCCACCCGCGGCGAGCTTGGCGTTTGCTCCCCGACGCTGCGGAGTGAGCTGGATCTTGGTTCCGTCCGCGAGGCGGAGATGAAGGATGCCGCCGCGTCATTCGACGCCGAACTGAAGTTCCTCGGATGGCGGGACGGCATCGCGCAGAATCCCGAGGATGTACTTCGCGGCTGGGCCAGCGACGCTGGCGGCAGGAAGTCTCTCCGCAAACAGCTTCGGGAGGCGGTGGAAGGATTCTCGCCGGATTGGATCGTGACGTTTGATCGCCGTCACGGATGCACCTGGCATGCGGATCATCGAGCCCTCGGCGCGCTCGTGCAGTCGCTGGCGCTATCGATCCCGGTCACGCTCGCTGAATCGAGAATCACGTTTTCATCGCCACTGCACATTCAGCCCGGCGTTCCAGAGGCGGAGCCGGTCGATTGCAGAGACACCTGGGACGATCTGGCGCGCGATATGGCCTTTCATCGATCGCAGTTCGACCCGGAAACCGTTGAGCTGTTTCGGCATGTGCCCCAGGAACAGCGGATCGTCTGGCTCCTTCACCTTCCGGCATGGCGCCGGTGGCGCTACCTGCGGGACAACGTCGCCGGAACCGCATCCCGCGTCAAATCGTTCGTCCGGGATCGCGTTCGCGGTCGCGCCGCACGTGCATGACGGGAAGGTCAGTCGACGACGGCCGGACCCGACATCCGTCCCTGTTCGATTGCGCGAAGCCGGGCGATGCGCTCGCCGGGGTCGACGATCTCCATGGCCCGATACCGCAGGATCGCGCCCGAGCTCAGCGACGACTTCCCCGGCTGCGGCGGATGCTCGAGGTGCAGGATCGGCATGTATCCGAATCGATACACCCCGCCGGCAAACCCCGCTCGATCCATGAAGTCGTTGTCTTCGCCCCCCCAGCCGACGTAGGACTCGTCGAACCCTCCGATGGCGTCATAGGCATCACGCCGGGCCACGGTGCTTCCGCCATCGAGGTGCTGCACGATCAGCGCGGGCACGCCCCGAGGCGATGCGCCCGTCACGAAAACGCGCGCCGTGGCATCCTCGTCGAGGTAGTGGGTGAAGCGTTTCAGATCGACGAACGAATACCCCTCCTCCACCCGTTGCACTGCCTCGTATGCGTAACGCTCGGGGATGAGCACGTCGTTGTCGTGCAACACGAGGATGCCGCTTCGCGCCTGACCGGCCGCGATGTTGAACGCCCAGGAGCGGCAGTACGGCAGAGCTGGGCTGGGAAGCGGCGTGTGAACGTAGCGAACCCACGGCGGCAGGTACGTTTCCACCTCGGGTGCCGCCGACTGCTCGACGACGATGCATTCGAAGGCAACGCCGGTTTGTCCGGCGATGCTGCGCAGCGCGGCCAGAAGATGCGGCAGCCGGCCGATGCCGCGGTGGCCGATGAGAAAGGAGATGCGCGGAGGGCCGCTCATCGGCGCCGGCACGTCGCGCATGGCGATCGGCCAGCGGTCCAGCGATCTCCGCATCAAACGCGCGGCGGTCGCCGGAATGACCTTGCCGATGTGAAGATCGGAGGCGAAACGCCAGTTGCATTGCACCCCGCGCTCGTTCATCGAGATGGTCTCGCGGCGGTTGCGGATCTGCAGCCACGGCTCGGGCCGGCCATTTCGGGCTCCGAAGCCGCGCATGCGCAACTCGAACGGCACCCAGTCATAGACCAGGGCGCCGATCCGGTGCCGGAGGCTGACCTTCACAGCGCCGATTCTAACCGCTCGCCCGCGTTGCTATCCTTGACCGATGGGCGAGCAACTGGTGACCACGATCATCCCGGTCTTCAACCGGCCGGCCATGCTCGCCGAGGCGGTGGAGAGCGTCCTGGCCCAGACCTACCGGCCGATCGAGGTCATCATCATCGACGACGGTTCGACGGACGAGACGCCCGCGGCCGCCGATACGCTGTCGGCGCGGCACGAGGGAATCGTCTCTACGATTCACATCGCCAACGGTGGACCCGGACGTGCGCGCGAAGCAGGCCGACTGGCCGCGCGCGGCCACTACATCCAACACCTCGACAGCGACGATCTGCTGCTGCCGGGCAAGTTCGAGCTGCAGGTGGCCGCGCTGGAAGCATCACCCGGATGCGATGCCGCGTATGGCTGGACGCGCTTTCGTCATCACGACGGCCGGGTGGAGCGGCACCCGTGGAAACGATCCGGCGAGCGAATCGAGACGATGTTCCCCTCGATGCTCACGCTGCGCTGGTGGGATACGCCGACGCCGCTCTACCGCGCCTCGCTGATCGCCGCCGCAGGACCATGGACTGGCCTGCGCATCGAAGAAGATTGGGAGTACGACTGCCGGATCGCCGCCGGCGGCGTTCGCCTGGCCTGGTGTGAGGAGTGGGTCTGCGAGGTCCGCGAGCACGAGCCGGGTCCACTCACGCCGGCTGCCATGGGCGATCGCGCACGCGCGCACGCGTTGGTCTTCGGGCACGCGCGCCGGGCCGGGCTCGACGCGGCATCGCCCGAATTCCGGCAGTTCGGACGGGAGCTCTTTCACATCGCTCGCCAGTGCGGCGCGGCCGGGCTCATCGACGAGTCGCAGCAACTCCTGGCGCTGGCGCGTGAGATCGACGACACACGCGATCTGCGCGCGTATGAGTTTCTGGCCAGAAACGTCAGTTGGCGGATCGCCGGCCACGCCGCGGGCTGGCTCGACCGGCTGCGCAACGTCGTTTCTCATCCATAATCGGTGACCGAGACGTGATCACCAACGAACAATCCGACGCCAGTCAATCTGACCCCTGGTATTTCGATCGTCTGGCATGTCCGGACTGCAGAGCGCCGCTTTCGCTCTCACAAGCCTGCGTTTGCGGTTTTTCAGTGCCTTCGGGAACGCCACTCGACCTGCGGCCACAGCATCCGCGACGGCGAACACTACGTCTCCCCGTCGGGTCAACGGCACCGCAGGATCTGAAGAACTGTTCGCTGGCGCGCCCGGCAGTGACGTACTCGGGTCCGCGAGCCATTCGCGACTCGGCAGAGCTTTTTTCCGCGGCAGCAGAGTCGTTCCGTCCGGGCGACCGCCTTCTCGACCTCGGATGCGGTTCGGGCGACCAGATTCCGGTGGCGGCTCATTACGGACTGCGCTACGCCGGGGTCGACTACTCTTCTCCGAAAGCCGGCATGCTGGCCGATGCGCACTCCCTCCCCTTCCGTGACGCGTCGTTTGATCTCGTCCTGTCCTATGCAGTCTTCGAGCATCTTCACAATCCATACATGGCGGCAACGGAGGTGGCGCGGGTGCTTGCCCCGGGCGGACTGTTTTTCGGTGCTGTCTCGCAGGGCGAGCCGTTCCATGAGTCGTACTTTCACCACACGGCGCTGGGTGTGCTGGCTCTCCTGCAGGCCACAGGGTTCCGCGTCCGGCGGCTCTGGCCGTCCTACGACACCTTGCATGCCCTGGCCACGATGGGCCGCTATCCGCGTGTGACGCGTTCATTGATCGAGATCCTCTACCGATTCGTGAAGGCCACGCCGTTCCTTGCTCCGCGTGCATTCTTCCGCTCATCACAGCGCGACAAAGAGCTCGAAGCGCTGTATCGCACCGCCGGCATCTGCTTTGTCGCGGAGAGGGTCAGCACGGCCGGCTCTCCCATGGGTGAGTGACGCAGCCGCACGCCGTTACGCCGTATTTCTCACACTCTCACTGAAATCGTCGCCACCCCGTTACTCGTCGAGAGCCTTCTCCCCCAGCGCTTTTCAGCTGGGGGAGAAGGTGCCGACAGGCGGATGAGGGGGCGTTCGTTCTTGCCGAGCAGTGGACTATTTTCATGAACGGGCGTGGGAAACTCATGAAAACACGCAACTTCAGCGCGAGAACCGCCCCCTCATCCGCCTTCGGCACCTTCTCCCCCCGCAAAAAAACCGCGGGGAGAGAAGGACTCTCGACGAAGGGCGTTGCACGTGATTCAGACAGACGGTGAGAATTGCCGGCTAAGGGCGTGCGCGACCCGACCGGTAGATCATCCATGTGCCGGAACGGCCCACGGGAGTCCAGGAAGGCGATTGCACCTCGCGCGGAACCATTAGGTAGTCCGCCTCGCCGGCGATCTGGCCACCGGCGGCGCCGTTCGGATCATGCACGAATGCATCCCAGAGCGCGGCGCGCCGGGGCACAGAGGACCCGACTGCCGGAACGAGATACGGCTCGGTATTCGGCGTCGGCAGCCAGACCCGCCGCTCCGCGATCCAGAGTGTCGGGAGCTCCTCGGGCATCGTGAGGCCGCCAGGATCGACCACGATGGAACGCGGCGGCGTGTGGTCCCTCAGCCAGAGCAGGGCGTCGTAATAGTCGAGCGGGATGGCCACGCTGCGCGAACGCGATCCCGTGATCCGGTAGTACGGAAACTGCAGCACGTAGACGAAGGTCTGAACGGCGCCGAGAACCACGAGGACCGAGGCCAGGATCGTCTGCCAGCGCGGCAGTGTGCCGCTGAGCCATCTCTCGATCGTGGGCGCGATGAGCGGCGCAAAGCAGACGGCCAGCAAGGAACCGTTCTTCATCGAGAAGTCGACCAGTCCCGTGTTACTGCCGGCGACATAGAGGAACGAAGGCACAGCGATCGACGTAACGATCAACACGTGAAAGAACGTTAGGGACTTGTGGCCGGACATGACCACCAATCCCCATAACGGCAGCATGCCCAGGATGACCAGCCGCAGGAACTGCCCCCGGTCAAAGGCAACAGCGGCGTGACGGGTGCCGCCGGAGCTCAGAACATGAATGGGAAAGAACATCGCCACCGCCGCGCCGCCGGACACCACGGCCCAGGCCAGCACGACCAGTGGCCGATCGATCCTCCCTAGAACCAGCCAGAGGAGCAGCGCGGCCACGAGCGGGAGGAGCAGCGTGACGCTGTAGCCGATCACCATCGATAGCGCGGCCGTTCCCAGGACGAGATCGATCATGCGCCGCTTGAGATTCCAGCGCTCCACCTGCATGGCCGTGAACAGCACCAGCACCAGCGCGAAGGTGTTGTTTCCGAAGACGATCATGCTGTTGACCGGGGAGAGCAGCAGATGGTTGCGCGTCGGCATCGCCAGCCAACCGAGTGAAAAACGCGCCGCAACCGCCTGGTAGTAATACACCGTGAACGGCGCGAAAAGAGCCACGGCCATCGCCAGTTGCACCGTACGCTGCCTGCTCTGGGGACAGTACGCTGCGATGGCGGTGGTGAGCGCCTGCGCCAGCAACGACGCCATCAACAGGTTACAGAGGATCATGGCGTTGAAGGCCGGGATGGAAGCACCGCAGAAGTCCGCGAGAGTGGCGGGAAGCGTGAAGTACAGCCAGTGGTAGTTCACGTAACCACCGTCCGCGACCGACGCCAGCGGCAACAGCGGCGAGGCCCGCAAGACCGCCACGACCGTCACGAGATTGCCGAAGTCGATGGCGAAAAGACCGTGGAAGAGCACGTCCTTTCCGGCGCGGACCGCGTATCCCAGCCAGGTGACGGCAAACAGGAGGGGAAGAACGATCAATACGACGAATCGCGACCGTTTCAACGCCGGACCGAGCTCCTCGATCGTTGCCCTGACCGCCGCGAACTTCGCCGCGGCGCCGAGGAGAATGGCGCAGACCACGGCGTCGGTAATCGCCGGAGCGAATGGAAGGAGCTTGCGCAGCAGGAACCAGGGCACGACCAGCATCACCACGAGCATTCCCGCGGCGGTGAGACGCAGATCGGGAGGCATCGTCCGCAAGTGCGGAAGGCGCATGATCAATGCGCACGCCGGCAGCAGAAAGCCGGCAAGGAAGAGCAGGAAGACGAGCGCCGCCAGAATTCCGCCGCCGAGGTGGACCAGGATCACCGCATCGAGCAGCACCACGGCGGCGATGATCGTCTTCTTCATCGTGGACTAATTCGGGGGCAGTCGATCATCGGCGCCATGAATGGATGGCATCGATCACGCGGCTCTGATCGGCGTCCGTGAGGTTGTTGTAGAACGGAAGACGAAGCAACCGATCGCTCACGCTCTCGGCGACCGGGCACTGGCCGGCGCGTCCCCCGAAACGCATCCCCATATCCGAGGCGTTGAGCGGCAGGTAGTGAAAGACCGCGAAGATGTTCCTTTCTGCCAGATGGGCGATCATCGACGTCCGATCTTCCATCGACCGGAAGACGATGTAGTACATGTGGAACGGCTGCCGGCAACCTTCGGGAACGACCGGTGTCTGAATCCCCTCCCGGCTCGCCCAGCCGGTCAGCTCACGGTCATACGTCTCCCACACGCGCCGCCGCTTGGACTGGATGACTTCGGCTTTCTCGATCTGGCCGACCAGATACGCCGCCAGCATGTCTGAGGGGAGATAACTCGACCCGATGTCGACCCATGTGTACTTATCGACCTGGCCTCGGAAGAAACGGCTGCGGTTGGTCCCCTTCTCGCGGATGATCTCCGCCCGCTCGACGAGCGCTGGATCGTTGATGACGAGCGCTCCCCCTTCGCCGCAATTGATGTTCTTCGTCTCGTGAAAGCTCAGCGTCGCCAGGCGTCCGAAGGTGCCGAGCGGCTTCCCGTGATAGCTGCCGAACAGACCGTGGGCGTTGTCTTCGACCACGTCGATGCGGTGCCGGTTGGCGATCTCCATGATCACGTCCATGTCGCAGGCGATGCCGGCGTAGTGGACCGGCGCGATGGCCCGCGTCCGCGGAGTGATCAGCCGCTCGATGGCCGCTTCGTCGATGTTGAGCGTGTCCGGACGGATATCCGCGAACACCGGCGTCGCTCCTCGGAGGACGAATGCATTGACCCCGGAGACGAAGGTGAAGGAGGGAATGATCACTTCATCGCCGGGCGCGATATCGAGAAGGATCGCCGCCATTTCGAGGGCGTGGGTGCAGGAGGTGGTCAGCAGCACCTTCGGCGCCCCCACGATCGACTCGAGCATGGCGTTCGCCTTCTTGGTGAAGAGGCCGTCGCCGGAGATATGGAGGTCCGAGATGGCCTCGCGCACCAGCTCGATCTCTCGCCCCTCGACCGAGGGTTTGTTGAACGGCACAATCGTCACGCGTCGTCTCCCGGTGCGAACCCGTTAGATCGTAAGACGGATGGCGCAGGATAGCTATGCCTTGACAGGATGGCCCGGGTCGCCTCTGATCGCACGCACATGCCGGGCAAGACCGTCGTCATCCTCCAATCGAACTACATCCCCTGGAAGGGGTACTTCGACCTGATCGCCACGGCGGACGAGTTCATCCTCTACGACGATATGCAGTACACGCGGCGTGATTGGCGGAACCGGAACAAGATCAAGTCCCCCTCCGGGCCGCTCTGGCTCACGATTCCGGTTGAGGTCAAAGGCAAGTACTCCCAGACGATCAAGGAGACCCGGATCGCCGACCCAGGCTGGCCGCGAGCCCATTGGAAGACGATTCAACACAACTACGCGCGCGCCCCCTATTTCCGCCAGTATCATGACGTGTTCGAAGAGCTTTTCCTCGGCTGCGAGGAGGAGCACCTGAGCCGGGTGAACTTCCGATTCCTCACTGGGATCTGCCGCGTACTCGACATCCACACCCGGATCACCTGGTCGATGGACTATGAAATGATCGACGGGAAGACCAAGCGGCTCGTCGATCTATGCCGGCAGGCAGGAGCGACCGACTACGTCTCGGGGCCGTCTGCCAGGGGATACCTCGACGAAGCGCTTTTCCAGTCTGCCGGCATCGGCGTACGGTGGATGAATTATTCGAATTATCCCGAGTACCCCCAGATTCATCCGCCGTTCGATCATGCGGTCAGCGTGGTGGACCTGATACTCAACACCGGGGCCGCGGCACGAACCTACATGAAGGCAACGTGAGTGCCCTGGGACCGGCGGCGAAGAAGGAGATCCTCTGAATGAAACGACTGCAGGAAGTCCTCGCGGGAGTCTTGATGTGCGACGTCGAATCGTTGCCGCCCTCGACGCCGCTGAGTGATGTGGAAGGTTGGGACTCGCTCAAACATGTAATGCTGGTCGTCGGACTGGAGACGAACTTCGGCGTGTCGCTGTCCGCGGATGAGATCAAGTCGATGGTCACGCTGACAGATATCGGCCGGATCCTGAAGGAGAAGGGCGTCGATGGCTGAACGCAGAATACTCATCACCGGCATCGCCGGCGAGATCGGCCGGTATCTGGCCGGCGATCTCATGAAGGACGGATGGACCGTCTGCGGGCTCGATGTCAGAACACCTCCGGATGCGGTCACCGCCGGGTTTTCATTCCTGGAGTGCGACCTGTCCAACGCTGCGGACACGGAAGCGAAGATCGAGACTTTTCACCGGCAAGGGGGAGCGTTCGACGCGGTCATCAATTGTGCGGGGCTGATCGCCAATGCGCCTCTGGTCTCGTTCGTCGATGGAAAGCTCGCCCATCACGACGCCGGGCTGTGGGACCGCGTCCTCTCCTCGTGTCTCTCCTCCGCCTTCTACGTGACCGCCTGCACCGTAGCCCGAATGGTTGCCAGCGCCAGGAAGGGCGTGATCATCAACATCAGCTCCGTTTGCAGCCGGGGAAACCCGGGCCAGGTCGCATACTCCGCGGCCAAAGCGGGGATGAATGGGATGACCGCGGCCCTGGCCAAGGAGCTCGGTCCGATGGGCATTCGGGTGGCGGCCCTGGCGCCGGGCTATTTCGATACCGCTTCGACCCGCGATCACGTCGCTCCGGCGAAGCTGAAGCAGATCACGGCCGCGGTTCCCCTCCGGCGGCTCGGCCGGCTGGAGGAAGCGGCAGCCGCGATTCGTTTTATCCTCTCCAACGAATACATGAACGGCAAGATCATCGAGCTCGACGGCGGACTGATTCTGTGAGTTATCCGCACAACCTTCCCGCCCGGTTCCGGGAGGTCGCCGGGCAATTCCCGGACCGCAAGGCGCTCATCTGGTCCGAGACCTCAGCGGTCACTTTCGCGCAACTCGACCGGTTGTCCGACCGCGCCGCGCGGTTCCTTCGAAAGCAGGGCGTCCGCCGCCGCGATCGCATCTGCATCCGCCTCGATAAATGCACGCTTTCGTACTCTCTGATCCTGGCCTGCCTGAAGATCGGCGCACCGTACTTCGTCGTCGATCCCGCCAACCCGGCAGAGCGAGCGTCGCACATCATCGGGAAGTGCATGCCAGCGGTCGTGTTCTCGGCGAAGGAGCCGCCGATGGAAATCGTCGGGCCGGCGGTGTTCGTCATCGACAGAGAGGACGACCTTCGCATTCTCGCGGATGAGCCGGATGACCTCTTCGAGCCGGGCGATGACATTACCGGAGCCGACCCCGCGTACATCATGTTCACGTCGGGATCGACCGGATTTCCGAAGGGCGCGGTGATGTCCCACGCCAACGTGATCAACTTCATCGACTGGTCGCGCACGCAATTCGCGGTGACGCCGGACGATGTCTTCACGAACGTCAACCCTCTGTATTTCGACAACTCCGTGTTCGATCTCTACGCCAGCCTGTTCAACGGCGCGGCGCTCGTTCCCTTCGACGCGGCCACGATCAAAGACCCTTACGAGATTCTCCAGCGCATCGATGACCAGCGATGCACGATCTACTTTTCGGTGCCGTCGCTTCTGATCTACTTCCAGACCCTCAAACTGATCACGCCGCGCGTCTTCACGAACATCCGCACGATCATCTTCGGAGGAGAGGGATACCCCAAGCCGAGACTGAGGGAGCTGTACGACTGCTTCCATCCTCGGATCTCTCTCGTCAACGTCTACGGTCCGACCGAATGCACCTGCATCTGTTCCGCCTACGACATCACCCGCGACGACTTCCGTGATCTCGACGGCTATCCCCCGCTCGGATCGCTCATCCCGAACTTCTCCTACGTGATCCTGAACGAACGGGACCAGTCCGTGGCCGAAGGCGAGACCGGCCAGCTGTGTCTCTCCGGTCCCTGCGTCGGCCTTGGATACTTCAACGACCGCGAATTGACGGAGAAGGCGTTCACCCAGAATCCGCTGAATGCTTCGTACGACGAGCGGATCTACCGGACGGGTGATCTCGTGCGCATTCCGGCGGACGGGAAGATCCATTTCGCCGGCCGCAAGGATAGCCAGATCAAGCACCAGGGGTACAGGATCGAGCTGGGTGAGATCGAGCACGCGCTCGGCCGCGTGCCGGGTGTAGACGAAGCCGTCGCGCTGCACTCGATCCGCGGGGGGATTAGCCTCATCGTGGCGGTCGTCGCTTCACGCGGAGGCCTCACCGCGGAGGTCATCCGGAAGGAGTCAGCCCGCTTTCTTCCCGCATACATGGTCCCGGGACGGGTGGACCTCCTGGATGAGCTGCCGAAGAACGCGAACGGCAAGATCGACCGCAACCTGCTGAAGACGCGATACTGTTAACGCATGAGGATCTCCGTCGTCTCGACGCTGTACAAGTCGTCTCCGTACATCGCGGAGCTTGTCCAGCGCATCCGGACCGAAGTGAGCAGGCTGACGGACGACTTCGAGATCATCCTCGTGGACGACGGCTCTCCGGATGATTCCCTCAGGGTGGCACTCGCGCAGATGGCTGGCGAGCCGCGTCTCAGGATCATCGAGCTCTCGCGGAACTTCGGTCACTACAAGGCAATGATGACTGGCCTCGAGCATGCCGATGGCGATTTCGTCTTCCTTATCGACGCGGATCTCGAGGAGCCGCCGGAACTGTTGGGTTCTTTCTATGAACGTCTGACGAGCGAGGAACTGGATGTCGTCTACGGTTTCCAAGAGGCTCGCAAAGGACGCCTCGCGGAACGGCTCTTTGGCTGGATCGCCTGGAAAATGATGGGGCTGATGCTTCCCATCCGGATCCCACCCAATCACAGCACTGTTCGGCTGATGACCCGCGATTATGTTCAGGCTCTCGTCCGCCACAAGGAAAGCAAGACGGCGGTCGGCGGATTGTGGGTGATTACCGGCTTCAGGCAGGCTGGTCTGGCGTTTCATAAGGGGTCGAGGGAAACTACGAGCTACAGTTTCGTCACCCGGCTCTTCACGCTGCTTGACAGCATCACTTCGTTCTCAGAGATGCCTCTCTATTTCGTCTTTTGCGTCGGGTTGCTGGTCCTGCTGATCTCTGCTGTCATCGCCTGCTGGCTCGTCATCCGAAAACTGACCGGACAGGTACTTGCCGGCTGGGTGTCGACGCTCTTTTCTGTCTGGTTTCTGGGAGGTCTGGCCATTTTCTCGATCGGGGTGGTCGGGCTATACGTCTCGCGCATTTTCGTCGAGACAAAAAACAGACCGTACACGATCATAAGGAAGATCCATGGGCAGTAACCAGGCCATCGAAACGGATTACGGTGCTTTCTATTCACGAAAGAACCCGGAAAAAGTCTATCCCGTTGAATTCGTGGTGCGCACACTGCTCGGAACGTACCCGGGATTGAAGATCGACAGAACGACGTACGCCGGTGCGAAGGTTCTCGATCTGGGCTTCGGCGATGGACGCAACATGCCCTTGCTCAATGACCTCGGGTTTGAGGTCTATGGAGTGGAGATCTCCGATGAAATCTGCCATCTGACCAGTAGCCGAATGGAAAGGTTGAACGTACCCGTTGTCCTCAAAACGGGAAACAACGCACACATCCCATTCGACGACCGCTCGTTCGATTTCGTTCTCTCATGTCACGCCTGTTACTACGTGAGCCCAGGCGAAAGCTTCTCGGACAATCTCGAAGAAATCGCCAGGATTCTGCGTCCGGGCGGACGCTTCATCTTTTCCTTGGCTAAGAGAGACACCTACGTGCTGGCCGGAGCGACACCGCTGCAAGGGGGACACTATCGCGTTACGCGGGACCCGTATGACGTCCGCAACGGTACCGTTCTTCGTGCGTTTGCCTCTCGCGAGGAGGTCGTGGAGGAGCTCGGCACCCGTTTCAGCGACCTCGCGCTGGGCCTTTGCGAGAATGATTTCTACGGAATCGATGAGAAAGTCTGGATAGGAACGGGCATCAGGACGGCTACGGAATGACTCAGGTCATGATCTTCGGTGTTGGCCGCGGTGCAGACGTAGCTACGCGATATTTTCTATCGGATAGCCCGCACGAGGTCGTCGCATACACGGTGGACGATGCATGGGCCGATCAAAAGGAATTCATGGGGCGGCCGGTCATTCCCTTCTCACGCGTCGAGAAAGAGATTCCACCGTCCGAATGCCGAATGTTCGTTCCGCTGGGTTTCCAGGCAATGAATGCCGTGCGTGCAGAGAAGTACGCGGCCGCCAAAGAAAAAGGCTACGCGCTCGAGAGTTACGTCAGCTCACGGATCATGGCCTGGGAACGGCCGAAGTTCGGCGACAATTGCTTCATCCTCGACGGGAATGTGTTCGACTTCGACGTCACGGTAGGAAACGACGTCGTGCTCTGGTCCGCAAACCATATCGGCGATCTCAGCGTCATCGAGGATCATTCATGGATTTCATCCCATGCCGTTCTAGCCGGAGAGGTCACCATCGGCTCGCACGCATTCCTTGGCGTGAATGCCACGGTGTCCAATCACGTGCGCATCGGTCCCCGCTCCTATATCGGTGCGAACACACTGATCGCCAAAGATACGCCTCCGGACAGCGTTTACCTGACTCAGGGAAGCACGCGGCTGGCGGGAATCGACAGCCTGCGCTTCCTGCAGATGATCAAGTCGTGAAGCCAGTCATGTCCGCCAGAATCCGCAAGATTGTGTTGTTCACGTCTCAGGACATCGGCTTTTCTCTCGTCGAGATGCTGGCCAAGCGGCCGAACCTTTCATTGTTCGTCGTGGCGGATCGCACGATTCGCGACGACACATACGGTTACCGGTCCGCAATCGACGCGTGCCATACGCTGGGAATTGCCCACGTCAAAGCCTCGCGCGTCGATGAGACGGTCAAGGCCCGGATACACGAGTTCGCGCCGGACATTGTTGTTTCCGCGTATTTCCCTCACATCATTCCTGATGACGTCATCAAGGAGCCGCCATTGGGTTCGATCAACGTGCACCCAGGAATGCTTCCGTTGTATCGAGGCAAATTTCCGACGCCTTGGTATATCCTGAATGGTGAGGAATATTTCGGAATTGCCATCCATCGAATCGACTCCGGTATCGATACCGGAGACGTTTTTGTACAGCGGCAGTACCCGCTTCCTCCGGCGATCACCGGCCACGAGCTGTATCGTCAGACAATGATTGAGGGAGCGGCATTGCTCGCAGAGCATCTTGACTCTATCCTCGACGGCTCGATCACGGCACACCCGCAGGAAGGCACAGGCTCCTACTACAGCACGATCGAGAAACGCTACCATCTTGACTGGAATCTCTCCGCTGCGATGATCGAGAGGCGCGTGCGGGTGCACGCCAAGCCTTTTCTGCCGGCCTTCAGCTATCTCTTCAATAGGATCATCTTCATCAATCGCGCCGTCAAGGTCGAATTGGAGAGCTATACGGCACAGGGCGGCGGGCGCATCCTGCAAGTGGACGCTTCCGGGCATTTTATCGTCAGTTGCGCTGACGGTTGTCTCCTGATCGAAGAGCACGATTTCTACCCTCCCCTCTCCGCGGAAGAGCGAGCAACCCATTTGCGTGCCGGGAACCGGCTAGAATAGGAACCCATGCTCCTTGAGCACGTTTCCGAGTTCCGGTGCCCACGATCCCGTACTGTGCTGCGGCTGATCGATCCGGTTCTGCGCGGTGACGAGATCGTCTCAGGCAGGATGGTGTCAGCCGAAGGCGACGCTTATTCGATTGAGAATGGCATTCCCAACTTCGTCGATCCGGCTCTGCTGACGGCGCTCGAGGCACAAACGAAGGACGAATATGACCGCGTGGCCGCCGAGATCTACGACATCGCAGTCAATTGGCAGTTCGCCGCGATGAATGAGGACGAAAACGCCGTGCGCGAATCGATGGTCGACATGCTCGACCTCCACGGCGGCGAGAGGGTGCTGGAGGCCGGTTGCGGCACGGGCCGCGATTCGTTTCGCCTCGCCCGGCGGCTGGCCAGTAAGGGACGGCTCCACATGCAGGATCTCTCGCCGCTCATGGTCGCCGCTTGCGTGCGCACGATGTCGGACCAAGCCGCAACCCTGAATCTCTCATGCAGCCTGGACTACTCCGTATCGAATGCAACGGCTCTTCCCTTCCCTGACGACTTCTTCGATACTGTGTTCCATTTCGGCGGCTTCAACCAGTTTGGCGACCTCAGAAAGGGAGCAGCCGAACTGACCCGTGTGGCCAAACCCGGAGGCCGCATTCTCATCGGCGACGAAGCCGTTGCTCCCTGGCTCAAAGGAACCGAATTCGAGGCCGTCGTCACGACAAACAATGCGCTCTTCAAGGCCGAGATTCCGCTGGCGGCGCTGCCGGAAAGCGCCATGGATGTGGTCGTTCGCTGGATCATAGGCAACTGCTTCTACGTCATCAGTTTCCGCAAGGGAGACGGATTACCCCCTCTGAACCTCGATCTTGCTCACCAGGGCTGGCGTGGCGGCACGATGCGCAGCCGCTACTTCGGAGTTCTCGAGGGTGTGACCGTCGAGGCCAAGGCGCTCGCGAAACAGGCGGCGGCAAAGGCCGGGGTCAGCGTGCACGAGTGGCTCGACCGGCTTGTAAAAGCCGAGGCGGCAGTAGTTCTCGACGATCCGAAAGGGAAGCCGTGAACTGGCGGAAAATCGGCCACATCTTTGCGCCGGATGGCAGCAAGACATGGATGCGAACGCATGCCGCCAACCCGGTTGCGGAACATCTCGAAGGCGACCGGTTTCGTATCTATTTTTCCAGTCGTGATGAGCAAAACCGATCATCGATCAGTTTCGTCGAGATTGACCTCAGCGACCCGAAGACGATTCTGCGCGAGGCCGACGAGCCGGTGCTGGGGCCGGGCGATCTGGCCATGTTTGACGACAGCGGCGTATCGATCGGCTGCATCGTCCCGATCGGGTCGAAACGTCTCCTCTACTACATGGGTTGGCACCTGACCGTGACAGTGCCGTGGCAGAACGCGCTTGGCCTCGCCATCAGCGACGGCCCCGACGAGCCGTTCCGGCGTGTCTCCCGATTCCCCATTGTCGAGCTCAACGAGACCGATCCCTACACGATATCGTATCCATGGGTTATCCGCGAGAATGACATCTTTCGCATGTGGTATGGATCGAACACCCAATGGGGCGCGCGGAAAGAGGACATGCGCCATCTCATCAAGTACGCCGAGTCGTATGATGGAATCCGCTGGGATCGGAAGGACATCGTCGCCATCGATTTCAACCGTTCCGATGAATACGCGATGTGCAAGCCCTGCGTACTGAAGGACTCCGACTGCTACCGGATGTGGTTCTGCTCTCGTGGTGGGTCCTATCGCATCCGTTATGCCGAATCGCAGGATGGGATCGAGTGGACGCGTATGGACGCCCGCGCCGGGATCGATGTGTCATCGGATGGCTGGGACTCAGAGATGATCGAATATCCCTGCGTTTTCGATCATAAGGGCGTGAGGCACATGGTGTACGCCGGCAATCGTTTCGGCCGCACCGGCTTCGGCCTTGCAATGGCGACCAACCCTTGAGCTATGAATAAGGAATGGCAAAAACTAGGGCTGATCTTCGAACCGGCAACGGCCGGGCTCGACTGGTTGAAGACCCATGCGCAAAACCCGATTCCTGAACATCTTGGAGAGGGACTCTACAAAGTATATTTTGCGGCTCGCGATTCTGATAACCGTTCCCGCGGCGGTTTTTTTGTTTTCGATATCAACCGGCCCTTTGACCTGTCTGACTATTCTCGGCAACCGCTGATCGACCTCGGCCCGCTGGGAGCTTTCGACGACGCCGGTGTGATGCCCTCCAGCCTCGTGGACCATCGTAGTGATAGGTATCTCTACTATACGGGCTGGTCGCGCACCGTCGACGTGCCGTTTGCCTTCCACATAGGACTGGTCATTTCAAGCGATGGGGGCAGGACCTACGAACGCCCCACCCTAGCACCCGCACTCGGCCGCAACCCCCACGACCCGTACATCACGGGAGCTCCTTTCGTCCTGTTCGACGAGGGGACGTTCAAGATGTGGTACATCTCCGGCACGAAATGGGAGAAGGAGAGTTTCAGTTCTAAAGCCAAACACTATTACACGGTCAAGTACGCGGAATCCGATGACGGACTCGTCTGGCGAACCAATGCCAACCTGTGTCTCCCGTATGATGCGAACGAATACGCAATCGCGCGGCCGGTCGTCCGAAAACTGAAGGATCGTTACGAGATGTGGTTTACGTTCCGCGGCGGTGCCAATACGTACCGCCTTGGGTTCGCCACCTCCCTAGACGGCCGGGAATGGACGCGCGACCCAACCCCGATCAGAATCGACGTCTCCCCTTCGGGCTGGGATTCGGAGATGATCTGTTATGGCTACCCGTTTGAACACGACGGGCAATCATACGTTCTCTACAACGGCAACTCCTACGGGTCCACAGGGGTCGGGCTGGCGGTCGTGAAGGAATGATCGACCGAGTCCATCCGGTATCGTTCCTCTATCTGGTCCTATCTCTTTGTCTTCAAGCCACTGCTATCGTCCTCGGTAAGACTGCCGCGCTCCGGATGGGAAGCCCTACGTTCAGCGCGTTTCTCAGCAACCCGTGGTACCTCGGCGGTCTTGCCTGTCTCATCCTTCAGGCGTTCTTCTGGCAGCTCGTTCTGCGCGAGGTCCGGCTCTTCGTCGCCTATCTCGTCACAAGCATGAATTACTTCCTTGTTCTGGCCGCAAGCCGTGTTTTTTTTCTTGAACGGGTAACGAGCGTGAATGTCATTGGCGCCGCGGTCATCGTCGCCGGTGTATACCTCGTGGTACGGGAGGATCTCTCTTGACTGCAGCAGTGGCGATCTTTCTCGCCGGCGTCGTCGTGGCGTCCACGGGCCAGCTACTCATGAAGAAAGGTGCGCTCCGCGGGCGAGGCCGCTCCATCATCGGTTCTTTCCTCGACCCATTCACAATCGCCGGCTATGCGCTGATGCTCACCTCCACGATTACGTCCACGATCGCTTTGAAAACCTTGCCGCTCCACCTGACGGTATCGTTGCTACCTCTTGGATACGCCGTCGTGGTCGCCCTGTCCGTGGCGATCCTGGGTGAGAGAATGAAGCGGCACCACATCTGGGGAATGCTGATGATTCTCGCCGGCGTCGTCATCTTCAATCTGGGGGGCCAGTGATCGTCTGTCACCACTGCGCCAGCGGCCTCAGGGAGGAGCAGGAGCGATTCTCATGCTCTTCCTGTGGGTACCGCGCGGAGCGGGAACAGGGCATCGTTCTCTTCAACCCCGAAATCGCCCTCGACCATGATGATTACAAGTCGGAAGGGCTGGACGCACTCTACAGCCATGAGCGGCAGCATCCTTGGTTCAAACACCGGGTGAAGGTCATCCTTCGCGCGTTCAGAGCTCATGTCGAAAAATCCGAGGACATTCTGGAAGTGGGTGCCGGAACAGGCCATACGGCGCGGGCGCTTCTGGAGAATGGCTATCGCAGTTTATCCATCGGTGAGATTCATAAGAATGGCCTCCTGTATGCACAACAGTACGGCCTTGAGAAACTCTATCAATTCGACCTGAGGTCGTCTCCATTCCGAGAACATTTCGACGTGGTGGCGCTCTTTGACGTTTTGGAGCACATCCAGGACGACGGACTGGCGATGAACAACATCCACCACATGCTTCGCCCGGGTGGGAGAGTCATCCTGACCGTGCCCGCGCACCGCTGGTTGTGGAGCAGGATCGACGAGCTATCCAGTCATCACCGGCGCTACAACCGCCAGGGGCTCGCCTCTCTCTTCGAGTCCGCGGGATTCGAAGTCCTTGAATCCAGATATTTCTTCACGGCACTTGTGCCGGGACTTCTCGCCCGATCATTTCTTTCACGAAACGCAACCTGGGAGACCGTCGAAAGCGGAATCGGTCTGAAGGTCTCCAGGCTCGGCAATCTGATGATGCAACTGGCTTCCGGCCCGGGCGACGCGCTTCTCGCTCCCCTGCGGAATCTGACGGGCGGGAGTCTCCTGGCGGTTGCGCGAAAGGCGTGAATCCTTGACAGCCAGAGGCCCCCATGGCACGCTCCGGTACTCTCAGCAATTGATTCCTCGAGATGACAGATGGATTTAGCAAACTTCGATCCGAAGACCGTTGACGCCGCACTCAACAGCCAAGGCTATCTGGTCGTCAGGGATGCGGGGCTGGAAAGCATGTGTGAAGCGGCGAGGAAGGAATACGGCGTCTGTCTCAAAAGTGCCAAGTTGCACGCGCCGAGCGAGAATTTCAATTATCGTCAGCTCTCGAAAGAACCCTGGAGGAAGCTCGGCATCGGGGCGAAGAACGGGAACGGTTATCCGATCGCCCAGAATCTCCAATCGATCTATTTTGATCCCACCGATAAGAATTACCCTGGCCTGGGCGCGCTGTTTCGCGCCATGATCGCCGTTCGAAACAGGCTGATGGCGGTGGACGCGGACTTTGGCAACGATCCGGAACGCGATGGCTTCTGGAATGCCTGCAGAGTGCATCACTACCCGCGAGGCGGCGGATTCATATCCATGCACAAAGACGAGTATTTTCCGAGCAAACTCGCGGAAAAGGATAAACCGTTCTACCAGATGCTGGTGCTCCTCAGCCGGAAGGGCCTCGATTTCACCTCCGGGGGCGGCGTTCTGATCAGCTTCGACGATAGGAAGATCGACGTGGAAACGGAAGCTGGTTTCGGCTCGATGATCCTCTACGACGGCCGCACCAGCCACGGTGTGGAGGACGTCGATCTCGATCAGATCATCGACTTCTCCAGATCGGATGGCAGGAAGGCCGCCCTCATCAACCTCTATTGCGCGACTTGACGCGCGAGAAAGCCCGCCCTCCTTGAGGCCACATTGCTTCGTTGCTGTTCTCACGATAAACCGGTCGGGCATCTCTAATGACGATGATCTCCGTAGTCATGGGCGTTTACAACGGCGCAAGCACGCTTGCCGCTACGCTGGACAGCATCCAAGCGCAGACGTATGACGACTTCGAATGCATCGCCGTCGATGACGGTTCGACGGACGACACGCCACGCATACTCGGCGGTTACGCCTCTCGCGACCCGCGCTTCCAGGTCATTACGCAGCCGAACGCCGGGCTGACGCGCGCGCTGATTGCGGGCTGCGCCGCAGCACGTGGCAGGTATATCGCGAGACACGACGCCGGCGACCTCTCCGATCCGCGCCGATTCGCGCTGCAGATCCGGGCCCTCGACGAAGACGCCGACCTCGCCTTCGTCTCTTGCTGGACAGGGTACGCGGGGCCCGATCTGGAACCGTTGTACATCGCGCGGGGCGCTGGACTATCCGTCAAACCGATCCGGATCGTCGATCTGCGCTGCGAGCATGGAGTAACGGACGGGCCGACTCACCATGGATCGGTCATGTTCCGCCGCGACGTGTACGACCGCATAAGCGGCTACCGGCCGCAGTTCTACTACGGCCAGGACTGGGATCTCTGGTATCGCCTCGCGCAGGCAGGCACGTTTCAGATCATTCCTGAAGTGTTGTACACCGCGCGGATCACTCCTAATGCCATCAGCAACGCTTCGCGGACAACGCAGCAGCGGATGGCCGGACTCTCCCGGATGGCACTTCTGGCCCGATCCCGCGGCGAATCTGAGGCGTCGATCCTGGAGGAGGCGGCCCGGATCCAGCCAGCCCGCGGCAAGTCACGGCGCGCTCGCGCCAACGGCTTCTACTTCATCGGCGAGGCATTGCGGCGCAACGGTGACCTCCGTGCACGCTCCTATTTGCGTCGCTCAATCGCTGCCTGGCCGCTTTCCATACGATCCTGGGTTCGCTACCTGCAATCGCTGCTGGTCCGGTCATCATCCCGCACGGAAGTCGACTGATTCCTACCCTGCGAGCGGCGCATCCACCTCCTCTTCGACCAGGGCGGGGATGTCTCGCTTCGCTCGGAATGGCTGTAATCTTCATGGCAGTGATGCCCGATCCTCCGCCACGAGAATCCTCTCTTCGTGCCGCGATGAAAATCCTCTTCATGGCCGACGTGCCGCGCGATCTCTCCTCGGGCGCCGCGGGAACCGAGGTTCGTACGATGGACGCGTTGCGGCACCTCGGCCACACGATCGACGAGGTATGGGCTCCCGATCTCGGACGCCGTATCGCCCACGGCAATCTGCACTACCTGCTGGAACTGCCTCGGGCGTACGAGAGCGCCGCGGAGCGGTCCTTTGCCCGGCATGACTATGACGTCGTCCACATCAATCAACCACACGGATATCGCGTGGCGCGCTGGCTCCGCCGGCATCACAAACACGCCGTCATGATCCATCGCTCGCATGGGATCGAAGGACACGTCGATGAAGTCGTTGAGGCATGGAAACTGAGCCAGGGAGAGCGGCGTTCCCTCCCCCGCCGGTTGGCGTCAGCAACAATCAGCCGCCTGCTCAGCCGGCATATGAAAGCGACAGCGCGTCATGCTGACGGCCACATCGTTTCGAGTAGCGCCGACGCATCATTCCTTTACGACCGTTTCGGGATCGACGCGTCCAGGATTGCTGTCGTGGCACAAGCCGCGCCCGACCGATTCCTGACGGCTCCCGTTCCCGAATATGACGAGGCCCGCATGCGAACCGTGCTTTATGTCGGGCAGTTTGCCTTTGTAAAGGCGCCGATGGTCACGGCCGCAGCGATGAACGCCATCGTGGAAGCTCGTCCCGATGCCCATCTCATCTGGGTCTGCGACCGCGCTCACCACGACGACGTCCGGTCACTCCTCACACCACTCGCGGTCGACCGTCTCGAACTTCTCCACTGGACGCCTCAGGACGAGTTGCGCCTCGTCTATGACCAGGCCGGTATCTTTCTCTTTCCGTCATTCTTCGAGGGGTTTGGGAAAGCGTTTCTGGAAGCCATGAGCCGAGGGGCGTGCGTTGTGGCAACACGGGTCGGAGGGCCGGCCGACATCCTGAACGATGGCGTGGACGGCATCCTGACCGACCCGGGCGATGCCGGCGCGCTGACCGACGCCGCACTGGTCCTCATGAACGACGGCAACCGCGCCCGCAGCATGAGCGCCGCCGCCATCGGGACCGCTCATCGCTACTCGTGGGAACGCGTGGCGCGCGAGACGGCGGCGTTTTATGCGCGTCGCCTGGAGGCGAGATTCGGATGACGCCTCACCGTGTTGCCATCGTCGCATCGCACGTCATTCAGTACCAGGATCCGTTTTTTCGGCTGCTGGCCGCAGATCCCGGCATCGATCTGACGGTGCTCTACCTTTCGAGCGCCGGCGCGCAGACCTATCAGGACAAAGACATGGGAACCTCGTTGCGATGGGACGTCGATCTGCTGACCGGCTATCGGCATCTGTTCCTTCGCAACCTCGCCGGTGACAGCAACCGCGGCTGGACACGGCACATCAATCCGGGCATCGTACCGGCGCTTCGGCGCGGGCACTACGACATGGTGATCTTCATGCTCGGCTGGGGCTCGATCAGCGCCATGGCCGGCATCGTCACCTGCCGGCTGGCGGGCATTCCCTTCTTTCTCTATGGCGACAGCAGTTTCCCGCCGCCGAAGGACTCTCTTCGACGCCGAATCCGCGCCAGTCTCCTTCGTTTGCTTTTTCGGAACACCACCGGCTTCATGGTTTCAGGCGTCCTCAACGCCGAGTACTACCGTCACTACGGCGCGGACCCCAGTCATTTCTTTCTTCTGCCGTGGGCCGTCGACAACGAGCGCTTCGAGAACGCCAGCCGCTTCGCGGCGGGCGAGCGGGAACGCATGCGCAACTCGCTGGGCATCCGGCCGGACCAGATCGTCTTCGTCTTTTCCGCGAAACTCGTCGAGCGGAAAGACCCGATGACGCTCCTGCACGCGTACGAACAGCTGACCGAGCGCGGCCACGCCGTGATCCTCTTTCTTGGCGATGGCGCGCTGCGCGAACCGATCCAATCGTATGCGCGGGAGCACGAGCTCGATGGTCTGCGGTTTGCCGGTTTCGTGAACCAGAGCGAGCTGCCGAAGTACTACGGGCTCGCGGACGTCTTCGTCCTTCCCTCGACCTACGAGCCGCGCGGAGCGGTAATCAATGAAGCGATGGCCTGCGGGCTCCCTGTCATCGTCACCGATCGCTGCGGATCGATCGGCGACATCGTGCTGGAGGGGGAGAACGCGTTCGTCTATCCGGCCGGCGACGCTGCCGCGCTTGCGACGGCGATGACCCGGCTCGCAGGCGACGCGTCCTTGCGCCAGCGTATGGCGGATCGCTCGCGCCAGATCATCGACACCTGGACCTTCGCCCGGGGGGTTGAAGGCGTCAACGCGGCGGCACGCAGCCTCGAGGAAAGGCGGCCGGCATGATCGCCGTCGCCATTCCGACGTACAACCGGGGGGTCATCGTCGTGCAGACCGTGGAGCGTCTCCTTGCGCTCGATCCACCACCCGACACGATCATCGTCGTCGACCAGAGCGCTGAGCAGAACGAGCCGCTTGCTCGCTGGCACCGCGAGGGGCGCATTCAACTGATCCGCCTCGACGCGCCGTCCATACCCCGGGCCATGAATGAAGCGCTGCTTGCGACAAGTGCAACGATCGTTCTCTACCTCGACGATGACGTTGAGCCCGCGTCAGGGATGATCGCCGCCCATATACAGGCCCAGGCCGCGGAAGAGACGTGGGCGGTGGTTGGGCAAATCCTCCAGCCGGGAGAGGAGCCGCGGCATTTCGAGCAGCCGGAGGACGACCTGGAGTTTCATTTCAACCACGACCGCGGACGCTTCGTGGCAAACGTGATGGCCGGCAATCTGTCGGTGAAGCGCGAGCACGCCATCGCCGCCGGAGGGTTCGACGAGAACTTCGTCGGCGCCGGCTATCGCTTCGAAACCGATTTCGCACTTCGCCTCATCGCGGCGGGAGGCAGGATCTGGTTCTCGCCCGAGGCGACCCTGCGCCATCTCAAGCTGGCCACCGGAGGCCTGCGCTCTTACGGCGACCATCGCAGCAGTCCTTCACCCGCCCACTCGGTTGGTGACTACTACTTCGCCATCCATCATCGGAGGCCGCTCTGGCGGTACACCCTCCGCCGCATCCGCAGGAACGTGATCACACGCTATCACCTCGGCCACCTCTGGACTGTGCCGACGAAACTGATCGGCGAGCTACGCGGCCTCCTGCTGGCGCGGCGTCTGGCGCGCCAGGGACGGAAACTGATTCGGCGGCCGCCAGAAATGGCTCGCGAGCCGTCCGCGTTCCACTGATCGGTCCGCACATGATCACGTTCACGATCCTCTTCCTGGCGCTGATGCTTCTCTCGGTAGCCATCGCGCTCGTCGATTGGCGGCGGGGATGGCTTCTGGCCATCCTGGTCGGTGTGCTGCAGGACCCGGCGCGCAAACTGACACCGGGAACGCCGGTGTTGATGTCGCTCAGCATGGTCCTCATTTACTTCGTCGTCGTCTTTGCGGCGCAGAAGACGCTTCAGGCACACGCACGCGATTTTTCACGCCGGTTCGGCAACGTGTTCGGTGCCGTCACCATCGTCCTATTCTTTCTCTTTCTCGCCGCGGTCAACGGCATCTTCACCTTCGGCCTTGATGGGTGGAAAGCACCGGCTCTGGGCCTGTTCGTTTATCTAACCCCCATACCGGCAGTGATCCTCGGCTATGCCTACCTGCAGCGGGAGGAGCAGTTCTACGACCTGCTCCGTTTCTACGCTCTCGTCACTTCGATCGCCATGATCGGAACGCCGCTGGAGTACATGAGACTGGACTGGCGCGTCCTCGGCACCGTGGCGCTCCACGAGGACAACCTTCGCATGCTGACCGGCCTGACCATCCGGATGCTTTCGGGGTTTTATCGCGGTCCCGACATCATGGGCCTGCATGCGGCAACGCTGACGATGGTCGGCATCATCATGTCGCTGCGCTCGCACGGTCTCCGCAGGATCTGGATCTGGATGCTCGTCAGCGGCTGGGGATTTTTCAACTGCCTGCTCAGCGGACGGCGCAAGGCTCTCTACATGATCGCAGTATTTGTCATTGCCTTTCTCTGGCGATACATCCGCCGTCTCTCGATGCCTCAAGGCATCGCCGTGGCCGTCCTCAGCCTGGTCATGGTCTTCGTCGTTACCAAGGTATCGCAGGATGAAACGTCGAGCGCCTACACGCAAGGCGCGGCGACCAGCCAGCAGGAGATTTTCGGGCGGCTCGAGGGTGGTCTCCAGGGCACCGTGGAGCAGTCCGGAATCATGGGGGGAGGCCTCGGTACAGCCACACAAGGGGCCTACCACGTGCTCAGCGAGAAAGGCATTGCGCAGCTCGGCTGGCAGGAAGGGGGCCTGGGCAAGCTGGCCATGGAGCTTGGTGTTCCGGGCCTGGTGGCGGTGGCAATCCTGGCGGCAGCAATGCTGCTGACGATGCTGAAGATCTCGAAGCATCCCGACGTTCCTGGTTCCTCACAGCTCACCCGAGCGGCACTATTCGGCATCGTCGTGGCCAACGTCGTTGAGTTTCTTGCCTCAGCTCAGGCGTACTCGGACCCCGTGCTCACGTTGCTGGCGGCGTTCTTCGTCGGCTGCACGTTCGCGACCGCCGCGCTCGACGAACGGCTGGCCACCTCCGGGCCACCCGGCGCGGTAGCGGTGCGCCGGCCATTGACGGCACCGGCCACCGCGTAGCACCGTAGCGCGCGTGCGCCTGCTTCACGTCGTCCCGACCTACCTGCCTGCCACCCGATACGGCGGCCCGATCTACGCGGTCCATGGATTATGCCGTGCACTGGCCGCGCGCGGGCATGATGTCGATGTCTTCACGACAAATGTCGACGGCGACTGCGATTCCGACGTTCCGCTCGACGGGCCGGTCGGACTCGACGGAGTGCGCGTTCACTATTTCCCTTCGCCATCTCCCGGGCGAAGGATCTACATCTCGCCTCCGATGCGCCGGGCACTCGCGGAACATCTTGCGGGGTACGACCTTCTGCACCTGCACTCCGTCTTCCTCTGGCCGACCTGGGCCGCGGCTCGCGCGGGAGAGCGCGCAGGTGTGCCGTACGTCGTCTCGCCCCGAGGAATGCTCGTTCCCGAACTGATCCGAAGAAAGAGCCGGTTCGTCAAGAATGCCTGGATCCGGGCCGTCGAAACGCGCACCTTCCGGCACTCGTCCGGAATTCATTTCACGGCGCAACGGGAGTTGGACGACGCCCGTCAGATTCCGATCCCGCTGCCTGACCCGTTCATCGTGCCGAACGGGATCGATCTGCCCGCGGCACCGTCGCGAGATCGAGCGGCCGCGACGCTGCTTTTCCTCGGCCGGATCAACTGGAAGAAAGGGCTGGACCGTCTTCTCGATGCGATCAAAGCCGTGCCCGAGGCCAAGTTGGTGATCGCGGGAAACGATGATGAGGAGCTCACGCCGAAACTCCGGGCGCAGGCGGAGCGAAGCGGCATCGCGGATCGCATCGAATTCCGCGGTCCGGTCTTCGGCGCGGCGAAGGAGGAGTTGCTGCAAACAGCGACGGCGTTGGTACTGCCATCCCTTTCCGAGAACTTCGGCAATGTGGTACTCGAGGCCATGGCGGTGGAACTGCCGGTGATCGTTTCGCCGGAAGTAGGACTTGCCGCGGACGTCACCCTGGCTCGAACAGGCATCGTAACCAGCAGCTTGCCAGAACGGCTGGCCGCGGCCATTCATGGTCTCCTGAGCGATGGCGGCGCTCGCGCGGCCATGGGCAAGCGCGGACGCGAACTGGTGAAACAACGCTTCACCTGGGATCGCATCGCCATGCATATGGAAGAACACTACCTTCGGATCGTGGCGGCGCGGCGGTGACGATGGCGACCGTAGACATCATCATCCCGGTCTACAACCGTGCGGCCTTGATTCGGGAAGCGATCGATTCGGCACTCGAAGCGGCGCTGGACTTGCCGGTGGAGATCGTCGTCGTCGACGACGCTTCGACCGACGGAACGTGGGAATCGCTTGCGGCATACACGGACCCGAGGATTCGATGTCTCCGGATGGAGTCCAACAGCGGGCAATCCGCCGCGCGTAACCGCGGCCTCGACGCCGCCCGCGGAACCTGCGTCAAGTTTCTCGACTCGGACGACATCCTGACGCCCGGGCACCTGGCGGCCGAAGTACAAGCGCTCGCGGCCACCGGTGCCGAGATCGCCGTCTCCGGCTGGTACGCGGGGGCGCATGGCAGCACGGTTGTGTTCGAAGCTCCGGTGTTCCGGACCATCGTCGACGATGTCCTGGCGGGAATTGCCGTACCGACTTCGGCCGCTCTGTACAAACGGCGCGCGGACTGGCGATGGGACCCGGCTCTTCGGAAGCTCGACGACTGGGACTACTTCTGCCAGGCCGCCCTCGGCGCGAGCCGGATCGCCACCGTGGAAGGCTCCGCGTACACGATGCGCGAGCATGCCGGCGCACGGATGACGAACACGTCGATGCTGGCCAATGCGCGAGAACACCATCGCATCCTTCAGAAAATCGAGGAGAGGCTGTCAGTGGAAGGATTGCTTACGGCGCCGCGCAAGCGACGGCTCGCTCAATACTTTTACAAGGAAATGCGGGTGCTCAGCCTCAACGACCCCGTCGCGTTCGAAGCCGCGGCAACGCATATCCGTTCGCTCGATCCCTCGTTTCAACCGCGCGATGAAGAACAGCAGCGGCTGATGCGGGTCCTGGCCCGCATCCTCGGCTTTCGCAATGCGATCCGGCTTCACAGCGCCGTGAAACGACTATTGAAGGGCGCCGGTTAACCGTGATGCCAAGAACCCGTCGGAGGCTACGATCTCTCGCCGCTTCGCCGGCAACGCGGCAGTAAGCCGTTTCACCGGAAGTAGTTAACTCGTTCCCAGAGTCATTGACTCGTTCCCGGAGGCGGTTAACGGCCTCCGAAAGACTGTTAACGACCTCCGAGAGGCTGTTAACGACCTCCGAGAGGCTGTTAACGATCTCCGAGAGGCTGTTAACGACCTCCGAGAGGCTGTTAACGGCCGTCGAGTATCTGTTAACGGCCTCCGAGAGGCGGGTTTAACTGCCTCCAGCGCGGCGATAGCGGCTTCGCCGGCCAATCTTCAGTCGCCGGCTCCCGCCGGCGAAAACGCCGGCTCCGCCGGCGAAATTGCCGCGTTAGCGGCAACGAGACGGTAGCCAGGGGTGCGAGGCTTTTGCGAGCACCCCTGGTAACGAGATGCATGGTTTGGTGCCGCGTCAGCGGCACTTGAGTAATCGGGACTCCATCCAGTGCCGCTGACGCGGCACGATTTCAGATCGCATCGTGTTCCAGGGGTGCTCGCAAAAAACGCTCGCACCCCTGGCTACCTTCCCAAGCCGCTATCGCGGCGTCGTAA
>DATMNC010000020.1:0-7182 GCA_035569395.1 Thermoanaerobaculia bacterium | reverse complement strand
GTGGTCAACGGCGACCGGCGCTCCTTCGCGCTGCTGCGTCCGATCGTCGACACCACGGCGCAGACGAACGTCCGCGACCTGATCCTCGAGGCGTACGCGCAGTACGAAGAGGTGGCGGAAGCGGCGACCGCCTGACGGCCGTCGTCCAGCGGCGGAGCGCTTCGGCGCTTCGCCGCTCACCAAGGGTCGCAGAGCCGGCGCCGTCGTCCGATTCGCACTGCGCTGACTCGAACCTGCCCGAGTCATCCTCCAAGCTCAAGGGCAACGCTTCGTGTGTCCGTTCGCAGAACGATCGTGGGAGTCGCGGCTCCAGAGAGATCTCCAGCCACGCTGTCGGCAATACCTTGGTCCAATAGCATCACCCAGCCTGCGCGTGCTCTGATGGACATCGGAGGATGTCGGGAGCGACGAACAGCAGGCATCGACTCCACCGGGCCAGCACGAGGATCCGCAGTTGCGAACGATTCTGGCCGATGACATCGAGTGGATGCCGTATCGCATCACAGTCCTTCTGTTGACAAACGTTCGGTGAATGACGGTCGGGCACCACGATGCTTCCATGGAAGCGAGAGGAGGATGGCGCAATGGCTAAGGTACTGTTCATAGTAAGCGGGGCCACCTACTGGGTCCTGAAGGATGGCACCAGATACGCGACAGGCTACTGGGCAGAAGAGTTCGCGAACCCGTACAAGATTGTGACAGATGCGGGCCACGACGTCGTAGTCGCGACGCCCAACGGCGTGACCCCGAACGTCGACATGATGAGTCTGCGTCCCGAGATGGCGGGCGGCGCGGAGGGCGCCCTCGAGCTGGAGGCTATCATCCGTTCCGCAGAGGAAATGCGACGCCCGCTCAAGCTGTCGGACGTCCGCCTCGAAGACTATGACGCCGTCTACCTGCCGGGTGGTCACGGCCCTATGGCTGATCTGGCATTCGACGCGGACGCCGGACGGCTACTCACCGCACAGCTCAAGTCGGGCAGGCCGCTCTTCATTGTCTGCCACGGTCCTGCCGCGATGCTGTCCACCAGAATCCGCGGCGTGTCGCCCTTCAAGGGCTATCGGGTCACGTGCTTCACCAACGAAGAGGAGACGGCCGTCGGGGTGGCGGCCAAGGCGACGTGGCTGCTCGAAACCGAGCTAAAAGAAAAGATCGGCGTCTCCTTCAGCCGCGGCGAGATCTGGAAGCCGTACATGGTCGAGGACCGCAATCTGGTCACCGGCCAGAACCCGCACTCGGCCGCGGTCCTGGGAAAGCGGTTGCTGGAAGTCCTCGCGGAGCGCGGCGCGTCTGCTGAACAGTCGCAGCTGCGAGTCGGACAGTCGAGCGCAAAGTCGGCGACCGTGTGAGCTGATGCGTGGTTTGTCAGCCGTCTCGAGAGGAGTACATCCGCGATCCTGACGGTTACGTGATCGACGTCGGACAGAGCAAACCGGAATTAACGGACGGTTGACGGTCGGCTCGCATGGGATAGATCGGAGGGCGCGAGTCTGATGTCATGGACGTGGAGGAGGTCGCAGTGGCACGATCGCATCGCGATGAAGTTGGAAGTGAGCGTCGAGGTGCCAGCGTGATACGCACGGCCGCGCACACTGCGCTGGCCGTCGTCATGATGCTCGCGTGTCAGCTGGTGACGCGCGTGGCAGGACAGGAGTCGCGCGTGGAACATCGCACCTACTATCGAACGACTCGTGTCGATGGGCACATAATCTTTTACCGGGAAGCGGGTCCCAAAGAGGCCCCGACGCTGCTCTTGCTGCACGGTCTGCCGTCGTCGTCGCGTATGTTCGAGCCGCTCTTCGCACGACTGTCCGATCAATATCACCTTGTCGCACCGGATTATCCTGGCTTCGGTCACAGCGACTGGCCGGACCCCAAGACCTTCGCGTACACGTTTGATCACTACGCGGAGATCGTCAGCCACTTCACACAGGCACTTGGTCTCGACCACTACACGCTATACATGCAGGATTACGGCGGCCCGGTGGGTTTTCGGATGGCCATGGCGCATCCGGAGCGCGTGGATGGGCTCATCGTCCAGGACGCGGTCGCGCACAACGAAGGGCTCGGCGCAAATTGGACGGCCCGACGCGCGTTCTGGGCAGATCGCGCCGCGAACGAAGGCGCGCTACGAACCAACCTGCTGTCGCTTGCGGTGACGCGGACGCGTCACGTCGGCAGCGATCCCAACGTCGAGCGGTACGATCCGGATCTCTGGACGGACGAATTCGCATTCCTCAGCCAACCCGGTCAGGGAGACATTCAGAGTGACCTGTTCTACGACTACCGCACCAACGTCGACGCCTATCCCAAGTGGCAGGCCTGGATGCGCGAGAGAGACCCGCGTCTTCTCGTGATCTGGGGCAAGTACGACTTGTCGTTCGATCTATCGGAGCCGGAGGCCTATCGACGCGATGTGCCACACGCCGACGTGCATGTCCTGGATGCCGGCCATTTCGCGCTGGACACGGCGGCCAACGAAATCGCGGCGCTCGTTCGAAGCTTTCTCCAGGCTGCGACTCGGGTTCCGCAGAAGTGAGATGGTCAGACCCGGCGCCTCCCCGATACTTTAGGCTCCCACAACGACAGGCTCAGCCAACCATCTTGTGGGGCGGGCCCACGTAGGGGAATCCGGCGAGTAGGTCTTTGTGAGGCCCTACCTTGTCTTCCGTCACCTTTCCATTTGTGAGGAGACGAAGGAAGAAATCTACGACGTCGTCGCTCAGTGCCCGGCCATTATCCGGGTAGGACGCCGGCCGCGTGGGATCATAGTGGAGGACGTCCGGCAGCAGGGTCTCGGCCACCCGCGTAGCTTCCGCCGGTGTATATCCGCCGGTGTGCTCCAGTGCGTGCGCGAAGACGGGGACGAAACGGGCATCGTCCGCCGGCTCCGCAGCGAGATAGGCGGCGTTCTGCTCGCCGGCAAGAAAGGGAGTTTGATTTGGCCGCGCACCGCGATCGGCCTGGACCCATTTCCCGCTTGAGCCGTCCAGCGTGCGAACCCACAGGCCCATCTTCTTGCGACCGATGGCAGAGTTGGGCACTTCGAGCGCGATGGTGCAGACGTCCTTGTCCGCGAAGAAATCGTTACCCGTGAATTGCAGGTTGTTCAGGGCGCCCTGCGCGTCGAAGAAAAAGGGATCGCCGCGCCAGCCGGCGAAAAAGCGATAGTCACCGGCCTCCGTCACCCGTGTTTCCGACCCCGTCGAGACCGGCGCCCCCTCGACGATGACCTGGCCGTCGTCACCTGTCCCAGCGGCCTGCGCGCCCTCAACGCGGCGAAGCGTCGCGGTCTGCGCCCCGCCCTCGGAGGAGGTGAAGCGCACCCGATACGCGATATCGGCCTCGGCATCGCCGTTCGTATCAATCTTCAGTTCATAAATTGCCTCGGGCGCGAAGGCGACATCGGTGGTGGGTCCGGGCGGGTTCACGCCGACGGACGGATGCACGTTCATGATCAAGATCGACTTACCAGCATCTCCAGGCTTGGGGAAGGCATACAGATCGCTGAAGTCCAAGCGGGCGTCCCCATGGGGGAACCCAAAGTCCGGACCGGAGTAGTGATGGGACATGGCTTCTCCTGTGTTCTGGCTGAGAGTGACAGCGACAACGACGATGCCGCCGCTTCGGAACATACCGGCGTGCGCAGTCGATCGAGATACTTCATCGCCGATCTCTTCGGCACCATGAGACCAGACCCGCGACCTCGGATCTATTAGACGAAAGTATCGGGGACACCTTCGTATCAGTCCGCATGGAACTCCTGCACACGGACATGCGGCAACCGATACGAAAGTCTGATGGACGAATGCGCTCGGGGACAGCAACATGGGGACGTTACCTGATTCCTGTTGACGCCTCCGATGCCCACCGTCTCTCGTCCTGATCGTGTCTTTCCGACGCTAACGCCGCCGCAGATCGCGCGCGTCGCGCGTCATGGGCAGCGGCGCCCGATCGTCTCTGGTGAGGTGCTCGTCGAGGTGGGACAACGGCCGGTGCCGTTCTTCGTTGTGTCGAATGGCGAGGTCCAGGCGCTCCGACCATCGGGAGACACCGAAGCGCTGTTCACCACGCTTGGCGCGGGGCAATTCACCGGCGAAGGCACGATGTTGACTGGTCGCCGCGCGCTGATGCGGATTCGGGCCACCACGCGTGGCGAAGTGATCGAGCTCGCTCGGGAACAGTTGCTCGGACTCATTCAGACGGACACCGAGCTGAGCGAAATCTTCATGCGGGCGTTCGTCCTCCGTCGCATCGAGATGATCGCCGGCGGCTATGGCGACGTCGTGCTGATTGGCTCGACGCATTGCGCTGGCACGCTGAGCGTCCGGGAGTTCCTGACGCGCAATGGCCACCCGTTTCACTACATCGATCTCGATCGCGACGCCGACGCGCAGGATCTCCTCGATCGATTTCATGTGACCGCCGCCGACGTGCCAGTGCTGATCTGCCGTGGCGATACGGTGCTGCGGAATCCGCGCAACCAGCAGATCGCCGACTGTCTTGGGTTCAACGATGCGATTGATCGAACGTCCGTCCGCGACTTGGTGATCGTTGGCGCCGGCCCCGCAGGACTGGCGGCCGCCGTCTACGGCGCATCGGAAGGGCTGGATGTACTCGTCCTCGAATCGAACCTGCCGGGAGGGCAGGCCGGCTCGAGTTCCAGAATAGAGAACTATCTGGGGTTTCCGGCCGGCATTTCCGGTTTGGACCTCACGACACGTGCGTACGCGCAGGCCCAGAAGTTTGGGGCGCAGGTGATGGTCACGAAGGGCGCAGCCAAGCTCGCGTGCGTCAAACCTCCCTACGCCGTGCAGCTGGAGGATGGCGGTCGCATCAACGCGCGGGCCATGATCATCGCGTCCGGGGCGCGATACCGTAAGCCCTCGATTGCCAACGTGTCGCAGTTCGAAGGCGCCGGCGTGTATTACTCGGCCTCACGCATGGAGTCGCAGCTGTGCGCGGGCGGCGAGGTCGCCGTCGTGGGTGGCGGCAACTCCGCGGGCCAGGCGGCCGTGTTTCTCGCGGAAACGGCCAAGCATGTCCACCTGCTGGTCCGCAAGGATGGCTTGGCTGACACGATGTCACGCTATTTGTCGCGACGAATCGAGGAGCATCCGGCGATCACCCTACGGGTGCGAACCGAGCTCGTGGCGCTGGACGGCGACCGGCACCTCGATCGCATCCAGTGGCTCGACAGCGGCACCGGCGCCGTCGAGACGCATGACATCCGCCATGTGTTCGTGATGGCGGGCGCGGTGCCGAATACGGGCTGGCTCGATGGATGCGTCGCACTCGACGAGCGCGGATTCATCAAGACCGGGCCGGACTTGTCCCCGGAGGACTTGACGGCAGGCGGATGGCGGCTGGCGCGGTCTCCGTATCTGTTGGAAACGAATCGCCCCGGAGTCTTTGCGGTCGGCGATGTGCGCGGCGGCAATATCAAGCGCGTGGCGTCCGCCGTCGGCGAAGGATCGATTGCCGTCGCCTTCGTTCATCAGGTGCTGCAATCACTCTAGCGTCGCGTTCGCTCTCAGATGAACAGCTTGGGTTCTTTTGTTGTGGTGTGCGACGACTCCGACCCGGTGGTTACACCTGGACACCGTTCCCCTTAAGGAGCCGAGGATCTCCGCAACCGTTTTGTCCACGTTCCCTGAGAGGCTTTGTCCCCAAATGAGCACAAGCACGAGACGGCCGCCATTGCCTCCGTTCACGCGCGAGAGCGCGATCCAGAAGGTGCGCCTCGCCGAGGATGGGTGGAACACTCGCGACCCGGAGAAAGTGGCTTTGGCCTACGCGAGCAATTCACGATGGAGGAACCGCTCGGAGTTCATTGCCGGGCGAAGCGAAATCATCGCTTTTCTCTCTCGCAAATGGAGCCGGGAACTCGACTACCGACTCATCAAGGAGATGTGGTCGTTCACTGGCAACCGCATCGCAGTGCGCTTCGCTTACGAGTGGCACGATGACGCGGGGCGCTGGTATCGCTCCTATGGCAATGAGAACTGGGAGTTCAATGACGACGGTCTGATGGCTTCGCGGTTCGCGTCAATCAACGATCTCCCTATCTCGGAGACAGATCGCAGATATCACTGGCCACTCGGGCGCCGTCCTGACGAACACTCAGGATTGACCGAACTAGGCCTCTAGTGTCCAGCCACAACGGATCGGACTCGAAATCCGCTGAGATCACTTGCCTCTTCTCGAGGGCCGCCATTCCACAGAGGGCCGCAAGGACGTCCGGAGCGCACGGCCGGACGCCGCCATACCACGATCCTGAACGCGGCATCTATTGGACGATAGTGTCGGTCCTGCCGACTGACGGAATCACAGACGACCGACCCGCACCTGATACCAACGTATCGCCGATACCTTGGTCCAATTGATCCGGCTTGTACACGCTGCCACGCTACCTTCACTGGTGTGATCAGGGAGGATCGCGCATGGCATTCAGCATCGAGGAACTGTGACGAGAACAGCACTCGTCGCAGTGATCGTGAGCACGGGCCTCATCTTCGGCAGTCTGAGCGGGAGAGTGGCTGTGTCAGCTGAGAAGAATGGATTCGTTAGCGAGACGACGCAAGGCATCGTTCGACCTCACCAGACGGGTCAGGCTCTCTTCAAGTCAGTGTTGTCCGATGACCTCGACTGGAAGCCTTTCCCCGCGTTTCCACCGTCGGTCCGCCTGGCAATTGTCGTGGGCGATCCGTCGAAGGCCGGCCCGTACACCATTCGCGTCCGGGTTCCCCATGGCGTGAAACTCATGCCGCATCGCCACCCCGAGGATCGCGTGTACACGGTCATCTCGGGAGTGTTCTACATCGGCCTCGGCGATCGGTTCGATGCCGATAAGCTGCAGGCCTATCCTCCTGGCAGCGTCATCGTGCTGCCGGGAAACACGCCGCACTTCCACTGGGCGAAATCCAGTGAATACGTCACGCAGGTAAACGCGATTGGTCCGCTCGGCATTGAATACATCAATGCGAAAGACGATCCAAGGAGATAACAGTGTCCAATGTCATTCAGAAGAACAGCATTTCATCCGAGCTGGCACAGCGAATGGTCGATGCGGCTGTGGCAAAAGCGAAAACCATCGGCGTGCCAGAAAATGTGACCGTCGTTGACGATGGCGGGAACCTCAAGGCCTTTGCGCGGATGGATGGGGCACCGATTCTCTCGATC
>DATMNC010000019.1:0-5193 GCA_035569395.1 Thermoanaerobaculia bacterium | reverse complement strand
AAGGCGATCGTTCCGTTCTTCGCCACCGAGACGTCGATCCAGTAGCTGAAGTACGGCTCGACCTCGCCGAGGTTGATGCGCCGGGCAGGACCGTCGAGAGGCTGCAGCCAGAACGCGGTCGACGTCGCGTCGTGACCGCCGGTGATGAAGCCCTTGCCATCAGGCAGCCAGACGGTGCGATAGACGTTGCGGTCGAGGCCTTTGGTGACTTCGACGCCCGTGCCGCCTGCGGCTGGCACGAGCCAGATGGAGTTCTCGCTCCCCGGCTCGCTGCCGCGCGCATGCCAGTAGGCGATGTGCGTGCCGTCCGGCGTGAAGACCGGCTGGGTCTCGTCGAGATCGCGCGTGGTCAGACGCTCCACGCCCCCCGAGGCAACGTCGACGAGGGCGATGCGATTGCTGTTCGGCGTACCGCCGTGCGGCGTGTCGCGCCGTGTGATGGCGATGCTCTTTCCGTCCGGCGACCACGCCAGCGGCGACGGCGCCGGACCGGGCGGATGGGCCACCGGCAGGCTCCACGAGCCGCTGGTCAGACGGCGCGCTTTGTCGCCCGAGGCAGTAACCAGCCAGATGTGCGAAGGCGTCGGTGCCGTGGTGTTGAGATAGTCGTCGTCGCCGATCTCGAAGGAACGATTGCCCTTCTCCTCGTTCGGCACAGGATCGTCGGAGGCAACGAAGGCGAGCTGGGCGCCGTCCGGACTCCACGCGTATTGCTGCACCCCGCGCGCGGCATCGGTGATCCGACGCGCTTCGCCTCCGCGCGTCGGCAGGATCCAGATCTGCCGCTTTGCGTCGCGCTCACTCGAGGCGTTGGCGAGGAAGGCAAGCTGCGACCCGTCTGGCGACCAGCGCGGTGCTGCCACCCCTCGCCTGTCATAGCTGAGCTGGCGCTGCTCGCCGGTGGCCACGTCGATCATGAAGAGATCGCCGTCGTACCGGTTCTCCTTCACGTTCGCTCTCGTCACCACGACGGCGATCGACTTGCCGTCCGGCGAGATCTGCGGATCGTTGAGATTGGCGATGCGGAGCCGGTCGGACGGCTGCCAGCGCTGCGCGTGCGCGGCCGCGGCGATGAACAACAACGCGACGAAGATTCGTTTCATGGCGGGATGGTACATGGTCGCGCGGTCGCGCGGTTACGCGGTCTCGCGGTGTTTCTCGATCGCAACCCCACCGCGAGACCGCGAGACCCCGAGACCGCGCAACCCAGCAACCAAGCAACCCAGCAACCAATCCGCTACCCTTTGCAAACCAGGAGGCTCCATGCAACCAGTCATCGTCCGTTCCGGCAAGTCGTTGCGCAACGACATCGAGGCAGGTCCGCATCGGATGATTGCGGACGAACCGGCAAGCGCGGGGGGCACCGAGGCGGGGCCGACGCCCTACGACTTCCTCGCCGCCGCCCTCGGCACATGCACCTCGATGACGCTGCGCGTCGTGGCTGCCCGGGAGAACATCCCGCTCGAAGGGGTCGAGATCACGGTCGGGAACGACCGGATGCATGCCAAAGACTGCGCCGACTGCCTCACCGATTCCGGCTACATCCATCGCTTTACCGTCGCCATCAAGCTCATCGGGACTCTCACACCCGCGCAGCGGGAGCGAATGCTCGACGTAGCGAGCCGCTGCCCTGTTCACAAAACGCTCACCTCGGAGATCCGTATCGACGAGCGTCTCGTCGACTGAGTGGCACAATTCTTCTACTAGAAGTGATAGATCGGATTATTTGCATGGCACAGAGTCCAGAAGAACAACTCCAGAGGGTACTGGTCGCCGATGACGACCAGTCGATCCGGCAACTCGTCTCGACGATCGTGAGGCGCGAGCGCTTCGCCGTCGACATCGCCGCCGACGGCCTGGAAGCGATCGAGTACCTCAAGAAGAACCAATACGCAGTCATCCTTCTCGATCTGATGATGCCGCGAATGGATGGGTTCGGCGTCATCGAGTGGATGAAACAGAATCCGCCGCTGATCAAGCCGATCATCGTCGTCATCACCGCCTACGCCGATCAGCGATTCAAGGAAGTCGACGCCGAGCTCGTCTCCGGCGTCCTTCACAAGCCTTTCGAAGTGGCCGAGCTCGGCAACCTCGTCCGCGCCTGCGTGGTCGGATTCACCGACGAGCTGCGGCAGCAGATCTTCGTTTCGAAGGACCGGGCCATTCGCAATTTCGGCCGCGGAGAGGATATGTAGGACGATGTTGCGCGGTCTCGGGGTTGCGCGGTCTCGCGGTTGGGAACCGGCGGAATCGGCGTCTTTTGTTCGGAATCCTCATCTTTTGTTCGAAATCGGCATCTTTTGTTCGGAATCCTGGAATCGATTCCAAAACCAGTGAATTGCTTCTCGACTCCCCGAGACCGCGTAACCGTCCTACGCGGACCAGTTCTCCATCCAGTACTGCAAAATAACCAGCGCCCACAGCGGCTTGGCGTTGTTTGCCTGGCCGCTGCGATGCGCTGACAGCAACTCTCCGACGTGGCGCTCGTCGAGCAGCCCCCGCGCCCGCACTCGTTCCGGCGCCAGGAGACGATCGACTTCGGCGCGCAACCCTTCGTTGATCCAGCTGGCGATGGGGACGCTCAGTCCCCGTTTGCGGCGATAGATCACGCTCTTCGGCAGCCAGCGTTCCGACGCTTTCTTCAGGACCCACTTGGTCTCGAAACGGCGCAGGCGCAGGTCGGGAGGAAGCGACAGCGCGAAACGGGTGACATCGCGGTCGAGGAACGGCGCCCGCGCCTCGACCGACGACAGCATCGTGGCCCGGTCGACCTTCACCAGCAGGTTGTCCCGCAGATAGCTCCGGTAGTCGAGCAGCATCGCCCCGGTCAGAGGATCGCCGTTCGAGGCGCCGGGCAGATCCGGCATGTCGTTTCCGAGCCTGTAGACCGCCGGCGACAGCCCGGTCCCGAACCACGCCAGATGCCGCTCGATCCACGGCTTCTCGGCGTTGGAGACGAATCGCTTGAGCAGAAACTCGAGCGTTACCTTCTTCGTCGACGACGGCACGCGCTGAACAATCCGCCGCAGGGACGCACGCACGAACGACGGCAAGGCGTCGTACATCGGCGCGACCTTGTGACCGATGTAGGTCGGATAGCCGCCAAACAACTCATCCGCCCCCTCACCGCTGAGGATGACTTTGACGTGCTGCCGCGCCGCGCGCGCCAGGAGAAAAGTCGGCAGGATGGCCGGATCGGCCAGCGGCTCGGCCACCCCTCCTACGACGCACCGCAACGCCTCCAGCAAGGTCTCGGCATCCGTCCGCACCGGCACATACCGCGTCCGGATCCGCCTGGCCAGCTCCTCGGCGACGGGACTCTCGTCGTACGACTGCTCGGCGAAGGCGGCGGAGTAGGTGTGGACCTTATCGACTCCGATGAACTTCGCCGCCAGCGTGGCCAGGATCGACGAATCGAGTCCGCCGCTGGTGAAGACGCCCACAGGCACATCCGCCATGACCTGCTTTTCGACCGCGCGCTCGACGAGGCGTTGCGTTTCGGCGACGGCATCGCGCGCGTGGATTCGCTCGATACGGAAAGAGCCGGCATCCCAGTAGCGGACGGCCTCCTCGGAGCCACTACGGAACCGGATGAACGTTCCCGCCTCGACGCGGCGGACGTCGCGGAACGGCGTGCGCGGCTCGGGGATGTATCCGAGGCGAAGGTACTCACCGATGGCGATCGGATCGAGCTCGCGGCTGATGTCAGGATGCCGCAAAAGGCATTGCAGCTCCGAGGCGAAGATCACCTCGCCACGCGGCTTCGCGTAGAAGAGAGGCTTCTCGCCGGCCCGGTCGCGAGCCAGGATCAGTTGCTGCGTCCGCGCATCCCAGATAGCCAGGCCGAACATCCCATCGAGCTCGGGGATGGCGGCCACGCCGCGCTCGAGGTATAGCGGCAGGATCGTTTCCACGTCCGACCTCGAGCGATAGGGATAGTCCGGATAGCGGGCCCGGATCTCCGCGGCGTTGTAGATCTCGCCGTTGCACGCCAGCCATACCTCTGATCCCGGCGACGCGAACGGCTGGTCGGCCCGCTCATGAAGATCGATGATGCGCAGCCGCTCGGTCCCGATCACCGCCTGGGGATGCGTGAATTCCGCGTGCCCGTCCGGCCCGCGATGCCGCAACGCCTCGCCCATGAATCCGAGGACCTCGGGGTACCGCAGCGCCGCGCCGCCGGCGACCATTCCATAGATGCCACACATCGGGCCGACTATAACCGAGAGCGGAGAGCGGTCTGGAAGTTCATCCTGACGGTGAGCGCAGCGAAGCCTGTCAGGATCTCCGGTGGAATCGCGAGGGGCTCTACTGGAACCAACTGACGCGCGGTCTCCGGTAAGTTCATCCTGACGGCGAGCGCAGCGAGCCTGTCAGGATCTCCGGTGGAATCGACTTCCGCGCGGTCTCACCGGAGATCCTGACAGGTTCGCTTCGCTCACCGTCAGGATGAACCCGGCTAAACAACCCCGCGATAGCAATACGCAATGCCAAACGTCAGCGGGCGAACGTCGATGGACGTGAACCGCGCCGCTCCGCGCATCATCGCCACGAACTCCTCGCCGCACGGAAACCGGGCTGCCGACGATTCGAGATACTCGTACGCCTTGCGCTCGCCGGTGACGGCACCGCCGAGGCGCGGGAGGAAATGGCGGCGGTACGAATCGTAGAGGGCGGAAGCGAGACGGCCAGACGGCTGGCCGAACTCCAGCACGATCACCCGTCCGCCTGGGCGCACCACGCGCGCCATCTCCGCGATCGCTTTCATCGGATCGCCGACGTTGCGGATGCCGAAGGAAATGCTGGCGATGTCGAAAGCAGCGTCGTCGAACGGCAAGGCGGTAACGTCGGCGACGTCGAAGGTGATCGCGCGCGACTTCTGCCGCGCCAGCGCGATCATCTCCGGCGTGAAATCGGTCCCGACCACCCGCCCGCTGCCGACGGCTTTCTTGAATGCGATGGCCAGATCGCCCGTACCGGTCGCACAGTCGAGAACCGCATCGCCCTCCTTCGCCCCCGACCAACGCACCGCCCTGCGACGCCAGAGGTGATGCACGCCCGCGGACATGACGGTATTGGCGCGGTCGTAGCGCCCGGCGATGGAGCCGAACATGGATTGGATGCGGGTGGGGTCGGGGCCTGTGTATGGCGAGGTCGGCGAGGGCGCGTTGTCGGTTGTCGGTTGTCGGTTGT
>DATMNC010000018.1:0-2904 GCA_035569395.1 Thermoanaerobaculia bacterium | reverse complement strand
CTGGCGCCGCAAGCCGAGCGCGATGCGCTGCGATGGCCGGTTCATCCGGCACCGGAGTTGAGGTATACGAGGTGGAATGCGGCGGCTCGGTAGGGTCCTGGCCAGCCACTCCGCGCACCTCAAACAGTTGTTCGGCGCGGCAGCTTTACCCCGGGCCGGGCGTCGGGTGATCGGTCATCCTCTACTCCTCCCGATCCTCGGCCAGGGGCTGGACAACGGCCGCGAGTGCCGCATCCCAGGAAGCTTCGGGACGGGCCTCGAGCTCGGCCAGCAGTTGTCCGCGCAGATCCTCGGGCAAAACCGCGTTCTGCGCCTCTTTCGGCCAACCGCGCGACAGAAGGCTCCAAGCCGTATCACTGTCAGTGCACCGAATGCTCCGGCGGGGGGGGCGGCCCGTACTTGTCGTCGAGCTGCCGGGCGATCGACGCCAGCGTTACCTGCCATTGTCCGGTTTCGCGAACGGGGCCACCATCATTGCTGTCGAAGACCACCCGTCCGAGCGACGCGATCCACACCCGATGAGTAAGAGCCTCGTCCGGTGCCTTGGGAAAAGGCACCGCACCTGGGAGGATTTGTCCGTTGATCTGAAAGCCGGACTTTCTGATATCGTCGTGATCGATGCCCGGTGATACCGCCGAGGGCTCCGTTTCCCAACGGCATTACCCGAGGACGCCGCTGTCGTCTGTGGTCCAAGTTCGCAGCGGACTCTCTCCTGGAGGGACAAGGATTCGAACCCTCAGTCTCACTAGAGGAGAGCATTTTTTGAGACCGCCCCGGAACCGTGACACCGAGATCGTCGGGCACTCTCCGGCGGCGAGTCGAGCGAACTCGATGCGATGATTCATGACCGGCCGAGACGCGTGTTCCGGCCAATAATTGGAAAAGCGCTTATCATCACGTTTCCCGTCCTTCTCGCACGGCTGAGCTAGTCCGATCCCGGCCGGACCCGGCGCCTTCGATGTAACCATGAACGGGCTGCGCGCGTATGTCCGCTGCACCCTTAATGGCGGCCGCTCGGGTGGCGGCCGGCGTCACGTTTCTGACGTGCCAATAGCTGCCGTCAAGTGAACCGAAGGTCCGAGGGAGCCATCATACGGCGGCAGTGACCAAAAGCGATAGCAGGCACCGCAGCGACGGCGATGGATCGCCATGCCACACGATATAGGTGCGGTTGTGCGAAAATCGCTTAGGGAGCGCGTGTTGGCATACGCTCTTGGTCGCGTGCAGGGCCTCCAGGACAGACTTGGGCACCACAGCAAATCCGGTACCGGCAGCGACGCAGGCGATCATCGCCTGATACGACGCAAAATCCATGATCCGTTCGGGCATCACATTCGCGCTGCCTAGCCATTCCTCGGTGCGCTTGCGATAGGAGCACCCCTGCGCGAACGCGATGAGCGTTGAGCGTCCGAGGTCGGCTGGGCCGGACACCTTGCAGATCGCCCTGGATGTCACAAGCACCAGCCGCTCCTCGAAGACACAGCGCGCCTGGAGACTGGGTGCGGTAAAGGGCTCAGAGACGAAGGCAGCCTCAAGCTCGAATTTCACTACGCGGGTCACTAGTGCCCCGGTCGTTCCGGTGGCGAGTTCCACCACCACGTCGGGATAAACGCTGTGATAGCGCGACAGGATGGGAGCAAGGCGACTGCCGGCCGTGCTCTCGATCGAGCCCAGCCTGAATGCACCCTTCGGCTTGCCGGTGCGCATTTCGCTGACCGTCTCGTCCGCCAGGCGCAGCAAACGATCAGCATAGGTGAGCAAGGTGTGCCCCTCCGAAGAGAGACGTATGGAGCGCCCCTCGCGGCGGAACAGCCGGGTACCGAGAAGTTCTTCCAACTGGCGGATGCGCGTCGTCACATTGGATTGAACGCGATTGAGTTTGTTGGCTGCACGGACGACCCCGCCCTCGTCAACGACGGTTCGAAAGATCTTCAGGGATTCGAGGTCGATCGTTCTCATAAAGAGAATGATATAGCAGAATTATTCATTTGTGCAAGCTGATCTGCCGACCACATCGTTCACGAAGCGATCGGCCCCAGGCACAGCGATCCGAGACTCGCATCGGCACCAGAGTTTCGTGACTCAGAAGGATGAAGGACACGAACATGAGCAGCGACAGGAAAGTTGCCTGTCATCACCGGCGCATCGCAGGGCATCGGCGCAGCGCTCGTAGAGGCGTATCGCGGTCGCGGCTACCGGATCGTCGCGATTGCGCGCTCGATCAGACGATCCGACGACACGGACATCCTGGCCGTTCCTGGCGACGTCGCTGACCAGAGGACGGCCGAGCGTTCGATCGCCGAAGCCGTGGCGCGGTTCGGGCGTATCGACACGCTCATCAACAACGCCGGCCTCTTCATCGCGAAGCCCTTCACGCAGTACAGCGAGGCCGATTACGCGGCGATGCTCGGCGTCAACCTGGCGGGATTCTTCCACATGACGCAGCTCGCGATCGCTGAGATGGAAAAGCGCGGCAGCGGCCACATCGTCCAGATCACGACGAGCCTCATAGACCACGCGAACTCTCACGTCCCGTCCGTGCTCGCATCCCTGACGAAGGGAGGCCTCGACGCCGCCACGAGGTCGCTGGCGATCGAATACGCGAAGCGCGGCATCCGGGTGAACGCGGTCGCTCCCGGCGTCATCAAGACGCCGATGCATCCCGTCGAGACGCATCATGCGCTCGGCGGTCTCCACCCGCTCGGCCGAATGGGCGAGATCGCCGACATCGTGGACGCCATCCTCTATCTCGAATCGGCCACTTTCGTGACCGGAGAGACCCTCCACGTCGACGGCGGGCAGAGCGCGGGCCACTGAACCTTCGTTGGCGGAGCCCGCGCTCGACGCGCAGCGCGCCTGATCAGCGGCTTGGCGGGATTGGTCGAACCCTAACGAAAGGACACC
>DATMNC010000017.1:0-58211 GCA_035569395.1 Thermoanaerobaculia bacterium | reverse complement strand
CCGCCACTCCCTCAACCCGCTCAACTCTCGCTCAATTTGGACAGCATCTGAGGGGGTCGATCTCACTTTCCCGTCAAAATGACTCGTACGCTCAGGGGAACCAGCGCTTTCTCAACCTAATTTGGACAGCTGTGGTCTGTGCCACATTATTCCTCGCTTGTGGGGTCAGGCCTCGTGGCTCGCCAATGTGGCAACACAGACTGTTGGCCAAAGGAGCAGAGGCCAATGTGGCACAGACACTCTTGTCTGTGCCCGGCGGCGAAGCCGCGCATTTCGACGGCTGAGATCCGAGGCTACGATTCTCACATCCGGCGCAAAGAATGTCCAAGCTCAAAAGCGGGGGCAAGACGCCAGCGCTCCGTGCCGCCTACGGCGGGCCGAACAGATCCTCGGCGATCTCAACGCGTGGTAACTCCACTGAAACCCGAAGCGGCACTGCAATGGGTGGATCGAGTTTCAGCCCCAGCGCCGACGCGGGCACCGTCTGGATCTCGCGCTTGGCGGTGACGCGGGGCTCAGCGCCGATGCGGACGATCCCGGTGAATTGAAGGGGTGCGAGTGCGGTGCGCGGAAGCGCACGGAGCGCGTCGTCGAGGGCGGCACGGTCGGCGGCGGGCATAGACGCGAAAGCGATGACAGGTTGCGGCCGCGGGGCGGTGGTGTGAATGACGCGCAGCTCGCTGGCATGCTCGGCGAGCAGAGGATTCGATTCGGAGACGAGGGCTGCGTCGGTGCGGCCGTAGAGCGCGTTTGCCAGCGCCGTGAGGTCGTCGGAGACGCGCGTCGTCACGCCGATGCCGTCGTCACCCAAGGCGTCGACACCGCTGATGGTCTTGCCGCGCAGATCTGCCAGCGATTTCGCAGGGCTGGAAACCGGCACGACGACCTTGCGTACGTACGTGGTGCGGCCGTCGCGACTGAACGTGTAGCGCGGCACGAATTCCCGGGTGACGAGCTCACGATTGGCGATCACCATTCCGACAGAGTCACGATTGGCGGCGATGAACGCCCGGGCGTCGTCCGCGCGGCGGAAGAGCTCCGTTTTCAGCGGCAGCGACGAGGTGCCGGCGAGATTTCCGACGATCGCCGTCGCAGCCTCGGCCAGGTTCTTCTCCGTCTCGGCCGGCGTGTCCGGCAGGAACACGACCACCGTATGTTTCGGCTGCGAAGACGCCGCTCCCTCGGCGGCGGCTTCCTTCGCCGGCTGCGCCGAGTCGAAATTCTTCTTCGCCACCGTCTCGATTGCGGGCGGCAGATCGCCGCTGAGCGCGCGAGCCAGCATCTCGCGGGCCGAAGTGTCGGCGCCGGCGACGAGATCCGCGGTACCGCGGAGAAAGAGCGCGAGCGACTGTTTGCGTTTGTCGAGCGAGGCCGCGCGGTCCGCCAACTGGTGCGCGCGCTTTGCGGAGGCATCGTCCTGTTGTTTAACGGCGCGATCGAGCTCGTCGGCAGCGTGAAGCAGGAGCGTATTCGCGAGTGACTCTTTCGCCCGGCTGCAGATATCTGCCTTCGCTCCAAGGCTCAGTTCGAGCACGGAGCGTCCGGGGCGGCCCCACGCTTCGGACTCGCATCGGATCGGCGACAGCAACTCCGCCGCATCGTCATATCGTTTCTCGCCGAGCGCCACCTCGCCGGCCGCCAGCGCCACCTCGTTCCAATCGGCGAAGGCCTTGTGCGCCGTTGCAAGATGCGGCTTCGCGTCTGCCCACAGTCCGAGCTGCCAGAACAGCAGTCCGGCATCGCCTCGGGCGACGGGCGCAGAGCTCCGCGCCAGCGTCCTGGCCGCCGCATCGCTCTTTCCATCGAGCGCGTCGAGCACCGCCGTGACCTCGGGCGTGGCGACATGCAGCGCGCGAAGGTTCGCCGCGTTCGGATTCTGGCGAGCATTCACGACCGCCAACTCCGCCTGCACCGGCGGACGATCGGGAAGCGCCTCCAGCGCCGCCCGCTCGGCGGCGAGATCGTTCGCGTCGCGCGCCACGAGCGCGCGCTCGAGGGTGACGATCGTGTTCCGCGGAGAGGCAGCCTGCGCACGGTCGAGCAGCGCCTTCGCATCATCGAGACGTTTTTCATGACGTGCCATCCTGCCGAGAAGCAGCAGCGACTCCGCGTCACTCGAGTCGAGCGTCAAGGCCTCTTCGAGTGATCTCCGCGCGCCGGCACCGTCGCCGCGGATGAGCTCCGCGCGTCCGAGCATGCGCAGCGCCGGACGCTTCGATTCGGCATCGAAATGAGGCATCCCGTCCCGGAAAAGGTTGATGGCCTCGTCGTACTTGGCTGTCTTAAAAGCAATCGTTCCGAGGTGCAGGTAGGCCAGCGGCAGCGAGGCGTTTCCGGCCAGCACCTTGCGATACTCGTACTGCGCGAGGTCCATCCTGCCGGTGGTGAAGTAAAGGAAGCCGAGGTTGTAGTGCGCGGCGGCGTCGTCGTCGAGATTGGCCGCCTTCTGGTAGGCGTCGATGGCCTCCAGCCACTTCTGCTGTTTCAAGTAGATCGCGCCGAGGTTCGAGTAGGCGCGGGCGTTGATCCACTCGACCGGTTGATGGTTTGCGATGGCCTGATCGATCGGTGCCAGGGCCATGCGATAGGCATCGCGCGCCTCGTCGTAGCGGCCGGTCTCGAAAAGCATGGCTCCGAGGTTGAAGTACGCGCGAAGAAAGGTGCGGTCGAGATCGACCGCTTTCCGATACGCCGTGATCGCTTCGTCCTTGCGACCGAGTGAGGCCTGGATGTTTCCGAGACTGAACTGAGATTTTGCATCGTCCGGCGCTAGCTGCGTTGCCCGCGTGATCGCGGCCAGCGCGTCATCGTTTCGATTGAGCGAGCGAAGGATGGTTGACCGCAGCGAGTGCAGAGCGGCGTCGCGCGGCGTTTTGGCGATGGCATCGTCGACGTACTTGAGCGCATCCGCCGATTTGCCGAGTTGCTGCGCCGCCGCGGCGGCGTTCGAGAGGAGCGTTCGATCGGAGGGAGCGCTGGCTACGCCTCGCACAAAGGTGTCATAGGCCTCGGCCACCTTTCCCTGCTTGAAGTAAAGGGCACCGAGGTTCGCATATGCCGAGGCCAGCGTTGGCGCGACGTCGATGACGCGGCGGTATTTGGCGATGGCGTCGTCGATACGATTCGATTCGCGCGCGCGATCCGCCTCTTCCATCAGGCTGCGCGCGACCTCCGGCAGGTCCTGCGCGCGCGCGGCGGGGGCGAGGATCGCCAATACGATCATCGCCGGCCCGAGCCAGATGCGCAGAGCGCTCAAACTTTCGCCATCGCCGCGGCAATCGAACGGAACACGCCGAGGCCGTCTGTATTGCCGAGCAGCGCTTCGGCGCACCGTTCCGGATGCGGCATCATGCCGAACACGTTCCGCCCGGCGTTGCAGATGCCGGCGATGTTGCGCGCCGATCCGTTCGGGTTCGACTCGCTTGTTAAGCGCCCCTCGGCATCGCAGTATCGAACGATGACCTGCCGGTTGCGCTCGAGCTCATCGAGGGTGTCGTCATCGGCGAAATAGTTTCCTTCGCCATGGGCGATGGGGACGCGCAATACGGCGCCACGCTCCAGCTCGCACGTAAACGGCGTGTCTGTCTCTTCGACGCGAACAAACACATCGCGGCCGAGGAAGCGCAGGTGCTGGTTCCGCATCAGCGCTCCCGGCAGAAGCCCGACCTCCGTGAGAACCTGAAAGCCGTTGCAGATGCCGAACACCAATCCCCCGGCGGCGGCATGGCGGCGGATCGGCTCCATGACCGGAGCGAACTTCGCTAGCGCCCCGGCGCGGAGATAGTCGCCATACGCGAAGCCGCCCGGAATGATCACGCAATCGGCACCGCGAAGGTTGGTCTCCTTGTGCCAGAGAACTTCGACCTCGGCACCGAGAAGGTCGCGCGTCACGTGCAACGCATCGTGATCGCAGTTCGAGCCGGGGAGGACGACGATGCCGAACTTCATGACGGGGAAGTTTAGCGCGGCGGGGTTCAAAGATCAGAACCCGGGGGTTCAAGATCAGGGTCGGGGGGGTTCAAGATCTGGAGCCAGAAGTTCAAGATCAAGATCGAGGGGGTTCAAGATCAGGCGCCAGAAGTTCAAGATCAGAACCGAGGGGTTCAATATCAGGAGTGTCACCTAAAACTGACAGTGCTCCGGCGATTACTTCGCCACCGCAGGCCTCGGCACTTTGTAAATCGTCAGGAATCCCGCGCGATCGGTGACGGCAACGGTGTTGCTGGCGTGGTCATACGCCATCGCGTACGCGGCGACCCCGTACAGGGACGCAGGGGTCACGCGCCGGTTTGAGCCGGCAAAGGCGACGCTGGCGTTGCAGCGCTGCTCGGCAAAAAGGAGCAGGTCGGGTGACGCCAAGGCGGCGATCTGGGCGCCGCTGCCCTCGGGGAGGCAGATGGCGTCGCTGTTGGTCAGGTCTCCGAAATTGATGGCCATCCGCATCTCGCCGTTCACGCCGGCAGTCATCTGCTTCAGGGGCTTTGACATCGACAACGGCTTTTCGAAGAGGGAGTTGCGGCTGAGTGCGATCAGCGCCTGATCGCCGGCGGCGAACAGCGCCGCTTCGATCGATTTGTCGGTCTGCAGCGGCTCGCGGGCCAGCTCGGCGAAGTTCGTGGTATCGAAGAGCGCCACCGAGGTTGCCTTGGTGTTTCCAAAGTCCTCGGGGGCGATGACCGCCAGCAGCGCGCCGTTCGCGCTCACGGCGATGGCCATCGGGTCGTCGATGTTGATCGTCCGCAGCTCCTTCTCGCCGTCGGCGTCGTAAACGTGAACGTGGCGGCCGAGGAGGTAGAGATGGCGTCCCTGCGGATCGGGGAGGACGTCGCGAATCGGTTCCCCTTCCAGCGTGATCTCGCGGCGGACGGCAAGATCGGGGAGCGAGAGGATCGAGGCACTCTCGTCGCTGCCGTTGGCGATGTAGAGCCGGGTGCCGGCGCGGTTGGTGCGCAAGGTCACGAGCTCTTTCGTCGAAGCGATCTCGGCGGAGTCGAGGACGACGCGTTGTTTGATCGCGCCGGTCTTCGGATCGATGGCCACGACCGCCTGCGGCTGCGCCAATCCCACGTAGATGGTCCCATCGGCGCCGATCGCGACGCCGTGCGGATCGCCGGGAAGCTGCCAGCGCTTGACGACTTTCTGGTCGCGGGTAGGAACAGGAGTGAGCGGCTGGGCGATGACGGGACTCGCCGCCAGGAGAAGCAGGCTAATCGTCGATCGAGTACGAAAACTTTTCGATGACCGTGTTGGCGAGGAGCCGCTCGCACATCTGCCGGAGCTGACGCTCGATCTCTTCGCGAGGCTGGTCACGATCCGCAAGCGTGATGCGAAACAGCTTGCCGGCGCGCACATCTTCCACCCCTTCAAACCCCAGCGTACTCAGCGAATGCTGAATCGCTTTACCCTGTGGATCGAGAACAGACGGCTTCAACTCGACGATGACGGTGGCTTTCATAGGGGGATTTTAGCGGTTGCGGGGTCTCGTGGTTGCGCGGTCTCGCGGTCTCGCGGGTTGCTGGGTTGCTTGGTTGCTGGGTTGCTGAGGTGCTGACACGGCCTGGACAATTGTGAAACCAAGCAACGCAGCAACCCAGCAACCCAGCAACCCCGAGACCGCGTAACCTCGCAACCCCGAGACCGCGTTAACCAAAACCTCCTCCCCGCCGTAATAGCTCGTACTTCAGGAGGCTTCACATGGAAGGTGCAGTGATACTCATCCCTATCGTCGGTACGATCATGTCCTTCAGCACGGTCATATTCGTGGTCTGGGCGGTTGTCCATGCCAAGAACCGCAAGGCGACGCTTCAGGCGGAGGTGCAAACGCGCCTCATCGACAAGTTCAGCAACGCTCCGGAATTCGTCGACTTTCTCAACTCGGACACCGGCAAGCAGTTCCTGAGCGGCATCGACAAAATGCCGAAGCTCATGGCCCGCGACCGCATCGTCGGCGGGGTCTCACGCGGCCTCATCCTCACTCTGCTCGGCGTGGCCTTCGTTGGAATCTGGATCGCCGACAGCAACATCGGCTTCATGTTTCCCGGGTTCATTCTCCTCGGCCTGGGCATCGCTTTCTTCCTCTCCACGCTTGTCTCTCTCAAGTTGTCGCAGAAGTTCGGCCTGATCGGCGACGATTCGCCGACCCCGCGCGAGGTAGGCCATGCAAACGGAAGACGCGAGTCGACGGAAACACAGGCGTGAGGCGAACGTGCAATTGGAAGGTACCCTGATCGCGTCGCCGTTCGGCGCCGCCGTGAGCACGGCGGCCCCACGGCGGCCCGAAAGACCGATGGACGAAGCGGCATTCGAAGCGTTCTACCGGAAGACGGCCGGAGGCATCTGGTCGTACATCTACCGGATGACCGGCGACGCCGCAATGGCCGACGACCTGCTGCAGAAGACGTTCTTCCGCTTTCTGCGCAGCAATCCGTCGATCGCGGATGACGATCACTTACGCCGCTACGTCTACAAGACCGCCACGAATCTCGTCTTCGATCATTTCCGCGAAACGAAGCGCGATCGGATACGCGCGTATGAATGGACGCCGGCCGAAGCGCGGCCGGACCGCGGCGATCTGCGCCACGACATGGCCCGCGTGTTCGCCGACCTGAAGCCGCAGGAGCGCGCGCTGCTGTGGCTGGCGCACGTGGAAGGAAACTCGCACGAGGAAATCGGCGAGGCAATCGGCGTGAAGGCGAAGAGCGTGAAGGTGATGCTGTTCCGCGCCCGCAAGCGCCTGGGCGAAATGCTGACGAAGAAAGGACTGGCTCCCGAGGTGACGCGATGACGACTGAATGCCCCTTTGAACCGAATGTCCTCGACGCCGTCACCAGCGATGCCTGGACCATGTCTCTTCGCGCGCATGTTGCGTCGTGCGACGACTGCGCCGCCGCCGCCGAGGTGGGGCCGTGGATGACCACCTTCTCCGGACTCGACGAACGGGAGCACATCCTTCCCGACCCGGCCGTGCTCTGGCTGAAAGCAAAGCTGCTGCGGTCGAAGGCGGTTGTGGATCGGGCCTCGCTGCCGATCACGCGTCTGCAGATCGCCGCCTACCTGATCATCGCCGCCTGCTGGGCCGCGCTGCTGACTTGGAAGTCGAGCGCCCTCCAGCTCTGGATCAATCACTTTTCCCCGGGCCACATGATCCTCGGCGTCACAGGCGCGGAAGCGACGAGGTCCTTGTCCCTCGGCGTCCTATTCGCCATCGCGATCCTGTCCTCAGCGACCATTGGGGTGGCGATGCATACGATCCTGGCGGAGGAGTGAACGTTCGTGCAACGTTAACGGCGCAGAATGAGCGCGACGAGCCGTCGTCCGATCACGACGAGTGATGCGCTGAGTGCCAAGCCCCACTTCATCAGTGCGATGAATGCGGTCGGTGCCAGCTCGTCATCACTGACCTAACATGGTCTTGACCGCAGCGACCTTCTGCGCGTTGGGACCGTTCTTGATCTGATTGTTCATTTCCGTACTCGACGCGTCAGCAAGCATCCAACCCAGCGGTTGAGGTACGGTCGGGAGAAGGGTGAACTCGATCCGCGGATCCGGCAGCTCGCCAAGGGCAAACACGGCGTGAGCGCCCCGCGTGGCGAGCAAGGTTCGCGGCGGTCCGAGGATCTCATTCGCGAAGCGGTAGTACTTCGCTTTTCGGGGACTTGGCCGGAAGTCGATGATGATGAACGTGATTCTTGGGTGGTAGGTCTTGAACGATGGCGTCTGCGCGATGACGTTGAAGATTTGCTGTGCGGTCGCGGAGCCGGAGTTCTCGAAGTAGCCGCCATCGGCGACGTGATAGCCCGGCCGATTGCCGACGGGCGGCAGGCCGCCTATCGGTGAGATGTACGGGAAGCGCGCGGAGCAGTGGGCAGCCGTGCTGATCCGCAGATCGCGGCCGGCGATCGAGAGAACGTCTCCCGCGTTGCGAATGTCGGTGAGGAGGCAGTTGCTGGTGATCAGGCAGCTTCCGGTCTCAACGCTCGTTCCGTTCATGAACAGCGACGGCAACCGAGTTGCGCCGTCGCCGGCATAGATCGATGTAAGCGGCTGCTGCAATGCCGTGGCTGCGGTGGGATTGGCATTTGCCCAACCTTGTTCCCAGCCCATCTCGAGCTGGGCGGCACGATCGCGGCTGACGATCGGGAACGGGATAAATCGTTGCAACAGATCGGCGGTGGTCATCGAGGCGAGTAGCGGAGCGAGCGCGTCGTATGCCAGGGTTTTTGTTGAGGCATCAAAGACTCGGGTGGGAGTCGTTGCTGCGGCGGTGGCATACACAGCAGCACCCACAGACCCCCCCGAAACACTGCTGATCGCGAATAGGTGCCGTGTGAATGCGCCGTGAGTGGAGTCGTGAAGCTCACCGAGCACCGCAGCGGTCCAGTAGCCGGCCCGGATGCCACCTCCTTCGGTCGCTACGATGAAGACTGGCGCATTCATGGCGCCTCCCGGCTCCCCGGCAAGGCGGCTCATCCAGCCGTCGAATGTCTCAGCGACGTTCTTCCGCGGCGTTGGCGCGGTGTCGAGGAGGCGGACCCGATGATTGTCGTTGAACGGGCTGATGACAACTGCAAATAGCAGCAGGAATGTCAGCAGAGGCATCTCCCAACGGTGACCAAGCCACACCAGGAAGAATCCAAACGTCACCCACAGCGCGAACGCAAAGACGAGGATGAACGGCGCCCCGATGAAGTTCATGAAGGGAATTACGAAGCTCACGCCGAGGAAGATGAGGTCGAGCACGAGGGTGACGACGTAGAGCACCTTCGCCGCTTTTGAAAGTTCACTGATTGCTCCGCGAGTCTCCGTCACAGCGCTGCTCATCATCCGGCGGCGGATGATCGTGAATGCGAGGAAGGCGACCGCAAGCCCGGCGATCAGCAGTTCGAGTGAGATCATGCGCACCGGAGCCTGAGCCGCTTCGGCGTGAACGAAGAAGAGTGCAACTAAAACGATGACGAATACGATAACGCCCAGCACTCGCGGCAGCCACGCGGTCCATGATGGAAATTGGTTCGTGCGGAGCTCGCGTGAAGTCAAATCCAGGTACAGCAACTGCCTTGACCAGAACCACACCTGCAGTGCGAGCGCGAGCGTTGCGAGACCGAAGAAGAGCCCGGGCACGATCGAGTCGCTTTCCGCAAGATGGGCAATGATGTCGTGCCCCTGATCCGTGCCGATCAATGCGAAACCGAGCACGAACAGCAGGAAGAGGTTGAATCGCAGCGGGAGAATGAAGGCGTAAAAATCCTTGAGTGGCTTCCACCACCGCGGCGGGTGCGCTTGGGACATTCTCTCCTCCTGTTTGTTTGGGAAGACGGACAATAGAGGAGAGTTCCGCGATGCTGCTTTCCCTACCCCTAAAACGTCCCCCACATCAACACGCGTTTGAACGTGTAGAAGTACGGACGATCGTCGCCGAGGGCCGCGACGACGCGTTTGGTGTACGCGGCGAGGAACTCTTCGTATCGTTCCGTGGACAGCGCCTCGCGATATGGCGTCAACGTCGTCCCCTTCGTCCATTCGACGACGTCCGCCGTCGACGGCAGGACGTGGCCGTAAACCTGGAGGCGGACGTGTTGGCGGGCGAAGCCGAGGTGGTGGAGAAGCGCTGCGTAGCGTTCCGGGGGAAGGACGTTGACCGTACGGGGTGGAATGCCGAAAGAGACAGCGGTCTCGGCGGCGATACGGTGTGAGGAATGGTCGTGATTCGCCGGCATCTGTACCGCGAGCTGGCCGTGCGGCGAGAGGAGCGCCACGAGCTTCGCCAAGAGGTGGTCATGATCCGGGATCCAGTGCAGGGCGGCGTTGGAGAAGATCAGGTCGAATGGGCGGTCGGTGACGAAGCCTTCGACGTCGCCTTTCTCGAAGCGGAGCGCTTCCGAGCCGAATGACTGCGACTTGAGCAGCATGGTCTCGGAGTTGTCGATGCCGATGGTCTCCTCCGCGGCCAATTGCCCGTGGAGCTCGCGCGTCAGCTCTCCCGTTCCACATCCAAGGTCAACGACACGCATGCGCGGGCGCCGCTCGATCAACGACGCCAGATCGCGGAACGGCTGCGCGCGCTCGTCTTTGAATCGCTCGTATTGAGTAGGGTCCCACATAGCTCGGAACTTGGCGGATTCTACGACTCCCGCGTCAGTCTCCGATCATTGGGACTTTGGAATCTGCTTCAGTTGCTCGATGTACGCTTGCGCCTTCATCGCCTGAGGACTCATCGGAGCGATCCGGATGAGGCGGTTCCAGGTTTTGATCGCCTTGTCCTGATCCTTCAGGTCCTGTGCATAGAGCACTCCGAGATTGAGAAGGCTGGGCAGGTGAGTCGGGTTGATCGTGCTCGCTTTTTTGAAGTTGTCCAGTGCTTTGTCGAACGCACCGATCTCCCTGTACATGACACCCTGATCGGTGAGGACATCCGGATTGTTTGGTTCTATCTGGAGCGCTTTTCCGTAGGCCTCGATCGCCTTCCCCCTCTGTTCCGAATCGAAATATTCGTTGCCCAGGGCGACCCAGCCCTTCGCGTTGCCGGGATCACGGTCGACGAGCTGACGCATCGCGGCAATTCGCTGCTGCCTTCCGCTCACCGGCGCCCACTGAGTCGCGGCCTGCTGCGTTCCGGTGGGGGCAGCGGGCAGCTCCTGTTTTGGATGGTTGCAGGATGCCGCTGAGATCACCAAAGCGGCCATCAGGCCGCGAGCGACGAAAAGCTCGACTCTGCTGTTCACGCCTTCAGCTCCTTCCCTGCTGCACGGACGATACGAGTCCCCGCAGAAGCCCAATCTGCGTCAGGTGTTTCTTATTGCGCAGATGGCGAACCCTTCGGGGCCGGCCTCGCGATGTCCTGACTCTGTTGTTCCATGTATGGCAGAAGGGCGTCCACGTCCTCCGTGCTCAATCTCAGGTTGGGCATCCGGACGTTCCTGTACCTGGCGAAGAGCTTCATGGCGATGGGATCGCCTTCGGCGAGAACGCGGTCCGGCGCCGCGACGTAGCGGGCCAGCCAGGCGCGGTCGCGCAACCTGGTCACGTTCAACAGATCGGGCCCCACGCGGTCTCCCTTCCCGATGGTGTGGCAGGCGGTGCATCGGGATTTGAACAGGTACTCGCCCCGGCCGACGCCGTGGAGCGGCCCCATGTCCGCGTAGCTCTGAACCGGCTTGGCGTTGTACCCGTCGAAGAAATGAAGAATGGTCATGGCCAGGAACTGCGGGTTATCCACGGCTGAGTTTCGCATCCACTCGTTCGTCGCCTCCTTGCCGATCATCAGCGCGGGCTGGTGACCGTCAAGGCTTGCCGCGTCGGTCACAGACGAGAGGCCGAGCTGCTTGCTGATGCGCTTGATGTCCTCCTTCTTGCCGGTGAGGAACAGCCAGCCGGGCTGGACGTGAAACTTGGCGGCGTAGGCCTTCAGCGTCTCAGGAGTATCGTGCGCCGGATCGATGCTGATCGAGTAAAAGAAGATGTCTTTGCCGACCCGGTCGCCTAAGAGGCGCTGCACTTGCGACAATCTGGCCGTCTCGAGCGGGCAGCTACCGCTGCATTGCGTGTAGATGAGGTTGATCACGACCGATTTGCCCTTGAGCAGGTCGTCGTAGAAATGAACGACTTTCCCGTCCTGGGTGGTCAGGGGAACGTTGGGAAAGTAGCCGGAGCCACCGACGCCGGCCATCGCCGGTGCTGGACCCAGCATGACGGCCGCGATGGCCATCAGCGCTGCCAATCCGAGCCGCCTTCGAAAATGTGGCATCGTCTGTCGTCCCTTTTCATGGTACGGGCGAGCCGGCTGACGCTTTGCCGGCACGCCCGTTATGCGGCGATCAGGGAGTGCTGACGCTCCCGGTGGCCTTGGTGAGCTTCTTCGTCGTCGTGTCGTAATTCAGGTTCAGGGTCAGGAGTCCCGTCTTCGACGCGAGGTAAGACCGCGGCGCCTTTGCGAAGAAGGCGAACGTTGTCTTGATCACGTCCTTTGCCCCGAACCGGCGATGCAATCCCGCCTCGCACTCGTTGAGGTAGACGGTTCCGGTCTTGTTTCCGATTCCCTTGATACCGAGGCCGTTGATGGAAATGAACACGATCGGAGGCCGGATTGGGTCGGTCAACACCTTTGTGGTCATCATCAGCGGCCCCGAGAAGGTGACGTCTTCACCCAGCCCGCTCTTCTTCGCCGAGACGGTGCCGGAGACCTGGATCGTGGAGGTCGAGACGGTAGCGGTCTGCGCGTACGCGAAGCCAACAGAAAGGAACAGCGGCACTACCACCCCGGCCAAAAGAGACAGGATGGCAGTGCTGGACAACCCGCGATATGCCTTCATTCGCTGCTCCAGTCCATGGGAAAGGTCCTTGTTCGAGAGCACTCTGTCAGAACGCAGTCGGCAGGATGTCGTCCGGTGCGATGAAGGTGACGCCCTGCGGCGTTGCGATCGGAGTCGGCAGAGGCCGCAGGAAGGGCGACCCGCCGTTATCGATCTCCCACCGCAACAGCATGGCGTTGTCCTCGTGTACCGTGTTGTGGCAGTGCTCCATGAACATCCCGCCCCAGTCGCGGAACTGCATGGCGATGGTCACGGTGCCGTTCGGATGCAGGCGATAGACGTCCTTTCGGCCTTTCTCCCACGCCGGGACGTTGCCCGCGTACCCGTCACGGGAGAGGATCTGGCCCTCCTCGAAATGGATGTGGATGGGGTGGTCCCAGTCGCGGCCTCCGTTCACGAGGGTCCATTGCTCGGTGGTGCCGTATCCGGGCGCCGCGCTGATGCGGCCGTAGTCCGCGTCGAGGGCGTCCCCTCTGCTGAAGTCTCTGTAGCCACTATCGCCGTCCGTCAGGATGCCCCATGGCCCTGTGAAGGAGGTGCTGCCGCTGGTCGTCTGTCTTGCGTTGTCGTCGAATTTGAAGGTCCGCGTCCGCGTCACAGCAGGCAGGATCGGATTGGGGATCAACGGGTCCGGAACCTGGCTGGCGTCAGCAACGGCCGGATTGCGCACGATGCGGAACTCGAGGAACTTCCCGACCACCGGATCACTGTAGCTGCCGGCCAGCGCTTGCGAGAGAGAGAGGTCCTGGTCGGGCTCCTTCCCGTTGGTCTGCTGGGTCAGGTTGACCCACCAGACTTTCGACCCCACCGCGTACCGGGAGAAGTCGATGACGACGTCATGGCGCTCGGCGATGCCGATCTCGTCCAGCTCGGTGAGTGGCACGGGGTGCGGTAGCAGGTTCCCGTCGTTGGCGATCTGAATCATCGTCGAGCCGTCGCTCAGGGCCAGCTTGAAGAAACGGGAGACGGCCGCGTTGAGGATACGGAAGCGGTACTTGCGCGCTTCCACCTCAAAGTACGGGTTGTCGACGCCGTTGACGACCATTCGGTCGCCAAGGAAGCCGTCGAAGTCGAACTTATTGAAAGCCAGTTGTCCGGCTGAATCCCAGGCCTTGTCCGCCAGCATGATGTTGACGTCGTAGTCGAGATTCGCCCACGACTTGGCCGTACCGCTGGGCAGCCGGAGATTGACGCCGTCGTTGATGGCCTCGTTGCCGCGGTCCTTGGCGCTGTAGATGTTGAACATGGCGGCCATGCCCTTGTACACGTTCTGCGAGGTGAAGCTGAACATGTGGTCATGGAACCAGTGCGTGCTCATGGTCTCGTGCCAGTCGCCGGCGACGTTCACTTTCCCGCCGAAGTCGTCGGGAGTGGCCGCCTGGGGATCGGTGGCATTGGGGTTGATGGTTGTGAAGCCGGCCAGGACGATGGGCCAGTGGTAGTCATAAAACTCATTGGGGAAGAAGTAGGCCCCCGTGAACCCGTCGTTCTCGGCGCCATGGTGACCGTTGTGCTCGTGGGTCGAGATGGTGTTGATCCCGAAGCCGCCGTTCTGACTCTTGTCTACCGGTAACTTGTTGTGCTCACGGAAGAGGATCGGCTCGGCGTAGCGGCCGATGAGAAGCTTGGGCGGCATCGTTCCGTTGAAGGTCCACAACGCCAGCGGTCCCTGGTCGGGGGCGAAGGGGTGGAAACGCGGATGCACCGGAGTGGCCGGATTGATTCCGGAGTTGAGACTGGAGGGCACTCCCGGATTGTAGGAATTGTTGATCTTCGCCCCCTCCTGCGTCACCTCGACGGCGACCTGGGGCGGAAAGAGGGTAAACCCCTGGTGGGCCCAGATCGGCCCGGGGGGCCGGCCCTCGATGGGACCGAACCCGCCGCCAAGCTTGGGGTCCACAGCCTGCTGGGTGGTGTTGGCCTGCGCCGTCGGCGCCGGAACGAGCGTCGAGACCGCGTTACGCGGCAGCAGGTCTAAGCGGGGCATGGGCTGAGTGAACTTCTGGATGCACGGATTCGGTGCAAAGCAGAGCGTGCTCGCCGGCAATCCCGTTGGAACGCCGCCGCCGGAGTCATGGGCGTTCGCCTTCGGCGCAAACACACCCAGGCTCTGGGTCATGACCAGCACTAAGACAGCGGTCATCAGGCCTAACCGGACGAGTTCGGACAACCGCGATCTGGATCGTTCACGTGGCAAACGCATGGCTTTCTCCTTTAACGGTCTCCCGGCCACATCCCTGCAACGCGACCGAGGCTGCTTTGATGGACAAAAGTACGACTTGTAAGGAGATAAATAGATAACTGTGTCTGACACGTTTAGGTCGCCACTTGAGTCTTGTCAAGGGGTGGCTGGAGTTTCTCCTGAAGGATTGCATTCAACAACGCAGCTCTTGCCCAACTCCGTGACGACGACGGCAGCGTGCTCGATCAATGCAGCGTGTGGCGGAACGGCTGCGCGCGCTCGTCCTTGGATCGCTTCTATTGGGCAGGGGCCCAGCTCACCGCAAGTGATCCCAATTCATGATCGCGTTCGTTACCAGCGCATAGCTGCCCTGCGTGTTCTGGCGCCACATCGGGTTGTTGGCAAAAAGGAGGATGTGGCCTTTTCCGCGCGGAGAATCGATCACCACCGGCTTACCGGCGATTTCATCACCGCCTTCGAGCATGCCGGACATCAGAAGCTGGTCGGCCTGTTTGGCGAACGAGACGATGACGCGCGGACGGTCTTCGGGCAGCGGCACCGCGTAGTCCGAGTTCCACGGCGCATCCTCGGCGGGCTGGAATCCTTCCTCGCCGGGCGCGGGCTTTGGCCTCTCGGGCAGCGGCACGAACTGCCGGCCCTGGATGACGTCAGGATCGTTCTTTCCTCCGCGGCCGCTGGCGCGCGATTCGGGAGGCGGAGCCTGGTTCAAACCAACCCGGAAGATTGGTGTATCAGCAAAATAAATCGGAAGTGTGTCGTCGTAGCCGGTGGCGATGGGGCTCTTCTTGTCGACGATGCTGGCGAGCAGGATCGTGCCGGGAGCCTTCAGCTTCTGCGGTTCGATCACACGCACCCAACGGGCCAGGCCGTACTGCACGGCCCAGACCGAGGTGTCGCGCGCGGTGATCAGGAGACCGCCGTCTTCGACGAAGCGCCTCAACGTGTCGACGCCGGCAAGAGTGAGGCCTGGCCGCATATCGTCGGTCTCGTCGATGCCGCCGAGGTTCGGTGTCAGTTCGGTCTTGTGCCATGGCAGCGGCGGGCCGGGCGGGAGACCGTTCACGATCTCGGCCGAGGCATTGTTGCTGCCGGTTGGCGCGAAGAGGATGACGTCGAATTGATCGCGCAGATTCGTCGCCTTTGCCACGTCCTGCGTCGAAAGGTAGCGGTACGGGATGCCGAGCGATTCGAGGCCGAGCCGGAACCACCCTTCGTCCTGCGTGCGCAGCCAGGTGTGGAGGATGGCGATTCGGGGAAGATGGATCTCGTGCGTCTTCGAAGTGGGAGCCGCCGCCGACGCCACGATCGTGCCGGTGCCGTACTTTTTCGTTCCGGCAGTGAACGGCTCATCGGCCACGACCCAATACGCCTTGGGGTCAGCCCAGACAGCCTTGGCCACACTGGTGTCGGCGTTGTTCTCGATCGTGGTCGACGCCGTGGCAGCGGGCGCGCCAGTCCATTCGTGCACCGGCACCTTCAGCACGTCGGCATTGACGACACGTTTGAAGTCGACGTTCTTCAGGTAGCCGAGCGTCCAGCCGGTGTCGTCGTACACCTTCTCGTCGCTGCGGACGTACTGGACGTCGAGCATCGTGTCGGCCAGCCGCGAGTACGGCTGATCCATACGAACGATGAAACTCCCCTTGGCGAAGTTGACGGTCGGGTCTTTCTTCGGCTTCTCGTCTTTCGCTTTGTCGTCCTTGGCCTTGTCATCCTTCGCCTTGTCGTCCGCGGGCGGAGCGGGTGGCCACTGTGGGTTGAGGCTGAATGGTGCATCGGACTGCTGCACTTCAACGCCCTGCGCACGAAGGAGAGTCATGAGGTCGGCGAGCTGGCCCTGATGTTTCTGTCCGCCGTCGAAGACCCAGGCGGCGGGGCCTTCGGTTGTGGCCTTGGCGATGGCGCGTTTGCCGAGCAGGTAGAACTGATCGAGGAAGTGCTGCTTCCGCTCAGCGACATCGGAGAGCGCGAGCAGGATTCCGCTCTGCTGATAGTTGACGTTGTTGCGCAGCGACCACTTCACGGTGGCCGTCGGCGGATTGGGACGGTACCAGGCGCGATCGCTCTGCCCGCGCACGACGCGGTCGGCGGTGATCGGGAAGCGGTTGCCGAAGGTCTCGTAGAAACGGCCGATGCCGTTGTGCCCCTGGGCAATCCAGAACATGTAGTTCGGCGCCCAGCCGTCGTAGAAGCCGTAGGTCCAGACGCCGGGAAGGCCACGCTTGGTCAGCTCCTGCACTTCGTGCCAGGCCATGCGATGCCATTCGTCGATGACGAGCGGATCGATCGATGCGCCGTACGGACCGGTGCCGGTGGAGATGTACATGAACGGCACCGACTCGTGCAGATCGTGGACGATCTGCGGATGAAAGTCGAAGTAGGCGTGCAGCACGTTGCGGCTCAACGCGAGCGCCAGGCCGAGGTTGTCGCGATTGTTGTCGTGGGCGACGTAGTGGCCCCAGTAGACCAGTGGTGGGACGGGACGGCCGGGATTGGCGGCCCGCCAGCGGGCCAGATCGAGCTGCCGGTCGCGTCCATCGGTCTCGATCACCGGCGTGATCACGGTAATGACGTTGTCGCGAATGCTTCTGATCAGCGGCGAGTCTTCGACTGCCAGCCGGTAGGCCAGCTCCATCAGCATCTCCGGGCTGCCGGTCTCCGGCGAGTGCATGGAGCCGGTGATGTAGTAAATCGGCTTGCCGCCGGCGATGAGCTTGGAGGCATCGGCATCGGTGAGCTTGCGGGGATCGGCCAAACGCCTGGTGATGTCCCTGTAGTGATCGAAATTGGCGATGGTCTCGTTGCTGCCGACGGCCACCGCGATCATCTCGCGCCCTTCCTCACTCTTTCCGATGGAGAAGACCTTCACGCGCGGTGATGCCGCCTCCAGGGCCCGCATGTAGCGGTTCACATCCTGCGAATACGTCAGATGTCCATCCGCCCCGGCGATGTAGCCGAAGAATTTCAGCGGTGTCGGCACCTTCGCCGAGGCGGGCAGGTGATCAACCATCTCGGTGATGAATTGCGGCCCGGTCGTGAACTGCTTGATCTGCCGCGTGTAATCAGCGTCGTTCTGCTGCTGGGCGAGGGCTGTGGTGGCGAGGAGGATCAGGAAAGCGAAACGTTTCAAAGAGGCTCCTTTTGCGGTTACGTGGTAGCGAGGTTACGCGGTCTCGCGGTGTTGTTGCTGGTTACCCGCCGCGCGACCGCGAAACCGTGATCACATCAATATCCCATTCCTCACCATGTCCGACAGCTCTTTGATCATTTGTGACGACTCTTTGCCGAACGGTTGGGGGGCGTTGAAGAGGATCTCGATGGTGAAGTAGTTGAAGAAGACCCGCGATGTAATGAGCAAGGCGGAGATCGGGGAGACCGAGGGGCGCAGCCGGCGCTTCATATCACCGAGTGCCTCCTCGCCGACGAAGGCGCCATAGCGCTGGCCGAGCTCGCCGTAGAACTTGCGGATGTGCGTCCCCTCGAACTCGATGACGTCGACGAAGATCAACACGAAGTACGGCTTGAACTCGCGGATGGAATCGCGCGCGGCCAGTGCCAGCTGTTCGAGGTTGTCGGGGAACTGGCCGACGGACAGCGCGCGTGTGAACGGATAGCGGCGGCTCTCGGTGATGCGCCAGAACTCGTCGAGCAGGGACCGGAAGATCGTCTCCTTGTCGGGGAAGTGGTGATAGACGTTGCCGGTCGATACACGGGCGGCCACGGCGATCTCGCGCACCGTGGTGGCGCGATAGCCCTGGTGCGAAAACAACCGCAGGGCGGCGTCGAGCACCTGCCGCCGGCTGCGCTCTGACTTCTCTTCTCTCTGCATGACCTTGCCGCGCGAAGGCTACGCGCGCGAGGAGCGGTGGTCAATGCTCATTCCCCGAGGTGTACGATAGCCGCACACCAGACAATCCAATGCCACGAGGTTCCGACTCCGCGCGACGGCGCACCATCACCGTCTTTCTCACGCAGGGACTGGCCGGCCTGCTGCTGATGCTCTGGGTGACATGGCTGCGCTTTGACCAGACCGTGGCTATCCTGCACAGGCTTCGGCCGAGCGCGGCAGGCATCATCTTCATCCTCATGGCCTTCGCCATGACGCTGGCGCTGCTGAAATTCGAGCTGACCGAGCTGATCTACGTCTCACTCGTTCTCACCGCATACACCGTCATGATTCCGATCCTCGGCGTGGTGATGTCGTCTTGGCTGGCGGTGATCGTGGCCGGTGCCGCGCGCATCCTTGCGTTGCAACAGATCGGACCGGCGAAGATCGAGTCGACGGACCGCTTTGTCGATCACGTCAAGACTTTCGGTCTCTTCGGAACGTACGGGATTCCCGTGGTCGCCGCGGCGACGTTGTACGAGCGTCTCCAGGGCGAACTGCCTCTGGCACACGTCACGCTGAGCGCGGCGCTGAAAATCGCACTCTGTGGCCTCGTCCTCAGCGTCACCAATATCCTCCTGATGTTTCGCGTGGCGCAGTCGTATGGCTACTCGCTGCGGAAAATCGTCCATATCGACCTGGTCGATCTGGGGATTTATCTGCTCACCGTTCCCTATGCGGTGATGACGGTCCTGGCATTCGCGGCGCTCGGGTGGGGCGCACTCGTGGCTCTTGCGTTCACCGGCAGCGAGGCGATCATCGTGGCCCGCGGCCTGGCCAAGACGCGAATGAAGAGCGTGCAGCAATTGCAGCGCATCGCCTCACTCACCAACATCGGCAAGACCATCTCGCTCCGGTACACCACTGACGAGCTGCTGGCGGTGATCTACAACGAGTGCAAACGGTCGGTCGACTGCACGCTCTTCACGATAGCCCTGCTCGATGAGTCAACCAATGAGCTGTGCTTCGAGCTCGATGTTCGCGAAGACATCCGTCTGCCGAAGGGGCGTATGCCGCTCGGAGAAGGGCTGAACTCCTGGGTCATCGACCACAGTGAACCGCTTCTCGTCGGCAGCGTGGCCGATGAAGAACGGATCGGCGTGCGGGCGGTCGCCGACACAAAGCCGACCGAGTCGTGGCTCGGCGTTCCGATGATCGCCCGAGACCGCGTGATCGGCGTCATCTCCGTCGAGAGCGTCAAAAAGAACGCCTTCACGAATGACGACATGCTCCTCTTGACCGCGATCGCCAACCAGGCGGCCGTGGCCATCGAGAACGCGCATCTGTACAAAGACCTGGAAGGGCTGACCTTCGCGCTGGAGCAGCGGGTCATGGAGCGGACCAATGAGCTGCGCGAGACCAACCTGCGCCTGCTGGCCGCTGACCGCTCGAAGAACCAGTTCCTGGCCAACATGTCACACGAGTTGCGCACGCCGCTGAACTCGATCATCGGCTTCTCCAGCGTGCTGCTCGAGAACACGCGCGCCGCGGTGCCGCAGCGGCTCTACAAGTTCCTGGAGAACATCCACGTGGCCGGCAATCATTTGCTGGAGCTGATCAACGACATCCTCGATCTGTCGAAGATCGAGGCCGGCAAGATGGAGCTTCGCACCGACGAGTTCGACCTGCGCGAAACGATCGCCTCGGTTGAACGGGTGATGAAAGGCTTCGCCGCGGAGGCGAAGGTAAACATCACGGCATCGATCGATCCTTCGGTGCCACGCGTGCGGCTCGACGAGGGACGCCTCAAGCAGATCCTCTTCAATCTGCTCTCGAATGCCGTGAAGTTCTCGCCTGATGGAGGACCGGTCACGATCGGGGTGACTTCGATTCCGCGTACCACCTCACCGCTCGGCGTCGACACCGTGCGTATCGACGTCGCCGACCGGGGGATCGGGATCGCCCCCGACGAGTTGCAGCGCATCTTCGACGAGTTCTACCAGACCGAAGAAGGACGGCGGGCCCGGCGGGGCGGCACCGGGCTTGGGTTGTCACTCACACGCAATTTCGTCGAGCTGCATCACGGCCGGATCGACGTGCGGTCAGAGGCCGGCGAAGGCTCGTGTTTCTCGCTTTATCTACCGGTCGATTACGACGCGGCAACAGTGCCGATCGCGGGAGCTGGGAAGCGGGAGTCGGGGGTCGGAGTTGGCGTTGGCGTTTCTCCGACCCCCGACCCTCGACTCCCGACTCCCGGCCGCTCTCTACATCAACTCTGATTCAGCGAAAAAGAACCCAATTTCGATTTTGGCGTTGTCGTCCGAGTCGGATCCGTGGATGGCGTTCTGCTCGATCGACTCGCCGAACTCCTTCCGGATCGTGCCGGCATCAGCCTTTGACGGATCGGTCGCGCCCATCAATGTGCGCAGTGCGAGAACGGCGTTCTCCTTCTCCAGCGCTGCGACGTAGACGGTACCGGAGGTCATGTAGCGGACGAGGTCCGGAAAGAACGGCCGTTCGCGGTGAACGCCGTAAAACGCTTCGGCCTGTTTCGTCGAAAGATTGACTTTCTTGAGGCTCAGAATCCGGAAACCCTCCGCCTCGAGGCGGCTGATGATTTTCCCAAAGTTCCCTTTGCGGATCGAGTCCGGCTTGATGATCGTAAACGTGCGATTCGACATGGGTGTTGTTTGTCCTTCTGCGCGGAATTGGGCGGCGGATTATAGCGGGGTTGCGGGGTCTCGCGGTTGCGCGGTCTCGAAGTGTTGACTGGACGAGCGGCGCAAAGCTCGCAGACCGCGAGACCCCGTAACCGCGAGACCCGCGACCGCCGAATCACTTCGAAGTAATAATCGCCGAGATCCCCGCCGCTTCCAGCTTCGAGCGAACGCTGGCCGCCTGCTCGCGGGTTTCGAATGGGCCGACGCGAACGAGGTAGAGCGAGGTGTGATCGATCGTCGATTCCTGGCCGATCGTCTTCAGCTTCTTCTGCAACGCCTTCGCGTTTGCTTCCTGAGAGAACGCGCCGACCTGCACGACGTAACGTCCGCCATTCGTCGTGGCGGGGCGTGGCTGAGGCGTCGTGGGAACGGGCGCCGGAACCGGCTTCGACGATGAAGGCGGAAGAGGCTCTGTCTTCACCGGGACGTCTTCGAGCGATGTTCCATTGGCGGCGACTTGACGGCGGCTCTCGGGTCCGCCGGCGTGCTGTTCAGTTACTTCGATTCGATCGACGGTCGCAGGCGCCGGATGCACTTGGGGCTGAACGGGAGCAGGAACGGGTACAGGCGCAGGCACGGGCGATTGCGTCGGTGTTGCCGGCATCGCGGCAACCGTGGTATCAGGCATGTTGACGGCGAATGGCGCCGGCGGCTCGCGATCGCCGCGGCCCATCTTCACCACGGTCATCTCGATGTCGCCGCCGCCGCTCTCGGCGATCCCGATCTGCTGGGCCGCGGCATAGGAGAGGTCGATGAGGCGGTCGCCAACGTACGGTCCACGATCGTTGACGCGGACACGCACCGACTGCCCGGTCTTCGGATTCTTGACGTCGACGAGCGTGCCGAACGGAAGCGTGCGATGCGCCGCCGTCATCAGCATCGGATCGAAGATCTCCCCGTTGGCCGTCGTCCGGCCGGCGAACTCCTGCCCCACCCAGCCAGCCGCGCCGTGCGCCGACATCTGCTGCTGTGACTGCGGTGATGGCGATGCCGATGGTGACGACGCCGTCGACTGCGACGCGGACCGATGGATGCATGCTGCCAGCGACAGCAATGCCACAGCCTGGAAAGCTCGTTTCATACCCGCACCTCGCCGGCTTCTGATCTGATCTGTGCGCGCTCCGATTCGAGGATGGGATCGACGTCCTCGATGAGAAATCTCTCCGTTTGCCGCGCTGCCAATCCCGTGTAGTTCTCGGGCCGGGCCATGGCCGCGATCGATGCGCGATCGATGCCGAAAAGCGAATCATCGGCGATGCGATCGAAGAGATCATTCTCGCCCGCACCCGACTTGAGCGCATCCGCGGCAGCCTGCGAATGGATGCGCACACGCTCGTGCAGCACCTGCCGGTCGCCACCGCGCCGCACCCCTTCCATCATCAGGTTCTCAGTCATCATGAACGGAAGCTCCCGCCGGACGTTGGCCGCGATTACTTCTTCGTGTACGACCAGTCCGGCCGCGATGTTGTCATAGATCAGGGCGATCGCATCAGCGGCGAGGAACGCCTCCGGAATGGCGATACGTCGGTTGGCCGAATCGTCGAGCGTCCGCTCGAACCACTGTGTGGCCGCGGTGAACGCCGGATTGAGGGCGTTGACGATCAGGTGCCGGGCCAGCGCATCGATCCGCTCAGCACGCATCGGATTGCGTTTGTAGGCCATCGCCGACGAGCCGACCTGATCCTCTTCAAACGGCTCTTCGATCTCATGCAGATGCTGCAGGAGCCGCATGTCATAGGCGAACTTCGATGCCGACTGCGCAAAGCCAGACAGCACGTTCACGGCCTGTGAATCGACTTTGCGCGAATACGTCTGGCCGGAGACCGGATAGCTGCGCGGCATGCCCACCTTCTCCGCGACGAGCTGTTCGAGCCGGTTGACCTTGGCAGCGTCGTCATCAAAAAGGCTGAGAAACGACGCCTGCGTACCGGTGGCCCCCTTCACGCCTAGCAGAGCGAGCTGGCTGAGACGGAACTCGATCTCGCGATAGTCGAGCAGCAGGTCGTGCAGCCACAGCGTGGCGCGCTTGCCCACGGTGGTCAGTTGCGCCGGCTGGAAATGCGTGAAGGCCAGAGCCGGTGTGGTGCGCCATCTCCAGGCAAAGTCGCGGAGCTTGGCCATCAGATTGACGACGCGCCCCCGGATGATGCCGAGGGCCTCGTTCATCTGCAGGATGTCGGTGTTGTCGGTGACGAAGGCCGAGGTGGCGCCGAGGTGGATGATCCCCTTCGCGGACGGCGCCTGCAGCCCGTAGGCGTAGATGTGTGACATCACGTCGTGCCGGATCTCGCGCTCGCGGCGCTCGGCGTCGGCGTAGTTGATGTCTTCGGCGTGGATTCTGAGGTCCGCGATCTGGTCTGCGCTGATGGGTAGTCCGAGCTCTCTCTCCGCCTCGGCGAGCACAATCCAGAGCTTCCGCCACGTCCGGAATTTGTAGTCGGCGGAGAAGAGGTACGACATCTCCCTCGAGGCGTATCGCTCGTTTAGAGGGTTCTGTGCGGTGTCGCGCGTCACCGGTCCCGATTATACGGCGTTGACACGGCCGCACCGACCCGCGACACTACCTTTACACATGCACCCCGCCGTCTCCACCCGGGCGCCCCGCCCCGCCGCGCAGGCAATCCGCAGAATCGCCGTGATTCTCGTGGCTCTGCTGATCCTCGGCGGCATTGCGTCGCTCTTCGTCACCGGCCGCGCCACCTCGGAACTGCAACAGTCGCGCAAACGCGTCGAATCGCTTCACGCCGAGATCCAGCAACTGCAGCAGGAGAACGCCCGCCTGCGCGCCGAGATCGAAAGCGTGAGGAATTCGACCTATGCCGTCGAACGGATCGCCCGTGAGGATCTGGGGATGTCGAAGAGGGGCGAAGTGATTTACCTGCTGCCTCGATAACGGCGGCTTCGCCGCGTTGTCGGTTGTCAGTTGTCTGCGTGCGGGTGTGTGTTCCTTCGTTCCCATCTTGCGCGAGCCGAGGAGGTGCAGGGCGGTGGTCGAAGGTTTAGGCGGTCCCTGCGCAGACAACCGACGCTCGCACGCACCAACCCGTAGCTGTACTCGAATCGGCTGTGAAGAAACGTCCACGCGCCCGCAGGCGCAGACAACCGACAACGCGGCGAAGCCCGCAGATACCGACAACCGACAACGCGCGCGAAGCGCGCAGTTACCGCGTCGCCTTCTCCACCTCGGCTACGTACCCCTCGATCACCTTCGACACGCTCTCGATCTGCGCGTTCGCGTCGCTCCACTGCTTCTGTTCGATCGCTTCGCGCACCCCGGGAACGGTCTTGACGCCGTAGCCGGTGTAGAAACCGGGGGCGTAGATCTGATGGCGGAACCACGGCCGGCGCGGCAATCCATTGGGAAGAAGAAGCGACTGCTCGATGTGCATCAGGACGCGGTCGAACGCAGGCTGACGCTCGGCGGGTGCGGCGGCTGCGGCGCGATCGAACTCCTGCGCGCTCTTCATCAGATGCGCGACCGCGTTCTGCAGCGGTGCGAAATTGAGATACGGCGCGGCTGGCTCCGCCTTCGGCGCCACGAACGTCTTCGTCGGATCGGCGGCGTTCTCGTAGGCATGCTCGCGCACGAGGCGGTTCCGCTCGTCGATCTCGCGGCGTGTCGTTTCCGCGAGCTTCGTCAGTTCGTCGAGATAGCGCGAGAGCGTGTCGGCGAAGGTCTTCAGCTCGAACGGCAGCACGTCCGCGTTCGCCAGCCGGAGCACCAGGCGTCCTGTCGTCTTCGCCTGGACCACGCCGTAGTCGAACGTGGGATCTTCGAAGCGCGTGTAGTGATCGAAGGAGTCGTAGACCGAGTGATACGAGCCGCCGCCGCCCTCGCCGCCGTAGCCGATGTTCAACGCGGCCACGCCAGTGTGCTGCAGAAACGGCGTGTAGTCGGAGCCCGATCCGAGGGCGTCGAGACGGATCAGATCGCCGTCGTGCGCCTCTCTGCGCATCTCCGTGTTTCCGCCGCGGGCCGACTCGCGCGTCGCTTCATGCGCACGCAGGCGCGCCAGAACCGAGACGTTTCGCTCCGGATCGTTGACGTCGCGCGCCACCTGCGTCACGAGCTTCTCGAGGGTGTGTGATCCGGCCGAATCGAGGAAGCCGCGCGAGTTCGTATCGGAATTGATGTAGACGACGCCTTTGCTTCGCAGCTCGTCGGCGTGCGTCTCGGCCCACTCCGTCGAGCCGATGAGCCCTTCTTCTTCACCGTCCCACGCAGCGAACTGGATCGTCCGCTTGGGCCGCCAGCCTGTTTTCGCCAACTCGGCGATTGCCTTCGCCTCTTCCAATTGGGCGACCTGACCGCTGAGCGGATCGCTGGCGCCGTTCACCCAGGCATCGTGATGATTGCCGCGCATGATCCACTCGTCGGGATACTGCGAGCCGGTCATACGCGCGATCACGTCGTACGCCGGCACCATGTTCCAGTTGAACTCCAGCGCCAGGTGGACGCGCGAGGGGCCAGGGCCCATGTGATAGGTGATCGGCAGCGCGCCGCGCCATTCAGAGGGAGCGACGGGACCGCCGAGCGCGCGAAGAAGGGGCAGCGCGTCGGAGTACGAGATCGGCAGCACCGGGATCTTGGTGATGACCTCGGCGTCCTTGCGGTCGATCCGCTTCGCATCCTTGGTCGCACCAACGCCGGGCGTGAGCGGATCGCCGGGATGCACAGGCATGTCCATCACCGAACCGCGCTGCGCGCCGTTCTCGTTGCGCCAGGCACCCTTCGGATAGACATCGCCTTGCGCGTAGCCGTCATCTTTCGGATCGGAGTAAATGATGCAGCCGATGGCGCCGTGCTCCGCCGCTACCTTTGGTTTGATCCCGCGCCACGAGCCGCCGTAGCGGGTGATGACGATCTTCCCCTTCACATCGATGCCGTTGCGCTCGAGGATCTCGTAGTCGGCGGGGATACCGTAGTTCGCGTAGACGAGATCGCCGGTCACGTCGCCGTCGATGGAGTAGGCGTTGTAAACCGGAAGCTGCTCGCTCTGCTGCCCCGACGTCGCATCGCCGGGCACCGGCGGCTCGACGAGCTTGGCCGTGAAGTGCTCGGGAGCGATCAACTCGACCAGGCGTTTCTTGGGGGTAGGGAAGAGGACGCTGAACTCTTCGATATTCGTGTCGTAGCCCCACGATTTGAAGAGAGACGCGATGAACAGGGCGTTGTCGTGGTCGTAGGCCGAGCCGAGGTGGTGGGGACGCGCGGAGAGGCGCTTCATCCAGTCGCGAAGGTCATCGCGATTCAGCGACGAATCGAACTGCCCTTCGAGCGTGCGTTCCTTTGCCGCGTCGGCGGAGGTGAACCCGAGCATCGGCGGATCGTAAGCGGGCGACTGGGCGAGGAGGGTGGTGGCGAGAAAGACGGCGAGGACGATCGCGGTGCGGCGCATGGGCGGAGATTGTAAACGGTCATCGGATCGGAAGATTGCCAGAACAAGCTCGTGGCGCAAGCCTGACGGTCTTTCGGCGATCCCTTCGCCGCTACTTTTCGGCGCGTTACCGACTGAGGTCAAAGTCAGCGCAAGCCGTACAGATAAAGCACCGCTGCCCACCCACTCGGCAGCGATTCCGGCAGCACGTTCAATTCGCGTCCGTACTTGATCGTCATCTCCAGCATGAATCGCGCGTGAAAGAACGCTTCAAGGAGAGGCCGTGTCGTGACATCCCAATTCGCATTCATTTCTGTCGCGAACGTCCGCCCCGTTCCCTCATCGATGATCGCAAGGAAGCTGCGATTCATCGTCGCGTCAGGCAGCAGGGCACGCAACTCGGCGACGATCTTCAGCGTGAGCGGCTGTACGCCGAACACTTTGAAGCTCTGGTGATAGAAGCGGTAGACGTAGTCCTCGTACTCCCAATGGCTGCGCGCGCGTTCGAGCAGAGCGTCGAGCTCCGGTAGGTGTTGCTTGATGTTCGCGAGGAGGCGCTCTTCGGCTGCTCTATCCATCGTCATGCGCGTTCATTCTCGCGCATTCGGATCGCCGTCACGACCGCAGCCAGTTGTACAATCCGCATTCAATCCACAACTCAGGAGCCGAACATGACCGAGACTTCGTCCGAGAAGAATGTCGATTCGTGGACAGTAGGAGCGATCGCCAACTCGCAGAAGACGCTCCTGGTCATCATCTCCGCCTTATTCGCGGCGGCCCCGGTGATCGCCCGAATCTTCTTCTTCAAGATCAACATCACGCACACCCCCGCGCAGCTCATCTTCTTCGGGCTGGCGCCGCTGCCCGGCCTCATCGGCCTGATCACGTACGTTTCGAGCCAGAAGGGCCGCTATGAGCTGCAGAAGGATGAGCTCGCGCAGATGGAGAGCCTCACGCCGGCTACCGACACGAATTTCGCCGATGCCAGCAAGTTCGAGCCGTCGTTCGTGGCCTGGCTCACCGGCGCGCTGCTGCTGACGGGAGTCTTTCTCATCGTCGCCGTCCTCGCGCCGCACGCGAGCTCGCAGAGACCGGCGGAGATGGGTATCGTCTTCGCCGGCTACGGCACCTACGTCAGCACGCTCTGGTTCATGCTCGGACGCCTGAACGCGCATGCGCTGTCGCCTCGTTTCCTGCTCAACAGCGCGTTGAAGGCCTCCATCGGAATCCTCATCGGCTTCATCGCCGCGATGTCGGTCGGATTCTTCGGTAAGCCTGAATCGGCGATGTCCGCGCAGATGCTCCTCTTCATGATCGGTTTCTTCCACGACTGGGCCCTCGGCTATATCCGCAAAAAAGCCGTGGAGCTGTTTCAGGTGAATCAGGCCGGAACGGCTCCTGAGCTGCCGCTGGCCATGATCGAAGGGGTGGACGACGCCGCGGCCGATCTGCTCGATGAGCTCGGAATCTCGACGGCGCAGCATCTGGCGATGCAGAGCCCCGTGGAGCTCTCGATGCGCTCGCTCTATCCGATCAAGCGGGTCATCGACTGGATCGATCAGGCGCTGCTCACGCTCTACTTCCGCGACAAGATCGTCGCGGCACGTGAGCTCGGCGTGCGAGGGATGAGCGAGTTCATTGCCGTGTACGAACAGGCAGCGGGCATTCACGCCGGCAGAGCCGATCAGGCTAAAGAGCTGATGACCGTGCTGGCCCAGAAGCTCGGCATGTCGGAATCGGCGCTCTACCTGATGGCCGGCGCATGCCGTCACGACGACAGCGTGAAGTTCCTGTATGACCTGCGGCACTTCAATGAAATGCCGCCGTCCGAATCGCCGGCACCGCCGTCCGCGGGTGACGACAGACTCGAGATTCTCAAGGCAAATGAGGCAACCCCGCAGCCGGCGAAAACGGTAAACGTGGACGCCAATCTGGTTCGGCCAACGATGGATCCGCCCGCGGGGCCGCCGTCATAACGCATTAAGATTCGCCCGTGGCGCTCGTCTTCGTCGCCGGCAATGCCGCCGACGTCTTTGCTCCCGATCTCGCGAAGGCGATCGATGCCGGACTGCGGAATCGTTTTCCGGCGCTGGCGGCCGTCCCCGGCGAGCCGTATCGCTCCGACCCCGTCGAAGGCATCGGCTGGCCGCAACTGCAGACGCGCGTGATGCGGACGATCGAAGCCGCACCGCACCTCTCCGGGCTGGATGCCTATCAGTCGGTCTACCTCCCTCTGCGGTTCGAAACCGTCGAGCACATCATCATCCCCACCGTCGCCGATCCCTTCGAGGCCGGCAGTCTCCATGCCCTGCTCGACGAATTGCGCCTCTTCGCCACGAAAGCCTCGCTACCGACCGACGACGTTGCGTTGATGCAACTGGCGGCGACGTACCTCGAAGACGATGCCCTCTTCGATACCGATCTCGATATTCAGACCTACGTGCAACTCTTCCTGACCGCGAAACAGGCCGCGGCGCATGGCGTGGGGTTGTGGATCGAGGTGGGGTGAGAGGGTCGGGGTTCTGGGTTGCTGGGTTGCGCGGTCTCGCGGTTGCGCGGTCTCGGGGTAGTACCTTGCAGACGCTCGGGTCTGCTATACCTCCCGCTGCGAGACCGCGCAACGGCGAGACCCCGCAACCCTGCAACGCAGCAACCTAGCGACCCGACAAAACATGGACCGCCTCAAACGACTGGCTCCGTTCCTCAGACCGCTGGTAATCCTGGCGCTGTTTGCTGTCGCGTTGCGGGTACTGCAGGACACGCTGGCTGAGTACCACTATCGCCAGGTAATCGGCTACATCAACGCGCTCCCGCGCTACCAACTCGTTCTCGCCATCGTCCTCACGCTCCTCAGCTACCTTGTGATGACCGGCTACGACACCCTGGCGTTCCAATACATTCGGCATCCGCTTCCGTACTTCAAGATCGCCCTGGCTTCATTCATCGGCTACGCCTTCAACAACAGCGTCGGCCTCTCGGGGCTCGTGGGCGGCTCGCTGCGCTTCCGGCTATACAACGCATGGCGTCTTACCGCCGTCGAGATCGCCAAAGTCATTACCTTCTGCACGATCAGTTTCTGGCTCGGATTCGTGCTGCTCGGCGGGTTTTTCTTTCTGGCCACGCCACCCGAGATTCCACCTTCGATTCATCTGCCATTCGTGTCGATCCGCCTTCTCGGCATCGTGCTGCTCCTGCCGGCGATCGTCTACATGCTCTGGATCGTCATCCGCCGCGAGCCGATCCGCATCAAACAGTGGGAGTTCGAGTTGCCGTCGGCCCGGCTGTTTCTGGCTCAGGTGACGACGTCGTGCCTCGATTGGATTCTCGCCGCGGGCGTTCTCTACGTTCTGCTGCCCGCCTCGCTGACGCTGACGTTCGGCCGGTTCTTCTGCATCTTTCTTTTGGCCCAGATCGCCGGTGTCGCCTCCAATGTTCCGGGCGGCCTGGGCATCTTCGAGGCCATCATCATCGTCTTCCTGGCGCCCTTTTCTTCGGCCTCGGCGATCCTGGGCACGCTGGTCGCCTTCCGCGCCATCTACTACCTTCTGCCGCTCCTGGTTGCCATTCTGCTGCTGGCGATCCACGAAATCGTCGAGAAGCGGGAAGGGGTCGCCAGGGCGTGGAGGATCTTCGGCCGATGGGCGCCCGGCCTCGCCCCGCAGCTCATCGCCTTCACGACGTTCGTCGGGGGAGCGGTACTTCTCTTTTCCGGCGCTACACCGACACTCCCCGGACGCCTCAGTTTCCTGCGTCGCAATATCCCGTTGCCGGTCGTCGAGCTGTCACACTTTTTCGGTTCGATCACCGGCGCGGCCTTGTTGCTGCTCGCGCGCGGTTTGCAACGACGCCTCGATGCCGCCTACCAGATCACCGTGGGCGTGCTCGGGGCGGGCATCCTGTTTCAGCTCTTCAAAGGCGGCGACTTCGAGGAGGCCACCATCCTGGCGGTGATGCTCTTCGCGCTCGTGGCGGCGCGGCGCCACTTCTACCGCAAGGCCGCTCTCCTCAATGAAGGCTTCGGACCGGGATGGATCACCGCCATCATCCTCGTCGTCATCACGTCGGCCTGGCTAGGTTTCTTCAGCTACAAACACGTCGAGTATTCGAGAGATCTCTGGTGGCACTTCTCATTCCGCGCCGACGCCCCGCGTTTCCTGCGAGCCTCGGTCGGTGCCATCGGCGTGTTACTGCTTTATTCAATCCAGCGTCTGCTCCGCCCCGCTCCTGAGGAGCCCGATCCGCCGCGGATCGACGAGCTCGATCGCGCCGCCGCAATCATCAAGAACGAAAAGAACTGCCAGACCAACCTCGCCCTGCTCGGCGACAAGCCGCTGCTATTCAGCCCGAGCGGACGTGCGTTTCTCATGTACGGCGTGGAAGGCCGCAGCTGGATCACCATGGGCGATCCGGTCGGCGCCGACGACGAGAAACAGGAGCTGATCTGGCAATTCCGCGAACTGTGCGACCTTCACATGGGCTGGCCGGTGTTCTACGAAGTGCAGCGCCAGAACATGCACCTCTATCTGGAGCTCGGACTGACGCTGTTGAAAATCGGAGAGCAGGGACGGGTGGCGCTGGAGAGTTTTTCGCTGGAGGGGAGCAAACGCAAGTGGATGCGCTATGCGCTGCGACGCGTTGAGGCGGAAGGCTGCCGGTTCGAGATCATCGATCCCGGCCCGGTCATCGAAGAGCTGCGCGCCATCTCCGACTCATGGCTCGCCGAGAAGAGAACGCGCGAAAAAGGCTTTTCTCTCGGCTTCTTTTCCGAGCAGTACATCCGGCGCGGCAAGGTCGCGGTCGTGCGCCGCGACGATCGCATCGTGGCCTTTGCCAACCTGTGGGAGGGAGCGGACGAAGAGATGTCCGGCGATCTGATGCGCCACCTCCCTGACGCGCCTGCCAGCGTGATGGACTACATGTTCCTCAACCTCATTCTCTGGTCGCAACAAAATGGCTACCGCTGGTTCAACCTCGGCATGGCCCCTCTGTCGGGACTGGAGAACCGTGCTCTCGGCACGCTTTGGAGCCGCATCGGTGCGCTGACCTACCGGTTCGGCGAGAACTTCTACAACTTCCAGGGGCTTCGCCAGTACAAGGAGAAATTCAACCCGGTCTGGGAACCGATGTATTTGGCGAGCCCGGGTGGCCTGGCGTTGCCGCGGATTCTGACGAATCTCGCGGCGCTGATTTCAGGGGGGTTGCGCGGGGTGATCTCGAAGTAGGAATTGTTCCATCCTGCGGCGGAGCGCGCAGGATCTCCGGTGGCGCCGCGCAAGCTGAACAAGCACCGCGCATGTCGTGACGCTCCGCGCGATCGAACCGGAGATCCTGCGCGCTTCGCCGCAGGATAGAATTTGAATCCATGAAGAGCGCCGTAACGTCCGCCCTCCTCACTCTCGCCATCACCCTCACCGTAACCGCAGCGACGAAACCTGATCCAAGACCGTTCAACGTTGTCGAGGCCAGCATCTCCGACATGCAGGCGGCGTTGAAAGATGGCCGGGTCACCTCGCACGAGCTGGTGCAGCAATACCTGCTGCGCATCGCCACGTATGAGGACAAGCTGCATGCGGCCGTCACCGTCAATCCGAACGCGCTGAAGGAAGCCGATGATCGCGACCGCGAGCGGGCCGCGGGTAAGATCCGCGGGCCGCTGCACGGCATTCCGATCGCGCTCAAAGACAACATCCAGACCACGGACATGCTGACCACCGGCGGCGCGCTGGCGTTCGCCGGCCTCCTCCCGCCTTACGACGCTACACTGACGAAGAATCTGCGCGACGGCGGCGCCATCATCATCGCCAAGACGCAGCTCACCGAGCTCGCCAACTGGGTGGCCGGCAATCCGCCGATGCCGACGAATTACAACGCCCTCAACGGCTACGGCTTCAATCCCTACGATCCGCGGCGCGACCCGCGCGCGGAGACCGGCGACGGACGGCCTGCGCTCGCCACCGGCGGCTCCAGCTCAGGCGCGGGAACGACGGCGAGCTTCTGGGCGGCAAACGTCGGCAGCGAGACGTCCGGCTCGATCCTCAGTCCGTCGAACCAGAACATGCTGGCCGCGATCAAGCCGACCGTCGGCCGCATCTCGCGCTACGGCATCATTCCCATCACTGCCGACCAGGACACGGCCGGCCCGATGGCGAGGTTCGTCACAGACGCGGCCATTCTCTTCGGAGTCCTCGAGGGGAACAACCCCGACCCGAACGATTCCGCCACGACGCGCTGCACGCCGCCGCCGAATCACGACTATCTGCTGTTCTTGAAAAAAGACGGACTCAAGGGCGCGCGCATCGGCATCCCGCGCGCAGGCTTCTACGACAAGATCACCCTCCCCGGCGCCGACAAGCCGCGCGGCGGACTCAATCCCGAACAGTTGAAAGCGATCAACGACGCCATCGCCGTCCTCAAAGAACAGGGGGCCGTCATCGTCGATCCCGCCGACATCCCGAGCGTCGTCGACAAGAACGCCGCGGACAACTACTTCCTTTGGGGCGTATGCACCGACATGGATGACGTGAAGGGCCGCAAGTGCTCCATCGATCTCGCCTACGGGATGGAGCGTGATTTCAACAAGTGGCTCTCCGCCCTCGGCACCGCCGCGCCGGTGAAGTCGCTGACCGAGCTGCGCAAGTGGAACACCGACCACCAGAAGATGGGTGCCATCAAGTACGGCCAGTCGCTGCTCGACATCTCCGACGCCATGGATCTCGACGTCTACAAGTCTCGCTATGAGTCCGACCGCGCCAACGACATCCGTCTCAGCGCCACGCATGGCATCGATGAGGTGATGAAGGCGCAGAACCTCGACGCGCTCCTCTTTCCGGGCCCGGGCGGCGCATCGATCGCCGCGCGTCCGGGGTATCCGACCGTGATCGTTCCGTGGGCGATGGTGCCCAATGCGCCACCGACGGCCTTCCCCGACGGATTCAAAGCACTGCCGCAACCCTTCGGAGTCAGTTTCACAGGCATGGCGTGCAGCGAGCCGACGCTGCTGAAGCTCGCGTACGCATTCGAACAGGCGACGAAGAAGAGGGTGCCGCCACCGTCGACACCATAAGTCGACGTCACAGTGGTGGTAGTTGGGAGGCCGATGTGGCACAGACACTCTTGTCTGTGCCGGCTCTCGCCACGACTCAGATCGCAAGCCCTTACGGGCAGCGGCTCCGGCCGGAGCACAGACAAGAGTGTCTGTGCCATGCCAGTCTGTGCCACATCGGTCCCCTGGCTTGCGGCGGCAGAATTGTTACCGTCCGGACTCAGCAGTGCGTGCGATCTGGCGATAGCGTTAGGGCATGCCAAAAAAACGTTTAAGCACCCTCACGGCGCTGATCGGCGGCACGCTGGTCGTCGGCTCCTGCGACATCACCTTCGCGATCCTCTTCTGGACGTATCGCGCCGGCGTCGGTCCGATCCGCGTCCTGCAGAGCGTCGCCTCGGGGCTCATCGGACGTCCCGCGGCAATCAGCGGCGGATGGAAGACCGCCATGCTGGGTCTGGCTCTTCACTACTTCATCTCGTTCTGCATCGTGTTGGTCTACTGGCTCGCGGCGAAATGGCTGCCGGTATTGCGGAGGCAAGCGGTGGTCCTCGGCGCGACCTACGGCCTTGCCGTCTACTTCGTCATGAACTATGTCGTCATCCCGCTGTCGGCAACCAAGCGCGGTCCCTTCAATCTCCTCTCGTTCGTCCTCAGCCTGATCGTGCACGCCTTCCTGATCGGATTGCCAGCGGCACTTTTTGCGAAAGCGGCGTTGCCCGAAGCGGCGTCATAGAATCCAGGCCATGTCAGACATTCGTGGATCAGTGCTCGAAGCGATCGGAAACACGCCGGTAGTCCGCCTGCGGAAACTCGTCGACGTCGGCAGCGCCGAGGTTGTGGTGAAGCTGGAGTACTACAACCCGACGGGGTCATACAAAGACCGCATGGCTCTCGCGATGATCGAAGGCGCCGAAGGCCGAGGAGCGCTGAAGGCGGGAATGCGAGTCATCGAGTACACGGGAGGAAGCACCGGATCGTCGCTGGCCATGGTTTGCTCGATCAAAGGCTATCCGTTCGTGGCGCTGTCGTCCGACGCCTGGTCGAGCGAGAAGCTGAGGACCATGCGCGCGTTCGGAGCGGACGTTCGGATTTTTCCGAGTGAGGGCGGCAAGGTCACGCCTGGGCTCATCCAGCGTCTGAAAGCCGAGGCCGAGCGGATGAGCGCGGAGCCGGGGACGTACTACGCAAACCAGTTCAACAACCGGGATGCCATCAACGGATATCGCGGGATCGGGACGGAGTTGCTGGCGCAGGTGGGGAAGATCTCTACGTTCTGCGGCGGCGTTGGAACTGCGGGCATGCTCGCCGGTGTATCGCAGGCGCTCAAGCCGTCCGGCTGCCGGATCATCGCTCTCGAGCCCGACACGTCACCGGCCATCACCGTCGGCCACGGCGGACCGCATCGCGTGGAAGGGATGGGTGTCGGCTTCCTGCCGCCGCATCTCACCCCCGATGTCTACGACGAAGCGCGTGCCATCAGCGAGGCCGAATCACGCGTAATGGCGCGCCGCCTCGCGCGCGAGGAAGGAATCTTCGCCGGCGTTTCATCGGGACTCAATGTCGTCGCTGCGTTGCAGATTGCCCGAGAGCTTGGGCCGGGACACACAGTGGCCACGGTCGCCGTCGATACGGGGCTGAAGTATCTGGCCGGCGATTTGTTCGATGAGTAGCTGGGTGGGCACCAATCCTGCGGCGAAGCGCGCAGGATCTCCGGTAGCACCGCGCGGCACTTCACGACAGCCGGGTAGGTACGGCTCGCCGTTTAGAAAACAAACAAGCGTGCGGGATGACCGGAGATCCTGCGCGCTTCGCCGCAGGATGAACACATGGCTCCCGCTACGCTGCCCGCCTGAGAACGTCCCCAACCTTCATTCGCCGCTCGACGACATCCCAATCCACATTCGCCAGGAAGGCCTCGATGTATTTCGGGCGGTCCGCCGGCTTGTAATCGAGAAGGTAGGCGTGCTCCCACACGTCCATCACCAGCAGCGGGATGAAGCCGGCGACGTTGCCGTTTTCGTGCAGCTCAATCCAGTGATTCGAGACGCGGCCGTTCGCGGGATCGAGATAGGCGATGGCCCAGCCGACTCCGCGCATCTTGCCGACGCTGACGAAGTCCGTCTTCCAGATGTCGAAGGCCGGGAAACTTCGTTCGACGGCGGAGCGGAAGCCGGCGTTCTTCTCCGGTTCCCCACCCCCGCCGCGCTTCATGTTGCCGAAATAGTGCTCGTGCAGGACCATCCCGTTGTATTCGAATCCGAGACGGCGGGTGAGCTCGGAGTAGGCAGGCAGCTCCTCCTTGTCCACCTTTCCATCGGCAAGAATGTCTCCGATTTTCTCGGTGAGTAGATTGGTGTTGGTGACGTACCCGTCATAGAGCTTAAAGTGCATCTCCAGGGTCTGGTCTGAGATCCCTGTCAGATTGGAGAGGTCGAAGGTCTTGGGTTGGTAGCTTTCGTGTTCCATGCGTTCGGGTTGTGCACTAATCGTGCGCACAACGGAACGTGGCGTAGACATACGGATAGCCGGGACGGAACCAGTTTCGGAAGCTGCGACGGATGAGCTCGGGAGCCGTGGCCGGTGACGCCCCCTTCATCACATAGTGCCTGCCGTCGAAGAAGTCTGCGGAGTACAGAGGATACGACGACATCGGCACAAAGCCGGGGAAGCCGTCGAAGACCGTCGAGGTCCACTCCCACCCGTTGCCGATGAGGTCTTCGACACCCCAGGCGCTGGCGCCGGCGGGAAACGAGCCGATCGGTACCGGATCCCAGTGTGTGAACCCGAAATTGCCACGCGTCCGATCGGGAAACGCGTCCCCCCACGGAAAGCGCCGCTCCTCACCTGCCGGCGAACCGAACGCCGCGCGGTGATACTCGCTCTCGGACGGCAATCGCTTGCCGCGCCATGCCGCGTAGGCCTCGGCCTCGTCGTGCGTAACGTAGACCGGCGCGTCGAGCGGCAGCGGAACGAGCGCGAACATGCCGCGCCATTGCCACGCGTCGTCGCGCTCGGCCCAGAAGTGCGGCGGCGGGCTCTTCGTCGCGGTAGTGAACTCGAGATAGTCACCGTTCGTGACGTCGTGACGGTCGATGGAAAACGCATCGACGGCGACGCGCATCTCCGGAAGCTCGTTGTCCCATCCGAAGTCGGAGCCTGGCGCACCAAGAGTGGCCTGGCCAGCCGGAATGCGAACCATGTCCTTAATGATGTTGCCACGCGGCAGCGAACCGCCGCCGCGAATTGGCGCGATCGGATTCTTCCGCTCGTACGGCAACTCGTGAAACAGGTAGAGCAGCGTCTCCTGGTGCATCTGCTCGTGCTCGAGGATCGTGATTGCGGCCTCGGCGTTGCGTCTCTGCGGCTCGAGGCCATCGTCGATCGGACCGTCGCACATGGCACGGACGATCAGATCGTCTGCGTCGCGCCCGTACGCCTGAATGTCCTGCCGTGTGGGCCAGAAATCGGTCGGCGTCTTCGCTGCCTCTTCGCTCTCCGGATCGATGCCGCGGGCGAAGAGGGTTTCAAACGCGCCGTCGATACCGTCGCGTTTCAGGGCCAGCTTGATCAGCGTGTTGACCGCGAACGCGGGAATGTGGCCCTCATAAAAAACAATCGGGTTGCGCAGGCTGATGGGCCGGTCGAAATAGGCCTCAGCGGCAGGAATGGTGAAGAGCTGACGGGTGATCCTCCCGCCGCCACGATACCAGTCGATCAACCGGTCGCGCGTAAGGCCGTCCGGAAACGCCGCGTGTCGCACGCGGGGATTGTAGACCGCCTTCCGCTTCAGGCGGGGACCGCCTCTCCGACCGGCACTTCGATGACGCGGAACGGCGGGCGGTCGCCGAAATTTGCTGTCAGCAGAGCCATGGCCACGTTGTAGACGGGGACGTTCCCCTTCGTCCGCCCTTCCAGCGCGCCGCGATGCGCGTGTCCGTGGAAGACGGCGGTACAGCGATAGCGATCGATCGGCTCTTCCAGCCGCGACGATCCGAGAAACGGATTGATCTCCGCCGGCTCGCCAGCGCAGGTGGCGTGGATCGGCGCATAGTGCAGAACGCCGATCTTCTGCGGCGTGCGCAGACGGGCCAGGGCCATCTCGAGTTTGAGTGCCTCGTCGATGGCCTCGTGCACGAACTTCTTGATGATGTCCTCTCCCCATGCATTGAGTTGGCGGCGCCCGAAACCGCCTCCAAAACCTTTGATGCCGGCAAAGCCGACGCCTTCGATCTCGTGCGCGCCGCCGTCCAGCATCGTCACCCCGGCGTCGGTCATGATCTTGACGACCTCTTCCGACTTGCCTGATTCGAAATCGTGATTGCCGAGGACACCGATGGCGGGGATGCGGAGCGAGGAGGTAATCTCCTTCGCCAGGAACTTTGCTTCATCCACCAGACCGTAGTCGGTGAGATCACCGCAGAGAAGCAGCACGTCCGCCTCGGCTGATGCGGCGGCGAAGAGCGGCTGCAGGCTGCCCTGCCCCGTCTTCTTGACGTGCAGGTCGGCCACAGCGGCGATGCGCAGGATGTCTTTCATCTCGTCCCGTCGATCTCGATTCCCGCTGTCCAGTGCGCGATCTCCTCGGCGGTCATGTTTCCGATCGGCCGGAGACGCGCGTCTTTGTAGTCCCACCCGTTCACGTCGGCCAGGTATTGCTGCCGCGAGACGATCGTTCCGTAGCAGATCTTCTCGACAGCGTCCGGTCTTCCCGTCTCCTCGGCGATGCGTCTGCCGAGATCCTTCATCACCCACGGCGGAACCTGCGAGCGCTTCGAAGGGTAAAAGAACCCGAAGAGCACGAGATGCGCGTAAAGGCCGCGCCAGTGCTCGCCGTAGCGGGCGATGAGCCGCCGCCAATCCATCCGGTCACCGGTGGCGAGGATCACGTGCGCGACGTCGGCGCCATCGAAGCGCTCGCGCTCCATGATCAAGCCCTTCGACCAGATCATCTCCTCGGCTGGGATGAGCTTCACCTCGACGTCGAAGACGACGCTATCGACCGCGTAATCGAACCAGAGCTCATCGACGGCCGCTACGCCGTTGCCGGCGCTGAAGATGAGGTCGATGAAGTCTTCGCCTTTGAGCGCTTTCCCCAGCCAGTGAGAAAAGGTCAGCGCGCATTCGTATCCGGCCGCTTCGAAGATTTTCTTCGCTTTCGGGAAGTCCTCGCGGCGGATGAACACATCGAAGTCCTTCGTGTGGCGCTCGATCCCCGTGTAACGGGCGAACGCATACGCGCCGCCGACGAGAAAGGGGAGGCCGCCGCTGCGCATCAGCTCCATGGAGTGGACATAGAACGCGCGGCTCTTCGGATCGACGAGAGTTTCAGAAGGGATGGCGAGTACCGGCATGCTGCAGTGAAAAAGTGCACGGCCCATGCCGGAGTCGGCGGTGGACACGGCCGGCAACGGCCGGCAGCGTTGGTTGCCCAAGGCTCGGCCAGCAGTGGCGCAAGAACGTTTCTACCGCGCAAACTCTAGCCGCCGTTCGCCCTGGAGACAACGATGAGTTGCTTCTTCACCCGCTGATCAAGCGGCGCGTCTCGAGCGCCGGGCGTCGCGTCAATCCGTCAACTGCTTCATCAGCTCGTTGATCTGATCGTAAACGCGCCGCACCGACGGCTCGACGCTCGTGAGATGTCCGGCGAAGTTGTAGGACCGCTCGTTGTGGAGCATGTCGAGGATCATGTCGCTGGCGAACAACATATCGGCCAGCTTGTCGACCACTCGCTCCTGGAGGGGCATCTTGACATCGCCAAACGCGTCTGAAGTTTCGGTGAACATATATCGCACTCTACCTAGGAGTGATTTATCTCCCGATGTCCCTACCCTCATTTTCGTAACAATTGGCGTTTTTTTGCGATTTGCCCCTCATACGAGCCAGTTTGGTGAACATTTGGTGACCCCGGGTAGGGATTTGGCCGGCGTCAGACACTTTAGTTTTTATGGTCTGAGGTATGGTTGCGCGGTTTCGGGGGCTGATTCCCGCCGCGAGACCGCGAGACCCCGTAACCGCGAGATCCGGCAACCAAGCAACCTCAGCAACCAGGTAACTTAAAGGAGCATTCATGAACCCACTCCGTTCGTTCCTCGCACTCGGCCTGATGGCCGCACTCCCGGCTCTCGCCGCGGCGACGACCGCTTCGAAGACACCGAAAGAGGCCGCGCCGGCACCGGTGGCGCGTGGAATGGCGCTGCTGAGCGGCAAGGCCATGTCCGCCCACGACCAGTTCCTGGCCAGCGATCTCCTCGAGGGGCGCGGTCCAGGCACCCGCGGCGATGAGATCGCCCAGCAGTACATCGCCGCACAGTTCGAGGCCTACGGCCTCCAGCCCGCCGGCGATGGCGGCACCTACTACCAGAACGTGGCGCTCCTCGGCATCGCCACCGACCGCGACAAGAGCTCGCTCTCGTTCACGAAAGACGGCGCCACGATCGCAGGGCCGTTGACCTTTGGTGCACAGATCGTCGGACAGAACCAGACCCAGACCGAGAGCGACACTCTCGACTCCGACCTCGTCTTCGTCGGCCATGGTGTCGTCGCGCCCGAGTACCAGTGGGACGACTACAAAGGTCTCGACACACACGGCAAGACGCTGGTGATGCTCGTCGACGATCCTCCCGCCAACGAGCAGGAACCGGATCTCTTCAAGGGGAAGACGCGCACGTACTACGGCCGCTGGACGTACAAGTACGAGATCGGCACGGCAAAGAACGCCGCCGGTGTCATTCTCATCCACACCACACCTGCCGCCGGATACGGATGGAACGTCGTCTCCAACTCCTGGGGCGGCGAGAACTCGTTCATGAAAAATAAGCCCGGCGCGCCGGCGCTCCACTTCGCGGGATGGATGACCGAGGAGGTGGCGCGACAGCTTTTCAAAGCAGCCGGGCAGGATCTCGATGCGCTGACGCAGCAGGCGGCGTCGCGTACATTCAAGCCGGTGCCGCTCGGCGTGAAGCTCACCGGCACCATCGCCAGCAAACTCCGCTCGTTCAACACCACCAACGTGGTTGCCAAGCTGGAAGGCAGCGACCCGAAGCTGCGCGATGAGGCCATCCTCTACTCCGCGCACCATGATCACCTCGGCATCGGTCCCGCCGACAAGAGCGGCGACACGATCTACAACGGAGCCCTCGACAACGCCTCCGGCTGCGCCATCCTCATGGAGATGGCGCGTGTCTGGACGCGGATGCCGTCGCCGAAGCGCTCGGTCTACTTCGCCGCCGTGGCGGCCGAGGAGCAGGGATTGATCGGATCGGCCTTCCTGGCCCAGAACCCGCCGATCCCATCCGGACGCATCGCCCTCGGCATGAACTACGACATGATCCCCGAGCTCGGCCGCGTGCGCGACGTCAACATGAACGGTATCGAGCGGACGACGTTCTACTCAACCGCGCAGCGAATCACCAAAGCGCTGGGCCTTACGATCATCCCCGATCCCGAGCCGGAACAGGGGCACTATTACCGCTCCGACCACTTCAGTTTCGGCAAGGTCGGCATCCCGGCATTCTCCGTCGATCCGGGGCAGGACGTCATCGGCAAGCCGAAGGGATTCGGTGCCGCATGGTCGAAAGAATTCCGGGCGGACCACTACCACCAGCCCAGCGATCAGTTCGACCCGAATTGGGACTGGTCCGAGGCCGTGCAGATGGCCCAGCTCGGCATCTGGATGGGATGGGATGCCGCAAACGCCGCGACGATGCCGAATTGGAATACAGGCGACGAGTTCCGCGCCGCGCGCGATCGCGCCACGGCGGCAGCGAGGTAGGCCCGCACGGCCGGCGGGGTTGGTTGCGCAAGGCTCGGTCACCATCTTCGCTCGATCGGTTCTGCCGCTCAAAGCTCCTGGCAACGGATTTCGCCTGGGAACCGTATGCTAGAGTCGATTGGCGAGTAGTGATCAGTGATTCGTGGATTAGTGATTCGCAGACCAGCAAGTGACGTGCGTTTCTGATCCACTAATCGACTGATCCACTGATCACTGATCGACTTCATCAAAGGAGCCGTTTCTTCATGTCAAGAACCACACGCTTGCTGCTCGTCGCCGCGCTAGTCACGCTGGTCGTCGCCGGCTGCGGCAAAGAGAAAAAAAATGAGAACGAGCCGGAGGCATTCTCCTTCACGATCTATCCCGGCTCGCGCTATCTGGCGCCACTGACCGATCTCTGGAAGCAGGCGCGCAGGGTGATCAAGCCGAACGAAGACGTGCCGCCGATCGCCATCTACGACACCGATGCTCCGATCGACAAGGTGGCCGAGTTCTACGCGCAGTCGTACGGCTACAACAAAGTCGCGCCCGATGCGACGAACAACCTCAGCTCCGCCAAGCCGCCCGCGTTCTACCGCACCGGCGATCTGGCGAAAGACAACGCGGCCATCCTGCCGGTGACGCAGAAGCTGAACGTGAAGGTCGACATCTCGAAGGCGGTCGGCAGTTATCGTGCCGCGGAAATCGATCCGAAACCGAACCGCCCGCGCGTGACGATCCAACGCCCGTATTTCGACGCCACGACGTCGCAGACGGTCGACCGCACGCTGATCATGATGTCTCGCTGATGCCAACCGCGCGGCGCGCGTTGATCGCCGGACTCGGCCTCATCGGAGGCTCGATCGGCATGGCGTTGCGCCGCAACGGATGGCATGTGGTGTTTCTCGATTCCGACCGCGGTCTGGAACCGGGTCAGGCCGCCGACGAGCGCGTCGAGTCGCTGGACGCTGTCTCTGACGTGGTGATTCTGGCCACCCCGGTGGATATCGCGGTCACTCTTCTCGCTTCCACCCACGCTCCTCTGATCACTTCGGTCAGCAGTGTGATGGCGCCTCTCCGCGCCGTCGGTGACGACCGCTTCGTAGCCGGTCATCCGCTGGCCGGCTCGCAGGAGCGCGGCCTCGCCGCGGCCCGCGCCGATCTCTTCACCGGCGCAACCTGGTTCATCGACCGCGACAACGCCGTCGTCCGCGAGGTCATCGCAGACTGCGGCGCGAACGTGGAGGTGGTCGAAGCCTCCGAACACGATCGCGCCATCGCCCTCACCAGCCAGCTTCCGCAAATCCTCTCGACCGTACTCGCCGCCTACCTGCACGAGCAGAATGTCGATCTCCGCTTCGCGGGGCCCGGCCTAAGGACCTTCCTCCGCTTGGCCGGCAGCGAGGCATCGGTGTGGGCACCGGTCATCGAGGCGAATCGGGAGAACCTGCGACCGCATGTTGAGAAGATCGCGCTGCTCGTTCGTGAAATCGTGGAAGACGACCCCGCTAAGGCGTTCGTGAAGGCCAACGAGATCTTCGCCGCCCTGGCATTGATGATCTGAGTCGCGAATTCGATGGCCTGAAGCGCGAAATCGACGGGGCGAAGCGCTGAGCAAACGTTTGCGAGTCGAAGGCCCGAGCCCTGGTTCAGGATGTCTGTGGCGTTACCATCCCCCCATTGAATCCCACGTGGCTTTATATCGGCGTGGTCTACACCGTCGCCGTCTGGCTTGCGCGGAGGGGCGGGAATCCGCTGCCGAAACGGATTGCGCTGCTGTTCTACACGCTCGTCGTCATCTTCTTCTTCAAGGCGATGACCGGTCCTTACGTCTCGATCGCCATGGACATCCCCCGGCTCATCGCGCCGTGGTCCGCTTCGGCGCCGGGGCTGACGAAATACACCGTGCTGAACATGGAGACGCACGACGTACCGATGCAGCTCGTGCCGTGGGCACATCAGGTGCGCGAGGCATGGTTGTCGGGCCATGTGCCGCTCTGGAACGCGCTCGCCGGTTGCGGCTATCCACTGCTGGCCAACGCCCAGAGCGCGGCACTCTCGCCACTGCGGATCCTGTCCCTGCCGCTTCCTCTCGGCTACGCCATGACCGCCGAGGCGGCGATGAAGATTCTCGTGGCACTGACATTCACTTTTCTCTACTGCCGGCGCCGGTATAACGCGCTCCCGAGCACGATCGCCGCGATCGCGTACGGTTTCGGTCCGTTCGTCATCGCCTGGCTGCACTTCGCGCAGAGTACGGCGGCCTGTTTCCTGCCGGCGGTCCTCTACCAGATCGATCTTCTGGTGGAGCGGCGCAGCTATCCGCGCTTCGCGATGACGGCTGTGATCGGCGCGATGACCGTCTTCTGCGGTCATCCGGAGACGGCGGTCCACATTCTCCTCTTCGCGGTTGCCTACGTTCTCTGGATCGTACTCATCGAGAGGAATCGCGGCTTTCTCCCTGTACTGGCCGGGGCCGCAGCCGTTGCGGTCCTTCTCGCATTGCCGTTGATCGTGCCGTTCGCGGAGAACGTCCGCCAGTCGACGCGTTTCGAGGAGAAGAAGGTCTCCGGCAGCGCGATGCCTTTCTCCGACGAACCGTCGCTCGCATTGCTCGTACAGCCGCGTCTTTACGGCACGCGGCCCGGGAATCCGTGGGGCCCGGCTACCGCCGAGGCGGTCACGGGATTTGCCGGGATTCTCGGGATTGCGGCGGTCATCGCCATCGCCATCGATGCAGTCATCCGACGGCGTTTCCGTGAGCGTGAGGTATTTTTCGTACTCGCCGTGATGGCGATCTTTGCGTTGCTGGCCAACGTCAGGCCCGCCGTCGCCGCGCTGCACGCGGTCATCGGGCTGGCCGCCAATGCCCGGCTCCGGTTTCTCTTCGCCTGGCTCCTGGCTGTGCTGATCGCCACCGCGTTGGATCGTCTGTCGCGCGGGAACGTTCTGCCGTTCGCGATCGGATTGGCATCGTCGGCCGCGCTGATCGTGCTGATCGTCGCCAGGACGCCGTTCCCCAGCGCCAGCGCGCGGCACGACGGACTGCTCTCGGTCATCCCAAGCATCATCGTCATCGCGGTCGCGGCGCTCGCCCTCGTGCCGCGGCTGCGAGGTGTCGCCTCACTGCTGCTCGTCGCCGCCGTCATCGCCGAAATGTGGCCGCTGACGATCGGCTGGAACCGCGCCTTTCCGATGTCGACGTTCTATCCGCGCACGCCTCTCATTGAGGCCGTGTTGCGCCACCACCGCCCCGGCTTCGATCGCGTGGCCGGCATCGGCGGCGTTCTCTTTCCGAACACCAATGCCATGTTCGGCATTGAGGACGCCCGCGTTCACGATCCGATGGAGCCGGCGCCGTACATTCACTTCATCAGCAGCGGCATCACGCACGACTACTACAAGAAGTGGATCGCCGAATCGACGCCGCTCCTCGACCGGCTGAACGTCCGCTGGCTGATGACAGAGCCCGGTCATGAGCTGACCGACACCACGCGCTACGCGTTGCGCTACGCCGGCAGCGACGGGCGGCTCTACGAGAACCTTCGCGCCATGCCACGATTCTTCGGCGAAGGTGCCCAGGTGCGCACCACCGCCGCCAGCGGCGTTGCCTATACGCTCGAGGTCGATACACCGAAGGAGACGCTCATCTCCAGCAGTGTCGGTTGGTCGCGGTGGTGGCGAGTCACAGGCATTGTCAACCTTGCAAATGAAAACTCGCATGACCCATTCCTCACCTTCACCGTCCCCGCCGGCCACACCATCGTTCGCATCCGCTACGTCCCCGTCTCGTTCTACGCGGCATCGCTACTCGCGCTGCTGACCGCCGCCGTGCTCGTCTGCTTTATGATCCGCGCCGGTGTTCAACGCCACATGGATCTACGTCGGCGCGCTCTACGCGATCGCGATCGCCTGCGCCCGGCGCTGGAGCCCGGGAGGCCGTGACGCTCTGCCCTGGCGCGTGGCAGGGTTCTTCTACGCACTCGTCCTGATCTATCTCTTCCGGCCGATGACCGGCCGCTACGTCAACCTGCCGGTCGACTTCATCAACATCCTTCCGCCGTGGGGGAGCTGGGGCCACCGCCATCTACTGTCGAACCCGGAGATGAACGATCTGACGATGCAGATCGTGCCGTGGGCGCATCAGGCGCGCGAGGCATGGCGCTCCTTGCAGTTCCCGATCTGGAATCCGCTGGCGGGATGCGGCTATCCGCTTCTGGCGAACGGCCAGAGCTCGGCCATGTCGCCGCTGCGCCTGCTGGCGCTTCCGCTGCCGCTCGGCTACGCCATGACCGCCGAGGCAGCCATGAAACTGCTCATCGCCCTCACGTCGATGTACCTCTTCTGCCGGCGACGCTATGACGAGCTGCCATCGGCGATCGGGGCGATCTCATTCGCCTTCTGCACGTTCGTCAGCACCTGGCTGCACTTCCCGATCGTCACGGTCGCTGTCTGGTTGCCGGCGGCGTTTTTGGCCATGGAGCTGCTGATCGAGCGGTGTACGTACCGGCGTTTTGTTTTCGCCGTCGTGGTCTGGACGGCGATGCTGTATGGCGGCCATCCGGAGACGGTGACGCACGCCACGTTCTTCGGAGGCCTCTTCGCTCTCTGGGTTGCCTTCGTCGAGCGTCCGGTGCCTCGCCGCGATGCCATACGCGCGCTGGCGCTCGCCGCCGCGGCGATCTTTGTGGCCGCGCTGCTGGCCGCTCCGTTCATCGCCACGTTCGCCGAGACGGTGAAGAAGTCGCGGCGTTTTCAGGAGTTGCAGGTCAACCCAAACGGCGAGCCGCCGTTCTCCGACTTTCCTTCCGCCATCGCCACCTTCGAGCCGAACTTCTACGGCCACGCGCCGGTCGAAAAACCGTCGGGTCCGGCCACGGCGGAGTCGATCACTGGCTTTGCCGGCATCCTCGGCATCGCCTCCTGGTTCGCGCTTCTCGTTCAAGCGGTCGTGCGGCGCCGCTTTCGCACGCGCGAGTTTTTTCTGGTCGTTCTCGCGCTCATCGCGGTGGGCATCATCTTCAACTGGCCCGTCATTAGCTCCCTTTTCCATTTCGCCTTTCGCCTGGCGGCCAATGCGCGACTGCGTCTGCTGCTCTGCTGGATCGCCGCGGCGATGACGGCGGCGGCGATCGACGCCGCCCGGCGCGAGCGATCTATCCCCTTTCTTCTGGGCGTATTGGCGGCCGCCGCATTTCTGCTCTACCTGATGCTGACCTTCCCGTTCGCGACCGCGGCAGCGAAGGACACGGCTATGATCGCCATCCTTCCAAGCATGGCCGTCCTCACCATGGCAGCGCTCTTCGTGCTGCCCGTGCGGGGAAGGCACATCGCCACGATGCTCGCCGGCGCCGCGATCATCGCCGAGTTGTGGACAGCGACCGACGGCTGGAATCCGGTGCTGCCCGTCGAGGCGATGTACCCAAAGACGCCGTTGATCGCGACTTTACAGCGTCTGCAGGCGTCCACGCCGCGTAACGACCCCTTCCGCATCGTCGGCATCGGCGCAGCGCTCTTCCCGAATGCGCAGGCGATGTACGGTCTGGCCGACATCCGCACGCACGATCCGATGGCCTTCGGCCGCTACCTCGGCGTCTTGCGGCTCCTGACGAATCTCGAAACGAACGAGTACTTCGCCAAGTGGCAGAACCTCGACACGCCGCTGTTGAACTATCTCAACGTCCGCTATGTCATCGGCGATCACGCCTTCGATCCGAAGGACCGCCGGCGATATCAACTCCTCTACGAGGGCCGTGATGGCCGCATTTTCGAGAACCGCGACGTCAAACCGCGCTTCTTCGCCGCGCACGACATCGTTCTCGAGTTCAACCACGACCGTTTCGCGCAGACGCTGATGCAGCACGATTTTTCGAAGCAGACTGTCGTCAACATCCTTCCGGTCGATAGCGACAGGATGCGTCGGGACCTCCTTGCGCCGAAGAGCGATCCGATCGTGCAGATCGTGGAAGCCGGCGACACAGCGTTCCGGCTCCGAATCCGCTCGCAGCGGCACGCCCTCATCGTCAGCAGCCAGCCCTGGTGGCCGGGATGGCGTGTTTCCCTCAACGGCCGGAGGATCGCGCCACAGCCGGTCAATGGTGCGTTCTTCGGCTTTACAATTCCACCGGGCGACTGGGACGTGCGTGTCGACTACTTCCCGGCGTCGTTCTACGGTGGGTTGGCCGGAGCGATTGTCACGGCTCTGCTGCTGATTTCATGGCCAATCGCGCGATCACGAATCCTCCGCCGAGGATGACCAAAGCGATCGGGATCAGGGAGCGGGCGTCGCCCGGGCCGGTTGCAAACTCGCCGAGATTGAAGCTTGCCCACTCAGAGGCCTCGCTGCCGGCGGGGTGGCGAAAGAACACAACCGGTTCGTCGAGCGTCATTCGATTTACTGAGGTGTGACCGGTGAATGTCGTCGATGACCATGGAAACGTGATCGGCACCGACGGCGCGAAGCGGCCGTGCAGCAAGAGCGGCGCGATGTACTGCGTCAACGGACGGGGGATGGTGCCGGACGGTTGAGGATCGACGGCGGCCGCGGCAAAGTTGATGGCAAAAGAGACTGCCGCCGCGACGCCGGCAAGCGCGTGCCAGCGAACGTGGAGAAGCGCGATTCCGAAGAGAGGAATGAGCGGAGCGAGATAGCGCCCGCCGATCCCGAAGCCCCCTTCCCATCCGTTGAAGCTGGTGTTGAACGCGACGAATACGACGATCACGACGATCGCAGCCGCACAGACGATGCGCTCGCGGCGCCACCAGGCCGCGAAGCCGAAGAGCGCGACGAGGAGCAGCGGCGCGAAGAAGAAGAAGCCGCGGTACGGCGAGAACGTGATGGCGTAGAGCACCCCCAGCGATGGCCGCTGCATCACGCCGAGCGGCGCGCCGTGGGTTAGGAACCGCGGATCGGTCACTTCCACGCTCGTGGTGAAGAAGCCGCCAAAGCATATCCGCTGGTACGCGAGCAATGCAGCGAGCGGAGGCAGCGACGCGAGCGCGTAGCGAAACCAGGTCTTCCGCGGCCCGACGAATGCGAAAACGAGGAGCGCCGGCGCGCAGAGATAATTCATCGCCACGGCCAGCGCGGCGGCGAATCCGGCCATGGCGCGATGCGGCGTTGTCAGCGCGAACAGCAGCAGCGCCGCGCTCGGAACGGCCACCATCAGGATCGTGGCGTAGGGGAGGAGCTGTGTAGCCAGCGCCATGGCCAGTGCCACGAGCGCGCCCCATCGCGCGACAACCCCGCGGCGCCTGGCGTAGAGAAAGAGCATCGCCGGTATGAATGCTCCCGGCAACGCCACGCAGACGAGCGAGCAGAGATAGGCATTGATCGTCAACAGTTGGGCGTTGCCGGGATCGGCGTCGCGCGACCGCTCGAACGCGTCGAGTGGCGCATACGGAATCGCCGCCAGCCACCCCAGAGCGGGCGCCTTGTTCGCGTAAGTGTGGCCGCGGCCGAAGGAGACGTCGCCGGTATTGCGGTCATAGGCGTCGATCGCAAACGTATGCCGCTCGACGATGGCCCGCGTCAGATCGAACGTGGCGTTCTGGTTCCATCCTCCGCCGGCGAAGAAGTAGCCGTAGGTGGCGAAGGTGAGCAGAAAGAGCCACTCGGCGATGCGGCGATCGATGGCGTTCATGTTCTCGTGGCCATCCGCGCGATTGCGATTCCTCCGCCGAGGAGAAGCAGAACGATCGGAATCAGCGAGAGCGCCTCCCCGGGGCCCGTGAACACCTCGCCAAGGTTGAAGCTCGCCCACTCCGACGCCGGCGTGCCGGGAGCATGGCGCTCGAAAACCATCGCTTCGTCAAGCGTGGTGCGATTGACCGACGTGTGGCCGGTGAACGTCGCCGCGAACCACGGCGGAATCGCCGGTGGCGCCGCCGCGAATTGGCCGTTGAGCAACAGCGGCAGAAGGTATTGCGTGACCGGACGGGCGATCGCCGTCGATGGCTGCGGATCGACTGCAGCAGCCGTGAAGTTGATGGCGAAAGAGAGCGCGGCTGCAACCAACGCCACCGCGCGCCAACGGACGTACAGCAGCGCAATGCCGAACAGCGGGATGATTGGAACGAGATATCGCCCGCCGATTCCCCACCCCCCATCCCACCCGTTGAAGCTGACGTTGAAGGCGAAGAAAGCGGCGATCACGGCGAGCGATGCCGCGCATTGGATGCGCTCGGCCCGCCACCAGGCGCGAACGCCGAGGAGAGCTGCCAGAAGCAGCGGCGCGAAGAAGAAGAACCCGCGATATGGCGAGAGCGTGACCGCGTAAAGAACACCTAGGGTCGGGCGCACGAAGACGCCCATCCCAGCGCCATGGGTGAGGAAGCGCGGATCCTCGTGAACGATGCTGATGGTGAAGATGCTGCCGAAGCAAACGTACTGGTACGCGGCCAGCGCCACGAGCGGCGCGAGCGCGGCAGCACAATAGCGAAGGATGGCACGCCGTTCGATCAACGCGAATGCGATGAGGGCAGGCGCGCAGAGATAGTTCATCGCCGTCGCCAGCGCCGCCGCGAAGCCGGCCCGCGCGCGATGCGGCGTCGTCAGCGCGTAGAGAAGAAGCGCGGCGCTCGGCGCATGCAACATGAACAGCGTCGCATATGGGAGGAGCTGCGTCGCCAGCACCGACGATAACGCTACGACGGCTGCCCATCCCGCCGCGAATCCTCGCCGCCGCGCGTAGACAAAGACCATTGGAGGAATCAGAGCCGCAGCGAGCGCAACGCAGAGAATCGAGCAGAGCCAGGCGTTGATCGTAAGCAGCGTGGCCTCACCCGGATTCGCTCCGCGGCTGCGCTCGAACGTGTACAACACGGAGTACGGAATCGCCGCAACCCACGACAGCGCCGGTGATTTGTTCGAGTAGACGTGGCCGTTGACGACGGAAACGTCGCCGGTGTTGGCCGCGTACGCGTCGATGGCGAACGTATGCCGCTCCACGATCGCCCGCGTCAGGTCGAACTGCGAGTTCTGGTTCCAGCCGCCGCCGGCGAAGAAGTACGCGCAGGCTCCGAACGTGAGCAGGAATAGCCACTCAGCGACGCGGCGGTCGGATCGGGAGGCAATGTCGGATGTTGAATGTTGGATGAGCAATGGTAAATGCTCGCACACACATTGAGCATTGAACATTCAACATCCGCCTCCCGCCGGGTCGAGCCGCTTGCGATCATCGCGCTCTGGGCTGCCGCCATCGCTTTCGCCAACCCGCGCGGCAACTTCCCGATCGACGACGACTGGGACTTTGCGCTGGCGACATGGCGCTTCGCTGAGACGGGACGCTTTCATTTCACCGCGTTCACTGCCGTCAGCCTGCGGGCTCAGGTGCTGTGGGGTGCGCTGTGGACACGCCTTTTCGGTGAGTCGTTCGACGTCCTGCGTGCATCGACCCTCGTCCTGGCCGCGGCGACGCTCGTCATCGTTCACCGCATGCTGCTGCGCGCGGATGTTCCGCGCGTTGGCCGCATCGTGGCCACGCTGGCCCTCGGCTTTCATCCGATCTTCTTCTGGTCGTCGTGCACGTTCATGACCGAGGTGCCGTTCGTCTTCGGCTCGGCGGTGGCGCTGGCGTGCTTCGTTCGCGGATTCGACGACGAACGCGGCGTCTGGCTGATCGCCGGCTGCGCGGCAGCCCTGATGGCCTGCTTCGTACGCCAGACCGGCATTACCCTCCTTGCGGCGCCGCTGATCCTGGCGTTGGTGCGGCGGCGCTGGCGCGGTGCTGCCGCCGTCGGAGGCACGATCGCGATCTTCGGGATCATCTTTCTTCTGAAGCCCGAATGGTTGACCGGATCGATGGCGGAGTTTGCGGTCCATTTCAAGATGTGGACGGAGTCGACGTTCCGGTTGCCGGAGCAGATGGCGGTTTTCGATCACTACGCCACGTTCAACGCGCAGAACTGCGCTCTTTTTTTTCTTCCGCTGGCCGCCCCGCTGGTGATCGTATTCGCCAGAACCTGCCGGCGGTCCGACCTCGCCATTGCCGGCGTACTGACCGTCATTCTTCTTGCCCGCGTGCAATCGCTCCTGTCGGACGGAATCGCGATGCCGTACTTCGTCTCGCCGTACTGCTGCGACATCTTTGCGGGCAACATTTTCGCGGACTTCGGCCTCGGGCCGCTGGCACTCGCGGGCAGCTATCCGTTTCGGCTGGCGCATGCGGCGCGGCTCGTAATTACCTACGCGAGCGTGCTGCTGGCGGCGCCTCTGATTTGGGCCGTGCTGCGCCGCGCGGCGCGCACGAACACCTCCCTGCTGGCCCTGGGCTCGGCACTCTTCGGCTCTCTGGCGCTTTTCGGGTCCGGCCTGTACGTCGACCGCTACTCGCTCGACTCCGCCTGGCCGCTTGTCATCGCCCTCCCGCTCATGCTCCCGTGGCAATCGCGCGCGGTGCGCTGCATGAGTGTCGTGGCACTGGCCATCATCGCCGTCTTTTCCACGCTTGCGGTGCAGGAGTACTTCTCATGGAACCGGGCCCGGTGGACGGCGATCAACGATCTTCGCGCGCGCGGCGTGGCGGTCACATCGATCAACGCCGGCGCCGAGCCGTTCTATCTCTACGAGCTGTCGAAAGGCGATCAGCGGATGCGGCGCATCCACCAGTTCGGCGTCGGCGACCGCCCGTACACGGTCGCTTACGAGCCGCTCGCTGGGAAACGCGTGATCGCGCGTTATCCGTACCAGGGATGGTTCGGACTGCACAAAGGCGAGGTGTTCGTGCTGCTGTCGTCCTGAGATTACGCGGTTTCGCGGCATCGACCCACCGCGAGACTCCGAAACCGCGAGACCGCGGCACCCCGTCCTACCGGAACTTCTTATTCAGCCGCTCACGCGCGAGCGCATCGACACGGGTCAGCGTCGGCGCCAGGACTTCGCGCTGCATTCCAATGAGCGACGCGATCCCTTCCTTCGCCAGACCGAGCATTGCCGTCATCTGCTCTTCGCTGAAGGTGGCTCCTTCCGCGGTGCCCTGGAGCTCGACGAATTGCCCTTTGTCGGTGGCGACGATATTCATGTCGACGCCGGCTTTCGAGTCTTCCTCATAGTTGAGATCGAGCGCCGGCACGCCGTTGATGATGCCGACCGAGACGGCCGCGACGAAGGAGCTGATCGGCCAGCTGGCGAGCTTTCCGTCGATGTAGAGCCTTCCCAGCGCCAGCGCCAGCGCCACGAAGGCCCCTGTGATCGACGCCGTACGCGTGCCGCCGTCGGCCTGAATGACGTCGCAGTCGAGCCAAACGGTGCGTTCGCCAAGGAGCTCCGTGTTCACGGCGGCGCGGAGAGAACGGCCGATCAGACGCTGAATCTCCATCGTTCGGCCGCCTTGCTTTCCGCGCGCGGCCTCCCGGTCGGTGCGCTCGCTCGTGGCGCGCGGCAGCATGCCGTACTCGGCGGTGACCCAACCCTTGCCGCTGCGATAGAGAAACTGCGGGACCTTCTCCTGGATCGAGGCGGTACAAATCACGCGCGTGTCGCCGATCTCGATCAGCGCGGAGCCCTCGGCGTGCTTGCTGAAGTTCGGGGTGATGACGACGCGGCGCATCTGATTCGAGGCGCGCCCGTCCGTGCGGGGCTTGCTGGAGGAGCTCATGGGGCGTGGAGAATACTTGATTGCGGGCTTAGCAGCGCGTTGCCGGTCACTCCGCTTCCGTCTTCCGCACAGTCACATCAAACTTCCACTGATGGTCCTGGTAGTAAAACGACACCAGCGAGACGAACGGCTTGTCGAGCGGCTTGTTCTGCTTCGTCTCGAACATCGGATAGAGCGGCGTCGGGCGGGTGTAGTGCCACACAAGCTCGCCGTGGCCGGTGGTCGGCTCGGTCGGATGGCGTTGAAAGTTGTGGAGGCCGTCGTAGACGCGGTAACAGATCAGCCCGCGGAAGACAGGACCGCGCGCGCTCGGCGCCGTACCGAGGATCGGGAAGCCTGACGGCGTGACATGGGCGACGTATGCGGCTCCGTCCGCAGTCGCTCCGCCCGTCACGGTGATGAGACCGGCCTGCCGAAGATGATCGAACGTGCGCAGAGAGCGCTCGTCGAACTCGTCTTTCGGAAAACGTGCATTCCACCAGACCTTCTGCGGCACTTCCGCGTAGATCGGTTCGGCCGTGAAACGGACGTCGCGAAGGATCTGCTCGGCTTTTGCAGCGGTGAGGGGCTCCCGCTTCTGGCAGGCAACCGCCAGAAGGAGGAGAGCGAATGCAACTTGACTCGTTCGACCGCGCATGTTGTCATCCCCCCCGCTTTCAGGGCGAAGCAAACGATACCGCGAGAATCCCTCCCGAGAAATCCAATTGACCGACCGAATCCTCGACGCGCTGGCGCGCCTCTGCCTGCGACGCAACAGAGAGATCCTCATCACCGCGCTGGTGCTGGCGGTGCTTGCCGTCATCGGCGCGACCCGGCTCTCGTTCGATCCCGATCTGCTGAACCTCATCCCGCAGCAGAACCGTCAGGTCAATGAGTTCCGCAAAGTCCTCAAAGACCTCGGCACGATCGACTACCACATCGTGGTGTTGGACATGCCGAAAGGGCGCGACGTTCATGAGTACGACTCGCTCATCGAGGCCATCGCCGAAGGCTATCGAAAGAATCCGAAAATCGGAGATGTGACGTACAAGATCCCCAACCCGCTCGATTTCATCGAGATCATCCTGCCGAAAGCGCTGCTCTTCCTGACGCCCGCCGAGCTCGACGAGGTCGCCGCTAAACTGACTGACCAGGGCATCCGCGAGTCGGTTGCCCGCAACCGCTCCATGCTCCAGACGCCTCAGGCGATGGCGATGAAGCCGCTCGTTCAGTACGATCCCTTCAACCTCCTGCCGATCTTCCTCCGCAAGTTTCAGTCCGCCGGCAGCGGATTCCGTATGGATACCTCCAGCGGCTACTACATGTCGTCGGATCACAGCATGCTGTTGATCCTGACCAAGCCGAAAAGGCCCGCGCAGGATGTGCCATTTGGCAAGGCACTCCTCAACGAAGGCTCGCTGCTCGAAGCATCGGCGCTGGCCGACTTTCAGAAGAACGCGCCGCCGGGAACACCTCTGCCGAAGGTCTCCCACACGGGCGGCTACGAGATCGCCGTCGGAGACGCCGACCTCATTCGCAAAGACGTCATCATCAACATCCTCGGAACGGTCATCGGCGTGCTGGCGCTGTTCCTCTACGCGTTCCGCCGCCCGGCCTCGATCATCTACGCCGGCGCGCCGCTTGCCCTCGGCCTCCTGCTGACCTTCGGCATGGCCGGCGTGACCTACGGGAAGCTCTCGCAGGCTAGCGCGGGGTTCGCTGCTCTGCTGGCCGGGCTCGGCATCGACTTCATCACCGTTCTCTACGGCCGTTACGTCGACGAGAGAAACCGCGGCACATCGATGCAGGAAGCCATCCGCGTGATCATGCGCTCGACGATGCCGGGCGTCTTCGTCGCCGCCATCACCACGGCTGGAACCTTCTTCGCCTTCCTCGCCACCGACTTCCGCGGGATGACGCAGCTCGGCCTTCTCACCGGTGTCGGCATCCTTTTCTTCCTCCTCTGCGTGATGTTCCTGCTCCCGGCGCTCATCGTCTTCTCCGAGAGGAAGGAATCGCGGAAAGCGCCGAAGCTCTATCTGCACTCGTTCGGCGCAGGAAAGCTGATCGACATCTCCGTGACCCGGCCGCTCGTGACCATCGGCATCTGGATCGTATTCATCGCCGTCTGCGGCGTTCTGGCGACGGGGGTTCACTTTAGCGACAACATCCAGGACCTGCGGGCGAAGGGGAATCCCGGCGTCGTCAATCAGTCGCGCATCACCGAGAAGTTCGGACAGTCGTTCGACTTCATGATGTACGTCTGTGATGGGAAGACGCTGGAGGAGGCGCTGGAGAAGACGCGCACCGCCTCAAAGGACCTCGACGCACTCGTGGCGGATCACACCATCGCCTCATACCAGTCGATCTCGTCCTTCCTTCCGCCGGCGGTCGACCAGCAGAAGATCATCGACCGGCTTCACGCCGGCAGCGGGAACGAATTCAACGCCGCACGCATCGACCGTACCTTCCGCGTCGCGCTGGCCGAAAACGGCTTCCGCCCGGATGTGTACGACGACTACATGAAGCTGTTCGCGCAGACGTTGTCGCCCGCTCAGCCGATCACACTGCAGACGATCGGCAGCGCCGAAATCACCAAGCTGACGACACGCTTCGTGAAACAGGTCGGCAGCGGCTGGATGTCGGTGGTCAACGTCTACCCGACCGGCGGCAAATGGCCGCGCGATGTTCCGGCCAAACTGCTGGCGCTGCCCGACCGGCACCCGGGCGATGTCCTCACCGGCGTGAACCTCGTCAGCGCCACATTGCGGCACATCGTGAAGGCGGACGCCACGCGCTCGACGATCATCGGCTTCATCGCCGTGCTCGTCCTGATGTTCGTCAGCTTCCGCAACGTCAAGCTGACCTTGCTCTCGTTCGTCCCGTTCGTCGCCGGGGCGGTGGGAATGCTGGGGCTGATGGCGCTGCTCGGGCTCGAGTTCAACTTCATGAACATCTTCGTCGGGTTGATGATCATCGGCGTCGCCACCGATTACGCCATCTACATGCTCCAGCGCTATCGCGAGGCTCCCGCGTCGTTCCGCGGAAGCGCGCATGAAACCGGCAAGGCCATCGTCATGGCCGCCCTCACGGCGATCGTCGGCTACGGCTCATTCGCCTTTTCGCACTATCCAGGGCTGCGCTCGATTGGGTATGCTTCAACATTCGGCATCGGCCTGAGCGGACTGGCCGCGATCACGCTGCTGCCCGCAATCCTGGTCATGGGAAGTAAGAAGGCAGAAAGCTGAAAGCAGAAGGGACTCTCATCCTTCTGCCCTTAGGAGACCAAATGCAGACCACTGCCCAAACCATCCCTACGACTCTGATTTCCCGCATCGTGCGCGGCCGCGCCGCTCTCGACATGCTGCTGGTCATCGGCGCATCGGCGGTCATCGCCATCGCCGCGCAGATAGCCATCCCGATTCCCGGCACGCTGGTACCGCTGACGCTGCAACCGCTCGCTGTCCTGCTCGTCGGCGTCACGCTCGGCTCCTCGCGAGGCGCCGCGGCCTTGGCGCTCTATCTGCTGGAGGGTTTCAGCGGCCTCCCGGTGTTCGCACAAGGTCACGGCGGACCGATCTGGCTTGCCGGCCCGACCGCCGGCTACCTCTTCTCCTATCCGTTCGCCGCATTTGTTGCCGGTTGGTTCTCGCAGCGCGGCTGGGGCTCGACGACGCTCCGTGCCGTCGGCGGCATGCTGGTCGCCCTCGGCGTGATCTACCTCGGCGGCTGGTCGTGGTTGGCGGCATTCGCCGGCGCAAAGCAAGCCTGGATTGCCGGGGTGCGGCCGTTCATCCTCGCCGACATCGTCAAAGTCGCGATCGGAGCCTCGCTGCTGCCCCAATTGCAACGCCTGATCGCAGAGATCTGACGCGCGTTTGCTGGCATCCCGTTGGCAGTACGAATAACCATCCGAAGGAGGATACGGATGGTCGACAACATGAACCCCAACACTCAGTTTCACCCCTACCAGCGTGAGACGAGTGTGCCGGTCGCGGAACGTCCTGAGACCGGTTTCAACAGCTTTCTGACCAATCTCGGGATCGATCCGACGAGGGTCCGATCGATCGGCGATCAGATGAAGAGCCTGAAGTCGCTGGACCGGGCGCGTGCCTACGCGAAGGCCAATCCGGCGAAAGTCCTCGGCGGCCTGGCGGCAATCGCAATCGGCATCGGGTTGCTGCGAGGACGGAGATCATAGGAGTTGCGTTTACTGCGAGTGATACGTGTAATCCACCATCACCCGCTGCCCGATGATTCTTCCCTGCACGCGCACGGTGGCTTTCATTGGCATCACGCCGCTGGTATTGGCCTCGGCGTCGATGTCGAAGGCCGTTCCGGCAACTTTACAGTTCGCCTTCATCGATCCTTGCTCGTCGTCGGCATTGATGTTGTCACCGGCGTTGCGCGTGACCATCGATGCCGCCGAGAGCTCGGCCGCGCTCTCGGCCAGCGTTGCCGCGATGACGTGCGAGCGGAACCGCTGGGCCTCGCGCAATGCGCGCGAGGAGTCGATCAGCATCAGCTCCATCAGAGCGAAGTAGAGGATCGCCAGCGCAATCGCGGCGATCAACACATACCCGCGCTCACGCGTGCGGGCGCGGAACGAAGATCTCATCAATGGCAAGCTTTCCTTCTGTGTCGATAGCACGGACGTGCACTTGTTGCTCGTCGCCGGATTCCATCGGTTCCAGCGAGGTAATGAAGATCGGGTCCTCGTGGGTCATCCATTCCGACGATTTCAGCGTCGCCTTGAAGGCCACCCGATGCACCTCGCCGGGCTGGCTGAAATCCCAGACCACCGTTTCCGCTGTACCGTCCTGATTGATCGTATAGACGATGAGCGTCGTTGGCGACTGGCTGTACTTGTCGATGGTGTCGGGAAACGACGTGCTGTCGAGGATGTCGCGCCGCATCCGGGCCAGGGCATTGCCTACCTCCGGATGTGCGAAGAAGTTGATCGGCCACTTCTTCTCATTGCGCCGCATCTCGGTCGTGAGCGTGACGAGAATGAAGAGAAAGACGCCGAAGAGCGCCAACACTACGACGATCTCCAGGAGCGAGTAGCCGCGCGCGCGGCGGCGGCTCACCACAGGTTGCTCCCGCCGGTGTTGGCGCGCGCAACGGAGAGGTGCGCTTCGTGTCCGTCGGTCCAGCGAATCGTCAAGGTGACGTTGCGGATGTCCGTGCGCGGCGCGTCGACTTTCACCGCGGTGGTGTACGGAGCGAGCGGCTTGAGGAGGGTGAGGTCCGACTGGAACGATTGGCTCGAAGCGACGTCGATCTGCGTGAACGGTACCCGCCGCCAGAGCTCGGCCTCGTTCGAGAGCGCCTGCCATGCCAGGATCGTCTCGCTGGCCTGCCGCATCCGACGTGTCTTCTCGGCGAACATGGCGATCGTCGTC
>DATMNC010000016.1:0-28751 GCA_035569395.1 Thermoanaerobaculia bacterium | reverse complement strand
AAGAAGACCGTGGAAGGGCTCATCGGCGGCGTGGTCTCGTCGGTCGCCACCGCGGTCATCATCCACTTTACGTTCTTCCGGAACTTCCCGCTCCTGCACGCCATCATCGCCGGCGTGATTCTCTCGGCCGCCGGCGTGATCGGGGACCTGACGGAATCGATGTGGAAGCGCTCCGCTGATGTGAAAGACTCCGGCACGCTGCTCCCCGGCCACGGAGGCTTCCTTGACCGATTCGACTCGATTTTCTACACCACACCGATTCTGTACGTGTACTGGTTCCTGATCATTCATGACTTCAAGAGCTTCAAAATCATGTCCGCATGAAAAGCAGAAGGCAGAAAGCAGAAGGCAGAAGTGATTGCCTTTCCTACTTCTGCTTTCTGCTTTCTGCCTTCTGACTTTCGATGAGAAACATCTCCATCCTCGGCTCCACCGGTTCCGTCGGGCGCTCGACGCTCGATGTCATCGACGCGTTCCCTGATGCGCTGCGCGTGGTGGGGCTCGCCGCGGGCGGGAATCTCGATCTGCTTGCGCAACAGATCGAGCGCTACACACCGGAGATCGTATCCGTCCGCAATGCGGACGACGTGGCCGCGCTGCGCGCCCTCGTCAAACGGCGCGTGGAGATCGTCTGCGGTGCCGAAGGCGCCTCCGCCGTGGCCTCGCTGCCCGCGGCTGATGCGGTCATCGCCGCCATCGTCGGCGCGGCCGGCATCCCGCCGGTCTATGCCGCGCTCAAGGCGGGCAAACGCGTCGGCATCGCCAACAAGGAAGTGCTCGTTGCCGCCGGCGACGTGATGACCCGTGCCGCCGCCGAACATGGAGGAGAGATCCTCCCCGTCGACTCCGAGCACAACGCCGTGCACCAGGCCCTTCGCTGCGGTGGGCACGCCGAGGTTCAGAGGATTGTTCTCACGGCCTCGGGGGGGCCATTCCTGAAGCGCGATCTCGACACATTCGCCAACGTCACCATCGCCGACGCGCTGGCCCATCCGACCTGGAAAATGGGAAACAAGATCTCCATCGACTCGGCCACGATGATGAACAAAGGCCTCGAGGTCATCGAGGCGCATCACCTCTTTTCCATGCCGCCGGACGCCATCGACATCCTCATCCATCCGCAATCGATCGTTCACTCCATGGTCGAGTACGTCGACGGCTCATTCATCGCCCAGCTCTCCACCACCGACATGAAGTTCCCGATCCAGTACGCCCTGCTGTATCCCGAGCGCGTGGCCGCGCCGTTCGCGCGGCTCGACCTGGCCCGGATACGCACGCTCGAATTCACCGCCGTCGATCCCCAGCGCTTCCCGGCCGTGGAGCTGGCCTACGCCGCCTGCCGTGCCGGCGGGTCGATGCCGGCGGTGCTCAACGCGGCCAACGAGATCGCGGTGGAACGCTTCCTGGTCGGGGAACTTCCCTTCACCGGGATCGTAGACATGGTGTCGCGCGTGCTGGACCGGCACGCCGGCCGCACGGCTCCGATCCGTTCCGTCGACGACGCCCTGGCCTGGGATCGATGGGCCCGGGAAGAAGCGCGCGGAATTGATGTTGCAGTGCGGCAATAACTGATCTCCAACCATGCAAAACTTCGCCACCAACCTCATCGGCTTCGGCATCGTTCTCGGCTTCCTGATTTTCGCGCACGAGTCGGGGCACTTCGTCGTCGCCAAGCTCTTCCGTGTCCGCGTGCTGGTCTTCTCCTTTGGCTTCGGCAAGCGGCTGTTCGGCTTCCGCAAAGGCCCGACGGACTATCGGGTCTCGCTCATCCCCCTCGGCGGCTACGTTCGGATGGCCGGTGACATCCCGGAAGAGAATCAGCCCGGCAATCCGGACGAGTTCCTCTCCAAACCGAAGTGGCAGCGTTTCCTGATCATGGTGGCTGGTCCGTTCATGAATATCGTGATCGCCATCGCTTTCATGGCCATCATCAGTATGGTCGGTGCCGAGACCATCATCTTCCGGCCGATCATCGGCGAGGTTTCGCCGGGAAAGCCCGCCGCGCGCGCGGGGCTGCTGCCCGGTGACCGTATCGTCTCCGTGAACGGCGAGAAGATTGACGATTTCGACGACCTGAAGCTCGCCATCGGCATGAACAGCGGCACGGCGTTGCGCGTCGACTATCTCCGCAACGGTCAGCTTCGAACGACGACGATGACGCCGGACCGCGAGAACAGCGAGTTCGGCCCGGTCGGCTTCGCCGGAATCCGGCCGTATTTCGACACGACCATCGGCAGGGTCAAGGCCGGCACACCGGCCGCCATCGCCGGCTTGCGCACGGGTGACCGCATCGTCGGCATCAGCGGAAAACCGATCACGCAGCTCTCGGAGCTCAACACGGCGTTCGATGCTGCCAAGGGCGCCGCGCTGTCGCTCGATGTCACCCGAGGAACGGCACGGTTCCACACCATCCTCCCCGCCGCGAAAACCGATCCAAACGACCCCTACCGGGGAATCATCCCCCCCACGGTGATCCGCAAGCTTTCGCTGATCCCTGCCCTCAAAGACAGCGTCGAACAGAACTGGAAGATGCTGCGCTACGCCTTTATGACCATCGGCCGTCTTTTCCGCCCCGAGGGAAGCGTCAAGGAGCTGAGCGGCCCGCTGTCGATCGCCCGCATTTCCGGCGAGATGCTGCGCCGCGGATGGATGAACACCGTCGCGCTGATGGCCATGATCTCGCTGCAACTCGGAATCATGAACCTGCTGCCGATCCCGGTCCTCGACGGCGGCCACATCATGATCCTCCTCATCGAGAGCGTCGCCCGCCGCGACCTCTCATTGCGCGTCAAGGAACGCATCCAGCAAGTCGGCTTCGCCGTGCTGGCCGCTCTGATGGTCGTCGTCCTCTACAACGACGTGATCACGAACGTGTTCACGCGAAAGGGATGACGTTGCGGCTACGGAATCCGATCCAGATACCTCGCCTCTTCCACATCCTCCGTCGCCCGAATGCGCTGCAGCGCTGCCTCGGATAACGGTGAGTCGACGTCGATCTGCATGAAGGCATCCTTCCCGCGTTGCTTCCGCGAGCACGACAGCGAGGCGATGTTGATTCCCTCATCGGCGATGATGTTCGTCACCTCCGAGATCATCCCCGGGCGGTCGCGGTAGAAGAGAAGCAGCGTCGGCGAGTCACCTTTGAACCGCGTCTGGAAGCCGTTGATCTTGAACACTTCGATGACGCCGCCGCCGATCGACGAGCCGCTGATCTCCGCCTGGCGCGTCCGGCCGTGAATCTCGATTCGCACAGTGTTCGGATGCACATCGCCGAGGTCCTCGTCGGAGAAGGTGATGTCGACGCCCATCTGCTCGGCAATGCGGATGGCCTCGGGGATGCGCGAGTCATCGACATTGAGACCGATCGACCCTCCGACCAGCGCGAAATCGGAGCCGTGGCCGCGGTAGGTGGCCGCCAGCGGCGGGTGCAGGAAGAAATGGACCTCGACGGGATCTTCATCGAGGATCTCGCGGGCCACGCGGCCGAGCCGGGCAGTACCGGCCGTATGGGAGCTGGAAGGGCCAACCATCACCGGACCCATCACATCGAGGATCGACACCTTGCGGTCATGACGGATGGGCATGCTTTCGTCTCGTGCAAAGTCCGGCTACACTGAAATACTCACGATGACGTCCAAGCCTATCATCCTCGTCGTCGACGACGACCTTCCGATCCTCGCTCTGATGCGCACCCTGCTGCGCGAATTCGGCTTCGAGGCCGTGACCGCGCAGAGCGGCGAACAGGCCATCACCGAGGCGCGCGCGCGACGGCCGGCGGCCGTGCTGATCGATCGGAACATGCCCGGGATGTCGGGCGATGAGCTCATTCGCGCGCTGCGCGGTGAGCCGGGCTTCGGCGGTTTACCGATCCTCATCATCAGCGGACAGTCGGTGTCTCCTGACGAACTGGCCACCCTCGGCGCGGACGGCGCCATCCTCAAGCCATTCGACATCACCGCGCTGATCGCCCAGCTCCGGTCGTTCGTCCCCGCCGCGCAGAACGCATAGCGCCGTACTTTGCTAAAGTGCCGCGCCGGAGGCGACCCCGATGACCGACATCAACGTCGACCAGCTCGTTCACACCGCTGTCTTCGGCGACGGCGATGCGAAAGCCGGCGCGCGCAGGACGATTCACATGGAAGCGCGACGCCGCGGGGCCGTCTCGTCGTCGATCTATCCCTTTTATATGGCGTTCGGGCGCAACGAGATCGGTCGCCTCTTCACCGTTCCCGCCTTCAACATCCGCGCGCTGACGTACGACGCCGCGCGCGCGCTCTTCCGCGTCGCCATGCGCCACGACGTCGGAGCATTTATTCTTGAAATCGCCCGCTCCGAGATCGGCTACACGGAGCAGCGGCCCGGCGAATATGCCGCTTGCGTGCTCGCTGCCGCCCTTCGAGAAGGTTTCGAGGGGCCGGTCTTCATCCAGGGCGATCACTTCCAGGCCAGCGCGAAGAAGTGGGCAACCGAGGACGGACGCGCGGCGGAGATGAAAGCGCTCGAGTCGCTGATCGACGAAGCGCTGGCCGCCGAGTTCTACAACATCGACATCGACACCTCCACGCTGGTCAACCTCGACTTCCCAACGCGCGATGAACAGCAGCGCGCGAATTACGAAGGGACGGCGCACCTGACAAGGTACATCCGCGAACGGGAGCCGGCAGGAATCACTGTCTCCGTCGGCGGCGAGATCGGCGAGGTCGGCAAATACAACACGCACCCCGAGGAGGTCCGCGCCTACGCTGACGGCCTCAAGCGCCTCCTCGGCGGCATCACCGGCATCAGCAAGATCTCCGTCCAGACCGGCACCTCGCACGGCGGTGTCCCCCTCGCCGACGGCACGATCGCGCAAGCCAAGATCGATTTTGAAGTCCTTCGCCAAACGACGCACATCTGCCGCGCGGAGTACGGCATGGCCGGCGCCGTCCAGCACGGCGCGTCGACGCTACCGGAGTCGGTCTTCAACAAGTTCCCCGAGGCCGAGGCGGTGGAGATCCACCTCGCCACCGGCTTCCAGAACATGATCCTCGACGCCCCTACCCTCCCCCAGGAGATCAAAGACGGTATCCGCGATTTCTGCTTCGAAAACTGCCTCGACGAGCGCAAGCCCGATCAGACCGACGAGCAGTTCGTCTACACCACCCGCAAAAAAGCCCTCGGACCATTCAAGCAAAGAATGTGGGAAATGGACGATGCCCACAAGGGCCCGATCATCGACGAGCTGGAAGCGAAGTTCGAGTTTTTGATGGAGAAGCTGGGGGTGTTCGGGACGAAGGAGATTGTGTCTCGCTATGTCCGCCCGACCTCGTCCGAGTTGCCGGCGTACGCGGCTGCTTCGGCGGAGCTGACAGCGGCCGCGGTGGTCGATCCGAACGAGGGGGAGTAAACACCGCCAAACGGTGTAACTATTTTGAGTTGCTGGGCAGGCCAGGCTCCAACCCGCGACCTCCCTGCGTGACATGCCGGAAGGCTAACCGACTGAGCATCACGCATACGTCGCTGCGAGCGTCCGACTGTGGCGCGCCCGGGTAGGGAACCATCGCCCGCGATCACTCCTAAGAGAGGGGAGCTCTTCCGTATGAGCATTCACGCCAACGTCAATCCTGTCTTCCACGGCCTGGGTCTGCAGTACGACAACGGCGAAACGCCGGCGGTAGCACTGACCCGGCTCGGTAGAGTAGTCGAGGTGCATAGGACCGCAAACAGCTTCAGGCTCTACCACCGCGTCGGCCACTTGCAGGAAGCGACGATCATCTGGAAGCAGAGCCTGCGATACGGCACCGGCGCCCAACCGGACATCGCGGTGAACAACAACAACGTCGTCGTGGAAGTGCACAAGAACGAGGCCACCGGCCGCACGCTCTACTACTACGTTGGCGAATTGACCGACGACCGGGTGAACTGGGGGCAGCACCCGCAGTCGATCCAGTACGACAAGGGAGTCAGGCCCGCCGTCGCGCTCAACGACGCCGGCGTCGTGGTCGAGGTGCACGAATCGGAAGGGAAAAAGCAGCTCTGGTACAAGCTTGGACGCGTGCAGGGAAACGGGGTGGACTGGGTCGGCAAAGGGCACATCGGCGCCGGCGGCGCGCCGCGCGTGGCATTGAACAACGCCGGCGTCGTCGTCGAGGTGCATGAATCGGGCGGCGGAGCGATCGCGTACCGCGTCGGACACGTGAACCGGACGAAGATCTTCGGCGCCAATTTGCGGATCACGGGAGGTCAGAATCCGGCAGTGGCGCTCACGGACGACGGAACCGTCATCGTGACCTACGAGTTCGGCGGCCGCTCCCTCTGTCGATGGGTGGGCACAGTCAAAGGCGATCGGATCGAATGGGTCGGCCAGCCGCTCAAATACGATGACGGCGTGCGCTCGGCCGTCGCGGCGTCCTCCACGAAAATGTCCGTCGAGGTGCACGAAGGGGACCTTTTGACGACGTTATGGTTCTCCACGTCGCTCTTCACGAACCGCGCTTCGTGGATGCAGGACCGGCTCTCCACCCTCGGCAATACGAGGCTCGGCGACCTCGTCCTCCCGGCCTCACACGACTCCGGCATGTACCTTTCCGGAATCGCCGCGCTCGGAAAAACGCAGCAACTGTCCCTCTACGGCCAGTTGACCGCCGGCGTGCGCTACTTCGACCTTCGGATCATGAAATCGGGTCGATCGTTCGTGATCTATCACGGTCCGATCATCGGTCCTCCTCTCTCGGAGGTCCTCGCGGACATCCACCGCTATGCGATTGAAAAAGGGCGCCGCGAGCTCGTCATCCTGAAGCTGTACTTCCCGATGCGCAGCGACGACGAATACCAGATGCTCGTCAGGCAGATCTCGAACAGCCTCGGCCGCTGGCTGGTGAAATCGAAGCCGCCCGGCAAGCGCCTCGCCGACGTGACGCTCGAGGAGTACGTCGCCAAGGAGTCGGCAATCCTGGTCGTCGTCGACGGCGACTACGCCGTCAACGCCAGCAACCCCGGCTTCTGGGTCTACCGCAACTGGACTTCGGACGCTGACGCCGCCGCCGAAGGCGATCTCCGCGTCTTTGACCGCTGGTCCGACAGGGAAGTTTTCGAAAAAATGAAGAACCACCAATTCGATCAATTCGAGAAATACACCGGGAAGATGCAGAATGACGCGAGCCTGCCGTGCGACATGTTTCTCCTTTCCTGGACGCTGACGCCGGCCACCGGCGTCTGGTTCGCGGCGCAGGCGGCGAACCGCCGCCTTGGCGAGTACATCCTGAAGACGAGCCGCCGCAATCAGTTCGGGCAGATGATCAACCTGTTGTACGTCGATTACGTGGAGTACGCACGCTTGACCGACGTCGCCCTTTTCCGGAACGGCGAGCGCATTACGGCGAGCGACGCCGCGAACGCACCAGGACGTGCACCGCAGCCGTGAAGTCCGACTTGCATCGACACATGCAATAATCCCTGAGAGATGCCGGCTCTTCTCCACAAGCTCAATTACACCTACGCCGAGTATCTCGGGTTCGAGGCGTCGAGCAACGTCAAACACGAGTTCCTCGGCGGCCAGATTTACGCGATGGCGGGCGGCACGCCCGAACACGCAGCGCTCGCGGCGGCCGCCATCACCTTGCTGGGACCACAACTCCGTGGCGGCGAGTGCCGTCCGTACAATTCCGATCTACGTGTTCGTACACCCACCGGGCTTACAACGTACCCCGACGTCACAGTCGTCTGCGGGCCATCTGAGATCGATGGCATTGACTCGTTGGCGATCACGAATCCGACGCTCATCGTGGAGTCCTGAGCCGCAGCACCGAGGAGTACGATTCGGGGGACAAGTTCGAGCACTACAAGACTTTCCCGTCCCTGCGCGAGTACGTGCTCGTCTCTCACCGCGAGCACTCCGTGGAGGTCAGATCGCGCGGAGAAGATGGTTGGCGAACGACTGTCCTTCACGAAGGCGCGATCGCAGAGCTTTCGATCGGCGCACGCCTCGATGTCCGCGAGCTCTACGATGCCGCAGCAGAGCCATCTGCGTAGCGCTCATCGCGCGGAGACCGCCGCCGGCTGCTCGCCCGGATGATTATCGTAAAGAGGGAAGTGGACGGAATAGCGGGCCCCGACGCCGGGACGCTCTTCATCGGCGCGCGTCCATCATCGCCAATTCGTCTTTCGCCGCGGTGTGTCCCTGCGCCGCCGACTTGCGCAGCCACATCTTTCCTTCGGTCAGGTTCTTCGGCACTCCGGTGCCGTAGAGGAACATGTTGGCCAGGCGGTACTGAAAGAACTTGTCGCCTTTCGCGGCGACTCTGCGGAACCATTTCGCCGCTTCGGCTTCATCTTTGGCCACGCCCGTGCCGGTGCTGTAGCAGTTGCCGAGCTGCGTCTCGGCGTCGGTGTCTCCCTGCTCGGCCGCCTTGCGATACCACGTGACCGCTTCGGCCGGGTCGGCGGGCTCGATCAGCACTCCGAGGTTGTATTGCGCCTGCACGTTTCCCTGGGCGGCCGCGCGGCGATACCACGTGGCGGCCTGGGCGCGATCTTTCGTCACGCCGGTTCCGGTCTCGTAGGCCCAGCCGAGTCCCGTCTGTCCGGCGGCGTCGCCCTGTTCGGCGGCGCGCCGATACCATGCGGCTGCCTCGACGACATCCTTGGCCATGCCCCAGCCATTGAGATAGGCACATCCGAGGTCGGACTGCGCAGGCGCATAGCCCTGCTCAGCCGCCCTGCGATACCAATTCGCTGCCTCGGCGGGATCCTTGTTCACCCGCGCGACGGTCGCGTAAAGCGCGCCGAGGTTCGTCTGCGCGATTGGATTGCCGTTCTTCGCGGCGGCGCTCAGCCAAACCCTGGCTTGGACGAGATCCTTCGGCACGCCGTCGCCCGTCAGGTAGTTCACGCCGAGGAGCGTCTGCCCGGCGACGTTCCCCTGCAGCGCCGCTTTGCGCAGCCACGTCGCGCCTTCCGCCGCATCCTTCGGCACGCCGAGGCCGTTTTGATAGAGGACGCCGAGCGACGCCTGCGCGCGCGCGGAGCCGCTCTCGGCAGCTTTGTGGAACCACTTCGCGGCCTCGGCGTAATCCTGTGGCACGCCGTCACCGTTTTCGTAGGCGACCGCCAGTTCGCACTGCGCGTTGACGTCGCCTTTCTCAGCTGCCTCGCGCGGAAGAGTGGTTTGGACGGACGGCAGCAAAGCGACGAGAGCAAGGATGGCGGATGCCAACATAGCGCAGTCCTCCGTGTGGATGGAGCGATCGAGGATACACCCGCGGCGCGGCTACACCTAGCATTCCGAGTGAGAACTGTTTGACGCGCTTCTCGCCGGTATCCACCAGCCCGACTTGTGTGGAAGCCCACGTACAGCCCACATCGGCATTCGGAGGAAACCTAAGCAACTGAGGAAATTGGTGTTTCGATTGGCGGGGCCGACGAGACTCGAACCCGCGACCTCCGGCGTGACAGGCCGGAGGGTTACGATGTGCTGCTGATTGGCACGGCTTCGTTCCTCAAAAACACGCGTCGAGGCCGAACCCTTGGAACTTGTTCGAGAGCTTCCGATCGAACGTCGCAACGGCGTCGTATCGATTCGTGACGCGAGGGCGACGATGGTGGCGTCGGTAAGACCGGAGAGGGGATCGGGCCAGAGTTCCAGCACGCGCTTCCACGGACAGTCATCGACGATCTTCATGCCAGGGAACTTGGTGACGGCATCGACAACCGCCGCCGCTTGCCGCGATGTCAGGGAGTACTGGCTCTGCAGGACGTACACGATTTCGAAGACGACGGACTGTGGGATGACTCCGGCGATCTGCGGGTCGCGGCTGATCGTCGCTTGTTGAAGGCCTGACCACACAAACCTGCTCACCTCGGTCGCCTGCACAACAGGCCAAGCCGGTCGATGAACGCACCGGACTTGCCATAGATACCTGCCGCTACCAGCCCCCATCCGCGGCGCTTTTCCACTCTTGGCCCGCGCTGCGATACGCCGAGATAGTCGGCGCTTCCGCCTAGTTTGTTCCAGAACTGCGACGGCTGCTTGTAGTCGCCGCAATCCACGACCATGTTTCCAAGGGATCCGTCACTGTTGTCGGCCTGGAACATTTGGATACCGACGATAACGCCGCGCCGCCCCTCGCAGCGGATGAAGGTCTCTCCACCGCCGCCGCCCCCGGTAAAAGGCTGATCGTCGATCTCGCCCAGTGTCTCCGATCTACGAACCCACCGGCTGCACACTGGCGACAATGCGTCGAGCCAGGCTCCGCTGCGCGCGCGCAGTCCGGTCATGAAGCTTCCGTCCGGGCACGCCAGTTCGAACGGCCCGCCCCCCGGCCCCCCGAATGTGCCCGTGCGCGAAATCTGATTGAGCTCATCCAGTCCGGCAGTGTTTGTCCAACTCTGATGTGGATGATCGGCGCACTGCCACATTCGAACCGCGCCCCCATTCGCAGCCGCGCCATCGGTGTCGAGACAGAAACCCGAAGCCTTGTTCTTGAGCTGGTAATGGTCTGCTGGAAGATTCTGAATCTCCCAGAGTTGATTGGGATGGTCCGCGCATCCCCACATCCGCACTGGTCCACCGTTCCTTGGTAAACCATCAGTATCCAGACAGAAGTTGGAGCCTCGATTCTTCAGCCGAAATGAACCAGCACTGACAGGGCTCACCGTCCAACTTTGATTTGGATGTTGCTCACAGTGCCACATCCGCACCGAGCCCCCGTTTGCTGCTCTACCGTCCGTGTCGAGGCAGTAGTTACTGGAATTGTTGACCCAGCTCTCCGCCATCACTGGCGATCCGAAGAACAGAGCCGCGACGACCAAGAAGTATCTGGCGCGCATGTTTCTCTCCTTTTCACGCGGTCTCGCGATGTCCACCAGTCCAAACGTGACCGCGAGGTCGTTGTGGGCATGACCGTTCACCACTCGTTCCGTAGTGACGAAAGGCCAGGAATCGTTTCAACTTTTCGAACGAATTCGATTCCTTGCAGCATCTGGCCGGGTCTCAACTCAGAACGCATGGCAAGTCCCCGTGAGGAACCTTGCGCGTGTCGTTTTCGCGTTTTCGCGTACCGAAACACAAACGCTGCGAAGTCGCGCCCGGTCGCGGCGAGATTCGACAACGTGCTCTTCGCTCCGTCGCGGAGCGTGCTTACCGCTCTTCCTGCGGCTCCGCAGGCGCCTCGGCTTGCGTGCGGCTGGCTGGTTTCCTGCGCCGTTCCAGCTTCCTGAGCCGCTGCACCTCCTCCACGAATGGGATCAGGTTTGCGTTCGCCGGATCGCGTGCCAGCCGCGCGGCAATCGCGTACGCGTGGCCTGCGATCAATTCGAGCTGGTGGCGTCGGACGAGATTGGCGCTGGAGACACCGTTCAGGAGGGTGCGCAGCTCACTCTCGACCCCGTACCACCTCCGGCGATCGGAAGAGATCTCGAGAACGTCTTCGACCGACCGGCCGATCGCGTTCGCCACCTTGTCGGACGCGCCAATGATGCCCACCGACGCCTGGAGGGCGGCATCGGACATCTTTATCTTGTTGCGAAGGTCCCTCCGGTCGGCGAACGACAGTGACTTGTTCTCGTCGAACTCCGACCCAATCGCCTGCAACTGCTCGATCACATCCTCAGGCGTCCGTTTCTGCTTTGCGGCCATCATCTGCCCTCCTTGAACTCTCGGTACGCGCAATGATACTCCCGGAGCGCCCGATCGAGATATCGGAGCGCGCTAAAGCGATCATTGCGCGCGCAATTCGATGTTAGGTGCGCGCATTTGTGATTTAGGAGCGCGACATACGACTCTCCGAGTACACAAATATGATCTCTGAGCGCGCATATGCGATTACTGAGGGCGCAACCGCGATTGCCGAGCGCTTGAATGCGCTCCCTGAGCGCGCAAGTAGGGTAACGCCTCGCCTTCATGCGATCATCTTCGGATGCAACGTACAGCCATCATCACCGGCGCATCGGTCGGCATCGGCCTCGAGATCGCGCGCCTCTTCGCCGCCGACAAGTGGGATGTCGCGCTGGTCGCGCGAACCGAGCCCAAACTGCGCGAGCTGGCCGCGCAGTTCGAGAAGGAGCACGGGATCACGGCTCACTCGGATGACCACCCCACCGCAAATGATCCCGGATCGGAACCGCCTTACCGCGGGTTCGAAGCTAGGGACAGGTGACGGGCGTCCAGCTTCCATTGCTGAACTCCCAGCAACTGTGCGAGACGTTGATCCCGTCGAGGCAGCGGATGCGGTCCCGGGTTCGAAAGTTGCTGGTCGTACCAGAGTAGTAGACGTTGCCGTCACAGGCGTTGTCCTCTTCACCGACCCAGGTCGCAAACGTGCCGTCGGAGTAGTAGTTGTAGTCGAGCTCGAAGAACGGATCCACCTGCGCGAATGAAGAGACCGTGAGGAGCACGACCATCGCGACAAAACCGACTCGCCCTAACTTTCTCATGAGAACCTGCTTTCTGTCGTCTCTAAAAGGACGGCAAGAAAATTATACATAACCTACATCATTCCGGCAATTGACGACTCAACGTGTGCCATGCACGATCCAGACATCACCCGGCTGTCTGACTCTCCCAAGTGAGTAGTAAAATCATGAATGGCAGAAAACGAGTTGATCTGCGTCCAAACATTGAATTGACCATCGAACGTACAACCGACTCCCTCCTTCATTTCGCCCCCTACCGCGACATTGCTGCCGAGGTTGCCGACCGCCTGAGCGCGGGCGATGTAGAAGTTCTGGTTGCTTCAGCCGGCGTGGCCAACGCCATTGCCACTGAGCTTCTTCGGCGGAAACCAAGCGGCGCCGCGGGATTGCGACTGGAAACCATCGAGACCTTCGCCCGTCGCATCGTCAACGCCGCGGGAGAGTATCCGCGCGTGGCTGGCGAGGAAGAACGCCGGCTGGCGATGCGCGTCGCCGTGCGGAGCATCGAAGACCCGATGATGGAGAGCCGCGGCATCGCGGCGATGATCGACCGGTCGTGGCGCGATGTGCGGGACGGCGGGTGGACGCTGGCGGAATTCGAGTCACAGAGCCGCAATGCGCGTCTGCGCAACGGCGCGCGGACGAAGCTGGTCATCCGCGCGTGGCGCGAGTACGAGAGGCTGATTGCACAGCTCGAGGCCATCGACCCCGCTGATCTCCTAAGGAGCGCCGCCGCGGTCATCGAAAGTGGCCGCGTGACGATCGCGCCGCAGATCGTGGCCGGTTTCTACGACATGACTGGCGCCCAGCGCCGCATCATCGAAGCGCTGCGCGCAGCCGGCAAGCTCGAAGCCATCTACATCCCTGCAGCCGAAGGCGATGCCTATAAGTTCGCCGAGCCATTCATCAGCAACTTCCGCACCGCGCAACCGCGAGACCGCGAGACCGCGCAACCGCGTTGGGACGTTGCCCAATACGACACCCGCACCATCGAGCTTCGCGAAACCTGCCGCGAGGTGGCGGCGTTGCTGCGATCGGGAACCGACGCGCGCGACGTCGGCATCGTCGCCCGCACGCTCGAGCCGTACGACATCGCCCTCCTCAACCGTTTCGCCGCCGCCGATGGCTTCGCGCTCTCGAACGGCGAGGAGACCTCGCTCACCGCGCACCGCCTTGGGCGCGCCATGGCCACACTCCTCCGACTGCGCGAGAACGGCTTCCCGCGCGGCGAGGTCATCGAACTGGTGCGGGACGGCTTCATGCCCAAACGCACCGTCGACATCGACGACATCGATCAGGCCACGCGGCGCGCCGGGATCGCCGGCGGCACGAGCGACGAGTTGAAAGGGCTGGCGCGCAACGCGGCCATCGAGGCTTATGTCGCGGTTCTCACCGAAATCGAATCGATCGCACCCGAGGCGACGCTGAGCGCGAACGAGGTATCCGAGCTCATGGCCGGCGCCATGGCGCGATTCCGGATCGAGACGGAGCTCGATCTCGCCGCGGCTGAGGCCATCGACAAGATCGCGGCGACCTTCCAGCGGACAGGCAAATGGAACGTCCGCTTCGATGCCGCCGCCATCATCGACGCCCTGCAGAACGAAACGCTGAGGCAACCGATAACCGACAACCGACAACCCGTCGTCTTCTGCTCCGACGTCATGCGATTCCGCGGCCGCTCCTTCGCGCATCTCTTCGCCATCCGGATGCAGGACGATCTCTTTCCACAGCGGCGCCTGGACGATCCTCTCCTCCCCGATCACGACCGGCACGTGCTCGGCGTGCGTGAGATCGGGGATGGGCGCGACGAGGAACGGATGCTGTTTCAGCTCCTTCTCGACGGCGCGGAGACGATTCACTTCTCGTTCTCGGGCGGAGACGGGTTTGGGAAGACGCTGCGGCCGTCGCCGTTGCTGAAGAACTTTGCGATTGCGCAACAGCCGGAGCGGAAGACGGAGTTGTTGAAGAATTTTGGCGGCGCGTTTGTACGGAGGCGGGACGCCTCCGAGCCAGCCGGCGAGACGCCAGCGCTCCGGTTGAGGCAGTTGCAACTCATCGCCAAAGCCGGCACCCAATCCGTCTTCGACGGCTACCTCTTCGCCGAGCACGACGACGAAACGATCCGCGCGAAACTCGCCGGCGCGCTGACTTCCGTCTCCCCAACGCAGCTCGAAGACTTCGGCGAGTGTCCGCAGAAGTTTCTCTACAAGCACATCCTCGGCGTTCGCGACATCAACGACCCCGAGCACGAGCTGCAGCTCAACGCACGCGACAAAGGGAAGCTCGATCACGGCATCCTGGAGCGCCTCTACCGCGAACTCGACGACGACGATTTCAACCGCGCCGCCGCGGCGGTGCCGCAGCTCGACACCGCCATCGGACGGAGGATCAACGATCTCGTCGACGAGGCCTTCGCCGCCATCGCTCGCGACATCCCGCCGTTCAACCTCACCATGCGCGAGATCGAGCGCGCCGCCACCAAGCGCATCCTCCGCGAGTTCGTGGCGCACGATCTCGCGGACCTCGAAGCCACCGGATTCCGCCCGAAACACTTTGAGTACCGCTTCGGCAAAACGCGGCATGCGATCGAGTCCGATCACCCGGAGCCGTTCGTGATCACGATCGGGGGCCGGGAGTCGGGAGTCGGGAGTGGGAGCAACGTCGTATCGATCTTCGACCCCCGACCTCCGACAACCGCCCCCACTCAGCTCCGCGTCGACGGCACCATCGACCGCATCGATTCCCGTCCGGACGGCTACCGCATCATCGACTACAAGGGCGGCAAGGCCACACGCCACAAAGATCTCGGCTCGAAAATCGATCGCGGCGTCCGCCTGCAACTGGCGCTCTACGCGATGGCGGTCTCGCAGTTCTTCGGTGCCGATGCGGCATCCGTCAGCGGCGCGATCAAGCCGCTCGTCACCAGCGAGACGAACGCCAGAAAATTCGCCTTCGCGCTGGCCGAAAAAGAAACGGCGCTCCGCGAGACGCTCGATCTGTTCGTCACCTCGATCCTCAACGGCATCTTCCCGGCTTTTCCGGCGGACGATGATGCCGACTTCAATGCCTGCAAGTACTGTCCGGTGAATCACTCCTGCCGCACGCGCCACGACTTCACCGAGAAGTATCTGGTCACGCGCCATCGGGAGCCGCGTACGCTCCTCGGCGGAGGCGCGGATTGAGCGCCATCGCCGTTCAGTCAGCGTTTGCGTTCGAGAAACCGCGGCGCCGCAATGTCGTCATCGAGGCCGGCGCCGGCACCGGAAAGACCACAGCGATCGTGGCGGAGGTACTGAAGCTGTTGCTCGGCGACGAGACGCTTTCCCCCGAGCGCATCGTCCTCGTTACATTCACCGAGAAGGCGGCCGGCGAGATCGCCGACCGCATTCATCAGGCACTGACGGAACTGGCCCTCCGCTTCGACGCCGGCGATGACGTGACTTGGCCCATCGGCTCCGCCACGCCGCTCTTCGACGTGCCACCGGGCAAGCGCGACGACTACCGGCGCGCCTGCATTGCACAACTCGGGCGCATCGAGTCGCTCCGTTCACAAACGATTCATTCGTTCTGCCAGAGCCTCCTGCGCCAGTTCCCGATCGAGGCCGGTCTCGACCCGCAATTCACCATCATCGAAGGCTTCGAGCGCTCGCTGCTCTACGGTGAGTTGTATGACGCCTGGGTCGACGACGAGACCCGCCTCCATCCCACCGCCGAGGCGCGGAAGGATTGGGAAGTGCTGCTCGAACATGTCGGCTACCTCTTCCTGGTCCGCAACATCATCCTGCCGCTCATCGACCGGCGAGATCTCTTTCTCGACGATACCTACGACCTCGGCGCGCTCGATCTGATCGAGCACGAGCTACTCATCGCCATCGACCGTCTGCGCGTCTGCGATGCCGATTCGGTAGCCGGCATCTGCGACTACCTGCGCGCCAATCCGTCGCCGCTGCGGGGAAGCACGATCGAGATCTGGCTCGATTACCTGCGCCCGATCGCAAATGAGATTCGCACGACCGACCTGCCGCGTGGGAAGGTGAACGAGCAATTCAAACAACCACTGCGCGTCTTGCGGGCTTCGGAGAAGAAAGACCGCTCTGTCTATGACCAGCTTTCATCGCACCGCGCCGCCGTTTCCCTGCTGTCGATGATGCGCCGCTTTCTGAGTTTCCTGGATGCTGAGAAGCACAAGCGCGGCGTGGTCGACTTCGACGATCTCCTGCTGCGAACTCTGAGAGTGCTCGACTATGAAGCCGTGGTTGAGCGCGTGCGCGGCCAGTTCGATTTCATTTTCGTCGACGAGTTCCAGGACACCGACCGCGTGCAGGCCCGGATCATCGATCGTCTGGCGCGCGACCGGAGCGAAGCGCTGGTCGATGGCAGAACGATCATTGTCGGCGATCCGAAGCAGTCGATCTACGGATTCCGCCGCGCTGATCCAGAGACGTACGACGCCTTCACCCGCGAGCTGATCGCTGCCGGCGCCGAGCATCGCAAGCTCCTCGACCAGTTCCGCAGCCATCCCCCGCTGCTCGATGCCGTCAACGCCATCTTCACGGATCTCTTCGCCGATGCCGCGCGCGATCCGAATGTGTTCCGTCCGGAGTATCACCGGCTGCGCGCTGCCAAAACGAATTCATTCGCAACCGATGCGTCGATCACCGTCATCGACGCTCCCTTCGGCGCGCGCGACGACCGGTTCACCGCCGAGGCCGAATCGATCGCGGCGTGGATCGCGGCGCGCGGCGGCGACCTGCGGCGGTACGCGCTCCTCTTCAGAAGGACGACCAAGCTCGACGACTACCTCGACGTCTTCGAGCGGCGCGGCATCCCGTACGTCCTCCCGCCGACGCGTCTCTTCCTCGACCGTCCGGCGCCGGTCGACCTGCTGGCGGTGTTGCGCGCGATCGCCTTCTCCTTCGACCGCGGCGCCGAGGTCTCCGCCGCGCGGACCCCCTATTTCGCACTGACCGATGCGGAGATCGTCCGCGGGGACGACACGTACACCGGGTATCTCCAGGTTCTCGGCTCCCTCCGCGCCGCCGCGCAACACCTCACCGTCGCGCAGCTCATCGACCTCGTCATCCGCATCTGCGGCATCGAGGCGGTCTACGCGGCTGCAGCCGATGGGATGCGGTCGATGCGGCATCTCGAACATGTCCGGGCCATCGCCTTTGCGTACGACCAGCGCGTCGGCGGTTCCGTGCGGCAATTCGTCGATGAGATCTCGCGGCGCCGCGGCGATCCGGACGAGATGGAGCCGTCGCTGATCGACGAGGCCGGCGATGCCATCCGCATCTTTACCGTCCACGCGGCGAAAGGGCTGGAGTTCGACACAGTCATCCTCCCCGATCTCGAGTTCAAACAGAATGCGCCTGAGATTTTCCTCGTCGACCAGCCGCGCACCCTCGTGCTGGGCGGCCAGGTGCAGACTCTCTCAGGGCACTATGGCCGCGCTGGCGACGTCCCGCTGAAGGACATCGGCAGCAGGCGCGAGGAGGCGGAGAACCGCCGCCTCTTCTACGTCGCCGTCACGCGCGCCAAATCGGAAGCCGTCTTCGTGACGAACGCCAAGCCGCACAAGGAAGGGTTCGCGAAATATGTGGAGCAGATCTTCGACCTGCCCAACGCGCCATGGCCGCTCGATCACGGACGCGTGATCCGAACGATGACGATCGGAGGCGATGCCGTTCCGATCGCGTTCGAGCGTATGGCCACCGAAGGAACCGGATCGCGTACCCGGAGGAGGCTGGCCGATGCCGCGCTCGAGGCAGAGCTGGCGGCGTCGCCGATCGTAGAACCGTCATTGCCGGCGCCGGCCGCACTCCCGGAAATCCTCCTTCGCGGTGATGTGCTCATCCGCCGCGCCTCCTCGCAGAAACGGGGAGCCGGGATTCTCCTGCACCGCATCCTGGAGCTCTGGGATGGCAGCTCCCCCGTCGACGCGCTGCTCACGTCCATCGCCATCGAGCAGGGAGCCGACGCCGCGACGGCCGCGCTCGTCCGCAAGCGCTTGGCCACCGTCAGCAAATCGAAGACGTTCAACCGCATCGCCAGCGCTGAAACGCTCGGCCGCGAGCTCCCTCTCCTGACACCCGGCGGCGAGCGCCGCATCGATCGATTCCTGCGCGAGAACGGGACCGATCTCATCGTCGATTACAAGAGCGGACAACCGTCGCAGACGCGCGTGGCGTTGGACCGTGAACAGGTGGCCCAGTACTGCCAGGCCATGCGCGCGATCACGGGAAAGCCATGCAAAGGGTTGCTCTGGTACATCGACGTGGATGTGGATGAAGCAGTCCCGGTCGATTGAGGTCCAATGTGGAAAGGCACAGACACTCTTGGTCTGTGCCTTGCCGCGTTAGCGGCAAACAGATGGTAGCCAGGGGTGCGAGCGTTTTTTGCGAGCACCCCTGGGAACGAGATGCATGGTTTGGTGCCGCGTCAGCGGCACTTGAAGCCGGGGACTCCATCCAGTGCCGCTGACGCGGCACGATTTCAGATCGCATCGGGTTCCAGGGGTGCTCGCAAAAAACGCTCGCACCCCTGGCTACCTTCTTGAGCCGCTATCGCGGCGCCGTAAACGTCCAGTCTCTCCAGGGCCCAGACGCTCTTGTCTGTGCCGGTGCTCGCGCAACTTACAATCCCTCCATGCCGTTGTACAAAGTCGCGCTCCTCTCCTTTGTCGCCCTGGTCACGATGGTGAACCCGCTGGCGGTCGCCCCATCCTTCATCGCCTTGACCGACGGCGCCTCGCGAAAGACCCGATCGAGCGTTGCGCTCGTCGCCGGCGTTTCCTGCATCGCCGTCCTCACCGTCTTCTTTCTGGCCGGCAACTACGTCTTCAACTTCTTCGGCATCACCGTGCCGGCGTTTCAGATCATGGGAGGCGTCCTCTTTCTCACGAACGCGTTGCGCAGCCTGATCGCCGACGACCGCCGCGGATTCAATGCCGGCGGCGAGAAACGGATCGAGGAGAGCGATGTGGAGAAGGCCGATATCGATCCGTCGTCGATCGCCATCGTTCCGATCGCCGTACCGATGCTCTCCGGTCCGGGCGCGATCACGTCGGTGATGGTACTGGTGAACCTCTATCCGGACATCGAACAGCGTCTGGCCGTGATCGTAGCCATCGTCGCCGTCGGGGCCATCTCCTGGCTCGTTCTGCTCTCCGCGCTGCCGCTCTCGCGCATCATCGGCGACCGTGGCCGCGCCGTCTTCACGAAGATCATGTCGCTGCTCCTCGGCGCGATCGGTATCCAGTTCATCATCAATGGCCTCAAGCCGGTGGTGATCGAGATATTGAAGGCGGTGAGGTAGTGGATCAGTGAGGGGAATACAATCGCTGGCATGATCAGGAAGCGCATCCTTTTCCTTTGCACGGGCAACGCCGCGCGGAGCCAGATGGCCGAGGGATTGATGAGGGCGTTTTATGGAGATGAGGTCGACGTTGTCTCGGCCGGATCGAGGCCGGCGGGATGGGTTCATCCGCTGGCGATCGGAGCGCTCGCGGAGATCGGCATCGACATCAGCGACGCGCAATCGAAAGGAGCCGATCCGTTCCTCGATCAACCATTCGACGTCGTCGTCACCGTCTGCGACTCCGCCGCGCAGGACTGCCCCCTCTGGCCCGGCGCGGCGCGGATCGAGCACTGGCCGATCGAGGATCCTACCTTTGGCGATGAGGATGGGGCGTCACGGTTTGCGGCTACCCGCGACGAGCTTCGGAGACGGATTGAGGAGCTCGTAGAAACGCTGAATGTTGAATGACGAATGGCTGGCGGCTGCCGCGATAGCGGCAACGAGAGGGTAGCCAGAGGTGCGAGCGCTTTTTGCGAGCACCTCTGGTAAGCGATCGGTTGGCTTCGGTGCCGCGTCAGCGGCACTGGAAGAGTCGCAATTCTCCTCCAGTGCCGCTCGCGCGGCACGATTTCAAGAACGCCCCAAACCGGAGGTGCTCGCAAAAAGCGCTCGAACCTCTGTCTACCCTCTTTGTGCCGCTATCGCGGCATTCCCTTTCACGGCGACAGCCGCTCCACCACCCAATCCTTCACATCGTTCCGCAGCCGGTACCAGAACCGGTCGTGCAAACGATCCGTCCGTCCCTGCCAGAACTCGAAGAGCAGCGGAATGACGCGGTAGCCGCCCCAATGCGGCGGTCGCGGGATGTCTACGTCGCGATACGTCGTCGACAGCTCCTCGAAGCGGGCATCGAGCGCTCCGCGGCCGGCCAGGACACGGCTCTGTTCCGAGGCCCAGGCGCCGAGCTGGCTGCCGCGGGGACGGGTGGCGAAGTACTCGTCCGACTCTTCCTCCGTCGTCCGCACCACTGCTCCCTCGATCCGCACCTGCCGTTCCTGTGATTGCCACCAGAACACCAGCGCTGCGCGCGGATTGTCGTGGAGCTGCTTGGCCTTGCGGCTACAGTAATTCGTGTAGAACGCGAAGCCGCGATGATCGAACGACTTGAGGAGGCAGACCCGCGCCGAGACCTCGCCATCGAGTCCTGACGTAGCCACCGTCATGGCCTCGGGCATGACGATGTCAGCGGCTCTCGCGGCGTCGAACCATCGCCCGAACTGCACGAAGGGATCGGGATCGAGATCGGTCTCCAATAACGGCGTCACTGAGTGCTCCTCCGCGAAAGATATCGCACGCTCATGCCGGCGGGTACCATTGATACAGAAAAAAGTAGACGATCACGCCGGTCACAGAGACGTACATCCAGAGCGGAAACGTCCAGCGCGCGATGCGCCGATGCTGCGCCACGCGCATCTTCAGACCGTTGCGCACCGAGAGGATGGCCATCGGAACGATGGTGATGGCCAGGATCGTGTGCGAGATGAGAATCGAAAAGTAGAGCGGCCGCACCCAGCCGGTGGCGGTGAAGCGCGTGACCACCCCATGCCGCAGGATGTGATTCAGGACGTAGCAGGCCAGGAACACCAGCGACGTCACGCACGCCGCCAGCATGAACCGTTTGTGCATCTGGATCTTCCGCTGCCGGATGAGGATGTAGGCGATGAGCAGGAGCACACCGCTGGTGCCGTTCAGCGTTGCGTTGATGGCGGGGAGGACGGTTTGCATCGGCGCGCGACTCTAGCATGCGGTTGCGCGGTCTCGCGGTGGGGCGGTCTCGCGGTGGCTGTGCAATCGGGCAGCGTCCTTGCGTCCAGACACCGCGAGACCGCGCAACCCCGATACCGCGAGACCGCCACCATCAGTCTTCGCGGAGTAGCTCGTTGACGACACCCGCCACATGCGCCACGGCGTCATCGTTCGTAGCGGCGTAGTAGTCGCGGATGACGCCCTTCTTGTCCGCCACCGCAAACTTTACGCTGTGCAGCACCGACTCGTTCGCCGAGTCGGTGGCATCGCCGGCGGCGAGCTTGAATCCCTTCACCGAAAGGTCGACGATGGTCTTGCGCTCGCCGGTGAGGAACATCCAGCGCGGATCGTTGCGGGCGTAGACGGCGTAGCGGCGCAGAACCGGCGGCGTGTCGCGGATCGGATCGACGCTGATGGAGACGAAGCGCACCGGCGCATCTTTCGGGATCTTTTTGGTCAGCTTCTGCATCGTCGCCGTCATCATCGGACAGGTGCCCGAGCAATGCGTGAAGATGAAGTCGTAGACCACCACCTGCCCTTTCATCTCGCTCATCGACACCGGTTTCCCGGTCTCGCTGATGAGCTGCGCCTCGGGGATGGGAAAGAGCTTCGGCAGATCGGATTCGTGGTGGCAGGCAAGAGTAAGGAGGAACGCGGGGAGGAGGAGGCGCCTGGACATCGGCGCGAAGCGTAGCACGTGATATGAGTGCACCGGCATGGCCTCAGGGTTGGAACAAAAGACCGTCGTCATCACCGGCGCGTCGAGCGGCATCGGCAGGGCGGCGGCGCTCGATTTCGCGCGGGGCGGCGCGAATCTCGTGCTGGCAGCGCGGCGCCAGGAGCTGCTCGACGAGGCAGCCACCGCCTGCCGCGCGCTCGGCGCCGATTGCAGAACCGTCGTCACCGACGTCACCCTTCGCTCCGACTGCCAGCACCTCATCGACGTCGCCGGCCACGTCGACGTCCTCGTCAACAACGCCGGCTTCGCCATCTTCGATCCATTCGAATCGGCCAAGGCGGACGACCTCGAGGCGATGATGCAGACGAACTACTTCGGTGCGGTCTGGTGCGCGCAGGCGGTGCTGCCCCAAATGCTGGCCAGGGGGAACGGAACGATCGTCAACGTCGCCTCCATCGCCGGGATCATGGGGTACGCGCGGATGGGCGGCTATTGTGCAACCAAGTTCGCCTTGATCGGCTTTTCCGAGACGCTGCGCGATGAGGTCCTCGGGCGCGGCGTGCGCGTGGCCATGGTCTGCCCCGGCACCGTCGAAACGCAGTTCTTCGTGAAGGCCGAGCGCGGCAAGATGCCGGGCGCCTCGCGCCTGATCCTGGCCATCAAACCGGAGCAGGTGGCCCGGGCCATCGTCCGAGCCGCTCAGGATGGGAAGTACCGGCGCATCCTGCCGGTTGGAGCGGCCTTGTTCATGAGACTCAAAGAAGCCTTCCCGCGGCTCGCGCACATGCTGATGCGGCGGGTCTCGGCGGTGCTGGAGAAACATTGATGAAGCGCAAAGCCCCGGTGACGATGGCGCTGCTGGTGATGATCGCCATCGTCTTTGCATTCGAGGTGCTGACGAAGGCGTACGAAAGCGGAGAGGCGATGGTGGCGATGGGAGCAATCACCCATGACCTCGTCCTTCGCGGCCAGGTGTGGCGTCTCGTCACGTACATGTTCCTCCATGGCGGCTGGCTGCACTGGCTATCCAACTCCTGGGTGCTCTACCAGCTCGGAACGCTGTACGAGGCGCTCTTCGGCTCGAAGCGTTTCGTCGCCATCTATTTCACGTCCGGCATTGTTGCCGGTCTGGCCAGCGCCGTGCTCCACGCCGGGCCTGCCGTAGGCGCCAGCGGCGCCGTATTCGGAATCATGGGCGCCTTCTTTTTCTCCATCTGGCGCTCGCCACTCTATCGGCGGCAGCCATGGACACGGAGCCTCCTCGGCCAGCTCCTCTTCTGGATCGCCTTGAACATCTACATCGGCTACAAACTGCCGTTCATCGACAACACCGCACACATCGGAGGCTTGATCGCGGGATTGATCCTGGGACTGATTCCGCATCACGTACCGCCGCCTCCGCCGCGGGAAAGCGTGATCGATGTGGCGTGGGACCGGTTCCCCAACCAGCCCGGCCGGACTGGAGAGTCCGACCTACGTCCGCCGCAGCACTAGCCGCAAATCCTGCCCGCCGAAGACCCGCTCGTTCAACGCGTCGACAAGCCCCCGCATCTCCTGGCTCGTCGCCACGAACCGATTCGCTCCCGGGAAGGGATGAATGGCGCGGATGTCGTCGACGGCGAAGCCATTCTCGCGCCCAAGCAGGACCAGTGCGGCGGGATGACGCGGCGCCAGGTGCGTCGGGTCGCGCCAGAACTCAGAGGCGCTGACGGCCAGCGATTCAGCATTCGGCGTCTCGATGACCAGCAGCCCGCCAGGACGCAGCACACGCGCCCCCTCAGCGAAGAGCGCAAAAAGCGCGTCGACCGGGAGATGCTCGACGACGTGCATCGCCACGACGGTACCGATCGATCCGTTTGTGATGCCCTCGAAACATCCCGGCACGCCGGCCACCGAAGCGTCGATGCCGCGCGCGGCCAGGTCCGCAACCGAGCGCTCGTTCGTGTCGAAACCGCGCGCGGCGACGCCGGCATCGCGGCAGGCCAGCAGAAACTCGCCGCGGCCGCAGCCAACGTCGATGACCGGCTGCTGTTCGCGGGCCAGCGTCACGTAATCGGACACGTCGACGGGACCGCGCAGCCCGTCCTCCAGACGGCGGTAGAGAAAGTCGCCTGAGGTCGCAGCTGACGCCACAATCGGATTCGTCACATCACGTACCCGAACAGCGACGGTTTCGATCTTCTGATCGAGCGCCGCGATCAGCGAATCGTTGCGCTTCGCCGCGATTGGGATCAGCTCGTGGATCTTCTTCAGCTCCGCGGCCAGCGACTCGTCGGCGGCGCGGACGTCGCGCTGCACGTTCTCGATGTCACCCTTCAGATCGAGACGCCCGTGCGCGATGTCATCGCGCAGGCCGGTGAGGAGATCGAGCAGCACGACATTGAAATTGCGCTGCCGCTCCTCCTCCGCCTCCACCGACCGGTTGACGAGGCGGCGGAAGAAACGAAAGAGAAATTCGAGGCGCGACGGCCGCGGCCGAAACCGGCGATCGTTGAGCCAGACATCGCGCCACCCATCGGCACCCGACGGCGGAGCATCGACGAAACGGTCGTCGCTCATGGGTGCGGAGGATACAGCAGCGGAAAGGTGAAGGGCGCACGGACAGTGTCCGTGCGCCCCTCGGAGAACTTACGCTTCTGCTTCGGTCGCCGGAGCCGCCGCGGCCTTCGGAGCGGGCGCCTCTTCGATGATCGATTCCTTCCCCTCGGGGATGACTTCGACCTGAATGTGGGCGGCCACTTCGCGGTGCAGGCGCACTTCGACGTCGTGCGTGCCGACGCTCTTGATCGGATGCGCCAGCTCGATGCGGCGCTTGTCGACCTCGATGCCCTTGGCCGTCAAGGCATCGGCGATGTCGTTGGTGGTTACCGAGCCGAAGAGGTTGCCGTGATCGCCGACACGTTTGTGGATGACGATCTTCATCCCCTTCACGCTATCGGCTGCTTTCTGCGCCACAGCTTTTTCCTGGTCGCCGAGCGCAGCCCACTTCTTGCGCTCCTGCTCGATCGACTTCAGGTTACCGGGCGTTGCTTCGCGCGCCAGCTGCTTGGGCAGCAGGAAATTGCGCGCGTAGCCATCCTTGACCGTCACGACGTCGCCGCGGCTGCCAAGGCCGCGGATTTCGTCAATGAGAATGACTTTCATCAGAGTGATCCTTTCGATTGAAATGTCGGAAATCGAAAAACGAGTCGAATAGCCCCACGATGGAGAGCGGCAGCAGCGAGATTCCAGTCAGCGTCAGCACGCCGAGGATCGTCCACACGAACAACGTTCCCATCACTCCCGCTCCTGTCGCCGCGACGAACGACCGAACGATCGCCAGCCCCTGCAGGAAGTAGAGAAATACGACCACGATGAGAACGTTCGCGCCGATCTGCTTGGCCATCCCGCTGGCCAGCGGCGTGAGACCGCCGATGACGAACGCGAAGAGCAGCCATTCGGGGAGCGAGAGAAAACGAAAACGATAGGGGGTGGGCTCCGCGGTACGCCGCAGGGCCACATCCCGCCACGCCCGAAGCCGTCCGAGCATGATCAGGCTGAAGACAAAAAAGATTGTGATGTAGATCAGCAGAATGCCCGGCAGACAGTAGGAGCCGATGTCCATCCACGTTCGGACAAAACTGACGGCATCGGAAGGAAGGCCGGCCTTCTGATAATTGGCCACCATCTTCGTAGCCGTGTCGTGCACGTCCGCGATCTGCGCGGCGTACGGGGAAAATCCAGCCACCATCCGCATCGTCAGCTCCGTGGCCACCAGGCCGACGACGCTGAACACCACCGCATAGAGCAGCACGCGGCCGAACTTCTCGCCGCGCTCCACCAGCGGAAGGACGGCCAGAGCCGGCACGCCGATGGCCAGAAAAAATCCGAGCAGCGAGGCGAAGGTCGACGACCTCTCGGCCGCCGTCACGCCGGCCGCGGACGGATAAAGCAGCAGCCCCACCACAACCGCGGAGAGCACGAGCAGCAGCCAGGCCGCGCGCCGTCCGTTGCGGATCCCGCAATGGAGCAGCGACGCCGGAAGGAAGACCACCAGCGGTGGAACGAACATCAGCGCGGTGACGATCGTATAGCCGGCCATGCTGCGGACCAGCTTCCCGAACGAGCGCGCCGGTATCGCCACCGGCTCGTCATGCTGCAGAGACGTCTCGGTCATTTACGTATCGGTATCAGTCGGTCGCGAAGGGAAGCATGGCCGCGATGCGGGCCCGCTTGATCGCGTTCTGGAGCTTGCGCTGATGCAGCGCGCACGTTCCGGAGATTCGGCGCGGAAGGATCTTCCCCCGCTCCGGGATGAACTGCTGCAGCGTCTTGATGTCTTTGTAGTCGATGTACTCGAGCTTCTCCACGCAGAACTTGCAGACGCGCTTGCGGCGAAAGAAGAACTTCTTCTTGCCGCCCTGCGCTCCGCCAGGTCCGCCGGAGCCGCCGCGGCCACCGGAATCGCGGCCACCGCCGCCACCACCAGGTCGTCTCATTTCAGTTGCCATGTTGTCTCCTCTCCTTATTCAGCCGGCGCCGCTTCGTCGGACGCGGGCGCTTCCATGGCCTCGGCAGGAGCCGCGGCCGAAGGGCTGGCCGCGAACGACGGGGCCGGCCGGAGGCGTTCCTTCTTCGGATTGCGCTTGGCGAGCTTCTCGGCGCGCTTGTGGTCGAGATCCGTGCGCACGATCATGTGTCGCAGGATCCGATCCGAGTTCTTCATCCGGCGGTCGAGCTCATTGAGCCCGGCCTCGGTCTCGAACACGAGGAGCTGGTAGTTGCCTTCGTTGAACTTCTGGATGGGATACGCGAGACGGCGCCGCCCCCACGCTTCTTCATGCGTGAGCTTCGCGCCTGTCCCCTCGGCGATACGCTTGAACTCTGTTGCAAGCGTGACCGCCTCTTCCTCCGGTACTTGCGGAGAAAGGATGAACAGGACTTCATAAGTCCTCATAGATCCTCCTTCTGGCCTAGCGGAGCCTCGCCTTCTGCGATGGCTCAAGGAGCTGCCCAGATTGTCAAAAGAATGTCCGGCCGCGGATGGACCGGGCCGGCAAGGATACGGAAAGGGGTGGGTGGGAGCAATTATTTCAGGAGGCGGTGAGCGGCAGCCGATGGACTCGGATTGATGTCGCATTCACGGTCACGGCACTCCCCTGAGCAAGATCGTCGGACGTAGCGTCGACGATGCGTCGAATCAGGTCAGCCAGCGCTTGATCGCGTAGCCCTTCAAGGCGGATGCGGACGACAGAAGGTGAAGTCGCACCCGAGAGCGCGAGAAGCGCATGGCAGTCGGCGTCGAGTGTGATGAGAATTCGAGCCTGTTCGCGACACCAGATCAGGATGTCGCGATCGTCCGCGGTCGCCAGTCCGACCTCACGCGTATGCAGCACGTTCAGTCCATCTGCGCGGAGAATCCCAGCCGCTGCCGCGGAAAGGTTCTGATCAAGCAACAACTTGTGGTTCGCCATTCGCGGCGCATCGTACAGAGTCGATGAGGCGCAAACCAAGCCAGTTGACCTGAGTCAAGTCATCGCGCCGCGACGAGTTCCTCCACGCGGTCCTCGAGATTCAACGCGGCGTACTCGAGGGCTTGACGTATGTCCTCATCTTCGAGATCTGGATATGCCCGTTTGAACTCTTCGCCCATGCCGTAGGTCGCCACCGCGAGAACCACGCGTTTGACCGTGATCCTCATGCCGCGGATGCACGGCTGCCCGTTCATCTTTCCGGGCTCAACAGTGATTCGATCCAGCTTGGCCATGTCTGTCTGCACCATTGTGTCCGTATATGTGTTTCACTTCAAATACTGTGCGAACCAGTTCAAGTACTGCCGCTCGATCTCCGTCCCGTGGATGGGGTCCTCCGGGGAGTGGCCGCTGACGGGGAAGGCGATGAACTTGACTGGCACGCCGTTGTCCTTCAGCGCGTAGTACATCTGGTACGACTGGGTGATGGGGACGCGGACGTCGCCGGTATCGCTCATGATCAGGGTCGGCGTTTTGATCTTCGAGGCGTAGGTGATCGGCGACTGTTCGACGTACTTCTTCATGTTGTCGCCGACGAACGGCGAGCCCCACGTCAGGCGGCGGCCGAGGCTGCTGTCGGAGAGGGCGTACTCGTCGAGGAGATTGTTCACGGCGGCGCCGGAGACCGCGGCTTTGAAGATCGGGTAGTGGCCGATCATCCATGACGTCATGTAGCCGCCGTACGACCATCCGCCGACGGCGATCCGGTTCTCGTCGATGAAGCCGCGCTTCTTCAGCACCTCCACGCCGGCGATGACGTCGCGGCCGGGACCGGCGCCGGCGTCGTCGCGGATGGCGCGCGTGTACGTGTTGCCGAGGTTGTCGCTGCCGCGGTAGTTCGGCTGGAAGACCACCCAGCCCTTCGCCGCCAGCGACTGCGGAATCGTAGCGAATGACACGGTCGACGCCGAGCGCGGCCCGCCGTGGATGTAGAGCACGAGCGGGTACTTCTTCGTGGCGTCGAAGCCGGGCGGATAGGTCACCACGCCGTCTTCGTCGAAGCCTTCAAACTTCCAGGTCACCGGCTCGGTGCGGCCGAGTTGCATCGAAGCAATCACGGCATCATT
>DATMNC010000015.1:0-42473 GCA_035569395.1 Thermoanaerobaculia bacterium | reverse complement strand
CAGCGGCCCCCCGCCGATGATGATGAGCCGCCGTTTGCTGTCGTTCACGGCGTCGACGGCCAGCTCGACATGCTTGTAAGGCACCAGCGCCGAGACGACGAGGTGAAAATCGTCGCGGCCATCGGGCAACGGCGCGGCCAGAAAAACATCGTCGGCGAATGGAGGGACCACGGAGGCCTCGCGGCCGTAGTAGGCCCGAATGCGCTCGCGCACGAAGTGCGAGTTGGCGACGAAGCGGGTCACGCGTTCCGAATTAGCAACGTCCCATCGCCGAAGCCGCGCCGCCAGCGGCCGCGCCAGAGCGCGCTTCAGGCCGCGCGGGAAGTAGTCGTCGAACCTGTCCCAGATGTAGCGCATCGGCGTGTGGCAGTAGCAGAGGTGCGGTTTGCCGCGGCTGTCGACTCCTTTGGCCACCGCATGGCTGGAGCTGATGACGAGATCGAATCGGCGGAGGTCCCACTGCTTCACGGCGCGCGGGAAGAGCGGCAGCAGCGTGCGGTAGTTGGAGACCCGCGTCGCCAGCGGCTGCAATGCCGAGGTATGAATCGTGTGCGACTCGATGGCGGGCGAAACGCTGTTAGGAAAGTGAAAAAGCGTGAAGAGCTCCGCCCCCGGCACCAGGTCGAGGATGGCTTCGAGCACATGCTCACCGCCGCGCATTCCGGTCAGCCAGTCGTGGATGACGGCCACGCGGCCGAAGGAGGGCCGTTCGTTCATCGCGGATCGTTCTTCTTCCGCTTCGGCGCCGGCGTCGACGCCAGCGGGTAGTCGCCTTCCGCCGCACACCGGTCGCACAGGTGATCGTTCCGAAAGTACTCCTCGGATTCGACCTCGCGCAGACAGCGGACGCAGAGATGCTTCCCCGTTCGTTCGTTCACGTTACGCTTGGGAAAATCGTCGAGCATCGGTACGGTTGTTGTAGCACGGAATACGATTCTGTTTTCGAGGGGAGGAGGAGTTCCATGATCCGAGTGCGCAAAGCCGAGGAGCGAGGGCATTTCAATCACGGGTGGCTCAACACCTACCACACCTTCTCATTCGCTGATTATCACGACCCCGACTTCATGGGCTTCCGCTCGTTGCGCGTCATCAACGAGGACTACGTGACGGCCGGGCAGGGCTTTGGCACGCATGGCCATCGCGACATGGAGATCGTTACGTATGTGCTCGAAGGAGCGTTGCGTCACGCGGATTCGATGGGCACCGGTTCGGTGATCCGACCGGGCGAAGTGCAGCGCATGAGCGCCGGCACCGGCGTGATGCACAGCGAGAAGAACGCCTCGGAGGAGCCGGTGCACCTTCTCCAGATCTGGATTCTGCCGGAGCGCCACGGGACCAAACCAGAGTATGAACAGAAGGAGTTTCCCTCCTCCGAGCGCGACGGCAAGCTCCGTCTGGTGGCATCGCACGACGGCCGCGACGGCTCGCTGACGATTCACCAGGACGTCGATCTCTACACCACGACCCTACGTGACGGCGCCAGCGTCGCCTTCGACTTCCGTCCGAACCGCTACGGATGGCTGCAGGTGGCGCGCGGCTCCGTTTCGGTCAACGGCCAGGCGCTCGACGCAGGCGATGGTGCGGCCATCGAGAAGGAGACCAAGGTGATGATCGCGGGGGATGGGGAGGCGTTGTTGTTCGATTTGAATTAGATACAACCCTGGGACCGCGTGCGTCCCGCACGCGCTTGTTGGCCGCATTAGCGGCAACCTGGACGTATTGCCGGCGAAGCGCGGACGTCTCGCACGCGGTAAGGCCCGGCATCCTGCCGATTGGCAAGCGCGGGCGGGACGCCCGCGGTCCCAGGGGTATCCTCTCTCCTCCATGGTCGTCCTCTTTCGTTTCCTGTTCGCGATCTTCACGAGCCGGTTCCGGCGGCGGCTCGGAATTCTCGATGACTGCCTCATCACCATGCGCGTCTGGCCGAACGATCTCGATCTCAACATGCACATGAACAGCGGGCGGTACCTGAGCATGATGGATATCGGCCGCGTCGAGATCCTGGCGCGCACGCGATTGCTGCGGCCGGTCCTGAAGCGTGGATGGCGGCCGATGGTGGGGGCAACGTTCATCCGCTACCGTAAGTCGCTCCTCCCCTTCGAGCGCTTCACCGTCCGCTCGCGCGTCGTCTGCTGGGACGAGAAGTGGCTCTACTTCGAGCACATCCTCGAACGGCGGGGCGAGATTGCCTCGCACGCATACGTGCGCGGGCTCATGCGCGGGAAGGGGGGGAACGTCACACCCCGCGAGTTGCTCGAGTTGGCCGGGAGGCCGGATCTGGTGTCGCCGCCGATGCCGGAGGCGATCGCCGCATGGCGTGACATCATCGAGCGCGGATGAAGAAGCAATGTTGAATGTTCAATGTTCAATGTTGAATGTTCAATGGCCCGCCCCTTCATTCAACATTGAACATTCAACACTCAACGTTCAACATTGCCTTTCGATGAAGAAGCAGGACAAAGCAACCCGGATCGGCGAAATCCTCGACGACCTCTTCCCCGCCCCCCCTATCCCCCTCGAACACGCGGATCCCTTCACACTTCTCGTGGCTGTCGTGCTGTCGGCGCAGACGACCGATGTGCAGGTCAATAAGGTGACGCCTGCGCTGTTCAAACGCGCCTCGACGCCGGAGAAACTGGCGGCGCTCAGCGAGGGGGAGATCCTGGCGTTCATCCGGAGCTGCGGCCTCGCTCCCGGGAAAGCACGCAATATCCGCAAGCTGGCGCAGACGATCGTCGATGAGCACGGCGGGAAGGTCCCGAAAGACATCGCGGCGCTCGAGAAACTCCCCGGCGTCGGCCACAAGACCGCCAGCGTGGTCATGTCGCAGGCGTTCGGCGAGCCGGCCTTCGCGGTCGACACCCACATTCACCGCCTCGCCGAGCGCTGGAGACTGTCGTCAGGGAAGAACGTCGAGCAGACCGAGCGCGATCTGAAGAAGCTCTTCCCTCGCGACGAATGGGCCAGGCGCCACCTGCAGATCATCTACTTCGGCCGCCGGTACTGTCCGGCCCGCAATCACGATTTCGAAGGTTGTCCGATCTGCTCATGGGCTGCTCCAAAGCGCCTTCGGCGCGTTGTCGGTTCTCGGTTGTCGGTGGGTTCGCTGAGGGGAACGAGCTCGAGAAAATAAGTCCTGCCCTGCCGCATGTTCCACAACCCGTCGAATCAACCGACAACCGATAACCGATAACCGACAACCCGCCGAAGGCGCAGACAACGCGCGACGCGCATGCTCAACAGACTCATCCTCATCCTCGTGTTCGCCGCCTCGGCAAGGGCCGCCGTCCACGCCGACGACGCTTCCCAGTTCGAAGTCCGCCATGCGCCCGCGTGGATCGACACCGTCGCGATCGACACCCCTACCGCAAACGGCAGCGCCCGCTCGGGCATCGACGGACTGCTCGAAGATCACCAGGTGCACGTCACCGGCGCGAATGTCGACGAGTATTTCCGGCGGGTGCATCGCGTGGTGACCTCGGCCGGCGTGCAGAACGCCTCCCAGTTGAGCATCGACTTCGATCCCTCCTATCAGCGGCTGGTCCTCCACGACGTGGCCATCATCCGCGACGGAAAACGGATCGAGGAGATGGCGCGCGACGACGTGCGCATCATCGAGAAGGAATCCGATTCCAAGGACAGCATCTACGACGGCCAGCTCACGGCGCTCTTGTTTCTCAAGGATGTCCGGCCCGGCGATGTAATCGACTACTCCTGGACGCTGGAAGGCTCGAACCCGCTCCTCGGCGGCCGCTACGCCGACGAATTCGATTTCAGCGCGCACGTGCCGACGCGCCTGATGCGCCACCGCCTGCTCTGGCCGGCCAATCGCCCGATCCACCTCAGCAAGCCGGCAAAGATCGAACATCGCGGCGCGGACGATGTCTACACGTGGGAGAGGCGCGACGTCGGATCGACCGACGCGGAGGATGCGACCCCCGACTGGTACGAGCCGTGGGAGACCGTGCAGGTGACCGAGTACGCCTCATGGGACGAAGTGGCACGCTGGGCCGATGCACTCTTCCGCCTCGACGACACATCGCATGCCGCGGTCGCGAAGCTGGCGAACGAAATCCGTAAGGCGAATCAAGGCCGCGACGCCCAGATCGTGGCCGCGATCCGGTTCGTGCAGGACGACATCCGCTACCTCGGCATCGAGATGGGCCGCGGCTCGCATGAGCCCCGGCAACCGTCAACCGTCCTGACCCAGCGCTACGGTGATTGCAAGGACAAAGCGCTTCTGCTGGCCGCGCTCCTCCGCGAGCTCGGCATCGAGGCCTACCCGGCGCTGGTCAATACCAAGCTGCGGGCGCACCTGGACGGCTACCTGCCGTCGCCCTTTCTGTTCGACCACGTGATCACCCAGGTCCTCGACGGCGGCAGGACCTACTGGATCGATGGCACCCTCTCCGATCAGGGAGGAACGCTGGCGACGATCGAGACGCCGAGCGATGAGCGTACGCTGATCGTCCGCCCGGAAACGAAGGCGCTGGCACCGATCGTCGTCCACAATCACGGCCACATCCTCGTCGAAGAAGTCATCCGCACCGACAGCGAAAGGATGACGCTCGAGGTCACCTCGACCTACTCCGGCCACGACGCCGATGACATCCGCTCGCGGCTGGCCAGTGAGTCGCTGGCAGACGTGGCCAAGTCTCATCTCAACCGCTACGCCGCCGACCATCCGCGCATCGAGGCGCTCGGCCAGCAGTCGATCGCCGATGACCGCCTCCGCAACGTTCTCGTCCTCCACGAGCGTTACACCATCCACGACCTCTGGAAGAGCGGCTCCTGGACCTACTACCCGCGTGCGGTCGAACAGCACCTGACGCATCCGGATACGCTGGTCCGTTCCATGCCGCTGGCGATCGACTATCCGCTCGACGTGACCGAGCGGCTCATCATCCGAGGGGATGCCAAGGCGCGCGTCGACGAGAACGACAACGTCCTGGACGGGCCGGCGCTCCACTACGAGCAGCACATCACCCATGGACGCGATCTGGTGATCACCACGATGCTCCGGGCCACGAAGGATGCCGTGTCGGTGGCGGCTGTGCCGGACCATCTGGCCTCCCTCAACGAGATGCGCGACGGCCTCGATGTCACGGTCGAGCCGGCGCACAGCACCGTCGCTCCCGTGGCCGCCGGGACCGCGGCCGTGGTGCTCATGGCCGGTCTCGCCACCACCATCGCCTTCCGCCGGAAAAAGACGTGGAAATAGGCGTCCCCCTGGCGATGTTGGTCCGATCCTGGCGTGATTAGTCTGTACGCGAGCCGTTGAGTGACGTTGGTCGCCTCTACGGATCTCCAGGCAGCCTCACGAAATATCGGTAACAAATCAAAGGAGATTCTCAAGAATGCGTAGCACCGGAACAGTCAAGTGGTTCAACGATGCGAAGGGCTTCGGCTTCATCACCACCGAGGGCGGCGAAGACGTGTTCGTGCACTTTTCGGCCATTCAGTCGAAAGGTTTCCGCTCACTGGCCGAAGGCTCCCAAGTCGAGTTCGACCTGGTGCAGGGTCCGAAAGGACTCCAGGCGGCGAACGTCACGATTCCCCAGTAAACCTACAGACAAGGCTGTGAACGAAAGGGCGGCGCGAGCCGCCCTTTTCGTGTGTGAGTTGCTAGGTTCCTGGGTTGCTTGGTTGCTGAGTTGCTGGGTGACTCGGTCTCCACAGGCCCAATAACTCAGCAACCCTGCAACTCAGCAACCCTGCAACCTTGCAACTCAGCAACCCGCCAACCGACAACCACCAACCACCCTTCACGGCACCCCCCTCTCCCCAGGCCGCATCGGCTTGCCGACATCATCGAAATCGCGCATGAAGACAAACAGCCCGTAGTTGGGCTGATTGCGGTCGAAGCCGGCGACGAGCTGATCGTTGTAACGGTCGATGAAAAAATCGAACGGGTCGCTGGGGTCGGTGTCGGCGACCTGCATGTCGGCGTCGACCATCAGCAGTTTCCCCATCCGCAGCGTGCCACCGCGGTAGTACATCGTGTTCTTCTCCTCCGGATGCGGGAGCACCAGCTCCGGGAGATGGAGGCCGGCGTCGAAGATCTGCACCAGCTCGTCGCCTTCGACGCGGACGTCGACGAGATGCAGCTCGACCTGCGGCGGCGGAAGCGCTCGCTGTGGATCGATGAGCAGGTCGTTCCCCTGCGCGGATATGCCCCGCTCCATCGGCAGCTTCAGCATCCTCTCCAGCGTCATCCCGACTGCCCTCATCAGGCCCATGCCGTTGATGCCGTAGGTCTCGATCTTCGTTGGATGGATCCGGATCTTCCCATTTGAGGCCGACACATCCGCCCACATCGTGAACCGGATGTTGACGAGCTTGTGGATCACTCCACTCTGCTTGATCTGCCTGCCGGCCATTTCGATATGGAGATTACGCAGCGGCGGGTTCGGGTAACCGAAGATGTAGCGGTTCATCAGCACGTCGAGGCTGGCGCTACGCATGCCGATCCTGGCCTTGTCGATCTTCATCACGAACGACGTCTTGTTGTCGAGATTCAGCGGCGCCCCCGGCGTTTTTGACACCATCTCGCCGCGCATGGAGTGAATATCGAGATAGGCATCCCGATCGATGTGAAACCAGACGTTGCGCATCAGCGCCTGCGTCGGCGCTTTCGCCGCCGCCTCGGATGGTGTCGGGATCGGCTCGGTGCCGATCGGCATGATGTCGATCTTCGGCGGTCCGCTCACCAGTGTCAGCGGCCCGGTCCTATCGCAGTAAGCGGGCAGGAGGAGGAGGAGGGACAACAGAACCGTCGTGATCGACGTAAGAATGGCCACAGATTTCCACCGAACCGGCATACGAACGGATGAGCTGTTCACGAAGAGTGCCGGGAGGGGAACGAAGCTCTGGCGTCTCGCCGGCTGGCTCAGCGGCGGGTTGCTCAGTTGCTTGGTTGCTTAGTGGCTGGGTTACTTGGTCTCGCAGTCTCGCGGTTGCGGGGTCTCGCGGTCGCTATCTTCGCGGTTCTCGCAGTTGGTATCCCGCCGCGAGATCGCGTGACCGCGCAACCGCGAGACCAAGTAACCTGGCAACTCAGCAACCCAGCAACCCGACTCCGGGTCAGCCGGCGAGACGCCGGGGCTGCTGTGCACCGCAACAAGCACCCCCTTACGCCGTATCATCCCTTACACATGGACTACGGGATCGAGGTCAACGGCCTCACAAAGAACTACGACTCCTTCGTTGCGGTGAAGGACTTCTCCTTTGCCGTGAAGCGCGGCGAGGTTCTCGGACTGGTTGGGCCCAACGGCGCGGGGAAGACCACCACGCTGCGCGCGCTGGCAGGAATCCATCCGCCCACGGACGGCACCATCCGCATCTGCGGCTTCGACCTTCGCAACGATGCCGTCGACGCCAAACGGCACCTGGCCTTCATGCCGGATGAGCCGCGTCTCTTCGACTACCTCACCGTCGAGGAGCATCTGCAGTTCGTGGCCCGGCTTTACCAGGTCACCGGCGTAAAAGAGAAGATCGGCCCTCTCCTCCACGAATTCGAGCTGGCCGACAAGCGAAAAGCGCTCCCCTCCGAGTTGTCGCGCGGCATGAAGCAGAAGTTGATGATCGCCTGCGGCTTCATTCACGATCCCGACGTCCTGATCTTCGACGAGCCTCTGACCGGCCTCGATCCCCTCGGCATCCGCCGGATGAAAGAGTCGATCGTCCGCCGCTCCCGGGCCGGCGCCTCGGTCGTCCTCAGCTCGCATCTGCTGCATCTCGTCGAAGAGCTCTGCGACACGGTGGCCGTCATCCAGCACGGCACCCGCATCGCCTACGACACCATCGACAACCTGAAGTGGAAGATCACCAGCGGCCGCAACGACCTCTCGCTCGAAGATGCCTTCCTGAAGATCACCGCCGAGGAGACGCCACAGGCGTGATCGGAACCTTCTTAACGGTTGCCTTCCTGACGCTGAAGAACCGGATCACGCAGCAACTCCGGCGTCTGCGCCAGCCGCGCTACCTCATCGGAGCGATCGCCGGCGGCATCTACTTCTGGTTCATGATCTTCCGGCGAGCGGCGGGGGCCGGCAACGGCAAGCTGCTGATACTGAAATCGATGTCGATCACTCCGTTCATCGTCGACGTCGCCAGCGTGGTCCTCCTGCTGCTGATGATCCTGGCGTGGGCGCTGCCGGCCGACTCCGGCGGACTCGATTTCAGCGAAACGGAGATCGCCTTCCTCTTCCCGGCACCGCTGCGGCGGCGGGACATCCTGCTCTACAAGATTCTCCGAGCGCAGCCACAGGCAATGTTCAGCGCGCTGATCATGACGGTGCTCGGCTGGTGGCGGAACGGGCTCTTCGTCGGGATGTGGGCCGTCATCTCCGTGCTCTCGATCTATTTCATGCTCGTCTCCCTCGGCCGGGCCCGGCTGCGGCTCATGCACGTCGGCTTCGTGGCCCGCCTGTTCGGCGTCGCCGCGATCGTGGCCGGTCTTTACTGGCTGGCCGCGTCCGAGCTCCGAACGGTCGATTTCTCCAAACTCAATCGCTTCAACGACCTCAAGAGCCCCGCTGTCTTCAATGCCCTGAGCGCGCCGTTTGAGAAGCCTCTGATCCGGGCCATCCTCTTCATCCCTCGCCTCTTTGCTTCGGCGGCGTTGCCCTCGTCTCTGTCGACGCTGGCCGTCTCCGTGCTCGCCGTCGTGGCCCTCGGCGTGGCCTGCGTCTATATCGCCGCCGCCCTCAACATCTCCTTCGAAGAGGCATCCATCGCCATCTCGCAGAAACGTGCCACGCGCAAGGACAGAGTGCGCGGCCAGCGCGCCGGCTCGCTGGTGATGTTCCGGCACGCACCGGCGCCGTTCCGTCTGCAGGAGACCGGACCGGTCGAAGTGGCCATCGTCTGGAAGAATCTGATCGCCCTCGTGCGCAACTCGATCGCATGGGTAGCCGTGTTCGCCCTGACCATTGCCTTCCTGCTTGGCATGGCGCTCTGGTCGCACACCTCGTCCGGATACCTGGGAATCGGAACGGGGTTGCTCATCATGGCATGCATGTTCCCGCTCATTGCGCCGAACGTCTTCGCGAACGATCTCCGGCTGGACATGCCGCGGCTGGAAGTGCTGAAGAGCTACCCGATCGCGGGCGATCGTCTGATCGCCTCGGAGATCGCCGCGCCTCTGGCCGTGATCTCGATTCTGGAGATGCTGTTCGCCACCACGGCCGCGGTGCTGATCGGCATGTCCGATACGGCTAAGCCACTCTTGCACTTCGTGGCCACACCGCAGTTCATCGTGACCGTACTCCTCCTCACGCTGCCGGTATGCGCGGTTCAGCTCCTGATCCGCAACGCCGTCCCCGTTCTCTTTCCGGCGTGGGCAGGGCGCGGCAAAGACGAGCCGCGCGGATTCGTGATGACCGGCCAACGGCTGGTGGTTCTGGCCGGCAATCTGCTCGTCCTCGCGGTCGCCCTCATCCCCGCCGCCGTGGTCTTTCTGCCGTCGATCTGGATCGCCCACAAGTTCTTCGCCGGCAACCCCGCCTTCGTTGCGGTGGCCACGATGCCGGCGGTCGCCGTCCTCGCCGCCGAGGTTTGGATGGGGGTGAGAGCGCTCGGCGCACAATTCGAGACCATCGACATCTCCAACGAGAGCGACGTGTCGGCGCCGTAGTCCGTCGGCACCCTGTTACCGGGAGCCCTCCTCTGCGCATCTTGGTTGCTCCCTCCCACGTCGCCGCCGTTGACGCGGAGAGCGGGCATCCTGCCTGCTCCCGGTGCGGCGTCTCGCCCGCCGGTGGGAACGAAGGTGAACGTAAATGCCGGCCAGAAACGGCATCCCGTTCCCATCCGCGTTTTGAACCTGGCGCACGCGAATCGGGGTGTCTGCGTTTTTACCCAACAGCTACGTTTGCGTTCGTCCCCACCGTCGGGCGAGGACGCCCGCCGGGAGCAGGCAGGATGCCCGCTCTCCGCCACGCAGACTGTGAGAAATGCCCGATTAGTCATTTGGCTGCCGCGCGATGAGCGAGGCCAGGACGACGTAGGTCAACGCCGGCGTCAGATGTGCCACCAGCCGCTCCCACGACCAAGTCACATGCCAGGCCAGATCGAACGGTGTGGCCAGGTAGGCGCCGATGTAGCAGGCGAACTGCACGGCGAGCGTGATGATGAGGAAGCGCTCGCGCGTGGCCAGGGTGCGCGAGGCAATCACGATCCCTATCGCCAGCGCGATCCAGAGCAGCGGCTTGCCCAGCGATACCGAGGCGATCGCGGCGATGAACGGCATCGGATTGCGCAGATGGTCGGCGACGCGCGCCATCACACCGCCTGTGGCGATATCCGTCGGCAGCGAGTGCAGCGAACGGGCGATGAGCCACGGCAGCGGAATGGCCACTGCCGGCCAGAGGCGGATGACGTCGCGCATGCGGCGCGCACAGATGAGGCCGAGGGCAGCGGCTACGATCAGGGTCAAACCTTCGTTTTTCGTCGACGCCGCCAGCCCGAGCAGGATCGCCCCAAGGGCCATGTTGGCACGACGGATCAACAGCAGAGCCGCGGTGCCGAACGCGACGAACGGTCCCTCGGCCAGCCCGATCCACGGCGTCGCCGCGAACGGCACGAGGGCGGCGGTGATGAAGGCCGCGGCGAGGCGCGACCGGGTCTCCTCCAGCGCCGCTCCATGAATGACCAGCAGCAACGCCGCGGCGAAGGCGACGTGCACCACGCCGAGGTGTGCGTCGCTCCAGCCGTCGCGGAGGACGGCGATGAAGTCGTAGGTCAGAGGAAGGAGGAGCGGATAGTCGGGATGGACGTTGCGGTCGATCGTGCGACCGAGGAATTGCCAGTCGATGGACCGCACCGCGAAGAACGCCTTCGCTTTGAAACCCCAGTTGGTCAGATAGTCGAACTCGGGAGGAGGAGCGACGGTGGCGTAGAGGGCATAGCCGATGAGGGCGATGATGGCCAGCGCATAGAGCGGGAGTGCCCACCGCCAGCGAGCCGCTGCCGCTCCAGCCGTCGAACCGCCGGCGCTGCGCCAGACCGCGACGACGGCGATGACCAGTAGCGCGGGAACGATGAACAATCGCGACCAGGGCAGCACGGCCAGCAACGCCGCGCAGATGCCGATGCCGAGGAGCAGCCCCTCGCCTGTAAGCAGGGAGACGTTGTCACGCGGAGACGCGGAGGCGCGGAGGGAGTTGAGCATTCGCGCCAGCGGTATGCCCACCGCGAGAGCTAGCGCGAGCGCGCACAATTCCGGGATCACGGTGTTCTCCGCAGCAGCATCCCGTCGCGTCCGCGCCAGACCACGGCGAAACCGGCCAGGTGCGGCTCGCAGCGATACGCGGCCACGACGTTCGCACGCACCAGGTTGTCGACGCGCGGGCGGTCATGGTCATCGATCAGTGGCAGGACCACGTTGCCTGTCAGCGGATAGAGAGCGCGCGTGTAGAGGTACGAATAGCCCTGATCCCATTTCGTGAACGGAGCAGCGATGGCGATGACGTCGCCCGGCCTCGTCCGGGCCCGGACCTCGAGGATGAGCGCGCGCGACCCGGGCAGTTTGCTATACGGCAGCGCCACCTCGTTCGCGGAAACGCGCGCGCGGTCGAGGACGAAGATACGGAAGTAGAACGGCTCGAACGCTCCGGCCGCGATGGCGACGGCGGCTGCGAGCGCAAGCGGGCGGATCAGACGGCGATCTCCTTCACATCATCCGCGACGATCAGCTTCGGCTCCGTCAGCGCCTGGATATCATCAAAACCAACTCCCGGCGCCACCTCGATCAGCCGCAAACCCTGCTCTGTAACGTCGAGCACGCAGTACTCCGTGATGATGCGGTTCACGCACTTCACCCCAGTGAGCGGCAGGTTGCAGGCATTCAGAATCTTCCTGCCGCCTTTCCTGGTGACGTGTTCCATCGTCACGATGAGCCGCTTGGCGCTGGCCACGAGGTCCATCGCCCCGCCCATCCCCTTCACCATCGAGCCCGGCACCATCCAGTTGGCGATGTCGCCTTGCGCCGACACTTGCATCGCCCCGAGGATCGACAGATCGACCTTCCCGCCGCGGATCATCCCGAATGAATCGGCGCTGGAGAAAAACGCGGCGCCGGGAAGGACGGTGACCGTCTGCTTGCCGGCGTTGATGAGGTCTGCATCGACATCTTCGTCCGCGGGAAAGGGCCCCAGTCCAAGGATGCCGTTTTCCGATTGCAGGACAACTTCCATCCCGGGAGGGATGTTGTTTGCCACGAGCGTCGGCATCCCGATACCGAGGTTGACGTAGTAGCCGTCGCGAAGCTCTTCGGCGGCGCGCCTTACGATCTGGTCTCTTGTCAGCGGCATTCGTTACCCCTTCCGCACCGTACGCTGCTCGATCCGCTTCTCCCGCTTCGCGACGACAATCCGATGCACGAAGATGCCTGGCGTGTGAACGCAATCGGGATCGAGATGGCCGGGTTCGACGAGCTCCTCCACTTCCGCCACGCAAATCCTGCCCGCGGTCGCTGCCATCGGATTGAAGTTTCGAGCCGTCTTGCGGTACTGCAGGTTGCCAAACCGGTCGGCTTTCTGCGCCGCGACGAATGAAAAATCGCCGACGATGCCACGCTCCATCACGTACATCCGTCCGTCGAATTCGCGTGTCTCTTTCCCATCGGCTACGATCGTGCCGAAGCCCGCGGGAGTGAAGAACGCCGGGATGCCGGCGCCGCCGGCGCGCATCCGCTCGGCCAGCGTCCCCTGCGGAACGAACTCCACTTCCAGCTCGCCCGCCAGGTACTGGCGCTCGAACTCGGCGTTCTCGCCGACGTAGGAGGAGACCATCTTCCGGATCTGCTTCGTCTGCAGCAGTAATCCCAGGCCCCAGTCATCGACGCCGGCGTTGTTGGAGACGCAGGTCAGCCCCTTCACTCCGCGTTTGACCAGCGCATGGATCAGATTCTCGGGAATGCCGCAGAGCCCGAAGCCACCCACCACGAGCGTCGCCCCCTCAGCGACATCGCGGACCGCCTCGTCAGCCGATGCGACGACTTTGTTGATCATAGGGGTGAAGATATCAAGTCTCACGGTTGCGCGGTTACGCGGTCTCGCGGTTGCGGTTGCCAGGTCGCGGAGTAACCCAGCAACGCACCCACCCCGAGACCGCGCAACCCCGAGTCCCCGCAACCGCGTCGCTCTGCTACTCTCGCCCGCGATGACCACCGAGCCATTCGGGTACCGCGCGGAGGATGCGCATCCGTTCGGCATACGCGTGCTTCGGGAAGCCGGCGTCCTGGCCTTCTTTCTTCTCTTCACCATCATCCTCACCTGGCCGGTGGCCGTCCGTCTCAACACCGCGGTCCCCGACCTCGGCCAACCGCTGCTCAACACCTGGATCCTCGACTGGGACCTCTACAGCCTGACCAACGCGCCGTCGCACATCTACGACGCCAATATCTTCTATCCGAGCAAGTACCCGCTGGCGTCCAGCGAGAACCTCTTCGGCATCGCCATCGTGGCGCTGCCGTTCTACCTGCTCGGCTTCACGCCGCTTGCGGTTTACAACATCGCCGTCCTCCTCGGATTCGCCTTCTCCGGCTATGGCGCATTCGTGCTCGGGCGGACGCTGACGCGATCAACACCCGCCGGCCTCGTGGCCGGCATCCTCTACTCCTTCGTCAACTTCCGCCTCGACCATCTCGCGCATCTGCAATTCGTCTGGGGCGGATGGATGCCGCTGATGCTCGCGGCGCTGCTACACTACTGGCGGCGGCCGACCATCCGCAACGCCATCCTCTACGGCCTCTGTGTGCTGATGAACGGCCTGACGAACATTCATCAGTTCCTCTTCGGGACGACGGCGCTCGTCCTCTCCATCGCCTTGCTGGCGCTGCTGGCCACCCGCTTCAAGTGGCGGACTCTCGTCGGCGCCTCCGCCGCGACGATCCTCGCGGCAGCGCTGATGGTGCCTGTGCTTCTGCCGTACAAACAAGTCTCCGAACGTTACGGAATGGTGCGCGACCGCGACTTGGCGCTCTGGAGCTCGGCCACCTGGACCGACTGGCTCTCCTCAACCGCAAGGAGTAGCGCCTATGGCGACGTCGCCGATCCGAAGAACGTGCAGACGGAGAAAGTCCTCTTTCCCGGTCTGATGATGTTGTTCCTCACCGCCAGCGCGCTGCTGATCGATCGCCGCAAGCTCCCCGTTGCCCTCGATGCCCGCCCTGTTCCGCGATGGCTGCTCCACCTGCTCGACGTACTCATCGTGGTGCTGGCCGTCGGCACGTACCTGGGAACGGCGTCGCCGCGTTATCAATGGGGGCTCTTCGGCCGGACCATCATCAGCATTCACACCTCCGACCTCCCGGCGGTCTTTCTGATCATCGTCATCGTGGCCCGCCTCTCGTTGCAATTGCCGAAGGGGCTCTCCGGCGAGACCCTGCAGTCGCTTCGCACCGCCGCGGCCCGCTCCCGCGTGCCGATCGAGCTCTGGGTGATGCTCCTCTGGATCGTTCTCGGCGTGCTCGGCTCGCTCGGTCTTCACGCCTTCCTCCACACCTTTCTCTACGATCGCGTCCTGATGTTCCGCAGCGTGCGCATCCCGGCGCGATGGGCCACGGACGCCTACGCCGGTCTGGCCGGCGCGAGCGCGTGTGGGGCGGCGGCATGGATCGACACGCGGCGGACGAAGATCGGGCGCTGGGGCGTCGCCACGCTATTGATCGTCCTTTCGATTCACGACGTCGTGCCGATCATCCGCTGGGAGCATGCGCTGGAGGTGACCGACCCGGCGTACGCCTGGATGCGCGACGCCAAGTTCACCGGTGGCACGCTGGAATTGCCGGCATCCGAGGGGATCGCGCAGTTTCTGTATCAACTGGGAGCCACCATTCATCACAAGCCGCTGATGAACGGAACGTCCGGCTTCGAGCCGCCGCTGCATGTACAGATCAGGGAGATGACGCAGCAGAAGACCATCCCTGACGGGTTCCTCGCGCTCCTGGCGAGCAACGACTGCCACTTCATCCTCGTCCACGACGACTGGCTGCGCGGCGCCACCGAGCCGACGCACGAATGGCTGACCCGCGAGATGGCCGCCAACCGCCTCGGCTTCATCCGCCGCTTCGATCATCGCGGCGGCGGCGACTACCTCTTCGCCGTGACGCAGAACGTCCCCGGCTGGCGCGACCTGCGGACGCCGGACAAGCGCGACGGGGCCCGCTTCACCGACGACGAAGAGCTGCAGCGCGCCCTCCACGGCGCCGCGACGTACATGGGCCGCTCCTTCGGCGTCGTCGACACGCCGCACGGCGAGGACGTCATCAACGGTCCTCTCACCGTCAGCGGCTGGGCCCTCTCGCCGAACGGCATCGGCAACGTCGACGTCCTGCTCCACAACGGCATGTACCGCTTTCACACGACGCCCACCAGCCGGATCGACGTGCAGACCAGGTTCCCCTGGTACCCGAGCGTCCACAACGCCGGCTTCACGATCACCTTCCCCCAAAAGCGCCCGCGCGGCGTGCCGCGATGGACGGACGTGCAAGTGGAGATCATCGATGGCAAGGGCGGGCGGGCGCGGCTGCCGGATGTGGTGATCGACTGGCCGTAAGAGAAAAGCGAATGTTGAATGTTCAATGTTGAATGTTGAATTGAATGTTGAATGAGAGGACGAGTTGCGGGCTGAGCGGAGCCCATTCAACATTGAACATTGAACATTGAACATTCAACATTCAACATTTCGCCTCTCCGCCCCCGCATCGCTCTGCCCGCGCCCCAAACGTGCGGCACATCACATCCCCTCTTCCTCAAGGAACCTACATTCCACTTCTCTCTCTCACTCGACACCTCCGCTCCACTCGGCAGGGAGCGGTTAACCAAAGAAGGAGCAACCATGCATCGTCCGATGGTCCCCCTGCGTTTTCTGTCTGTTCTCTCTCTTCTGGCGGCCCTGCCTCTGATTGCCGCGATCTCCTATCCCCCTCCGACGATTCTGACCGGCGGTCTCGGGCCGTCGTCGGTGGCCGTCGGGGATTTCAACAATGACTGCGCCGTCGACTTCGCCACCGCCGACCAGTTCGCGAACAGCGTCACCGTGCGCTTCGGAGCCGGCGACGGGTCGTTCCCGACCTCGTCGACCATCACCGGATTCGTGACGCCGATGGTGATCGTATCGGCCGACTTCAACAACGACGGCGTGCCCGACCTCGCCGTCGGGAACAACGCCGGATTCAGCGCCGACCCGGTCGGCCACACCATCTCCATCCTGCTCAACAACAACAACGGCACCGGCACCTTCACTGCGCTGACGCCGCCCAACAGTCCCGCCACCAACGGCTTCGTCACGCGCCTCGTGGCCGTCGACCTGAACGAAGACGGCAACATGGACTTGCTGGCCATCGATGTGAATGCGTCTCCCAACGGCATCCGCTTCTATGCCGGCGACGGCACCGGCCACTTCGCCGCGCCGGTGGTCATATCGACCGACACCCACACACCCAACGCTCTGGTCGCCGTCGATCTGAATGGCGACCATCACCTCGACCTGGCCGTGACCATGGGCGACAGCACCGGCATCTTCCTCGGCAACGGCGATGGAACCTTCGGCGTACCGACGTACCTCCCGTACACCGATACCCTCAACGGCGACGGGGCCGTGCACATCGCCGCGGCCGACATCGATCACGACGGAGACATCGATCTGGTCACCACCTCCGGCAACTTCCCCGGCGGCGTCACGGTCTTCCGAAACAACGGCGACGCCACCTTCACGCGCAGCCGCTTTCAGATGAACACCGTGGTCACCGATCCGATCTTCGTGGCGCTGGCCGATCTCGACGGCGACGGCAACATCGACATCGTCACCGCCAATCAGTTCGGTTGCACACCTGACGGCAGCAACCTGAGCGCGCGCCCAGGCAACGGCGACGGAACGTTCGGCGCCATCGTTCCGATCAGCGTCGGCTACGGTCCCACCTGCATCAACTCGTTCTGGCAGCCGAACGCCATCGCCGCGGTCGATCTCAACTGCGACGGCGCGGCAGACCTGATCGTCGCCAACTACAACACGGCCTTCACCAGCATTCTCCTCACCGCCGGTGCCGCCGATACCACCCCGCCCGTGGTAACCGCGCCGGCTGCTGTAACCGTCCCCGCCGGACCGTCCTGCACCGCCGTCGTCAGCGACGCGACGCTCGGGCACGCCACGGCGCACGACAACTGCAGCGACTGCGTGGTCATCGTCCGCACCGGCGTTCCTGCCGGAAACATCTTCCCGATCGGAACGACGACAGTCACCTACACGGCGAGCGACGGCCATGGCAACAGTGCCGCCGCCACACAGCATGTGACGGTCACCGACAGCGCCCCGGTCACGATCACCGCGCCGGCCGACATCACCGTCACCGCCGGCGCGAGCTGCGCGGTCACGGTCAATCCCGGCACGCCAACCACCTCCGGCCCTTGTTCCGGCGTGACCGTGACCAGCGTGCGCAGCGACAGCCAGCCGCTGAGCGCCCCGTTTCCGCTCGGCACGACCACCATCACTTGGACGGCCACCGCCGGAAGCGACAGCGCCAGCGCCACGCAGAACATCACCGTCACCGCGCCGCCGCTCGTGATCGGCGGCGGCACGGCCAATCCTTCTTCCCTCTGGCCGCCGAACCACAAGATGGTGCCGATCACCGTCAGCTACAGCATCAGCGGCGGCTGCGGAATGAGCGTCTGCGCGATCTCCTCGGTCACCAGCAACGAACCGGTCAACGGAACCGGCGATGGCGACACCGCTCCCGACTGGCAGATCGTCGATGCCCATCACGTCAACCTGCGCGCCGAGCGATCCGGCAACGGGACGGGCCGGATCTACACGATCACGATCACCTGCACCGACGGCGGCGGACACACCGCGACGAAGAGCGTGCCGGTCACCGTGGCGCACTGATTCCGAAAAGGGCCGGCACAGGACGATCTCCTGTGCCGGTCCACAGAGGCACAGCGCGGCGTAGCCGAACCAACCTGGATGCCGGCCAGGGCATGGCAGCTCGGCCCCCTCATCCGCCTTCGGCACCTTCTCCCCCAGCTGAAAAACGCTGGGGGAGAAGGACTCTCGATTTAGGGAAACGCGAGATCCTTTCGGGACGACGTAACGCTTGCGGATTCCTCGAGTCAGCAGAAACCAAGTGTTCGTAGTACAGAGCCTTTTTCTCTGTACTACTGACCAGCGGTTTCTGCGCGCGACAAGAAGACTTAATATCGAGAGCCCTTCTCCCCCAGCGCTTTTCTGCTGGGGGAGAAGGTGCCGAAGGCGGATGAGGGGGCGGTGCTTGCCATGCCCTGGCCGGCATCCCATTTTGGTCTCGGCTACGCCGCGCCGTGCCTCTGTGGTTTAAGACCTTCGACTCGCCGATTGCAACTGTAAAGGGAAACAACCGTACTCATCGGCGACAATGCCGTTGATGGATCGTCCCTCTCTCGATCAACTTGCGCAGATCACCGAGCCGCAGATGGTGCGGCGGCGCTTCGACGAGCAGAACCTCGTCTGGGCGTATGTGATCGCCTGGTTCTTCGCCATCAGTTCGTTCGTCATGGTGGGGGCCTCTCTGGCCACGAGGAATCGGCAAAGCGCGCACATCGCCGCGGCCATCGTCGATGGGGCACTCACCCTCTTCCTCATCGCGTCGATGAGCGAGTTGCGAAAAGCTCGGCGCCGTGAAAGCCGGAAGCCGCGCTCCTATGCACGCATGGTCGGGCGGAATCTATCGGCATGGCTGATCACACTCTTCGTCGTCAAGTTCGCCACGCTGGTCTACTTCGCGCTGTCCGACACTGGTGCCTGGGTCGTATGGGCGGTGATCTTTCCGACAGCGACGATGGCATTGCGGCTCCTGCTGCGGCAACGTCTCGTCCTCCAGGGGATATTGATGTCCATCGTGGTGGCCGCGGCGCTGTCTGCCCCGATCTCCAGCAAGCAGACACGTACGGTTCCCCTCTTCATCGCTCTGGGCTGCGTCCACGCGTTTTGCTTCACGGTCGGCGCGTTGACGAGTCGCGGCCTGAAGCGGGCGGCAATTGAAGAAGGAGTCCAGCTCCGCACCGAGGCGCGCGAGCAGTTGCGTATCCGCGACGAGCTGCGTTTCGCGCGCGAGGTGCAGATCAGCATGCTCCCCGAAGCGCCACCGCAACTGCCGTGGGCCGACGTGGCCGGGATCTCGCTCCCCGCCACCGAGGTCGGTGGCGACTACTACGACTACTTCGTCGTCGACGGACGTCTGGCAATCGTCTGCGGTGACGTGGCCGGCCACGGACTGGCCAGCGGCATCACCCTCTCCGCTCTTCGAAGCGGGTTCACACTGCTTCGTGATGAATTGCTCGATCCGGCGCACGTGCTCGACCGGCTGCAGGAGGTAGTGGCGCATAGCAGCCGGCGACGGATGATGGTGACGATCTCGGTACTGCTGCTCGATCCCGGAACGCAACGCGCCACGATCGCCTCCGCGGGCCATCCACCGCTGCTCCACATTCACGCTTCCACCCGAACACCCGAGTTGATCGAGCTTTTCGCCCCTCCCCTAGGCGCACGCCTCGGCGACTCTGTCCCGCAGACCGTCGTGCCCTTCACGCCCGGCGACATCTTCGTCCTGCACAGCGACGGCATCTACGAAACGACGAACGCCTCCGGTGAGGAGTACAGCCTCGAGCGTCTCGGCCGTATCGTCGCTGCCTGCAACGGCACCGCCGAGGAGATCCGCGATACGGTCCTTCGCGATCTCGAGCAGTTTCGCGGGGCTGGTGCGCAGGAGGACGATGTGACGATCGTAGTGGTGCGCATCGTCTGACGCGAAGCACGTGACACGCCTAGGTTACGCGGGCGGTTCGGTCGTAGCCGCGGTGGCATCGATGGCACCGGCGGTGGCAACGATGCCATAAGCCGTGGCAACGATGACATCATTCATGGCACCGATGCCGCTAACCGTGACATCGGTGCCATCAGACATGGCAAATATGACATTAGTCATGTCAGCTGTGCCGCTAGTCATGGCATCAATGCCACCAGTCATAGCACTAATGCTATCAATAATTGCACTACTGCTATGATACAAGTCAGTAATGCAACTCATACTGACAACAATGACATTATACACGGCATCGATGACATCAATCATCGCAACGATGCCATCAGTCGTTGCAATGATCGGGTCAGTGGCGTCTAAATTTCAGTCGTTTGAGTGGGTTGACCGGCGAAAGTATCCAGATTTGAGACACGTTCTTTGATTCAGGAGCGTCCCGCGATCATCCCGACCTCCTCGACCAACCGCCCCACCTCATCGTCCGTCGTGTAGCACGCGCAGCCGACGCGGACGATCCCGTCCGGACAGCCGAGGCGATCGATGCAGGTGGCGGCGTAGAAGTCGCCGTTGCTGCAGAACAGGCCCGCGGAGGCGAGTCTGCGGGCAATGTCATCGGGATGCACGCCGTCGATCGTGAACGACACCGTCGGCGTCCGCGGCTCCGACGGCGGCGGACCGTAGACGTGAACCTTTGGCAGCGACGTTAGCCCGTCCCACAGCATGCTTGCCTGAACCGCGCCTCGGCTATGCAGCGTCTCGTACGTACGCGCCAGGCGCTCGCGGCGCGTGCCGCCGTCGCCGGCGAGCGAGGCCAGGTAGTCGACTGTCGCGCCGATCCCGGCGATCGCCTCATGATTCTGGGTCCCGGTCTCCGCCCGTTCCGGCGACCAGTCGGGGGCAGGATCGAGCTTCGGGAACGGCAGCACATCGAGCAGCGCGCGGCGGGTGAAGAGGATTCCGGCATGCGGGCCGTAGAACTTGTAGGACGAGCAGGCCAGAAAGTCGCAGCCGAGCGTCTGTACGTCGATCAACTCGTGCGGCGCGAGATGGACCGCGTCGACGAAGAAGAGCGCGCCGGCGTCGCGCGCGATCGCGGCGACGCGGCCGAGGTCGTTGATGGTCCCGGTAGCATTCGACGCGCCACCGACCGCGATCAGCTTCGTGCGCGGCGAGACGAGCGACGCCAGATGCTCGTAGTCGATCTGCGCCGTCTCCGGAATCATGCGCGCCGTCCGGACGACGATGCCGCGATCGACTTCCAGCGCCCGCCACGGGGCAACGTTCCCATGATGATCGAGCTCTGTGACGATCACCTCATCCCCCGCCTGCCACGTCCGCCCCAGCGCGCGGCCGAGGTGGAAGGTCAGCGTGGTCATGTTCGCGCCGAAGGCGATCTCCTGCGGCGTGGCGTTGATCAGATCGGCCACCGCCTCGCGCGAACGATCGATGATGGCGTCGGTCTCCTCGCTGGTCGGGTAGAGCCAGTGCGTGTTGGCGTTGTGATGAAACAGATACTCCGTCATCGCCTCGGCGACGACACGCGGCACCTGCGTGCCACCGGGAGCATCGAAGTAGACGACGGGCTTGCCGTTGTGGAGGCGGGTCAGCGCAGGAAAGTGCTGGCGGATAGCGTCCACATAGGCAGTCGTCATGGCAACGTCGAAGTCGATGTTTAGTGAAGTGATGTTTTCTGAATGACAACTGCCAGCGCTCGCCGGCGCGCATGTAGGCGCGGCAACCGTCCGCGAGGCTTCCAGTGCTCTAACTCTAGGTACCCCTCATCTCCGAGGAGCTGGAGGAGTAGGCGTTGGCGGCGGTAACGGTCCACCTTGAGGATGAGGTAGGTTAGGTTTTGGTGGACCTTGGCGAGTATGTGGATTGTTCATGCTCAGTACCTGCTATAAGCGGACGCGCCCAAATATATCGGCAGCACCCGAAGGTCTAAGTTCGTAAAGAGTCGACGTATTCCAACCCTGATCGCCGGACTTGGTGACGTTCTTGAAGTAGCTGTAAACGAGTACGAATCGAACCGTCCTTGGGGCAAACAGTTCGAAGTCGAATGCGGCTGACTCCCCAGGCTCGATCTCGCTCCCACTCCAGTCTCGCGGCCTTGCATCAATAAAAGGCCAATCCATTTCCGCCTGCTCTGACGCCTCCGCTGTACCACGCGCTCGAAGCGCCGGGGACACATGATCCGGAATAGGCACCACTTGCTGAATGCCACCAACCGACTTTTCCAACCGAAGAAGTACGTCTCCAATGTTCTCGATGCCTACAGAAAGCCGCACGAGATATATGTCGTCGTTGAGCGGCACATGCGACACAACGTGCGTGAAGTTCGCACGTGGATACGTACGCCGCCGACGCAACACCCACCATGCGCCAACCAGAAGCGCGACGATCGTCGCTGCCGACTGCAACGTTGCCGCAGCGTCTTTCGTGCACTTCAACCAGCCAGGAGAATCAGCGCCGTACTAACACTCGCGGTTGCCGCTACCGGCCTTGCAGGTGCTGGCGCAGGAGAGAGTATATGCGGGCGGCTAGCGGGGGTTGTTGGCATATTTGCGCCATAATAATATCAGAGTGGCGCCTGCGCTGACTCTGAACAAACACTCCGCCGTCTGAGCGCCCATTCACTCCAATATCTCGGCCTTATCCCCTTCCTCGGTCAGCCACACCTTCCGATCGCCGGCGCGGTTCTTTGCCAGCAGCATGTCGATCGTCGCATCCGCGCCATCCTCGGCGACGAGGACGAGTTGCACGAGGCGGCGCGTATCGCGGTTCATCGTGGTCTCGCGGAGCTGCAGCGGATTCATCTCGCCGAGCCCTTTGAACCGCTGGATGTTGACCTTGCCGCGGATCCCCTCCGCTTCGATACGCTGCAGGATGCCGTTCCGCTCCTGATCATCGAGCGCATAGAAGACGCTCTTGCCGACGTCGATGCGATACAGCGGCGGCATGGCCACGTGGATGCGTCCGTCAGTCACGAGCTTTCGGAAGTGGCGGACGAAGAGCGCCGTCAGCAGCGTGGCGATGTGGGCGCCGTCCGAGTCGGCATCGGCCAGGATGCAGACCTTGCCGTAGCGAAGTCCCTTCACATCGTCGCTGCCGGGATCGACGCCGAGGGCCACGGCGATGTCGTGGACCTCCTGGGAGGAGAGCACCTCGTTCGGATCGACTTCCCACGTGTTCAGGATCTTGCCGCGCAACGGCATGATGGCCTGGTACTCGCGGTCGCGGGCCTGCTTGGCGGAGCCGCCGGCGGAGTCGCCTTCGACAAGGAAGAGCTCCGTGAGACTCAGATCGGTCGAGGTGCAATCAGCCAGCTTGCCCGGCAGCGCGGGGCCGCTGGTCAGCTTCTTGCGCTCGACTTTCTTCCCCTGACGCAGGCGCGTCATCGCCGAGGCGATGGCCACCTGCGCGATGCGCTCGGCGTCGGCGACGTTGTTGTTCAGCCAGATCGAGAAGGCATCCTGCGCCACGCCGGAGACGAACGCCGACGCTTCGCGCGATGACAGGCGGTCTTTCGTCTGTCCCGTAAACTGCGGTTCGGTCATCCGCAGCGAGAGGATGTAGCCGCAGCGCGACCAGACATCCTCGGGGGCGAGCTTGACGCCGCGCGGCAGGAGGTTCCGCAGCTCGCAGAATTCGCGAATGGCCTCGGTGAGTCCTGTGCGGAAACCGTTCACATGCGTGCCGCCCTGCGCAGTCGGGATCAGGTTCACGTACGACTCGGTGACGAGATCGCCGGGATCCGCCTCCGGCAGCCAGACCACCGCCCAGTCGACCTCTTCGTTCGATCCCTTGAACGTGCCGACGTACGGCATCTCCGGAGTCGTGGTCAGCCCGGCCAGCTCCGACATCAGATAGGCCGGCAGGCCGTTCTCGTAATACCACTCTTCGCTCTCGGACGGCTCGCTCTCGCTGATGAAGCGAAGCCGCAATCCAGGGGCGAGGACGGCCTTGGCGCGCATGACGTGCTTGAGGCGCGGGACGTTGATTTTGGGAGTATCGAAGAACTTCTCGTCTGGCCAGAAGCGGAGGGTCGTACCGGTGTTGCGCCTGCCGACCTGGCCGATGATCTTCAGCTCGTGCTTCTTCTTGCCGTCGGCGAAGTCCATGAAGTATTCGTTGCCGTCGCGGCGCACGCGTACCTCGAGCCGCTTCGAGAGAGCGTTGACGACGGAGACGCCGACGCCGTGCAGTCCGCCGGAGAAGCGATAGCTCTTGTCGGAAAACTTCGCCCCGGCGTGGAGACGCGTGAGGATGACCTCGACACCGGTCACCCCTTCTTTGGGATGACGGTCGACCGGCATGCCCCGGCCGTCATCGCTGACCGACAGGGATCCATCGTCGTGCAGCGTGACGACGATCTCCTTGCAGTGACCGGCGATGGCCTCGTCGGCAGAGTTGTCGATCACTTCCTGCGCCAGATGGTTGGGCCGTTCGGTGGTGGTGTACATGCCGGGGCGCTTGCGCACCGGCTCGAGTCCCGTGAGTACTTCGATGGCAGAGCTGTCGTAGGTGGTGGTCATGGTGAAAACCGAAATGTTGAATGTTCAATGTCGAATGTTGAATGTTGAATGAGACAGCGTTCGCCGATGGCGTTGAATCCCTTCATTCAACATCCAACATTCAACATTGAACATTCAACATTCGTATTTCGTCCCGCTCCGCGCATCACTCACTCGCCCGCGCGGGATCGACTGGGGATTCTAGCCTACGTAGCGCTAGGCTGGCCTGCGGTGCCAGCGATCCACGAGGCCGCCGAGCCATCGGACACAACAGCCAACGTCAGTCCAGCGGGAAGTCAGACCTTCCGGATCTGCTCCGACCTTCGGCTGATGCGTTACGATGACCGTTGATCGCTCCCAGGTCACGTCCTATGCCTCTTCGCCAGCTCATCGCAACGGCCCTTCTGCTCTTCTGCGCCGCGGCGGCGCGGCCGCAAACCGTGACGCCGTTCCTGTTGCATGATGTCAATCCGACAACGGAGATGCAGCCGCAGTCGCTACAGTTCACGACCGCGCCGTCTGCCGCTCCCTCGGGCGACGATCTCTTTCTCATGTCCGTTGGGCCGCTCAGCGGGCTCTGGCACGTCGGCGCAGGTGACTCCGGAAACTTCTTCATCGGCTCAGCGGACGACAGCGCCACGGTTGGAAACCTGACCTACTTCTGGAACTCCATCACTCGGGCGACGTTGAGGGTAACCGATGGCACGACGAACGGGACCCATGCAGTCGGAGAGTTCCCCGAGGTTAGCGAGGCCGCTGCTTGCGGAACAAAGACCTGCTTCGCCATCGGCGGCAACTTTCTAGCCGTGAGCGACGGGACTGCCGGCGGCACTTGGGTTCTCACGTCGACCGAACCTTTGGTGACCGATACGAATATGCCGGAGTACCTGGCCAGCACCGGGGATACGGTGTATTTCAAAGGCTTCGACCTCGCGCACGGGCAGTGCGTCGATTTCCCCGAAGGGACCTTTTGCGGCGAGTTGTGGAGGTCGGACGGAACCGCGGCCGGGACTCACATCGTTGCCGATATCATTCCCGGGCCTTTCCCCGCCGCTCCTGAATCACTCCTGGCATGGAACGGCAAAGTCTACTTTGTGGCCTTCGCTCCCGATCTCGATCCGCTGTATCGGTACATCTACGTGAGTGATGGGACAGCCGCCGGTACCCAGCCGCTGACTCGCCTCGAAACGGTCAAGCGCAGCAACTTTGGGAAGTTCGTTGCCGCGGGAAGGTACGTTTACTTCTTCACAACTCAAAATCAGTGGTGGCGGACTGAGGGCACTCCCAAAACGACCATGCGGGTGCGGGACCTGGCTGGGCTCACGGGTTTTGCACTCACCGACGATCTGATCGCATCGCCCAATTCGGTTCTCTTCACCGTCCGGCGAGACTACGAAGTTCCCACCTACGAGTTGTGGTCTTACGACGGAACGAACGCGGTGAAGCTGGGGGAGGTACCACTCAGTATCAATCTCCTCGGTTACTGGCCTGTCACAGCGCGCTTCTACTACGCGGAGATCGAGAACGGAGACCAGGAACAAATCCTGTACGAAACGGATGGAGCATCGCCCGGTAGAGTAGTGTCGCGGCTACCAGGCATTCACTACAGTCTCGATTTCTCCGCCGGCGTGCACGCCGCACACTTTTCCGCGTACAGGGGCGGGAACTACGACGAGCTTTGGCAGACAGACGGGACGGCCAACGGTACTCATCGCATTCATGACGAGACCCCTGTCGGAGTCTCGTCGATCCCTTTCTCACTCACCGCGCTGCCGAACCGCCTGTACTTTTATGCCACCAACAGCCGGACACAACTCTATTCCAGCGATGGGATCGGGACGGCAACCCCGGTCCCTCAAGTTACGTGCAACCAGTCCTGCCCGCAACTTATCGTGCGCGACGAACTCGTGTACCTGCAACAAGGATCCGAGTGGTGGACACTCGATGGCGGAGGCACTGCGGCACGCCTGTCAGAGTCTTTCGGGATCGATCAAAATCCGCTGACCATTCCGGTTCGGCTCGCCGACGCGCAGTACCTGATCGCATCGGCGGAAACGGGAGCGAACCTGTGGAAGCGCGATGCATCGGGAAGCCGCGTCGTAACTTCGTTTTCGCCAGCCACGCCGTCAGCGCAACTCTCACTCGTGTCGAGCAAAACGCGTCTCTTCTTCTCGGACGGGACCACTCTGTGGACGTCCGATGGAACGGCCGAAGGGACTCACACGATCATCAGCGGAGACGTCTCCTCTCTGACGGCATCCGACGGAGGGGTTTTCTTCAGATATGCCGTGAACGGCATCCATGAACTGTGGTTCAGCGATGGGACCGTCCCCGGCACGACACACGTCATCGTAGCCACCATGCCGGGTGAATTCCTGTACTACTCGTTCACAGCCTGGCACGACATGGTGTTCTATATCGATCCGTTCACCGGCCATTTGTGGCGCACGCGAGCGGGACAGGATGGCAACCTCGAACTGCCAAGGTCTGACGATTCTGGCAACCTCGTTTACTTCGTTGAGCACGGCGGCCGTCTGGCGATCGTCTGGAACAATGTCGACACGGATACCTGCCAGGTATGGTCGACCGACGGTTCCAGTCAGGGGACGCAGCTTCTATACACGGTCGATCACGTGATGCGCGTCCTGCCTCCGCTCAGGATGGGTAACGGCGACCTTGTTGTCCCGATGCAGCGCAATAACGGGAAACGAACATTCCTGAACGTGCGGACCGGACTGCAGATTGACACCAGCAACGTAATCGCCATTCCGGCATTCGATGGCGATGGAGCCATCGTCGGCGTCGGTACGCGCGCCATCTTCGCCGGGGTAACACCCCGTACCGGACGCGAAATCTGGGCTGTCGATTTGGCTGGCGCAACTCGCCCCACACATCCGACCGCATCGCTGGTGTTTACTGGCATCACGTCGCTGTACGGTCATCGAGCAGCCGTTTTCACGATTACACTGTCTGGCGACAGTCTGCAAACATCCTCTCTGCAGTTCGAAACTGCTGATGGAACACTGCGCTCGGGGCACGACTACACGGCTACATCAGGCACATTGGAGTTCTCTCCCGGCCAGAGCGTCCGCTCCGTCGTCGTACCCGTCAGCGATGCCAGCGGCACGCTCAGCCTTGTGCTGACTCAACCAGACAATGCCGATATCGCCGCGGGATTCGCAACTGCAACCGTCCCGTCGCCAGCATTGCGGCGGCATCCGTCACGTCCGTGACGTGCGTCCGCAGGGCATCCCTCACTTCACCGCCACCGACCTTGCCTGCTTCACATCCGTGACCCCACGCATCGCCTTCTCCAGGGCATCCTGCAGCAGCGTGCGCATCCCCTGCTGCATGGCCAGGTTGCGGAGCTCGTCGATCGGAGCGCGGCGTTGGACGGCGCGCTTCACCTCGTCCGTGCCGGTCAGCAGCTCGTGCACGCCCATCCGTCCCTTGTAGCCGGTGTTGTTGCAGTTCAGGCAACCCTTCGGCTCGTAGAGGACGAACTCGGGCGAGTACTTGATGCCGAGCTGCGGGAAGTAATCGCGGCCGTAGATCTCCATCAGCTCGTCGAAGTCCTCCTCCGACGGATGATGCGGCTCCTTACACCTCGGGCAGAGCGTGCGGATGAGTCGCTGGGCCATGATGCCGAGGAGCGCGTCGGCGAAGTTGAATGGATCGATGTTCATATCCAACAGACGCGAGATCGTCTCCGGCGCGGAGTTGGTGTGCAGCGTCGAGAAGACCAGGTGTCCGGTCAGCGACGCCTCGATGCCGATGGCGGCGGTCTCGTGATCGCGCATCTCGCCGACCATGATCACGTCGGGGTCGGCGCGCAGGAACGAGCGCATGGCCGCGGCGAAGGTGAAGTCGATCTTCGGCTGCACCTGCACCTGGCGCAATCCCTTCTGCGTGATCTCGACCGGGTCTTCCGCCGTCCAGATCTTCATGTCCTCGGTGTTGATCGAGCCGAGGGCTGAGTGCAGCGTGGTGGTCTTTCCCGATCCGGTCGGACCGACTACGAGACAGATCCCGTACGGCTTGGCCAGGATCTCTTTGAAGTTCTTCAGATTGCGCTCGCTGAAGCCCATCTTCTCGATCGGCAGCGGCTTCGACGCCGCCAGGATGCGCATGACCACGTCTTCGTTCTGGTTTGTGGTGGGGATGGTGGCCACGCGCAACTCGACGACCCCTTTGGGCGATTTGAAACGGATCTTTCCGTCCTGCGGCTTGCGGCGCTCGGAGATGTCGAGCTTGGCCATGATCTTGAGGCGCTGCACGAGAGCGTTGCGGTGCAGGCCGGGGATCTCCATGAACTTGACGCAGTCGCCGTCGACGCGGATGCGGATCAGGCATGGATTCTTCGATCCGTCGGGCTCGATGTGAATGTCCGAGGCCCCTCGGGCCGCGGCTTCGAGGATGAGCTGATTGGCGAGCTTGACGATGCCGGAATCGGTCTCGTCGATCTCGTCCTTGTCCCGCTCTTCCTCGTCCGCCGTCATTTCCCCTTCGCCCAGCGAATCGAGGATCTTGGCCAGGTCGGCGTTGTCGGTCGTCGATTCCTCCCTTTCACCATACGACGCGCCGATGTAGGCCAGGATCTCGTGCTTCATGCCTACCCAGAAGTCGTAGCGCGGCGAGAGGTTCATGGCGCGGATGGCGTCGAGGCGGGTGAGGTCGTGCGGGTCGTCGACGGCGATGACCAGCACGCCCGGCCGCCGCTCGATCGGCGCACAGACGTACTTCTTCCACATGTCGGATGGAACGCGGTCGCGGAACTCTTTCTGAATGGTCTGCGCGCCGTCGTAGCTGAAGACGCTGGTGCTGTAGAACGCCGCCAGCGACTTCCCCAACTCGTCCTTCGGGACGTTGTAATCCTCGATGAGCACCTTTTCAATCGTCGAGTTGTTGACGCGCGCGCTGGAGACGGCCGCCTCGATGTCCTTCTCCGAGACGATGCCTTTGTCGACGAGCGCGCCGAGCCGTGAGGGCTTGGTCTGGCGTGTAGCGCGGTGCTGGTTGTAGAAGGCGATCCCGAGAATCCTACCGATCTCTTCGGCGGCGTCCTCGTCCTGCGACGTGAAGGCCACGCCGTGCCGTTTGTTGATGAGCTGCACGACGCCGAGAAGATACTTCTCGAAGAGGATCGGCACGGCCAGGACCGCCTTGGTGCGGAAGCCGGTCTGCTTGTCCCATCGCTGATCGAAACGAAGGTTGGCGTGAAACTTCGCCAGCTCCGCGGCCTCGTATGCGTCCTTGATGTTGATGGTCTTCCGCGCTAAGGCAGTAAACCCGGCGATAGACGAGAAGGACTTCGGTACCCGGATCTCTTTCGGCACGTCGCCGACCTTCGTCAGCGAATACAACTCCTGATTCTTCGTATCGACCGCGTAGATGGTGAGCCGCTCGGCATCGAGGAGCTCGAGGATCTTGTCCTTGAGCGTCATCAGGATGTGCGGGATCGACTCCGCGGCGTTGATCTGATTGGTGATCCCGGTGAGCTTCTTCCGATACTCGAGCTCCCGCTCGAGGGAGGATGGCGAGGCCTGCACGGTCATGTCAGGAGTCTCCAGTTTTGGGAGAGAATAGCGCATGCCTCAGACCCCCGGTGGACCAAGCGACGAGTTGGTAAGACGCCTGTACAACGAGAAGCACCCCGACCAGAAAGCACACTCGGCGAAGTCGCTTCCGGAGAAATTCCAGGAACTGCTGGAGCTTCAGAAGATCGCGTACGAGATTCGGATGGCTCGCGGGGATAAGTTGAAGTGGTGGGAGAAGCCCTGGGAGGTGGAGCCGTAGGTAATTGCGCGTTGCAGACAACGTTAGCTCGGGAGCACCAAGCACGCCTTTGCAGGGTCTCCGATTACGTCCCTCGATCGCCTTCAACGCTTTATCGACATGCACGGTTCATTTGTCGAAGCGTCCTGGAGACCAATGGGAAAACCAGGAATCTTTTCTCCGCGTACTCCGCGCCCCCGCGTGAGTCTCTTCCAGAAGGAGGCGCAACGCTGCTGGACACTGAATTCCGGGAAGCTCGGCACGGTCTGCGTTCGGATCGCACCAGCTTGCCGATGTCACCATATCGCCGTATAACCACATCATGCGTACGACCGTGACCATCGACGATGATGTCTACGAGGCCGCTTTGGCGAACGCCCGCGCAACCGGGCGGCGCCTCGGCCGAGTCCTTTCGGACATGGCGCGTGTGGCTCTCCAGCCGCAGCCGACACCTCCTTCCCGCAGGAAGCGCGCACGCTTTGCCATATTCGACGTCCCCAAAGGCAGCCGTATGATTCCGGCGTCGAGGATTCAGAACGCGCTGGATGGAAATGGCATCGTCTAAGGACAGTTCACTCATTTGACGCTGAAACGAACGACTTTTTCTCACGCGGAGACGCGGAGGCGCTGAGGAGAAGAGCTGGAATCGTTTCTCCGCGTGCTCCGCGCCTCCGCGTGATCTCTTCCGGAAGGGGGTCGCATTGAAACGTACGATTGTCTCGACAATTGCCGCTGTGATCTGCGTCGCGTGCGCGATGACCGCACCGCAGCTGGCCCCGGCAACCATTCCACTCGAATACCACACGCTCTCGAACGGCCTGCGGGTCGTCCTCTGGCCGGACCACGCGTCGCCGAGAGTCACGACGCGGCTCGACTACGGCGTCGGTTATCGCGTCGAGCCGAAGAACCGCACTGGATTCGCGCACCTCTTCGAGCACCTGATGTCTCAGGGGTCGCGGAATCTCGGCAAGATGGAGCACATCAAGCTCGTACAGTCGAATGGCGGCGTGGTCAACATGTCGACGCAGTCCGATTTCACGACCTACGGCGATATCGCTCCCTCGAACATGCTCCGTACCATCCTCTGGGCCGAAGCCGACCGGATGAAGGGCCTCGACATCAGTGAAGCCAACCTGGGCATCCAGAAGGGAGTGGTCAGCAACGAAGTTCGGGTGCATGTCCTCAACCGGCCCTACGGCGGCTTCCCATGGCTCGACGTGCCGCAGGCGGCGAACGTCAACTGGTACAACGCCCACGATTCTTACGGCGACCTCGCCGACATCGATGCGGCGACGCTCGAGGACGCGTACAACTTCTTCACAACCTACTACGCGCCGAACAACGCCTCGCTGGCCATCGTCGGAGACTTCGATCCGGCGGAAGCCATGGCCTGGGTGAACGAGTATTTCGGCGCCATCCCCTCACGGCCGCAGCCGCCGAAGGCCGACATCTCCGAGCCACGTCAGGAGCAGGAAAAGCGCGGATCGAGGACGGACGACAGGGTGACACGGCCTGCGATGGCGATCGCCTATCACGCGCCGCAAGCCGAAACGGATGCGTACTACGCGATGGCGCTTATCAACCAGATCCTCGCGGCGGGAAAAGACAGTTGGCTCTACGAGGCCATCGTCCGGAAACGCGGCCTGACCGGCGAGATCGAAGGGACGATGTACTTCTACGGCTCGATGTTCGACAACAACGGGCCCTCGCTCTACACGATCGACCTTTTCCACGATCCGGATAAATCGACCGACGAGATCCTGAGAGCGATCGACGAGAACGTCGACCGCCTCCGGACGCAGACCATCGACGAGGCGACGCTCGCCCGCGCCCGCGTGAAGATGCGGGCAGCGTTCTACAACGACCTCGAGAGAGACTACGGCTTCGGCCGCGCCAATCTGCTGGCAGGCTTCGCCCTGTTCTACGACGATCCGGCGCGCATCAACCGTATCGAGTCGCGCTTCGCGGCGATCACACCGGAGCTGATCCGGAAAACCGCCCAGGAGTACCTGCGTCCGGCCAATCGAACGATCTTCACCGTCGTGCCCAAGACCAAGCGGGTGAAGTGATGCGACGACGAATTGTAATGATCGTCTCTCTCGCCGCCGCGCTTTTTGCAGCCGAAGCGGCGCTGGCGCAGGCGGTCGAGAAGGAAGCTCCGCCGCCGCCCGGACTGCCGAAGAACTTTTCGCTGCCCGAGATCCGGCGGTTCGACCTGCCGAATGGAATGCAGGTTCGCCTGATGCAGTACGGCAACATCCCGAAGGCGACGATCCGGCTGGTCGCGCAAACCGGCAACATCGACGAGGATGCGGATCATGTCTGGCTGGCCAACGTCACCGGCGAAATGATCCAGCAGGGGACGCGCACCCGCTCTGCCGAAGAGATTGCGACGCAACTGGCGCTGATGGGAGGAGCGCTGAACGTCGACGTCGGAATGAACCAGACCACCATCGGCACGGACGTCTTTTCTGAGTCTGCCGCATCGGCGGTCAGCCTCATCGCCGATATCGCGCGCAATCCGCGCTTCCCCGAGACGGAGCTTGTTCGGATCAGGAACGACTTTCTCCGGAAGCTTTCCATCGAGCGCGGCAGCCCGCAGTCGGTCACCCAGGAAAAGATCATGCAGCTTTTCTATCCAAGTCAGCCATACGGGCGCTCCTTTCCAACGCCGGAGGTGCTGCAGGGGTACACGCTCGACCAGATTCGCGGGTTCTACGACCGCAACTTTGGCGCGGCGCGCTCGCGGATGTACGTCGTCGGCCGCTTCGACGAGGCCGCAATCGAGCACGCCATCCGCCGCGACTTCGCCGGCTGGAAGGCGGGAGTGCCGCCGGCCGAGCCGGCCGTGAACCCCATCAGCCGGCCCGGCGTCTACCTCATCGACCGCCCCGGGGCCGTGCAATCGACGATGCTCATCGGCCTTCCAGTGGCCGGCGTTGGTCCGAGCACTCCCGACTACCGCCCGCTGATGGTTGCCAACGCGGTCCTCGGCGGCACCTTCATGTCACGCATCACCTGGAAACTCCGCGAGAAGAACGGTTACTCGTATTCGCCGGTCAGCTACGTCGCGGTGAGGCCGCGCGGGGCCTACTGGGTCGAAGATGCCGACGTCGCCACGAACGTAACGGGCGCGTCGATCAGGGAGATCATCGCCGAGATCGATCGACTCCGTACCGAGGCACCGTCCGAGGCGGACCTGCGCGGCATTCAGAACTTCCTGGCGGGGCAATTCGTTCTGTTCAACTCGTCGCGCAGCGACATCGCCGGGAACCTCGCATCTCTCGACACCTACGGCGTCGGCGAGGACTACCTGCGCAACTACGTCCGGAGCATCTACGCCGTCACGCCGGCTGACGTGCTGCGCATGATGCAGAAGTACATCGATCCGGCGAAGCTGGCCATCGTCGTGGCTGGCGACAGGAAAGCGATCGAGGAACAACTCAGGCCCTTCGGAACCATCGCTGAGTGAGACAGGCTCCGCAAATCGAGTGTTCCATGCCTACCTCATCAATCCCGCGCGAACGCCTGCCGCAACGGCTGCAGATCCTCCGGCGGAACGTCGGCCACCGCGACGTACGCCAGCCCCCGTGCCCGCCAGACCACGATCGTCATTCCCGCATGCGATTCGATCGCGCGCGGTACCGCGTCGGTAATAAAAACAAAAAGGGAGATGCGGTGGGCGCCCTTGCCGATCAATAGGTAGGCGCCCTGCTGGCCGCGCCAGTAGATGACGCGGCCGCCGATTAAATGGAAAGGCTGCGCGAGATCGGGGACGTCGACGGCGAAGGGGAGCTTCCCCTCGAACCATGGCTTCACGGTGTGGCGATCGGTCGAGAGGACGTCGACCGGGTTCGCACTGGCGAGGATGGTGGTGTGGAGGTCGACGAGTTGGCTGGCCGTGGCGTCGCGCGTGCGCCAGAGCGCGCCGCCGGCGACGACCAGCGCGAGAACCGCAGCCGCGGCGAGCCACCGAGGCGCGTATGACCGGCGCGGCGGGCGTCCGAGCACGCGCGCACGCAACGCCGCCGGCGGCGTGAAACGCGGCATGGCACGGAGAGTGCGCTTCATCTGCATGATCGATAGGGCCGCGCTCGCGCAGGTTGCGCATCCCTGAAGGTGCTCGTCAGCCTCCGCCTCGCCATCGGCGTACTGTTCGATCTCCTCAGCTGTCAGATGTCGGGGCATCGGTCGCCTCGCAGCGTATTGCGCACTTTCTGCCGCGCGCGGATGAGCCTTGACGTGACCGTTCCGATCGGAATCGACAGCGTCTCGGCGATCTCGCGGTAACTCATGTTCTCGACGTCCGACAGAACCAACACCTCGCGGAACGGCAGCGGCAGCGCTTCAATCGTCTGACGCAACATCTCGCTGTCGGCGCGCGCGAAAAAAAGCGATTCCGGCGTCTCCGCCACGCTGAGCTGCTCGTAGGTATCGGGATCTTCGTCAATCGATACCGGCGGCACGGCGCGCAGGCCGCTGCGCGAGGTCAGGAAGGTGTTGCGGAGGATGCGGTACATCCAGGCGCGGAAATTCGTCCCCGGCGCGAACGAGCCAAAGCCGCGCAATCCTTTCAGATACGTCTCCTGCACGAGATCCTCCGCTTCGATTGGATCATGCGTCAGCCAACGGGCGTAGTTGTACAGCGGCTCGAAGAGCGGCAAAGCCAGCTCCTCGAACCCTGACCGCAGGTCAGTCGGTTGCGTCATTCGAAGCACTTCTACCTCATGTAACTGACGAATGGATGAAAAAAGCCCGTCGCCAGTTCCACACCTCGAAAGGAAGATCATGAAGAACGAATTCGACCGCCGCGCATTCATGCGCATCTCCGCAATGTCGATCGGCGCCGGAGCGCTATTGCAGTTCTCCCCGCTGTCAGGAACGGCGCGCGGGGCCTTGATGGCCGGCCTCGGCCGCAAACAGAACGGAGAAGCACCCGGACCTTTCTCCATAGTCCAGCTCAGCGATACCCACGTCGGCTTTCAGGGGCCACCCGATCCACTCGGTACCAAGGCATTCGAGCGCGCCGTCGACGTCGTCAATGCGCTCGATCCGCAGCCGGAATTGATCCTCTTCACCGGCGACCTCACCCACGACAGCGACGATCCGGCCGAGCATGCCCGGCGCTTCAAGGCATTCCGCGAGATCAGCAGCCGCCTTCGGGTGAAGAAACAGATGCATGTGCCGGGCGAGCACGACGCCGCGCTCGACGGCGGTGTCCTGTTCCGCGAGAACTTCGGCGAGACGCACTACTCCTTCGATCATCGCGGAGCGCACTTCGTCGCGCTCGACAACGTGTCGCGCGGGAAGCCGATCGTCGGCGACGAGCAGATCGCCTGGCTGAAGAAGGATCTGGCCCGCTTCCCGAAGACGGCACCGATCGTCGTCTTCACCCATCGGCCGCTGTTCGACCTCAAGCCCGATTGGGAATGGTTCACCTCCGACGGCGACGCCGTGATGAACGTCCTGGCGCCGTACGAGAACGTGACCGTCCTCTACGGCCACATTCATCGCGAAGACCACAAGACGATCGGCCACGCCCAACATCACGCCGCGCGCTCGCTGATCTTTGCCTTTCCCGATCCTTCGGCGGCCGAGAAGAAGCCGCTCCCCTTCAATCCCCAACAGCCCTTCAAGAACCTCGGCATTCGCACGATCAGCGGCACGACCGCGTCCCGCGCGCTCGCCGCCGGCATCAATGATGTCGAGCTCTCGCTCCGCGAGCTCTCCGGCACGGAAGGAATTCAACAGATGCTCAAAGTAGGAGAAAGCCTGTGAAACGCATCGCCCTCATCGCACTCATTGCCACCGCACTTCTGTCGATCACGCTGCTCAGCGTGGCGCAGGAAACCGCCCCCCGTGTCGTCGAGATCACGGCAAAGAAGTTCGAGTTCAATCCGAAGCAGATCACGCTCAAACGCGGCGAGCCGGTCACGATCCGCGTGGTCAGCACCGACCGCGCCCACGGCTTCCTGGTCAAGCCGCTCGGCCTCGATCTCGACACCGATCTCGGAAAACCGGCCGAGAAGACAATCACGCCCGACACCGCCGGCACCTTCCCGGCGATCTGCGACCACTACTGCGGATCCGGGCACGGCAATATGAAGATGACCGTCATCGTCGAATGAGTGTGATCCAGCACACCTCCGTCCTGCGGATTCTGCTAGAGTCTGCGCCGCCAAATTCCACAGGAACGGAGCGTCATGGAATCCAGTCTCGAGATCGGTTTTTTGCGCGTCGCCGAAAAAGCTGCCATCGCCGCTGCACGGACGATGGGCTACGGCAAACGGAAGTACTCCGACCAGGTAGCGGTCGAATCGATGCGCGAAGAGCTGAACCGGCTCAAGATGCGCGGCACGGTCGTCATCGGCGAGGGAGAGCGGGACAAGGCTCCGATGCTTTACGTCGGCGAGCCGCTTGGCCGCGGCTGGACGGAGGGGGAGATCTATCCCGAGATCGACATCGCCGTCGATCCTCTCGAGGGGACGAACCTCTGCGCCACCGGCTCGGCGAATTCGATCGCCGTCCTGGCGGCTTCGGAAAAGGGGGGTCTCCTCAACGCTCCCGACGTCTACATGGACAAGATCGTCGTCGGCCCGACGGCGGCGGACTTCGTCAGCCTGACCAACTCGGTCCATGAGAACCTCAATCAGATCGCCGAGGCCTTTCAGCGGGATGTCGATGAATTGACGATCGTCGTCCTCGACCGCGAACGGCATCACGACCTCATCGCCCAGATCCGCGAGGCGGGTGCACGCATCAAGCTGATCACCGACGGCGACCTCTCCGCCGGTATCGCCGCGGCCGTGCGCGGCACCGGCATCCACGCCGCCATGGGCATCGGCGGCGCGCCGGAAGGCGTCCTGACCGCGGCGGCCATGCGCTGCCTCAACGGCCGGATGCAGGGCCGCCTCAAGCCGCTGGAGAAGTGGCAGGAGGAGCGTCTCAAGTCGATGGGTTACGTCGACGGCGAGAAGGTCTACGACACCGCCGAGCTGGCCTCGGGGAACGACATCATCTTCTGTGCGACGGGCGTCACGGATGGCGACCTCCTGCGCGGCGTCCGCTTCTTCGGTGGCGGCGTCCGGACCTCATCGCTTTTCATGTCGCTGAAGACGAACAACATCCGCTTCGTCGACACGATCCACCGCGAAGAGGGATCGAAGCTGGCGGTCTCGTTCGTGTAGCTGCGCTGCGCGCGTTGTCTGCGGCTTCGCCGCGTTGCCGGTTGGCTGCGCTGCGGCGCGTGGACGAAATTCGACAGTCGGGCAAGCCAGCGACGGCGGCGGCTCCGGCGGGAGCACAGACAAGAGTGTCTGTGCCACATTCGGTCGCGCAAGACTCCAATCTCCTGCCAATACCGAGGGTCGAAATGTGGCACAGACACTCTTGTCTGTGCCCAGCGGCGCAGCCGCGCGACAACCGATAACCGACAACCCGACTCACCGCAGCACGTCGCGGAACGACTTCGGCAGCGCCGCTGTGAACACCAGATGCTTCCCGCTGGTCGGATGGTCGAAGCCGAGGAGCTTGGCGTGGAGGCCGAGGCGGCCCAGGGGGTTCGTTTTTGCGCCATACATCTTGTCGCCGGCGACCGGGTGGCCGGCTTCGGCGAGATGGGCGCGGATCTGGTTCTTTCTCCCCGTCTCCAGCGTCACCTCGAGCATGCAGTAGGCGCCTTTCATGGCGATGGTCCGGTAGTGCGTCACGGCGTGTTTCGCGTCGGGATGGGCGTCGACGCTGACCATCTTCAGATCGCGCTGCTCGAAGAGAAGCGATTCGATCGTCCCCTCCGGCGGGTCGATCGCCCCTTCGATGATGGCGACATAGATCCGTTCGACGCTGTGGATCATGAACTGTTTCTTCAGCCGCTCGCGGGCGAAGAAGTTCTTGGCGAAAACGAGGACGCCGGAAGTGTCGCGGTCGAGGCGATGGACCACCTGCACGCGATCCTCGCCGGCGCTGCCGAGGTAAGCGTTCAGGTAAGCCTGCGCCGTCGCCTCGCGCTCGCGCTCCGTCGCCACCGTCAGCAGCCCCTGTGATTTGAGAATGACGATGACGTCGCGGTCTTCGTGAAGGATGGCGATTCCGGGAGGAAGAACGCGTTGATCGGACTTGGCGATCACCTCGAGAATCTCGTCCGGCTCGACGACGCGTTTGGCGTCCTTCTCCGTATCGCCGTTCACGCGCACGCGGCCGTTCTGCAACATCTGCCGCAGCGTCGTCCGCGACGAGTCGGGATAGAGCTGGGCGAGCGCATCGAGGAGGGGGAGCGGTTCGGTGCGGGGCACGGGGTGCATTGTCTCGCGGTCTCGGGGTTGCGCGGTCTCGCGGTGGTTGCTGGGTTGCTGGGGAACTTCGGGATCAAGTAACTCAGCAACCAAGCAACTCAGCAACCGAGCAACCTGCCACGCGAGACCGCCTCCATGACAGAATCCACATGCACGGAGGGACCACGCATGGAATACAAAATCGTCGGCGACGTGATGCAGGCGCTGCAGATCACGCTGCAGCAGAACGAGGAGATCTACGCCGAAGCGGGATCGATGCTCTACATGGGACCGGGGATCGACCTGCAGGCGAAGATGACCGGCGGCCTGATGAAAGGCCTGATGCGCAAGTTCCTGGCCGGCGAGTCGCTGTTCATGAGCGTCTTCCGCGCCGAAACCAACGGCGCGCACATGGCCCTGGCCAATCCGATCGCCGGCAAGATCTTCCCCATCCAACTCAACAACACCACCATCCTCGCCGAGCGCAACGCCTACCTCTGTGCCATCGGCAACGTCGACCTCAGCGTCGCCTTCACCAAGCGCTTCGGCGCCGGGCTGTTTGGCGGCGAAGGCTTTCTGCTGCAGAAGATCAGCGGCCAGGGTCTGGTCTTCCTTCACGCCGGCGGCAACATGCTCGAGTTCAACCTGACGGCGGGCGAGCAGCTCCGCGTCGATACCGGCTGCATCGTGTCGATGGCCGATACGGTCGCCTACGACATCCAGTTCGTCGGCGGCTTCCGCAACGCCCTCTTCGGCGGCGAGGGCCTCTTCTACGCCACGCTCACCGGCCCGGGACACGTGGTCCTGCAGACGCTGCCCTTCAGCAGACTGGCCAACCGCATCATGGCCGCCGTGGCCGGACACCAGGATGAGTCGAAAGGATTAGGCGGGTTCGGGGGAGATCTGCTGGGGAACATCATCTCGGGGGATTGATCCGCGGTTGCGGGGTTGCGCGGTTGCGGGGTTGCGGGGTTGCGGGGTTGACGAGTTGCTGGGTTGCTGAGCCACCGCGCCCGGACCTTAGCAACGTAGCAACCGAGCAACCGCGAGACCGCGAGACCGCGCAACCCCGAGACCGCGAGACCTACCGCATCCCAAACACCACCGACACCGAAAACATCAGTTCCTCCGATCCGCTCTCGACGGGCACCGGCTCGGCGACGACGGCGGCCATGGCCCGGACGCCCATCGGTCTCGGCGGCTGGGGGGTCATCGATCCGATCTCGTTGATGGTCAGGGCCGGACCGAGGGTTCGGCCGGCGGACTGGACCAGGAGGGAGGCCTTGGCGCGGGCGTCGGCGAACGCGGCCCGCAGTCCTTCGTCGAGCCCGCGCGCGGAATCGGAAACGGAGAACGAGAGTCCCGACGTCTGGTTCACGCCGGCGGCGATGGCGACCTGCAGAAGGCGGCCGGCATCGGCGACCTGTTTCTTCGTGACCGTGATGCTGTTCGAGACCTGATAGCCGACCACGCGCGGCAGTTTCCCCTGCTGCTGCTGGCTGTAATCCTGCTGCGGATAGATGGAGAAGTTCGAGGTCTGGATCTCCTCGGCCTTCGCCTCGGCGTTCTTCAGCGCCGCGATGACCGCGGCCACTTTCGTGTTGTTCTCATTCACCGCTTCCTCGACCGTCGGCGAGGTCGTCTGCACCGAGACGTTGAACGAGAAACGGTCGGGCGCGACGCGGACGCGGCCCATGCCGGTTACGCTCACCGTATCGAGAGCCGGCGGTGCCGACTGCGCGAGTGCGCCCGCGGAAAAGGCAAGAGCGGCCACGGCAATCAGAAATCTTTTCATGCAACCTCCTGCTTTGACCCGATGATCGCGCGCGCTACAATGCGCGCCCCGTGCCTGCGATGTGTCGCGGCTCGCGGCGCTCACGGGAGACAAACAGACGAATGGCTGATCCAAATGATCCAGTGCCGGGACAGGCACCTGGGCGGTACTACGTCGACACGCAATGTATCGACTGCGATCTCTGCCGGGAGACCGCCCCCGCAAACTTCCAGCGCAACGACGAGGAAGGTTTTTCCTACGTCTACAAACAGCCGGAAACGCCGGAAGAAGAGACATTGTCGAAGGATGCGCTGGATAACTGTCCGGTCGAGGCGATAGGCAACGACGGCGGGTGACTTGGTTGCGCGGTCTCGCGGTTGCGGGGTCTCGCGGTGTTTGGGTTGCAAAGTTGCTGAGTTGCTTGGTTGCTGAGTTACCGAGTACCACGCCCAAGGTAGTGCGGCCACCCTGCAACCCCCACCGCGAGACCCCGCAACCCCGAGACCCCGCGACCGCATCAATGCATCTTCTTGTCCTCACTCACCTGATCGTGCCAGTCGTCGGACAGGAGCACCTCGATCAGCTCCTGCAGCTCCTCCATGTGAAACGGTTTGGTGAGGGCGGCGGTGCGGTTGTTCCCCTTGGTGATGGTCAGGATGTCACCCTTCCCTGAGGCCACGACCACCGGCGTCTTCTTCCCCTGAGCGACGTACCAGGCGATCCACTCCTCGCCGCTCATGCCGCCGGGAAGGTTGAGGTCGAGCAGGATGAGGCGCGTGTCGGGATTGCGCTGCAGGAGAGAGATCCCTTCGTTGGCGCCGGTGGCCGAGAGGACCTCGTAGCCGCGCTTCTGCAGGTAGGACTTGTAGAGAGCGAGAACGTCAGGATCGTCTTCGATGGCTAGGATCTTGTGGTTCGCTGCCTTCGTATGCGTCGTCGCTTCGGTCATCATGCGCGGGACTCCTCGAGTCCGCCTGATGCGAAAGGCGTGCTAACCTCAGCCGCCGATGGGAATCGCCCTCTGGTCGGGCTGCGCGCTGGTGGTTTTCTTCGTCGTCCGGAGCGTCCCCTACGCACGCCCGGCAGGCTGGATCGGCGAATTGTTCACGGCGCTGATCAGCGCTCTGGCGATGGGCGCCCTGGCCACGGCCCTCGACTTCGGCGGATGGAAGGAGCCCGATTGGCGCGCCGCGCTCTTCGTGACCTTCGGCTGTGCAGCGACGACCGGTGCCGGGCGGATGATCAGGATCCTGCTGACTCCTACCCCCTCTGGAAAACCATGATCCGCGCAGCGCTCACCCTCCTTCTCCTCACCCTCAACGCCGCCTTCTGGGGCACATCGATCGTCCTCCTCGGCGTGGTGAAGTTCGCCATCCACATCACCGCGCCGCGCAGCCGTGCCCGCACGCGCGTGATCCTGATGCTGGCCTGGCTGGCCACGCGCTGGGTGGCCGGCAACAGCCGGATCTTCGACCTGATGCTGCCGACGCAATGGGAGATCGACGGCATCGGCGACGATGTGACGCCCGGCGGCCGCTACCTAATCGTCGCCAACCATCTCTCCTGGGTCGACATCTTCGCCCTCTTCCGCGCCTTCCACGGCCGGGCCGCCTTCATCCGCTTCTTCCTCAAGCGCCAGCTCTTCTGGACGCCGATCGTGGGACAGGCCTGCTGGGCGCTGGAGTTTCCGTTCATGCGGCGCTACACGCCGGAGTATCTGGAGAAGCATCCCGAAAAACGCGGAACCGACCTGATGACGACGCGCAAGGCCTGCCAGCGCTACCGCAACTTCCCCGTGGCCGTGCTGAACTTCATGGAAGGAACGCGCTTCAGTAAGGCAAAGAGAGACGCTCAACAATCGCCCTATCGCCACCTCCTCCGCCCGCGCATCGGAGGAATCGCCTTCGTCCTGGCCGCCCTGGGCGATCAGCTCGATGCCATCTACGACGTCACGCTGGCCTACCCTCCCGACAACGAGGTCACCATGGGCAAGTTCGTCAGCGGCCGCATCCCCAAGATCATCATCCACGCCCGCCGCGTCGACCCACCCCCGCACTTCTTCGATCCCGCCGTCACCCGCCCCAGCCCCGAGCGCGAGGAGCTGAAGGTGTGGATGGAAGGGATGTGGGGGGAGAAGGACGCGGTGTTGGATAGGTTGCTGGCGGGTTCCTGAGTTGCTGGGTTGCTGGGTTCCTGAGTTGCTGGGTCTCGCGGTCTCGGGGTTGCGTGGTCTCGCGGTGTTGGGTTGCCGGGTTGCTCGCTCCAGGTTACGGTTTCCCTCGGCGGCCGGGGTCGTTCGGCTGATTCGCAACCTGCCCAGCCCAACCACCGCGAGACCGCGCAAC
>DATMNC010000014.1:0-61997 GCA_035569395.1 Thermoanaerobaculia bacterium | reverse complement strand
TCAAATCCCTGCGGCCAATCTCGTTCTCTCTCCCGCTGCCTGACTCGGTAATGTCCAAACTCCAGGGCACGCCTCCGGCGTGCTCACGCCGGCTTTCGCCGGAAAACGGTCACGGTTTAAAGCGGGACGCTCGTCGTGACGATCGAAAGCCGCAGCTATCGCCCGAAGATCTCGTCGGGAGATCACACCGCACCACCGGCACTCCGAGGTTGACGAATGGCCATTCGCAACGCAGGAAGAACCGACCGTCCGACGCTGATATCGAATCGCCCGAGACGAGGATCGAAGTTGAGGCCCTCACCCGGCCGAGAGCTTCCACGAGGAGCTCAGATCAAACCTTGATCCGTTCGAAAGCCTCCCCGAGGAGGCAAAATCACGCCCTGACACGTCCAAAGCCTTCCCGAAGAGGCAAAGCCGCGCCTTGACCCATCGAAAGACTCTTGGGAGAGGTGGTTTTCGGCCTCCGACCGTCCGAAAGCCTCCTCAAGGTCTGATTTTCAGATCTTCGATCCGCAAATAGCCTCCTCAAGCTCTGATTTTCAGACCTTCGACCCGCGAAAAGCCTCCTCAAGGTCTGATTTCTAGACCTTCGTGTGTCGCAAAGCCTCCTCAAGGTCTGATTTTCAGACCTTCGTTCGTTCGTAAGCCACCCGTCATACGCCGGCGAGCTACACGAAGAGGCTTTCTGACGCGTGAATGCGTCCGCGCGCTACGGGAAGAGGCTTTTCGACGCTCGCGAACGCGCGGTAATCACCCTCATCAGGGTGGCGAGTTGCCGGGTGGGACGGAAGTCCGGCCCACGTCACCGGTGGTATCTTCAATTCGACCAAAAACGTCATGACCTCCTTCGACCTGATCATCGTCGGTTCCGGGCCGGCGGGGCTTGCGGCGGCGTCACACGCGCAGAGCAATGGGCTCTCCTACGCGCTGCTGGAGCGGACCGACCATCTGGCGGACACAATCGACGCCTACCAGGCCCGCAAGTACGTCATGGCCGAGCCGATGCTGATTCCGGCGCGGGGGGAGGTGCCGTTTCAGGCGGGGTCGCGGGAGTCGATCCTGGCGGCGTGGGGCGGACACGTGAAGGAGAAAAAGCTCAACGTCCTCTTCAACGCCGAGGTCAAGTCGGTGAAGAAGGAATCGGGGCGGTTCACGGTCAAGACGGCGAAGGGGGATGAGTACGATGCCGCCAACGTCATCCTGGGCATGGGGACGCAGGGGAACCCGCGCAAGCTCGGCGTGCCGGGCGAAGACCTTCCCCACGTTCGCTACCGGCTCGTCGATCCGGCGGAGCATCGCGATCAGGACCTCCTCGTCGTCGGTGCCGGCGACTCCGCGCTCGAAATCGCGATCGCTCTGGCTGATGAAAACCGCGTCGGACTGATCGTACGAGGGACGGAGATCACGCGCGCCAACGACGTCCTGATCAAGGAAGTCCTCAGCCGGCAGGCCACGGGGCAGATGACCGTCTACTTCAGCGCCAGCGTGAAGCAGGTCTATCCCGGCTATGCCGACCTCACCGTGCGCGGCGACGTGACGCGCGTGGCGGCGGAGCTGATCTTCCTCAAGCTCGGGGCCGACGCGCCGCGCAAATTCTTCGAATCGATCGGCATCACCTACAGCGGCAGCGGCAAAGACTCGCGCCCGATCCTCAGCCAGGTCCACGAGTCGAGCGTGCCGGGGCTGTTCCTCATCGGCGCCGCCAGCGGGCGCGATCTCATCAAGCTGGGGATGAATCAGGGCTACGAGGTGGTCGAGCACCTGATGGGACGCGAAGTCGAACCGGCCGACGAGGCGGTGCTGAAAGAGCGCCTGCCATTCTGGGAGGGGACCGTACGCGAGCGCATCGCCTTCCTGCGCACGCGCGTACCGCTGCTGGCCGCGGCGGACGAACAGCAACTCCGCGAGACCTTCCTCTCCGCCCGCGTCCGCGAGTACGGCGATGGCGAGATCATCATCCGGCAGAACGACTACACGAACGACTTCCTCATCATCGCCGCCGGCCGCGTCGAGTTGTGGAAGAAGCCGGAAAAGACAAACACGGAAATCAAGATCGTCGAGCTGACGGCCGGCAACTTCTTCGGAGAGATGAGCCTCATCTCCGGCCGCCGCCGCACCGCCACGGCGCGGGCGGTCGGAGCGACTCGTTTAATAGAAATACCCCGCAAGGCCATCCTCAAGCTCCTCGGCGCCGCGCCGAGGGCCAAGGCATTGGTCGATCAGGCCTTCCTGCTGCGCGCCTTCGGCGGCTACCTCTTCCCCGGCATCCCCGAGTCGCAGCTCGGCGAGCTGGTGGAGCTGGCGGTGGTCAACAACCTGGCCAAGGATGCCGTTGTGTTCAAAGAGGACGACCCGGCCGATGCTTTCTATCTCATCCGCAACGGCATGGTGAAGATCTCCAAGAAGTCGGGCGAGAAAGAGGTGGTGCTGTCGTACCTCGTGGCCGGCAACTTCTTCGGCGAGGCGGCCCTCTTCTCCGACACCGATCGGACAGCCACCGTGACGACGATCTTCCCGTCCGATCTGATCAAGCTCTCCAAGCGCGACTTTAACAACTTCCTGGCCGCGCACCCCGAGCTGCGCGAGGCGCCGTTGCGCAAGCTCGAAGAGCGCCGCATCGCCTCGCTCATCGCCGATGCCACCCCCGGCTCCGGGAACATCCTCAACGATCTGATCCGCGAGGAAGTGGTGATGGGGACGCAGACGCTGATCATCGACGAGCACAAATGCATCCGCTGCGGGAACTGCATCGCCGGCTGCGAAGGGGTTCACCGGGATGGACAGGCGCGCCTCTCACTCACAGGGATCAAGTTCTACAACCTCCTGGCGCCGAATTCGTGCTGGCAGTGCGAGAACCCGATGTGCATGCTGGACTGCCCGCCCGACGCCATCGTGCGCGATCCGCGCGGCGAGGTCTACATCAAGAGCAACTGCATCGGCTGCGGCAACTGCGAGCGCAATTGTCCTTATGGCAACATTTTCATGATCCATAAGGAGCCGAAGAAGACGATTTTCTCCTGGGTGGCCTCGCTGTTCGGTAAGGGCCATGAGAACGAGATCGAGCAGACCGTGGCCGTGAAGTGCGACCTCTGCCGCGAGATCTCCGGCGGACCGGCGTGCGTGCGGAGCTGCCCTACGGGGGCGGCCATTCGGTTGACGCCGGAGGAGTATCGGTCGACACTCGAGGAGTTGGTGATCACGCGAGGGGAGCGGTGAGCCGGTCTGGAACGCCGATAACCAGAAATTGTCTGCCGGCCTCTACGGCACAGACAAGAGTGTCTGTGCCACATAAATCCTGCTCCTGCAACGACGCCACGGTATGTGGCACAGACACTCTTGTCTGTGCGGTGTTGCGCTTCAGGAGCACGCCTTGCCAATAGCTCGCAGTGGCGTCCTCTGGCGCCGAGTCTTCTTCGTCCTGCTCCTCGCCTTTACGACGACGTTCATCTGGTACAAGCAGCACGAGTACATGCACGGCGGTTCCCGCTGGGGGCTGTTTTACGGGATCGTCGGCTTTTTCCTCTGCTACCTACTGGCTTTCTTTGGAATCCGCAAGCGCTGGTACCGCTCCACCTTCGGCACGGTCGAGCAGTGGATGCAATCGCACATTTACCTCGGCATCCTGGTGCTGGTCATCCTCATTTATCACACGGGGGGACGATTTAACGACAAGATCGCCGTGGCTACATTGATATTGGTGGCCATAGTCGTATCGAGCGGCGTGCTCGGCGCGATCCTCTATGTGACTGTGCCAAGGTTGTTAACCGAGGTTGAATCGAATTTGACGGTGGACGAGATATCGGAACAGCTCAATCAACTTGCCAAACAGATGGCCCGCATTTCCTCTGGGCGTTCCGCACCGTTTCAGCGCATTTACGGCCAATTGATCCGCGAAGGAGAGCCGGGATGGCTGGCCGGCTGGCGTCTGCTCTTCGCGAGGATGCGCCGCGGTCCCGCTCCGATGGCGGGCGACTGGGCCAACCTTCTGAGCCTCGTGCAGAAGGATGAACAGGAGGAGCTGCGCCAACTGCTGGTTGTATCGCGGCAGCGAAAAGAGCTACTGATCCGGCTCATTTACCAGCAGCGCTACAAGAACGTCCTCGAATTCTGGCTCTACATCCACATCCCGTTTACGATTCTGCTGTTGTTGTTCGCGATCATCCACGTCGTGGCGGTATTTTATTACGGGAGGGTCGCGTGGTAGCCGACTCCCTACAATTCCGCCCTTTGGGAAAACCTTCCACCACAGAGGCACAGAGGACACAGAGGTTCTTTTTTTGTTTCTCTGTGTCCTCTGTGCCTCTGTGGTGGAAGCCTTTCCTGCGGGCTCTCGATGAAACAGCCTGGTTAGAGGCTACCGGGGGGGCTGCCCCATGAGTTTCGTCATCCAGCGCGCTTCGGGGCGCGGGCTGGCGCTGACGCAGGTGCGGTGCGATCTGCTCCGCATCGGGCGGGGGACGAATGCCGAGCTGCGCTCGGAGAATCCTGCCGTCGCCCTCGAGCATGCCGTCATCGTATGGGAGGCCAACGGCTTCACCATCACCGACAAAGGGAGCATCACCGGCACCTACGTCAACCGCCGGCCGGTGGAGACGGCGCGGCTGGCCAAAGGCGACGTCATCGAGATCGGCGACCTGCGCATCGAGGTGCAGGTCCTCGAGGCGGGCAAGCCGCTCTTCATCCGCGTCAGCACGACATCGTCCGCACCGGGTGCTTTCTCCGGTGATGACGAGGAAATCGTCCAAGGTGCGGGAGCCCGCGGCGGTGCCCTCAAGGCGCGGAAGATCGACTACGTCGACGCCTTTCGTCTCAAACGCGCCTGGCTGACCAAGCTCTCGCTCATCGCCATCCTTCTGATCATCGGCTTCCTGGTCGTGGACGAGGTCACCAAGCCGGAAAAACAGAGCGCGTTCATGCCGGGAGGGATTTCGTCCGCGCACGCGCGGGCGAAAGATCCGAAGAGCGGCGAGCTGATTGGCAACAACTGCTGGGCATGTCACGACCCTTGGCGCGGCGTCTCCGACACGAGTTGCACCGAATGTCACGGCAGACTGCCGCATGCCGAAAATGAAAAAACTGCTCCGGCATGCGCCGACTGCCACTCCGAGCATCGCGGCTTCGCCAAACTTTCCGCCGCCGCGGACGCCACCTGCGTCTCCTGCCACGGCGACATCGCCGCACACGTCAACGACCCCGCCGCGCTGGCGACGCGACCGAGAGAGAACCTGCACATCCTCTCCTTCGGCGACCAGCATCCCGGCTTCACGCCTCGGAGCGATCCCGACACCCTCCTCTTCAACCACGCGCTCCACCTCAAGGCCGGCGGCGTCTTCAACGGAGAGGGACGCCGCGAGGAGCTGCAGTGCACGCAATGCCACAAGCTCGTCGAGACCAAGAGGAAAGTCGATCCCGCGCCCATCAGTTTCAGGAGCCACTGCCAGCGCTGCCACAAGCTGACCTTTGATCCCCGTTTCCCCGACGTCGAAGTGCCGCATGGCGGCGATCCCGCCGACGTCTACGGCTTCGTCCTGGCCACCTACGCCGGCAACCGCGACATCATCGGCAAGAGCCCGGAAGAGGTCCGGCGCATTCTGACGCTGCGGCCGCCGTCAACTCCCGACCAGGGAGCGGTGCTCAACGCCGAGCAGGTCGTCAAGGTCAAATGCAGCAAGTGCCACATCCTGCAGCGCTCCGGCACCCGCCTGGCCGCGAAGCCGCCCGAGATCCCGGCGCGCTGGTTCCTGAAGGCGAAATTCACGCACACACCGCACCGGACTCTCCTTTGCGAGTCGTGTCACGAAAAGGTCCGTCAGAGCACCAATACGTCAGACGTGCTGATGCCCGTGCGTAAAGATTGCACCGGATGCCACGGCGGGCAGTCGGCAAAAACATCCAGTAGCTGCGCAACCTGTCATGAGTATCATGAGCATTCGAAGGTCTTGTTGACGAAATTGGGGGCTTCCTTCGGGAAAGGAACGCCTCTTGCCGCAAAGGATCTCGGAGGCGGAGCCCGGATGATCGATACGGTTTTACTGTGGGCCATCGTCCTGTTGCTGCTGGTGGTTCTCGTGCCGGCGGGGCTGGCGCTCGTCCAGCGCATCCGGGCCGGAGAGCTCGATCGCGCTGCCGGCGTGCGCGCGGCGGCGGCACCACAGGCGCCGACGTCGAAGATTCCGCCGCTTCAGGGCTCTGAGGCGGCTGCACCGACACCCGCGCCACCACCCCCACCGGCCAAAGCGCCCGACATCACGAAAATGGCTCCCGTCCCCACGGCCCCCGCTGAGGGATCGACAGTAATGGTGCAGTGGTACGGCCTCCTGCAGTGCACCGGTGGCAAACTGGAAGGGCAGCGCTTCATCATCGACGAGGGCGGCCTCTACATTGGCCGCGACCCGGCCATGTCGCAGGTGGCCATCTCCGACAACCGTATTTCCAAACGGCACGTGCGGATCATTCCGCGAGATGGTAAGGTAATGGCCATCGATCAGAACTCGACGAACGGTACGTTCCTCGGCAAGGCCGGAGGCGAACGGATCACGGAAGTACAGCTCAAACGGGGAGATGTTCTCGTCCTGGCCGACAACGCGGTCACGTTCGTGTACCAGATTTAGAAGCCTGCGCGGCAGAATGATGAAACGAAGATGTTGGCCGAGCCTTAGGCAACCGGCCGTGCCGGCCTAGCGAAGGGTGGAGGGAGACCGCGGATGCGCTCCGGTGTCACGTCGATCCTCATTTTTCTCGTCGCCACCGCCTGCCTGGCGCAGGGCCGCACCACCGGACGGCGGGACAGGGCGTTGGCGACGACTCCCGATCCCCCTTCGTGCGCGCTCCCGCTGAACGCGGCTCTTCCCGACGTCTGCACCGACGGCGCGATCGGCTTGGGGACGCCGGAACCGTTCAGCGCCATTTCGAAGGCCGAGGCGAATGAGATCGTCAAGGCGGCGGCGACGGCACTGGCGGGCGATACGGCCACCATCGCCATCGTCGACCGCACCGGCCGGCCGGTGGCGCTGTTCCGGCAGGCCAACGCCAACCCTGCTAACGACGACGTCGCTCTCGGTGTGGCCCGCACCGCCGCATTCTTCAGCAACAGCCAGGCGCCGCTCTCCTCGCGCACCGTCCGCACCATCGCCCAGGTTCACTTCCCGCCCGGAGTCGTCAACGCACCGGTCGGGGCGTTGTATGGAATCGAGCAGTCCAATCGCGGCTGCGATCTGAACCTCCTATGGAACACGAACCAGTGTGTGCCGCGCGCGAAATCAATCGGACAATTCGCCGCTTTTACAGGCGCTCCCAAGCCCTGTCCTGCCGCCGACCGCTCCGGATGCGGCCCCGGCCTGATCACCGGAAAAGTTCTGCCGGATGATCCACCGTATCCGCAGGAAGTCGGCAACCGTCCGGTCAACGCCGGAGGCATCCCGCTCTACCGGATCCTCGACGTCAGCGCCGTCAAGCAGGGGATCGCCCGAACCGGCAAGCTCCTCGGCGCCATCGGCGTGGCCGGCATCGCCGGCGATCCGCAGCTCGCTGAATTCGCCGCCGTCACCGGCGCCTTCGGCCCGTTGAATGCCGGCGTCGCTCCGATCATCCCACTGCCGAACTATCCCCTCCCCCAGCCGCAGAACGTTTTCATCGACGGCATCCGCCTGCCGTTCATCGGTCCCGACCAGAAACTGCGCTTCAATTCAGACGGACTGCCGATCGGTCTCCAGCAGCTTCCCGGCAGCTCGCCCGGCTTGGCCAGCGGATTCACCAACGGCACGTTCGTCTACGGACCGTTCAATGGCGGTTGTGCGCCGAACGGCTACCTGGCCGGCCCTTATAGCAGCGCCTTCCCCGGCGGCTTGACCGCGACGCAGGTCGACACCATCGTGCAACGCGCCGTTGCCGCGTCGAAACGGACCCGCGCCCAGGTGCGGCTCCCCCTCAGCAGTTACTCGCGCATGGTCATCTCCGTCGCCGACCTCGACGGAACGCTTCTCGCCCACTACCGGATGCCTGATGCGCTCTTTGATGCGGTCGACGTCGTTCCGGCCAAGGCCCGCAACGTCGTGTATTTCAACAGTAATGACCCGAACGTCCGCACCGACCTGCCCGGCATCCCCACCGGCTACTGGGTGACCACGCGCACGATCGGCTTCGGTGCCCAGCCGCTCTACCCGCCCGGCATCGACTCGAACGTCTTCGAGGTCGGGAACGGACCGTGGTACTCGACTCTCTTCCTGCCGAACATCGCCAACACGTGCAGCCAGGGATCGCAGGCGCCGAACAACAACCAGAACGGCATCACCTTCTTCGGAGGGGCGACTCCCCTGGTCGTTAACGGCAAGCTCGTCGGCGGCCTCGGCGTCAGCGGCGACGGCATCGAGCAGGACGATTACGTCACCTACCTCGGCGCAGGCAGCTTCCTCCCCCCGACCGACAAATGGGCTGATCAGCTCAAGGTCAACGGCGCTCGCCTCCCCATGTTCAAGTTTCCCCGGAGCCCCGAAGGTGTCACGGAGTGCGGGGGGAAGCCGTGTTCGTAGCGGGAAAATCGGCTGCTGCGTTTTTGATCGCATTCGCGGTGGTCGCGCGGTCGCGCGGTTCCGAGGTCTCGCAGCAGGCAATGGCTCCAACGCCCCGCGAGACCGCGCAACCCCGAGACCCCGCAACCGCGCCCATCACCATCAACGACGACCAACCCGTCTACGCCGAGGGTGTTCCCTTCCTGTTGACGGGAAGCTCGCTGCCGGGTGCCATCGTCACCATCTCCATCGAGAAATCGGGCAACGGCCAGACCACCGCCGACGCTTTCGGCCATTGGACATTGATCTGGACACCGCCGGTGAAGACCGGCACATGGACCATCACCGCCACCTCGGGCGGCGTCACCGCGACGCAGCTTCTGCGGGTGCAAATTCAAGGGAACGTACAGCGGCAGCCGATCGTCGAGCCGGTCGTGCGCTACGGCACGCCGGAGATTCCGCACCCCGAGGCCTATCAGGAGATGACGGACCGGTGGCGCATCGCACCGCCGCCGTATGAGCTGACCGAGAAATCGAAGGGCCGCTCCATCGGCAACAAGGGCGCAACGACTGATCCCTACAACCAGAACCTCCTCAAAGGCGACCTGCCGATTTTCGGGAAGGACTGGTTCCTCGACTTCACCGGCATCAGCGACACCCTGGCCGAATCGCGCACGCTGCCGACGCCTTCGGGCGTCAGCGCCGTCAAGCCGACCTCGATCACAGTCTTCGGCAAAGACAACCAGAATCTCTTCAACGAAAACCTCATCGCCTCGTTCGACCTCTTCCAGGGCGACACCGCCTTCAGACCGATCACGCAGCGCTTCAAGATCACGCTGATCGAGAACATCAACTACGTCCACCTGCGTGAGAATGCTCTCGTCAAGCCCGACGTGCGGCGCGGCACGTCGCGGACCGACGGGTATCTTTCGGTGCAGGAGCTCTTCTACGAGCGCAAGATCCGCGACGTCTCGCCGAACTACGACTTCATGTCATTCCGCGTCGGGTCGCAGCCCTTCAACAGCGACTTCCGCGGGTTTATCTTCAACGACACGAACCTAGGCGCCCGCCTATTTGGCAACTTCGCGTCCAATCGCTATCAATACAACGTTGCGGTGTTCGACCGGCTTGAGAAAGACACCAACTCCGGGCTCAACACAATGGAGCTCCGCGATCAGCAGGTCGGTATCGCCAATATCTACCTTCAGGACTTCCTCGCCCGCGGCTACACCCAGGAGTTCAGCGTCCACTATCTGCGCGACGGCGCCACCTTCCACTACGACCGCAACGGGATCCTGGTGCGCCCTGCTCCGGTCGGCGTCTTCACGCCTCACCAGATCCGTGCCACCTACATCGGTGAGGCGGGCCTGGGACACATCGGCCGCTTCAACGTCGATCACGCCATCTACTACGTCTTTGGCACCGACGAGTTGAATCCGATTGCCGGCCCCGATCCGAATCTAAAGAACGGGAACGCCGTGAAGATCGGCGCCGCCAGCGCGGCGCTCGAGGTCACCTACGATCACGACTGGTACCGGCCTCGCCTGGCGTTCTTCTACGCCTCGGGAGACAAGAATCCGCGCGACCGCAACGCTCGCGGTTTCGACTCCATCTTCGATAGCCCCGCCTTCGCCGGAGGCGGCTTCTCCTTCTTCAACCGCCTCGGCATCCGCCTTCCGACGACCGGCGTCGCACTCGTCGAGCGCGGCTCCCTGCTGACCAGCCTGCGCAGCTCGAAGGATGAAGGGCAGCCGAATTACGTCAATCCTGGCGTGCAGATCGTCAGCACGGGAATCGACGTCAACGTCACCCCGCGGCTGACGGCGATCTTCACCGGAAACTACATCCGCTTCGATGCCGTCGAGCCGGTCGAGGCCATCCTCTTTCAGGGCAACATCCACAAATCGCTCGGCACCGATCTCTCGGCCGGACTTCGCTACAGGCCGCTCCTCAACCAGAACATCGTCATCGTCGGCGGCACCGCCGTACTCCTCCCCGGCCGAGGATTCAAAGACATCTATGAAAAAGACCGGCCGCTCTACCACGTCTTCACGAACGTAATCCTGACCTTCTGATGAAACGGATAACGATCACTCTCGCCGCAGTTCTCTTAGTCGCGCTGGCCGTGATCAAAATCCGCGCGCAGTCATCACCCGACCTCCCGCCGCTCATGCGCCAGACGCAGGCCGAGGCCGATGCGAAGAGTGCCGGATGCCTCTCGTGTCATAACGGGATCGAGCCGATGCATGCCTCGGCCGCGGTGAAGCTGGCCTGCACCGATTGCCACGGCGGCGACGGCTCCGCCAAGACGAAAGAAGCCGCGCACATCAAGCCGCTCCATCCCGAGATCTGGAAGACCTCGGCCAATCCGCAGCGCAGCTACACCGCCCTCTTGAAAGAGACGCCGGAGTTCGTGAAGTTCGTCAATCCGGGTGACCTTCGCGTCTCGCAGGAGACCTGCGGCGGCTGCCATCAGCGGCAGGTCAACGCCGTCCCTCGCAGCACGATGACGACGTCCGCCGTTTTCTGGGCCGCCGTCAGTTACGCCAACGGTCTCGTCAGCCGCAAGCAGGGACTCCTCGGCGAGAGCTACAACCGCGCCGGCAACGCCACGGCCATCAAACCGGCGACGACGCCGACACCCGACCAGATCGCCAACGGCGCGCTGCCGATTCTCGTTCCGCTGCCGCGCTGGGAGATCTTTCAACCGGCCGAGTACTTCCGCGCCTTCGAGCGCGGCGGCATCTCGGGCAGCAGCTCCTTCCCCGACATCGGCAATCCCAACCCCGAGGGGGAAGCTGGGAAGCCTGACATCCGCCTCGGCAACCGCGGGCGCGGCACCGGCCTGCGCATCTCGCCCGCGCTCATCAATCTCAATAAAACACGGCTCAACGATCCGCATCTCTCGTTCCTTGGCACGAACGATCATCCCGGCGACTACCGATCCTCAGGATGTACGGGATGCCACGTCGTCTATGCCAACGATCGTGATCCGCTTCATTCCGCCGGCTACGGCCAGTACGGCAACACCGGCCTCTCCATCACCGGCGACAAATCGATCCCGAAGAACGAGCAGGGGCATCCGCTGCGCCATCAGTTCACGCGCGCTGTGCCGACGAGCCAGTGCATGTCGTGTCACATGCATCAGCCGAACTCCTTCGTGAACACCTACCTCGGCTACACGATGTGGGACTACGAGTCGGACGCCGAGCTGCTCTGGCCGAAGCAGCAGAAGTATCCAACCGAAGCCGAGAAGCGCGCCTCGCTCGATGCCGATCCCGAAGGGGCGGCGCCGCGCGGGTTGTGGAGCGATGAGAAGTTCCTCGAGAACGTCTCCGGCCTCAATTCGCAGGCGAAGAACACCCAGTTCGCAGACTACCACGGCCACGGCTGGAACTTCATGGCCGTCTACAAACGCGACCACAAAGGCAACCTGCTCGACGGCGACGGCAAGATCGTTTCGTTTGACGACCCCGCCAAGTTCAGCAAAGCGGTTCACCTGCAGGACATCCATCTCGAGAAGGGGATGCACTGCGCCGACTGTCACTTCTCGCAGGACGAGCATGGCAACGGCCAGATCTACGCCGAGTACGGCAACAACATCGAGATCGAGTGCCAGGACTGCCACGGCAACGTCGACGCCTACACGAACCTGCGCACCTCCGGCCCGGCCGCGCCGCCGGGAGGGACCGATCTTCGCCTCGGAACCACGCCGTTCGGTCAACGTCGCTTCATTTGGGTCAACGGCAGGCTGTATCAGCGATCGATGCTGAACCCTGGCATGCAGTGGGAAGTCATCCAGGTCAAAGACAGCATCACGCCCGGCAACCCGCACTACAACGAGCGCTCCGCGTACGCGAAGACGATCCAGCGCGATGGTACGACCTGGGGCCTGTCATCCAGCGCGAACTTCGCCCACGCCGACGCCAAGATGACCTGTTACGCCTGCCACACCTCATGGATGACGTCGTGCTCCGGCTGCCATCTGCCGCAGGAGCAGAATGCCAAGACCGAGGTCCATCACTACGAGGGCGGCGAAACGAGAAACTACGCCTCCTACAACCCGCAGGTCATCCGCACCGACGTTTTCATGCTCGGCGTCAACGGCACGACCAAAGGACATCGCCTCGCGCCGGTGCGGTCATCATCCGCGCTCGTGATCAGCTCGACGAACGCCTTGCGAGACCGGATCTACATCCAGCAGCCGCCCATCTCCTCGCCCGGATATTCGAGCCAGGCATTCAACGCCCACGTCCCGCACACCGTCCGCACCCGCGAAACGCAGGGCTGCGGAAGCTGCCACATCACCAAAGAGAACGACAACAACGCCTGGCTCGCCCAGCTACTTCTCCAAGGGACCAACTTCGTCAACTTCATCGGCCGCTACGCCTACGTCGCGGAAGGAAAAGGGGGGTTCGAGGGCGTCTGCGTCACCGAGTGGGACGAGCCGCAGACAGTCATCGGCTCGTCGCTGCACAAGATCGTCTATCCCGACTACTACGCGAAGCATCAGGCCAACAAGCTGGAACTGCAGACCGCGCACGAACATCACGGCGACTCACGCTCGCTGCAGATGCGCGGTGAGTTCATCTACAGCGCAAACGGCGAGGAAGGCTTCAGCGTCTACGACATCGCCAACATCGACAACAAGGACTTCTCCGAGCGCATCGTCTCCCAGCCGGTCTCACCGCTCGGCCAGCGCACCTTCGTGAAGACGAAGTTCGCCTCGGCCGTGGCACTGCCGACGACGATGCCGGTTGCCCCCACGCGCGAGACGCAGTTCCTCAAGGAAAACGAAGAACAGCCGATTCACCCGCTCTACAGATACGTCTACGTCGCCGACCGCGAGGAGGGGCTGATCCTCATCGACGTGACGACGCTGTCGGACGCCAATCCGTCGAACAACTTCCTCACGCGCGCCGTGACATTCAACCCAGGCGGCGCGCTAAACGGCGCACGCTCGATCTACGTCGCCGGCCGCTGGGTCTTCATCGGCGCCGAGGGAGGCTTGGTCATCGTCGACGTCGACAAGCCGCTCGCGCCGAGGATTGTCGCCACGATCCCCGAATTGAAGGGTGCCACCGGCATCGGCGTGCAGTTCCGCTATGCCTTCGTCACCACGCCGGAAGGATTGGCCAGCGTCGACATCACCGACCCGTCACACCCGCGCGTGGCCGCGCGCCTGGCCATTCCCGACGCCCGCAGCGTCTACGTCGCACGCACCTATGCGTACATCGGCGGTGGAGCCCGCGGGATGGTCATCGTCGACCTCGAGCACCCGGAGAAGCCGGCCATCCTCCCGTGGAACGACGAGCGTCCGCATGACGCCAACGACGTGAAAGTGGCCTCGACCAACGCATCGACCTTCGCCTACGTCGCCGACGGCAAGTACGGTCTCAAGATCTACCAGCTCCTCTCCCCCGAATGGACTCCCGGATACGCCGGCTTCAGCCCGCGTCCCGCGCCGCGCCTCATCGCCACCCGCCGCACGCACGGCCCGGCGCTGGCGGTCTCGAAGGGCCTCGACCGCGACCGCGCCGTCGACGAAGGCGGCAATCAGGTTTCGATCTTCAACCGCATCGGCGCGCGCCCGATGACGCTCCCCGAGATGCAGCGGCTCTACCTCCGCGACGGATCGCTCTATACCGTCAGCGAGACGCCGACTACGAAGCCGGTCACGAGGTGATGACGATGAAGCGAATGATGATCCTTTTCGTGCTGATGCTGGCCGCCGTTTCCTCGGCCCAACAACCGGGCAACCCGGCAACACCGCAACCTCAAACCCCGGCACCGGTGCAGCCACCGTCTGTTCCCGACCACTACGACGGCGTCGCCTCCTGCGCAAACTCCGGCTGCCACGGCTCGACCCAGCCGCTGGACGCCTCTCACGTCCTGCAGAACGAGTACTACACCTGGCTGAGTAAAGACCGCCACGCACAGGCCTACAACGTCCTCTTCAGCGACCGCTCCGCGCGCGTGGCCCGCAACATGCGCCTCAAGGGAAAGGCCTATCAGGAAGCCGTCTGCCTCGATTGCCACACCACGAACGTTCCCGCGCGTCTGGTCTCCGGCAAAGTGGACGTCGAAGACGGCGTCCAATGCGAAGCCTGCCACGGCCCCGCCAGCGGCTGGCGCGCCGAGCACACGCAGGCCGGCTGGACGCACGAACAGTCGGTGGCGCGCGGGATGACCGACCTCCGCAACCTCCCCGTCCGTGCCTCCGGCTGTCTCTCCTGTCACCTCGGCAACGACAAGAAGGAGGTCGATCACGAGCTGATCGCCTCCGGCCACCCCATCCTCGCCTTCGAGCTCGACAACTACACCGAGACCATGCCGCCTCACTGGCGCCGAGGAAGAGACTCCGTGGCTGCCGACACGCACGGCGCGCGCGCCTTCGCCGTCGGCCAGGCCGCCGCATTCAGCCAATCGCTCGACAATCTTGCCCGCCACGCCCGCGGCGAGAAGTGGCCGGAGTTCTCCGACATGAGCTGCATCAACTGCCACCACTCGCTCGAGACCAGCGGCTGGCGTCAGGAGCGCGGGTGGCCGGGCCGCGCCGGCCTCCCTTCGTGGAGCCCGCAGCATTGGGCCGTCCTCCGACTCCTCGTCGGGCGCGCCAATCCTTCCGCGCGCGCAAAGCTCGACAACGACGTGGAGATCGTCGCTGTGCGTGTCGCGCGGATGAACGACTCGAACGGAGTTCTTCAGGCAGCCAACGAGGCCCGGCGCACCATCGACAACGTCATCCCCCAGATCGCCGCCCTGAGCTGGCGCGATGACGATGTCCGCTCCATGATGCGTACGATCGCCAGCGACACCGACTTCCTCCTCACCGCCGACGTCCATTCCGCCGAGCAGACCGCGCTGGCGTTGCAGAGCCTTGCCTCCGCCCTCACTCGGAGCAACCCGCGCCTGCTCAAGAGCCCGATGACCGAAGCGATCGACGCCCTCTTCGAAGAGGTCAAGAGCCGCGAGCGCTACGAACCGTCACGATTCGTGCAGAAGCTGGCGGCGCTGAAGGCAACGTTGTAGCGCCGTCAGCGTTGATCGCGAAGGGAACCTATGCGTTACCCTCTGCCGAACTAACCATTACTGCCTCTTTTCTTCTGCCAAATTCCGAGGTACCCTCGGTCGAGAGTTCGTCATGAAAGAATACAAAGTCAAAGTCATCGTGCTGAATGACGGCAGGGTCGTCCTCGAGGGCGTTCCGGTCGTCGAGGGCCAGGAGATAGAAGTCACGATCAAGATCGAAGATCCCGTGTTGCCGGCATATCCGCTCTGGGGTCTTCCCTTCCGGCTCGACGATCCGTTCGGCCCCGCCGTCGACCCGTCGGAGTGGAACGTCTTGAAGTGATTCTGCTGGACACGCACGTCTGGGTCTGGTGGGTCCACGGCGACCCGATACCATTCGAATTGAGACAGGCGATCGAGTTGAGGGAGGACGAGGGGTTTGCCGTCAGTGCGATCTCCTGCTGGGAGGTCGCCAAACTCGTCGAGTACGGCAGGCTGGAGCTCCCGACCGATCTCTCCAGCTGGCTCAATCTGGCACTCAAAGAGTCCGGGGTGAGCCTGATTCCTCTGACGCCACGCATCGCCGCCGAGAGCACCAGACTGCCGGGAGATTTTCATCGCGACCCAGCGGATCAGATCATCGTAGCGACAGCGCGCATCCACGATCTCCCGCTCGCAACCTGCGATGAAAAGATTCGTGCTTACCCATATATCCAACTCCTCACCCAGGACCAGTGGATTCAGGACAGCTGAACCGGCAGCACATCGCTACCAAGGCGCGATGAGGTCCACGGGCGGGCGTTGATGGCCAAGGCTGATTCTTCATTCTAAAGCTCCCGGAGCCCGGCGGGCCCTTTGTACAGAAATTGCAGTAGACCAACGCATGACAACAAAGACCTACACCGCGGCCTCGTTCGCCCTTCTGTTCGCAATCACATCCGCCGGCTCGGCGATCGCCGGCACCATCGTCGTTCCCGCGGGAACGCCGATCCGCTTCAAGCTCCTGCGATCGATCTCCACCGCCACGGCACGAAGCGGCCAGTCGGTGCCGGCTGAATTGACGGCCCCTATCGTAGTCAACGGCAACACCGTGGCGCGGGCAGGGGCGCCGGCCGACGTTCAAATCAGAAGCGTCGAAGCCTCGGGACGGATCGGCGGGTCGGCCAGTCTTAACTTCTCACTCAGCTCGATCAGGCTCGCCAACGGCAGCACTGTCGCCGTTCGAACCTCGCACTACGCGCGCGAAGGGAAAGCGCACGCCAAGCACAACGCCACCGTCATCGCTGCCGGTGGCATCCTCGGGGCGCTCGCTGGTCAGGCCATCGGCCACGATCGCGATGCCACCGCCAAAGGGGCCGCCATCGGAGCCGGCGTCGGGATCGCCGGAGCCGCCGCAACGGGCAAGTTCGACTTCGAGGTTCCGGCCGGAAGCCACTTCCGGCTGACCCTGAGGTCACCCGTCCAAACGACATTCTGACGGCGCACCCTAAACGCGGCGCCATCCGCATCGTCTGATCATTGATGGCCCGTCACCCACCCTCGCTGGCCGGCATCGCAGCAGCCCTGCTGGTGCTGGCGTTGTGCTTCGGCATCATCGAGCGCATCGCCCCGGCGATCCGAGGACTTTCGATCTGGCGCTGGCACCGCCGCATCGATTTCCTCTACTGGTTCTTCACGCCCATCGTCACCCGGACGGCGTCCACCATCGCTGTCGCTGCGACGGCATTCGCGGTCGTAGCCATGACGGGACGTGCCGGTCTGCTGCACGGCGCCGTGGCGCGGCAACCGCGTCTCCTGCAACTGTTCGAGCTTCTGCTACTGGCTGATCTAGCCGGCTACTGGAGCCACCGGGCCTTTCACAAACGGCCGCTTTGGCGCATTCACGCCATCCATCACAGCTCGACGGATCTCGACTGGCTGGCTGCCTCGCGCGTTCACCCCCTCAACGAGATCCTCACCCGCTCCGTTCAGGTGATCCCCTTCCTGCTCCTCGGCTTCCGCGGTGACGTCGTCGCAGGCCTTGTCCCTCTCCTCACGCTCTACGCCATCTTCCTCCACGCCAACGTGACATGGGACTTCGGCCCGTTTCGCACCCTTCTGGCCAGTCCAGCCTTCCATCGCTGGCATCACACGTCGGAGGAAGCCGGCCTCGACCACAATTTCGCCGGCATGTTCCCCTGGCTGGACCTCCTCTTCGGGACGCTCTACCTCCCGAAGGGAAAGCAACCAACGACGTTCGGTGTAGCCGGCGACGTGGTTCCGGGGACGTTCCTGGGGCAATTGCTCTACCCTCTGCGTCCCGCGGAACGCGAACACGCTCGACCGGCGTAACCGGGCGCGCCCCCCAGCGCTCGATCACAATTCTGCAATCAAACGGCTGCCAAAACCAATGACGCGCAGGTGTCATTTTTTAGTGGTGTGGTCTTCCGTTTATCGTTACACTCCTTCACTAAAGCGCAACCTATCGGCATTAGTTCCGTGACAACGGCGGGGCTACTACTCCGCCCTTCCCATCTTCCCATCTGGCGGTACCAGGGTGAGGGTCGCGTCGGCCTCTCACCTAGTTTTCGTCTTTCTCTCAACCTTTTGGAGGAGGTGCCATGACCACCAGACGAGTCATCCCGGTCGCGCTGTTTCTCTCGTTATTCGTTGTCCTTCAGGCATTTGCCCAGACAGATCCAGGGGTCCGCGGAGGAGGAGCGGCCGCCGGATCACCGCTCGCTTCGGTCGCTGCTAACAGTCCCGTCACGATCCTCGACTTCTTCAACGATGCCAAGAGCCGATTCCAGGAGATCGATTCGGTCCAGGGAACGATCGGGGGCGAACCTGGCGTTGGCCTGGGGCCGCGCTTCAACTCGAGGAGCTGTGCGGCATGCCACGCCCAGCCGGCTGTGGGCGGAACTGCCCCGGCCACGAATCCTCAGGTCGCCGACGCCACCGCTCACGGGGCACAAAACACCATTCCGTCGTTCATCACCTCGACCGGGCCGGTGCGCGAGGCAAGGTTCGTCTTCTTCACAAACTCGAATGGAACTCCCAACCCCAATGCGCCCAATGGCGGCGTGGAAGATCTCTACACGATCACCGGCCGCAGCGACGCGGGCCCCTGCTCGATTCCGCAGCCCAGCTTCGCCACGCAGCAGTCCAATAACAACGTGATCTTCCGCATCCCGACACCGACCTTCGGAACAGGTCTCGTCGAGACCATTGCGGACGAGACTCTGCTCGCCAATCAGCAGAGCTCGTTCAACAACAACCAGGGCATCACCGGCACGTTCAACCACAACGGCAACGACGGCACGATCAGCCGCTTCGGATGGAAAGCCCAGAACAAGTCGCTGGAGCTCTTCGTCGGAGAGGCCTATAACGTGGAGCAGGGCGTTACGAACGAGATCTTCCCGCAGGAGCGGCCGTTGCCCGGCGAAGACATGGGCATCATCGGCGGTCAGTCATCGACCAATGGCCTGCCCGCGAACTGCCGTGGCAATGCCACGCCGGAAGATCACACCAACTTCAATACGACGGCCATCGGGACACTGAGTGACCTCGCGCAGTTCGCGATGTTCATGCGTCTGCTGGCACCGCCCACTCCCTCAACCACCGTACCGGGCGGTGCGACGTCGATCACCAATGGCCGCAACCTCTTCATCTCCATCGGCTGCGCGATCTGCCATACGACGAGCCTCACCACCGGCACGTCCTCCTTTACGTCCAGTCTCAGCAACGCTACCGCGAACCTCTACAGCGATCTCGAGATTCATCACATGGGAACCACGCTTGCCGACAACGTCTCTCAAGGCGGCGCCGGTGGCGATCAGTTCCGCACAGCGCCGCTGTGGGGCGCGGGGCAGCGCATCTTCTTCCTGCATGACGGGCGGACCAAGGACATTCAGGCCGCCATCCTTGCGCACAATGCCAGCGGCTCCGAGGCCAACGGGCCGTCCTATACGTTCTTCGTCAACCTCAGTATCAGCCAGGAGCAGGACATCCTCAACTTCCTGAGATCTCTCTAACCGATCGTTTCCCGGCCGGCCGCTGATGCGAAGGCGTCAGCGGCCGGTTTCACCAAGGAGGTGCGTGTGCTCCGCTGCCGGTTCGCCTGTCTGCTTTTGTTCCTCTGCTCATCCTCATCCCTGTTCGCGCAGTTGCCGGCGAACACGATTCTCATCAAAGGAGCGGAGCCGAGCGCCAGCGATTCGAAAACCCCGCTACCTGAATCGGGCAAGGTCGCGGACAACATCTACGAGAATCGCTACTTCGGCTTTTCGTATCATCTGCCGGCCGACTGGTCCGAACCGTACGCCGGTCCTCCCCCATCGGATAGCGGCAGCTACGTGCTGGCCGAGTTCGTGCCGTCGAAGTCGTTCAAGGGCCCGATCAAAGGAACGATGCTCATTACGGCACAGGATCTCTTCTTCTCGCTCGTTCCCCAGCGAGGCGCGAAGGAGATGATCAAATACTCCAGCGATCATCTCCAGCCGTACTACACCCTCGAGCGTCCGCCATCCGATTTGACGATTGCCGGACGATCGTTTGCCCGGTTCGACTACATGTCGCCGGTGGCCGGTCTGCACTGGTACACCCTGGCCACGCAGGTCCGCTGTCACGTCATCCAGTTCGTGCTCAACAGCCGCGACACCGGTCTGCTCGACAGCCTCGTGCATGACATGAATCAGATGAAGCTGGCCGCCATCGATTCCCCGACGTGCGTGGCCGGCTACGCGGAGCAGAATGTGATCAGCAAGGTCGATCCGGTGCTCAACGACCACAAATTCAATTCCATCCCCGTCCGCATCATCATTGGCACAGACGGCAAGGTAAAGCACATTCATGTCATCAGCGCCTTTGAGGACCAGGCCAGGATCATCACCGACGCCCTCTGGCAATGGAGGTTCAAGCCGTATCAGCAGAATGGGAAGGCCGTTGACGTCGAGACCGGCATCCTGTTCGGCTATGCGCCCCCTCGGCCGCAAACGGCGTCGCGGTCGTCCTCGCCATCGCAGTGAAGGTTCTCATCTGCGTCCAATCTGCGTGATCTGCGGATAGGCTTTCATCCGCAGATGAACGCGGAAAGACGCAGATCCCTCTCCCGGCTTCAGCGGTGAGAGACAGCCCGACGCCGGCTGCTGTCATGACATACGCCGCCCGGTATCGATGGCATGGAGGCCACCGCCGGTCTGATGGCGCAGAAGCGGGACGGGAACGTCGTATTCACCTGCGCCAGGAAGAACGACGCCGAGTCGCTGAAATCGGCCGGCGCCTCGCAACCGATGCCGACGTCGATCGTCCCGTCGAGCCATAGCTTATTGAGCCACCACTGCAGCCCGTAGGGCGAGAGATTGGCCTGATCGAACGTGTCATCGCAACCGTTGATCGTGCCGCAACACGATGAATGCGGGAATCCGTCGACGTGCCGCGTCTCGTGGGCGTACACCGCCACGATGACGGACAGATAGATCCACTTCTTCTGAAGTTCGCGCGTGCCATCGTCGTGCGCGCCGATGTTGACGAACGGCCGGCCATTGATCGTCGTACAACAACCCGGCCCGCCGCCACTGCTGATGATGTTGATGCCACCCACCTTAGACTTCATCCAGTCGTAGAGATCGCCCGGCGTCCACGGCAGATGGCCGCTCATCCCCTGATCCATGTAATAGACGACCCGGAGCGCCTGCAGCAGCATCAACTCGTCCGTGTAGGCGTTCGACGGCATCTGCGACACCGGCTCGGTGCAGGATGGGAGCGCGGTAGGAGCCCCGTCACGCCGGATCTCGAAGTCGCCGCGGATGCGGGCGAGCGCCGGATCGTTGGTCGGACATTGATCGAGAAACTTGTTGATGTTGCGAATCTCTCCGAACGAAGGGGGAACGAAGAGAAGAAGGGTGATGATGATGAGGGAGAAAACAACGATCGGGCGCATGTCGATCTCGGAGTGACCGAGTATAGCCTCACTCGTTTCACCCTCCGCATGATCGGGTGGTTTCGATGCTCGTCTCCTTCGTTTTGATGATCGACCGACATGCGCCCGCTCAGCCTTCGGAAAAAGATGCAGGAGATGGGCAATCCCTGAGCCGCGCGGCCGGGTGTGCGCCGTTTCGTAACGGGCACCCACGTATACTCCCCCACCTCATGGGCCGCATCCACCTCGGGACGATCTTCGGCACGACGATCACCCTCGACTTCAGCTTTCTCATCCTCATCGTCTTCTTCGTGATGATGAACGCTCAGTCGTCCGGGATGCCGTACGCCCTGATCTGGGCGCCGATATTGTTGATCAGCGTTCTCTTTCATGAGTTGGCGCATGCGTCCATGATCGGTAGCCTCGGGTTCGGATCGAGCGCGATCATCCTTCAGGGCATGGGAGGCGCCACATATAACGATCGGCGCGCCCGTCCGTGGCAGGACCTTCTCATCAGCGCGGCCGGACCGCTGTCGAACTTCCTTCTGGCATGGATCGTTACGCTGATCATCACCAATGTTCCGGTCGCGTCGCACGACCCATTCTTTCGCGCCCTTCTGCCACTGCTCGCGTATGCGAACTGGTTCTGGGGCGTTCTGAATCTCCTGCCACTCGGCCCTCTCGACGGCAACAACATCCTTCGCAACTTCTTCAGACTCTTCCTGAAAGAGCGGCCGGCGTTCATCATCTCCATCTGGATCTCCTTGGTGGTTGGCCTCGGCATCTTTGTCTTTTGCCTCATCAACCAGATGATCTTCATCGCCCTTCTTGTTGCCTGGTACGAATGGACGAGCTGGACTCAGTGGCAATTCTTCCGCTCCCACAACCGCACCGACTGACGACAGGACGGAAACTCACCTAAAATAGCTCTCGAAGCCTTCATGGAAGTTCAACCTCCCCCGCACCTCGCCAACGCCCGAAGCGCGCTCGCCCGCTGGCTTCGAGGCGGCCGGACACGAGCTTCGCACGAGTCGCTCCGTACCACCGTGGCCATCCTGCGCGCCCAGCAGGAAGCGACACTCGACGGAATCCTCGTCGTCGACGACCGCGGATCGGTCCTCTCCTACAACCGCCGTTTCCTGGAGATGTGGGGCATCCCGGAAGAGGCAGCAAGAGCCGCCGACGACAACGAGCTCCTCGGCTTTGCTTCGGAGAAAGTCGCCGACTGGGACGAATTCATCGAGCTCGTCAATCATCTCTACACCCACCCCGACATCGTCCGAAGCAACGACACGGTGGTATTGAAAGACGGGCGCGTGCTCTCGCGAGCCTCCGTACCGATCGTCTCCGGCAAAAAGATTCGCGGGCGCGCCTGGTACTTCCGCGACGTCACCGACAGCGTCCGCAACGAGACCAGGCAGTCGGCACTCTTCCGCATCGCCACTCTTAGCCGCGACGCACGCAACCTCGACGAGTTCTACGGCGCGGTACATGTCATCGTCAACGGGCTGATGGAGGCGACGTACTTCTACATCGCCGAATACGACGCCGCGCGCGACATCCTCACCTTCCCCTACTTCGTCGACAAGTATGACCAGGCTCCCATCGGACGTCCGCCCGGCCGCGGGCTGACCGCGTACGTCCTGCGCACCGGTAAGCCGCTGCTGGCCACACCCGAGGAGTTCGACGAACTGAAGAAGAGCGGCGAAGTGGAATCGATCGGCGCGCCGTCCGTCGACTGGCTCGGTGTGCCGCTCTCGACCGGCGACCGCACCTGGGGCGTCATCGGCGTGCAGACCTACGACGAAGGGGAGCGCTACACGGAGCGCGACCGCGACCTCCTCGTCTTCGTCGCCCAGCACGTGGCCTCGGCCATCGAACAGAAACGCCAGGAAGACGCGCTGCGCGAGAGCGAACGCCGCTACCGGCAGATGTTCGAGAACAACCGCGCCGTCCAACTCCTCATCGACCCCGACACCGGACGCATCGTCGACGCCAACGTCGCTGCCGCCGAGTTCTACGGGTGGGACATCGAAACCCTCCGCGCGATGCACGTCTGGCAGATCAATACGCTCGATGAAGAAGCCGTCCGCTCCGAGATGACCGACGTGGCCAGCCAGCAGCGCAGCTACTTCGTCTTCCGGCATCGGCTCGCCAACGGCGAGGTCCGCGACGTCGAGGTGCATTCCGGCCCGATCGTCGCCGGCGGCCGCACACTCCTCTACTCGATCATCCACGACATCACCGAGCGAAAGCGTGCCGAGGAGGCTCTGCTTCTATCCGAGCAGAAGTATCGCAACATCGTCGACTACGCCTCGGTCGGAATCTACCGTTCCAAGCCGGACGGCACGATCCTGATGGCCAACCCAACCCTGGCCCGCATCCTCGGCTACGAATCGATCGACGAGCTGCAGCGGCGCAACCTCGCCACCGACGTCTACGTCACCGAGGGCGAGCGCACCGATGCGCTGGAACGCTTTGCCGCCAACGGCTACGCCATCGAGGAAGAGTTGTTATGGCGCAGGAAGGATGGCGCATCGATCTGGGTCCAGCTCAATGCGCACGCCATCGATCTTCACGCCGGTGCGGAAGTCTTCGAAGGCTTCGTCTTCGACATCACCGAGCGCAAGCTGGCCGACCAGCAGGTCGCGGCGGCGAATGCGCAACGAAAAGCGGTGCTGGACGCCGCCACGCGCGTCTCCATCATCGCCACCGATCCCCTCGGCGTCATCACCGTCTTCAACACCGGCGCGGAGAGGATGCTCGGCTACGCCGCGTCCGACGTCATCGGCATCCGCAACGTCACCGAGATCCACCTCGACACCGAGCTCGTACAGCACGCCCGGCGCCTGGCCTTCGAGCTCAGCGAGAGACTGAACGGCTTCGAGGTCCTCGTCCGCCGCGCCGCCAGCGAGGGACTGGAAGAGCGGGAATGGACGTACATTCGCAACGACGGAGAGCCGGTCATCGTCCTCCTTTCCATCACCGCGCTGCGCGACGAGCTCGGCAATCTCACCGGATACCTCCACGTCGGCACGGACGTCACCGAGCGCAAGCACGCCGAGGAAACGCTAAGACAGCAGACAGCGGCCATGACCGCGTCGATGGACGGTATCGGCATCCTCGACGGCCGGCTCGACTTCTCTTACGTCAATGATGCGCTGGCGAAACTGTTCGGCTACCCCACCGCACAAGAGCTCGTCGGCCGTTCGATCTGCGATCTCTACGAGCCTCCCGAACAGGTCCGCTTCATCACGAGCGTCGTCCCCCTCGTGCAGCAGCGCGGACGGTGGCGCGGCGAGGCCACCGGCCTGCGGAACGACGGCTCCCTCTTTCCGCAGGAGATCTCGCTGACTGCCATCGAAGGGGGCGGGATGGTCTGCGTAGTCCGTGACATCACCGAGCGGACCTACGCCGAGGAGCAGATCAAACACCTCGCCTACCACGACGCCCTGACCACGCTGCCGAACCGGCTGCTGTTCAAAGACCGCGTCAGCGTCGCCATCTCCCACGCCCAGCGTCATGAAGCGCGCGTGGCCGTGCTCTTCCTCGATCTCGATCGCTTCAAGGTCATTAACGACTCCCTCGGCCACAACATCGGCGACCAGCTCTTGCAGGCCGTGGCGGCGCGGGTTCAGTCGTGCGTGCGCGACAGCGACACGGTAGCCCGTCTCGGCGGCGACGAGTTCACCCTTCTCCTGCCCGAGCTCAGTCATCCCGAGGACGCCGCCCTGGTCGCGCAGAAGATCCTCGAAGCCGTCCGCTATCCGTTCCATATCGAAGGGCGCGAGTTCTACATCACCACATCGATCGGCATCAGCATCTTCCCCGAGGATGGCGTCGACGCCGAGACGCTCATCAAGAGCGCTGACACCGCCATGTACCAGGCCAAGGAGCAGGGCCGCGACAACTACCAGCTCTTCAACGCTGTCGTGAATGCCAAGGCCCTGCAGCGGATCGCCCTCGAGCACGGCCTGCGCCGCGCGCTCACCCATCATGAGCTGGCCGTGCACTACCAGCCCATCTTCGACTTCCGCACCGGCCGCATCACCGGAATGGAAGCGCTGCTGCGCTGGACGCACCCGGAGATGGGGCCGATCCCGCCGGCGACGTTCATCCCGCTGGCCGAAGCGATCGGCGTGATGATCCCGATCGGCACGTGGGCTCTGCGCGCGGCTTGTGCGCAAGCAAAGGCATGGCACGACGCCGGCTTCAACACCCTCTCGCTCGCCGTCAACCTGTCGGTCTGTCAGTTGCAGCAAGCCGACCTCGTTACCCTCGTCCGCGAGATCCTCGCCGAGACCGGACTTCAGGCGCGTCTGCTCGAGCTGGAGATCACCGAATCGACGGCCATGCAGAGCCCTGAGGCCAGCATCCGCACGCTCTACGACCTCAAGAAACTCGGCATCCGCATTTCACTGGATGACTTCGGCACCGGCCACTCCTCCCTGGCCTACCTGAAGCGCTTCCCGATCGACACGCTCAAGATCGACCAATCCTTCGTCCGCGACATCACCCGCGACCCCGACACCGCCGCCATCGTCACCGCCATCATCGCCATGGGTCACAGCCTGCGGCTGAAAGTGATCGCCGAAGGCGTCGAGTTCACCGACCAGGCCACCTTCCTCAAACGCTGCGGCTGCGACCAGATGCAGGGCTACCTGATCAACGCCCCAATGCCCGCGGCCGAGCTCGGCGCGATCCTGGCGGCGGGGGAGGTGCGGGTGGTGGAGGGGTAAGAGGCGGAACGGCAGTCGCGACGCGGCACTAAACGCCGAACCCATTCATGCACGACAATCACATCTGTTGCAATGACCGGCCTAGAAGGATGAGCGCGTCATTACGACCAGCCAAGCCGACGACGTGTGTGGCCGATCGCACCGAGGTCCGCGTTGTTCTCGATCGCAGCCCAGGAGCTTGCGGCCGACGAGCCGATCAATCCTTTTTGCATCGTCACCGGAAGCATCTGGCGGACGAGACGTTCTGCTTCGGCGAATTGGGCAGCGGCGCTGCTTATGGCGTTTACCACCTGCTCGTCAGCACGCGTGACGTAGATCGGATCGCCGGTATCGCCGGCCTCCGGATCGGTGCTGGTTCCCTGTTTGAAACCGACTGCCTTGATGAAATTGACGGTGCTGAGCGCCGCCTCCGCCTGCGCCTCGATCACGGCGCGCAGCGGACTGCCGATCATGTTGGAGAAGTTGATCGAAGAGAGCTCCTGCCCTGGGTTAGTTGCCATTGAAAGCCTCCTGACTGCGTTGATGTGGTGCGCTGTGCCGGACTGACACACGCGTGAAACGCCCCCTCATCCGCCGGAGCCTGCCCTGAGGAGCGATAGCGACGAAGGGGCACCTCTCGACGGGGCACTGAGTGCCGACGATTCCAGTGAGAGGGTGAGAAATGCGGCCTACCGAAGGCAGCAGCCGTGGAGTGTGAGCGTGGCCGCGAGGACCGCGGTGTCGTCCTCGACAAAGAAGCTCACGCGGCCGGTGCTGAGAACGGAGGCGGGGACACCGGTGAACGTCACGCTCGTGACAGCGCCTGCCACACAGCCCTTCGGCTGGGGCCAGACTCTCTTTGCAAACCCCGAAACCGGAACGCCGGGGCTTTGAACGAGCTCGATGTCGTCATTACCCGAGGTCGAACTGTTCGCATTACCGGTTTGCAGGCACTTGACCTTGACCTGAAGCGTTCCCGTGGTCATGAGGCAGCACTCGTTGCCGTTGGGCACGGGGAAATGAAACGTATGGCCGAAGGATTTGTTGATCGCCGTCTGGTTCACTGGGACCCGGCGACCGCCGCGGTGAGCGTGGGCGCGGCTTTGCACATTATCTCCCGCTTTCAGCCGACATCGTGTGCAGCCAGCACATTTTGTGTGCAGGCTGAGATTCCCGGCACGGTCACCCCGAGTTCAAAGATGCTGTGAACCATGCACGTGATGTTGAAGGCGATCACTTTCATGAGAAGTTCGTTCACCTGAGCCGGGACGTTCCGGCTCCGAAGGATCTCCCCGAACAGCCGTTTGATGGCTGAGAACGACGATTCCGAGTTGCTCCGCTGGTGGTAGTGCGGGAGGAACTCGTCCTGCTTGAAGTGGTACAGGTGGAACATCTTGCTCCACAGCGGCGACTTCGGATCGTCGTTCGCGTTGCTTTTGAGTTGAGGACGCTGGTGGAGAGTTAGGGGCTGCGGCCAGTTCATCGCGCGCTGGATGGGCGTGGTCAGAATCGAGGGTCGCCCTGGCGCGACCCTCGCTCGGGTCGCGCTAACGTTGAACCACTTCGGGAGCAGTTGGTAACTGCGTTACGCTGGTGGGCCCGTTGCACACGACCGTATAGCCGCCCACTCGATTGTAGTTGCCCGGCGTGCCGACTTCTTTGAAGTTGTCGATCGCTTCAACGCGGCGCACCGTTCCGCTGGCATAGCGGGAGCAAAGTTTGGCCGGGTCCGACCAATTCAGGTTCGCTGCAAATGCCTTGCGGGTAAAGTCGTGACAGGCCGACGCAGCGACGGCGATCGGCGACCCGGTGACCGAGGTCGTGCCGAGGGTTGCCTTCCCGCCGTCGGTTGCCACTGTGGCAATGCATGTATACGACTGAGCCGACGCGGCTCCGGTAACGACGAACAACAGTGTCAGACAGAGAACAGCATTCATTCTAGACATGGGTAAATCTCCTTTCGCCCGGCCTTAGACGGACGCGGATTTACGATTCCGAGGCAGCAGCGAATCGCGCATCAGGAATCGCCTTCGAAGAGTCTGCAAAGGATGCGCAACTGACGGCTCGGATTCAGCTCACTCCTGGGACTGACTACTGTCAGTTCAGCTCAGCCTGGGAATGAGAGAACGTTACTGTTTTCCGCTCCTCCACATGAATAATGGGAGTCATGACCGCCCGGAAAAGAATCAGTGCGACGCTCGGCTCAAGATCGCTTCAAGTCGCCGCACTCGCCCTGCTTCTAGCCGCCTGCGTCTCGATCCCCGATCCTGCCACGCTGAAGGTTGCCGCCGCTGGCGTACCGTCGTTCGCTGCGCCCATCATCGGACCGGACGACGCTCTCTTCATCGGCGCGGGCGACATCGCTTATCCCGGGCAACTCTCCGCTGCCGCGGCGACCGGCGCAATCATTGATCGGATTCCGCAGGCGATCGTCTTTACGCTCGGTGCGTGGGCGCGAAATCCAATGGATCGGGAGTCGGAGGCGTCGGTGGCGTGCCCGGAGCGTTGAGCGTCAGACTCACCGGATGGGGACACGGCACCGGCGGACCTGCAACGAGATTCTGAGCGACGGCGGAACCGGCGGCCAGCATAGAGGCGAGCACGATGCCCGCGGTGAGAAAGCCCTTCAAGTTCTTCGTTTTCAGATGGCCCCGTAGACGGACGCCCTTTTCGAATCCGGGGGGTGTGGTTAACCCGGCTGGCGACACTCCTCAGATAGAGAGAGAAGAGCGTGGCTGGTCCTGAAGCTCGCGATTTGCTGACATCGAACCTTGCCGTGATCGAGCGGGCGGTGGGTTTTGCCGCGCGCCGTTACCGGCTCGATCCGAACGATGCCGATGAGCTCACGTCAGTCGTCAATCTGAAGCTCGTCGAAAACGACTACGCCATCCTCCGCGCCTTCGAGGCCCGGAGCAGTTTCGTCACCTACATCAGCATCGTCATCCAGCGGTTGGCCCTCGACTACTGCATCCACGTGTGGGGCAAGTGGCACGCCTCCGCCGAGGCGAAGAGACAGGGACGGCTGGCGATCGATCTCGAGCAGCTCCTTCACCGCGACGGCAGGACGATCGACGAGGCTCTGGTGATTCTGGCGCCGAAGCATGACGGCGTCACACTCGAGTGCCTGCAAACGATCGCCGATGGCCTTCCCGGCCGAGCCCCTCGGCATCGCGACGTCGGAATCGAGAAGGCCGAGTCGGTGGCCGTGACGCGGCCGGCCGACGTCGAGGAGCCGCTCTTCGCCAACGACCGGCGCCGCGCCTCGGAACGGCTGTCGGCGATCATGTCATCGGTCATCGCCCGGCTCCCCGAGGATGAACGTCTGATCCTGCAGCTTCGATTCGAAGGCGGGATGACCGTTCCGCAGATCGCGCGCGCGCTCGGACTCGATCAGAAACTGACCTACCGGCGCATCGAACGGCGCATGCGCGAAATCAGGACAGAGCTGGAACGGTCCGGCATCGCCTGGCGCGACGTGCTCGATCTGATCGGCCGCGACGAGGTCCTTCTTCAATTCGACCTCGGAAAACAAAAAGCGCGTCCGTCCATAGGCGCCGATGAGAAGGCGACGGCAAACACGGAGGACTCGGAATGAACGACGTGAGGCCGCGCCATCCCGAGGCACAGACCATGGCCGCGTTTATTGAAGGGGCGCTTGCGCCGGACGAGATTGCGGCGGTGGCCGAGCACCTCAAGAGTTGCGGCGACTGCCGGACGGTCGTCAGCGAGACGGCGCGGTTCGAACGCGAGGAGGACGCGCTCCATGCGCCGGCGCGTGCGAGACGCTGGTGGCTGTTGGCAGTGGCGGCGGTCCTGGCGGCGATCGCGATCACCCTCCCCCTTCTCCGTTACATGGGAACGAGAAACGCCTCACCGATCGTGCGTCTCATCGAAGCCGCCCCTCGGCAGCATCGCTTCGTCGAAGCGCGTCTGTCCGGCTTCCCATGGGCGCAGTTGCAGGCACCTCCGCGCGGCGAAGCCATCCCCGATCCAGCCGATCTGAAGATGACCGGCGCGGCCGGCGAGGTGCTGGAGAAGACGGCCAGTCAACACCAGTCAGAGGCGCGTCACGCCACGGGCGTGGCCTATCTATTGATCAACCGGCGGAACGACAGCATCGCCGCGCTGGAGCAGGCGGCGAACGGCTCGAACGATCCGCATGCCTGGAACGATCTGGCCGCGGCGCGCTTCGCGGTGGCGACACAGGATGAACATCCATCTCAGTTGCCGCTGGCGCTGGCGGACGCAGATCATGCCCTCCGCCTCGATCCGAAGTCTCCCGAGGCTCTCTTCAACCGCGCCCTGATCCTGGAACACCTCGGCGTCCGCGATCAGGCACGAAAAGCGTGGCAGGCGTATCTCGCGGTGGACGGCGGAAGCGCGTGGGGTGTCGAAGCGCGGGCGCATCTGCGCGCACTGGAGACGGTCTCGCGGCGGTTTGATCCGAAGATGCTGGACAGCGAGCCCGTCGATCAGCTCGTGCGCGAATTCCCGCAGGAGGCGCGAACGTGGGGAGAGGGTCCGATGCTGGCGTCGTGGGCGGATGCGGAGGCGGCGAATGATCCCAGTGCACCTGCGAAGCTCGCCCGCGTCCACGCGATCGCCGACGCACTGGCGGCGTTCAACGGCGAGCGTCTTCTATCGGATGCCGTTGCCGCGATCGAACGATCGGGCTCAAGGGGGCGCGCGGCGCTCGTGGAAGGGCACCGTTTGTATCGGGATGCGCGGGTCGCGTACAGCAAACGGAACGCCGGAGCGGCGGGGACGATGTTCGTGCACGCTGCCGTTCTCTTTCGAGAAGGCGGCAGCCCCATGGCCTACATGGCTGCGTACTTCGCCGCAGGCGCAGACTCCGATCAGCATCAGGCTGTGAAGGCTCAGGAGGCCCTGATTCGACTAGCGTCGTCGATCGATCACAGCCGCGATCGGGCGCTTGCAGCTCAGATCCAGGGCTCTCAGGCCGTGGCGGCAAATGTGTCAGGCTACTGGGGCTCGGGTATACGCGCAGCCGACGCCGCCGCTTCGGCATTCCGTTCGTTAGGCGAAACAAAAAACGCGGCATACCGCGACAGCGTGGCCGCCTCTAGCTGCGACATGATCGGCGCGGGAGATCTCGCGTGGTCACGCCGAATCCGAAGCTGTGCTGCGCTGACCGGGCCGGAGGATCGCGAACGGCTCGGCGCCATCCTCCGAAATTCGGCAGTCACGCTGGAACGCTTCGATCGGAACGACGGCGCCGCGGCGTTGATCGACCTTGCCATCGAGGAGGTGCAAGGCGATCGGGCCCAGCTCGCTGCGGCCCTCACCGACCGGGCGCGCCTGTCTGACCGCTCCGGAGATGCCGCCACCGCGGGCAGGTTCCTGACCAACGCTCACCAAGTGGCGGAGTCGGTCAAAGACGCGACGCTGCGTGCCACCCTGGACACTTCGATCGACGTCGCTCACGCTGTCGCGCACAGTCGTACGCAGCCGCAGGAAGCAATCGCCACTCTTAACCGGGCTATTGCGTTCTTTGCGCAAGCGAATTTTCGGAATCCCCTTCCCGATGCCTACCTGCAGCGGGCGCGCGCATTCCGAGCTTCAGGAGACGAACCGGCGGCGATCGCTGATTACGACGCGGCACTGCGCGAAGTAGACGCCGAGAGGAGCACGATCGGCGGCGACGACCTTCGGCTTCGCTTTCTCGATACCGCCACGCAGATCATCGAAGAGAGCATCGAGGTTCATCTTTCACGAGGTTCTGTAACCGAAGCGTTGGCAATTGCCGACCGAACGCGGCAACTGCACGAGACCTCGTTGGCTGCGGTATTGCCTGCTTCTGGTTTGAACGTGGCGTCGGGAACGGCCGTGATCGAATACGCGGTCCTTCGCCACACGATCGACATCTTCTGCGTCACCGGCGGGCAGATCACGGTACAGAAGGTCGCGATGGAACGCGATGGCCTCGCGGAGCGCATCGCATCATTCGACGACAGCATCCGCCGAAGGGCGCCGCTCGATCAGATCGAGCCTGAAGCAAACGCGCTGTTCAAACTGCTCATTGCCCCGGTACTGTCGCGGCTTTCCAGCGTCGATCAGATCGTCATCGTTCCGGATCGGCAGCTCCATGCGGTTCCCTTCGCGGCGCTTTATGACAATGCGAGCAGCCGGTATCTCGCAGAGGAATTCACGATCCGCCTGGCTCCCTCCGCTTCCGCTGTTCATCCCGAGGCGGTGAATGGCGCGTTGCAGCCGGCTCTCGTCGTGGCCGATCCGACAACCACGCGTTGGCCGCGACTACCTGTAAGCCTGCGAGAAGGGGAGCGGATTGCGGCCGGTTACGGTGCGACGGTGCTGAGCGGCGACGCGGCGACGCGAAAGCGGTTTGTCGAAGCAGCGACGGGAAGTGCGCTGATTCACTACGCCGGCCATGCCGACAGCGACTCCGCCGATTCCTATGGCGCACTCCTGCTCGCCGCGGAGGACGGCGATTCTGGCGTGCTTGCCTCGAGCGACGTCGCGCTGCTCAACCTCTCGAAACATCCACTCGTCGTTCTGGCCGCATGCGGCACTTTCCGCGGCGATTCGGTTCACGTCGGCGGCATGACCAGCCTGGCGCGCGCCTTCCTTCTGGCTGGAGCGCGCGCCGTCGCCGGAACGCTTTGGGAAGTGGATGACGATGTGGCCGCCGCCCTTTTTCTGAAGATTCACGAACATCTACGAGCCGGCGAGTCGCCGGCTCGGGCAGTCCGCACCGCGCAGATCGAGATGATCCACGCATCCGATCCGCGGCTGCGCCACCCGGCGACGTGGGCGCCGGTCGAACTACTGAGCAGCATCTGAGGAGAGATTATGGACACCATCATCGAATTTGTAGGCTTATGCGTCCTCACTACGCAACTCGTCAGCGGAACTGCGACAACCGTCGGCGGAAATGTAGCGGCGCGGCTAACGCCGGGAGCCCAAACAATCAAACAACGCGTAGTTGTCGCCATCATGCCGCGCGTGTCTGGCGACACGATGACATCGACAGCCGTGTCCCTGCCGTTGCAAAAGCTGGCGAGGACGGCAGCGCCAAGAGCCATCCCGGCTACGCAGACTGTCGAAGCTCATACGGCAATGATCGCGTACGACCAGAAGTATCAGATGTCGATCACCGGCTGGAAGGCTCAGACTCTCAGCCCAACTCTCAACCCGGGGTGGGTCTACATCGAATTATCCGGCGAGAAGATCACTTTCCTCTCTGATACGACCGACAGCGACATCAATACGCCGGATCACCTCTCGCTCCCGCACCTAGGACATACGTTGACTCCTCCATACACGCCAGCCAGCAACTATTCGGGAGCCTCAGCGGTGTTTACGATTTCAAAGGGAACGCTGAGCGCATGCCAGAATCCATCACCGTCACCAGACGGAACCCCCGGAAGGATCGATACGAAGCTGACTTTGCACACGGTTAAGACGCTAACCATAACAACCGCCTCCGGCGATAAGAGCGTCACGCTGAAGGCTGGAGCGCAGGTGATCGCCGGAAATGTCCCGATTGCTTTTGCTCAATTGCGCACGGTCTCGACCAATGCACACGTGCACTACATGGTCTACTGTGCAATGATTGCGGAATCTCCTTGTGTATGGCCACGGCCGACACCAGTGCCGACGCCAACCACAGATCTACTGTCGCATTGCGACTCCGTCGCCTTCCGACAGAGCAATGGGTCAAACCCTTCGCCAGTTGTAGCAGAGGACGACTTCGCCTGCTCCAACACACAATGGCCCTGAATTGAAAGCCGCAGTGCCGCACGAGAACCTCCGTCTCGTGCGGCACTCCGCGCACGCTCCTTCGTCGCCGTCTTCGGCACCTTGAGGGTACGCCCTGGCGCATTGCCCAATTTCGACCTATGTTGTTGACGTGGCCGCTCCCCTCGGAATCGTGGTGGCCATGATCGGCGCATGGTACGGAACAATTTCGGCTCGCCGCAATCCATCGCCGAAAGCTGGTGCCCCCGCATTCATGACTGTGGCGATCCTTCCCCTCATCCTGTTCGCGGAGGCGGCGGCGCACCGGAGGGCGCCGATGTACCGCGTGGATAGCGAGATCATCATCGACGCGCCGGCGGAGACCGTCTGGAAGAACGTCGTCACGTTCTCCGAGATCAAAGGCGATCCGGAGTGGTACTTCCGCGCCGGCATCGCCTATCCGCTTCGCGCGCGCATCGCGGGGCGCGGCGTAGGCGCGACGCGCACGTGCGAATTCACAACCGGGAACTTCATCGAGCCGATTGAGGTGTGGGACGAGCCGCGGCTGCTACGCTTTCGCGTAGCAGCCAATCCGCCGCCGATGAAGGAGTTGTCACCTTACGGCGCGATCGATGCTCCGCATCTGCACGGCTTCCTCGTATCCGATCACGGCCAGTTCGCGCTCGAAGCGCTGCCCGGCGGCCGAACGCGCCTGATCGGAACGACGTGGTACCAGCATCACCTCTGGCCGGCGGAGTATTGGCGGCTGTGGTCGGACGCGATCATTCATCGGATCCATATGCGGGTGTTGAGGCATATCAAGGGGCTCAGTGAGGGGGCATAGCCGGAGTACTGCCGTCACGGCGCCGAGACGGCGCCGAGCCAGCCGGCGGGGACGCCAGCGCTCCGGGCTAGTGCAGCAGCTCCAGCACCGCCAGCGTCATCGCTTTGATTCCTCCGCGCAGCGTGGGGTCGGGCAGCGGCGCCCAGCCTGACGAATGCAACGACGGCAGGCGCTGGCCGCTGGCGATCTTGGCGGGGTCGACGGCGCCGAGGTTGATCATGGAGATGGGAATCTTGCGGTCGAGGCCGAAGCGGCCGAAGTCTTCGCTTACCATCAGGGGGTCGATGCGGATGACGTTGGCGGCGCCCATGCTTTTGGTAAGGGCAGCGGCCAGGCGCTCGGTGAGCGCCGGGTCGTTGTAGGTCGACTCGACTGATTCGCCGGCGAGCAGTTCGAAGATCGGCGCGCGATCGTCGGGGACACCGGCCGCCAGGGCGATCCCGCGGGCGATCCGTTCGATCGATGCCAGCACTCTCTTGCGCACCTCGGGCTTGTACGTACGCACCGTCATCAGGAGTTGAACCTCGTCGGGGATGATGTTTCGTTTCGTGCCGCCGTGGATTGAGCCGACGGTGACAACGACCGGATCGAGCGGTGAGTCCTCGCGGCTGACGATCGTCTGCAGCGCGTTGATGAACTGTGCCGCCATGACTACCGGATCCTTCGTCGACTGCGGCGCCGCGCCGTGGCCTCCCATGCCGCGGATGGTCACGTTGACCGAGTCGGCGCTGGCCATGAAGTAGCCGGGGGTGTAGCCGATCTGACCCGCTGGCATGCTGGCGTTGTCGTGGAGGGCGATGATGAAATCGGGTTTGGGGAAGCGCTCGTAGAAGTGGTCGCGAAGCATCGCCTCGGCGCCCTTGACCACCTCCTCCGCCGGCTGGCCGATGAGCATCAACGTGCCATGCCACTGCGACTTGAGCTGCGCAAGCATCTTGGCCGTGCCGAGGAGCGTGGTCATGTGGATGTCGTGTCCGCAGGCGTGCATCACCGGCACGTCATCGCCAGTGGGACTCTTCGCCCGGACGCTGCTTGCGTAGGGCAAGCCGGTCTGCTCCAGCACCGGCAGCGCATCCATATCGCTGCGCACCAGAACGGTCGGCCCGGCGCCATTCTTCATGATGGCAACGACGCCGTAGCACGTCGACCCCGGCTCGGTGTATTGGCCGACCGGGTAGGTCACCTCGTAGCCGAGCTCGCGCAGGCGCGACGCCACCAATGCCGACGTGTTCTTCTCCTGCATCGACAGCTCCGGCGCGGCGTGGAGCTGCTTGTAGGTCGCGACCAGCGAGGGGATCTCGCGGTCGATCATCTGATCGAGAGAAGGCTGTGCGAAGGCAGAGGAGACGATGAACAGAGTGAGGAAGGCGATTCGCTTCATGACGCGATTATGCGGCTTTGCCGCGTTGTCGGTTGTCGGTTGTCAAGTTGTCAGCGGACCATCCCGACGCAATCAACGGACAACCGACAACCGACAACGCGCCGCCGGCGCTACGCCAGAGCGCTTTCGAACGGCAGCTCACCCGCCATCGCCACCTGGTTCCTGCCGTTCTTTTTAGCGAAATAGAGCGCGGCGTCGGCGCGGGCGACCAGGTCGGTCGTCGTCGCGCCGTCGTGGGGATAGACGGCCACGCCGATGCTCATGGTCACGCGCAGGGTCCGTCCGATCGCCGGGACGACGATCTCGCGTTTGGCCACCAGCTCGCGCATCCGGTTCCCGGCATCGCGCGCCGAGGATGCCGGGGTGTCGGCGAAGATAATGGCGAACTCCTCGCCGCCGTAGCGGGCCACGACGTCGGTATCGCGCGCGTTCGTCATCATCTCGTCGACCAAACCCTTGAGGATCTCGTCGCCCACGGGATGGCCGAACGTGTCGTTGATCCGCTTGAAGTTGTCGATATCGAGCATCGCCAGCGCGAACTCACGGCCGGCCCGCGCACTGCGATGGACCTCTTTCTCCAGCGCTTCCTGGAAGAAGCGATGGTTGTAGGCCGCGGTCAGCCCGTCGATGAACGTCAGGCGCCGGATCTCCTCGTACTGCCGCGCCGACTGCAGAGCCGTGACCGCCTGCAGGGCGAAGATCTCCAGCGTCTGCACGGTCTCGACGTTCGGAACGCGCTGGTCACGCGGATCGCGCACGGAGAGGTAACCGATCATCTCCTCGGCGCTGACGAGAGGAACCAATAGCAAATCGTTCTCGTGCCACTCCTCGGGGCGCAGCAGGATGTCGTCATCGTGCCGGACGAAGACCCCGTGCTCGCTCTGCTGCAGGGCCGTATGCGAGACGAAGAACGAATTCGAAACACGGAATTCGTCTTCGAAGAAGGCCGTAATCTCGCTCGACACTACCGGCTTCCGCTTCATCTCCTCCCAGAGGTCGTCCAGCCCGGCGTGGGCGCGGCGCGTGAACTCGGCGCGTTTGGCGTCGAACAGCGCGAAGACCACCTTCTCGAACCCGAGCGCTTTTTGGATGGCCTGGGCAATGCGCGTGAGCATGGCGTCGACGTCGTAAGTGCCGATGAGACCGTTGGCGACATCGAGGATGAGCGACTTCGTGGCCGCCTGCGCCTCGAGCTGCGTCGTCTTCTCCCCCATCTCGCGCCGCAGCAGTTGGTCCTGCAGCGACAAAGCGGTCTGATTGGCGAGCAACGTCAGAAGATTGATGCTGCCGCTCTTCAGGATCGACCGGTCCTCCGTTTCGTAGATGAGGATTCCGTAGATGACCTCCACCGTCTGAATGCCGATGAGCACCTGGATGGCGTTCCCTTCCGACAACGGGAAGCGGCGCTGGTCGTTGTGAAAGACGAAGGCCTTGCTGGGGGCCGATGCCGCGAACCCTGCCGATTCGACCCAGGCCAGAATGGCCTGATCGGCCGGCTGACAGGCGCCGTGCCGATAGACGCTGGCCGGAATATCGGGGTTCGCTCCCCACGTCACCACCGCGCATGCCTTGAGCCGCGCCAGCCGCCCGAGGAGGGCCACCATGCGCCGGAGCGTCTCCTGATCTCCCTCGGCGGAAAGAATCTGCGACGCGCCCTCGGTGAGGATGGACAACTCGCGATTGCGCCGGAGTAGCTCCGCGTTCTGTTGCGTGGCATCCGACTCGTTGCGCATCGTGTAGGCGACGACCAGCACCGGCAGAGAGGCCAGCACAAAACCGAGCATCCCGTAGACGGAGTAACAGAGCACTTCCACGGCCACCACGGGCGTCATCAGCAGGAGCGTCCGGCCTTGCCCGACCAGAAGGCGGCGGACGTCGAGCGCGCCGCGACTGACATCGAGCGCATGACGGATGGCCGAGAAGAACACGTGCGCGACCAGATAGCCGACGACGAGGAGGATGTAGCCGGAGACTTTCGCCATCAACTGGGCGTCTTTGGCCACCGCCGAAGCGTAGAGAAGCGCGACGATGTAGTAGGAGAGCGCAAGCTGCGCCGCGTCGTACAGGGAATTGAGCCGGAACGTGCGCCTGCCGGCGTCGCGAGCCGCGTGGTAGACCGCGGTCCCCACAAAGACGGAGATCAACGCCACTGCCGGATCGTGCAGAATCAGGATGGCCGCGAACACCACCGCGGCCTCGAAACCGGGCGTGTCCTCGTCGACCCGAACCCAGCCCGCGACCGCGACCAGCGCCGCATAGAAGAGCAGCGCTTCAACCGTGGTCCAGGAAGCAACACTGAACGTCCACACCACCGCCGTCAGAGCGATGACGATCGCCGCCAGCACATAGATACGAAACAGAACTGCGCGAGACATGACCTGGGAGTGCCGGATTGTATACGGTTGTCGGTTGTCGGTTGTCAAGGATTGGAGGTCCTGGCGTTGATGTCAACGACCAGTCGTTCCGCCCGAGAACCGATAACCGATAACCGACAACGACTCACGACGACCAACCCCCCAGATCCCAATGACATAATCAAAACATGTCGTGGGAAGCGGTCATCGGCCTCGAGGTGCACGCGCACCTGGCAACGGCAACGAAGATCTTCTGCGCCTGCTCCACCTCGTTCGGCGCGCCGCCAAATACGCGGGTCTGCCCGGTCTGCCTCGGATATCCGGGAGCGTTGCCGGTACTGAATCGCCGCGCCGTCGAGTTGGCCATCCGCGCCGCCATCGCCACCGGATGCACCATTCACGAGCGCTCCGTCTTCGCCCGGAAGAACTACTTCTACCCCGACCTTCCGAAGGGGTATCAGATCTCGCAGTTCGACCAGCCGCTGGCCACGGCAGGCAGGATCGGCGCCGTGCGCATCCTGCGCATCCACATGGAGGAAGACGCAGGCAAGTCGATCCATACCGGTGACGTTTCACACGTCGATCTCAACCGCGCCGGCACGCCGCTCGTCGAGATCGTCTCCGAGCCCGACATCCGCTCCGCCGAGGAGGCCGATGCGTATCTGACCAGACTGCGGCAGATCCTCATGTACACCGACGTCTGCGACGGCAACATGGAGGAAGGCTCGCTGCGCTGCGACGCTAACGTGTCCGTGCGAAAACCGGGTGGCGCTCTCGGCACGCGTACGGAGATCAAGAACCTCAATTCCTTCCGCTACCTGCGCAGCGCCATCGATTTCGAAATCGCCCGCCAGAGCGCCGTGCTCGAATCGGGCGGCGTGATCACCCAGGAGACGAGACTCTACGATCCCGCGGCGGGGGAGACCCGTCCCATGCGCTCGAAGGAAGAGGCCCACGATTACCGCTACTTTCCCGATCCCGACCTGTTGCCTCTCGCCGTGGAGCGGGCATGGATCGACGAGATTGCGCGCGCCATCCCGGAGCTGCCGCACATCCGCGCTGAGCGCTACCAGCGCGACTTTGCACTAAGCCCGGTCGACGCCGAGGCGCTCGTCACCTCGCGTCAGCTCGCCGGATACTTCGAAGCGGCCGCCGATGCCAGCGGCAACCCTCGCGCGGCGGCGAACTGGGTGCGCAACGAGGTGCTGCGAATACTCAACGAGCAGAAGCTGGACATCGCCGGCTATCGCGTCACTCCGGCGATGCTCGGACGGCTGATCCGACTCATCGACAGCGGCGCCATCGGCGGTAAGTCGGCGAAGGAAGTCTTCGATGACATGTCCGCGAGCGGCGACGATCCCGAGCAGATCGTCACGCGCAAAGGGCTCGCTCAGATCAGCGATCCGGATGTCATCCGCGAGGCCGCGCGGCGAGTGATCGAGGGCAACGCCACACAGGTCGGGCAATATCGGGCCGGCAAGGCCCAGCTCTTCGGATTTCTGGTCGGTCAGTTGATGAAGGAAACCGGCGGCAAAGCCAAGGCCGAGCTGGCAAATTCAATTCTCCGTGAATTGCTCGGGTCATGAATCGCCACTGAGTGCGAGCACCCGTTGCGGAGATATGCCTATGCTATGATCCGGCCGTTTTCCGAGGTCCTGCGTTTACGCGCAATTTGAGTCATTTTAGGAGGTCCAGCTTGCGTTCTTTCAGCAAAATCGGGCTACTGGTTTCGGCAGCAATGTTGGCGGTAAGTGGCGCGGCATTCGGAGCTGGATTCGGGCTCTTCGAACAAGGCGCCAAAGCGACGGCCATGGGGGGCGCGTTCGCCGCGACGGCGGACGATCCGAGCGCCATCTTCTACAACGTCGCCGGCATCGCCCAGCAGCGTCATGCGACATTCATGACCGGCGGAACCGGCATCAACTTCACCAACGAGTTCACCGGCGACCCGAATGACGCCTTCACCAGCGGCAGCACGGGGCACTACCGGGCTCACACCTTCGTTCCTCCCAACGCCTACTTCATCATGCCGATCGGAACGAACCTCACGGCAGGCGTCGGCGTCTTCACCCCGTTCGGGCTGCGCACGAACTGGGAAGATCCCTGGATCGGCCGCTTCGTCTCGCGCGACGCGAACATCAAAACGATCTCGGTGGAGCCTGCGATCGCCTGGCAGACCACCGACGGACGTGTCGCCATCGGCGTCGGTGCAGAGTACCGCCGGGCGCGCGTGATCCTGGCGCAGAACATCACCTTCCCGCCAGGAACTGTCAATGTGAATCCGTTCCTCGGCCGGTTCCCGGACCTCGCCAGTGCCTATCTGTCGAGTGATTGGGACAACGCCTGGGGCTGGAACGCAGGTGTGCTCTTCAAGCCCTCCTCAGAGTGGCGCATCGGCGCCTCCTACCGCGCTCCGATGGACATTAACTTCAAAGGCACTGTCACGGTTACGCAGATCTCCACCGGAAACCCCCAGCTCGACGCATTGGTCAAGCCGGAACTTCCTCCGAGCCAGCCGATTGCCACGACATTCAACTTCCCCTCGGTCGCGAACATCGGAATCGCCACGACAGCCATCCCGAACTGGGACATCGAGGCCGACCTCGTCCACACGACTTGGAGCCGCTTCAAGCAACTGAAAGTCGACTTCCTCTCCACGCCGGCCTTTGGGTTCACACGCCCGCAGGGCTGGGACAATGTCAATTCCTACCGCCTGGGCGCGAATCGCACCGTCAACGCGAACTGGGACGTCCGCCTGGGCCTTCTGTACGACCGGACGCCGCAGCCGACCCAGAACGTCAGCCCGCTGCTTCCGGACTCCGACCGCGAGGGCGCGTCCTTCGGCATCGGCTGGCACAGCGGCCACTGGATGCTCGACGCCACCGAGTTTGCACTTCACTTCAAGAAGCGCGGCACCGAAGGCATCAGCTCTCCTGACACCAACTTCAACGGGACCTATCGTACGGACGCAAACCTCGTCAGCCTGAACTTCGGTTACCGGTTCTAGGCGACACAAAGGAGAACTCCACATGACGCGCATGAGAAGCTTCGCTCGCATCGCCGCGCTGGCACTGGCCATCGTGGTCATCGCAGTTCCGAGCTTTGCCGCGGTCGGCTCGGCCAATTTCAAAACCGTCGTCGCCATCGGCGACAGCTATGGTGCCGGCTTCGAGAGCAACTCGCTCAACGAGCATCACTCGATCTATAGCTGGCCGTCGATCGTGGCACGTCAGGTCGGTATTCCCCTCTGCACGGTCGGCTCGTCGGCCACCGACAATTGCTTCGCTCAGCCGATCGTCAGCTTCCCCGGCATCGGTCCCGAGCTGCAGTTGCTGGACATCAGCACCTACCCGCCGGTCATCGCCCCCGCGGCCGGTCAGGGAGCGCCGCTGAATACGACGTTCGGCCGCCCGTACAACAACGTCAGCATTCCGGGCGCGAACGTCTTGGATACGTTCAACGTCACCGGCACCGTTGCCAAACCGACCCGCGGCGTGGAGCAGCTAGCGCAGTTCATCCTCCGCGGGCCGGTGACCGAAGTCGATTCAGTTGTGGCCCAGAAACCGACCTTCATCCTGGTCTGGATCGGCGGAAACGACTTCCTCGGGTCAGCGACCAACGGCACGACCGTCGGTCTCACGCCGGTTGACACCTTCACGGCCGCGTACAACACGTTGCTGGACAAGCTCGTGGCCACGGGCGCGGGCGTGGTGGTCGGCACGCTGCCGACGAATCCGGGCGCGGTGCCGTTTTTCAACACCGTCCCGACGGTTCTGATCAATCCGGCCACGCGCACGCCGGTCCTCGGACCGACCGGACAGCCGATCACTCTGGTCGGCCAGATCGACGCCGCCCCCGGCGTTGGTCAGCTCCAGGCCGGCAGCTTCATCACGCTCGCGGCCAGCTCGCTCCTTGCGCAGGGGTTCGGCATTCCGCCCCAGCTCAAACCGCTCCTCGATCCGACCAACAAGCTTCCTCTCTTCGGCATGCCCCTGCCCGGCGCCGTCATCCTCACGCCCGCCGAGACCGCCACACTCAAGCAACGCATCGCTGACTACAACACGGCGATCGTCGCCTCGGCGACGGCACACAACGTCCCAGTCGCCGACATCAAGGGGCTCTTTGATCGATTCGCCACCGGCCTGAACGTCGGTCCGTTCCATCTGACGAGCGACTTCATCACCGGCGGCCTCTTCAGCCTGGACGGCGTTCATCTCAGCGACATCGGCTACACGCTGTTCGCCAACGAATACATCAAGGCCATCAACAGCGGTTACGGCACGCACGTCCCGCTGGCGTCCGTCGCCCAGTTCATGCAGAACAACGACCCGGCCACGAAGATGGTTTCGGGCGCTGCCGCCTTCCCGGGCATGATGTGGGTGATCAGCGACGAAGCGTCGAAGAGCCTGATGAATATGTTCTCGGTGGTGAATCCTCCTCCGACGACTCGGCGCCGCTCCTCCCACTAACCGTTCCTGACGACCAAACACGACGGGCGGCCTCATGGCCGCCCGTTTTGTTTTTGTCGATCTTCGCGAAAAACGACTACGTTCCCGCCGGCCGTCCGCGAGGCGAAGGGCGGGAGATGTCGATCATCGCCATCCGCTCCTTCTCGTCGTACCAGCAGTGAAAGCGCTTGATGCCAGGCACTTCGATGTCGTAGAAACGGAAGAAGCTCGGAACGTGGAGCGAGGTCGATTTGTCGGACTGGCGGATCTTCGCGGCGCCTTCTTCTTTCTTGTCGAGCGCGCGGATGCCGATGACCTTCCGCTTCTTGTCGTAGTAGAGGTTGGCGTTCGACTTCCCGCGTAGCCGGAGCATCGACGCCACGGGCGTCGGCAGCCGGATCAAGCGCGACTGGACGATCGTCGCAGAGGCAGGAAAGCGCTCGAATTCAGGCTGCGGATCCCATTTTTCAAAAGCCATTCTCCGACTCCTCACCCATCACGTACCCTGCTGGCTAGGTGATAAGATCATAAAATCGAAGCCGATTTTGTCAACAATTAATCGAACTTCTTTCGCTCGGGCTGAAACCTCTCCGGGAAGCACAATTATTCTGAGCGATTAACGGCGAATCCCGGAGTGACAAAACCAACACTCTGCCGTCAGCTAACGCCAGCCGTCTCAGCTATTTAGGTGAAGCAGAGCAGGGGCCGCGGCGTTACGGTAGGTCAGCAGAATGTCACAACTACCGTTTGGGCGCGCCTGGAAATAACGCTGAAAGACGAGGATCCAACCACTCGATCGCGGACTCCTGAAGAGCGGATTCCCGTTACGCACCACGGGTTCTATCGGCGACTTGAACCACTCGTGCACTCACCGCTTTCGAGCACTTCCACACCCGGTTGTCCCTCCGACCAGTATGCCTGGCCGGGGGGACAACCCTTCGCCACCTCACGTCCTGAAGTACGCCCGGTCGAGCGCCCGGTAGTTCACCGCCTCGGCGATATGGGCGCTCTGGATGCGCTCGCTGCCGGCGAGATCGGCGATCGTTCGAGCCACTTTCAGAATGCGGTCGTGGGCGCGGACGGAGAGGCCGAGGTGCGTCAGGGCCTGGTCGAGAATCTGGCGCGACGGAGGGTCGAGCTCGCAGTGACGCCGCATTGCGCGCGACGTCATCTCGGCGTTGGATTGCATTGATGAACGGGCAAAACGTTGGCGCTGGATCTGGCGCGCCGCCTCGACGCGCTCGCGAATCGACGCGGAGCTTTCTCCCGGCGTGAACGTCGAGATCTCCTCGGTGGACAGCGCCGGCACCTCAACCTGGAGGTCGATGCGATCGAGAAGCGGGCCGGAGATCTTGGCAAGATACCTGGCGATCTGGGCCGGCGTGCAGATGCATTGCCTGCGTGCGTCGTTGAAATATCCGCAGCCGCAGGGATTGAGCGCGGCGGCGAGCGTAAAGCGCGACGGGAACGTCAGCGTGCGCTGCACCCGGGCGATGGTGACGTGGCCATCCTCCATCGGCTGGCGCAGCACCTCGAGCGTGGCACGATGAAACTCCGCCAACTCGTCAAGGAACAGGACGCCGTTGTGCGCCAGACTCACCTCGCCCGGCCGCGGCATCGACGACCCGCCAACAAGACCGGCCGTCGAGATGGTGTGGTGCGGCGCCCGGAATGGCCGGCGCGAGATCAACCCTCCGCCCGGCGGGAGAGTGCCGGCGACCGAGTGGATCTTTGTCGTCGTGATCGATTCTTCCAGCGAGAGGTGCGGGAGAATCGACGGCAGGCGCCGCGCCAGCATCGTCTTTCCCGAGCCCGGAGGCCCGATCATGAGGAGGTTGTGTCCGCCCGCGGCTGCGATCTCGATGGCGCGTTTCGCTTGCAACTGACCGCGGACGTCGGCGAAGTCCGGCGCCTCGCGCGAAGGCTCGGCCGCCGGCGCCGAGACCGCGCGCAGAACGACGTTCTCCCCGGTCAGATGCCGCAACAGTTCCGGCAGGTGTTGTACGCCGGCAACGCGCACCGACTGCACCGCCGCGGCTTCGCTGGCGTTCCCGGCGGGAACGATCAGCTCGCGCAGGTCGGCGTCGCGCGCAAAGGAGGCGGAGATGGCCAGCGTGCCGCGGACCGGAACGAGCATACCGTCGAGCGATAACTCGCCGACGAATACGCGGCCGGCAAGCGCTTCCTGCGGCAGTGCCTTCGCCAGAACGAGGATCCCGATGGCGATGGGAAGGTCGAACGCCGACCCTTCCTTCTTCACGTCGGCCGGTGAGAGGTTTACGGTGATGTGGCGCTGCGGCAGCCAGTAGCCGCAGTGGCGGAGGGCGGAACGGACGCGCGGATACGCTTCGCGCGCGGCGGCGTCCGGAAGTCCGACCAGAGTGAAGCCGGGCGTCTCAGCCTTGCGGGCATCGACTTCTACGACAATTCGTACTGCATCAATCCCGAGGGTCGCGGCACTCCATACCTTGGAAAGCATGGCGGGTTGCGACCACGCGGAAGTCCCATACCGAGGCTACCTCGGGATGGGAGCAATGGCAAGCGTCAAGTTGCGCGGTTGCGGGTTGCTGAGTTGCTGAGTTGCTGGGTTGCACGCCGCGAGACCCCGCAACCTTGCAACCCAGCAACCTTGCAACCAACCACGCAACCCCGTTGTGATACAACGCCGGCGGAGGCTGAATGCGAATCGTCATTCCCCATCACACGGACAAGGCATCCGCGCGCCGCAGGATCGAGGCGCGTCTCGAAGAACTTCTCGGGCAGCACGGGCACTACCTCAGTGAGATCAACCAGCACTGGGAGGGCGACCGGCTGGTGTTTTCGGGAACGGCGAAAGGCTTCAAAGCGAACGGCTCGATCGAGATTACAGACTCCGAGGTAATCCTCGACGGCAAACTTCCGTTGATCGCCAAGCCGTTCGAATCACGCATCAAGAGCACCGTCGAGCGCGAGGCCTCGACGATGTTCGCGGCATAAGCGAGGCCTGAGCGCGTCCCTGGGAGCCTGCGCGGCAGAAACGTTCTTGCGCCACTGCTGGTGGAGCCTTGGGCAACCAACGCTGCCGGCCGTGCCGGCCTAGTCGACGTGGAAGATTTTCTTCAAGGCATCGACATTCGGATCGACGAACAGCCGGCCATCGACCTCGACCGCGGGGTCCGTGCCGAGGTGGAACGCCTTGGACGCGAACTCCTCGGGGCGCGCAAGTTCGTGCGCCACGTGGTGCTGACTGAGAAAACCTTCGATCAGGCTTGTCTTCTGTTTTCTGCTTCCGGGGAAAAACCTAACGGTCATCCTCCCCCTCCCTTGCCACCCAGGTTCTTCGATCTTCAATTTGGACGGATTTGCGAACGGTAGTCCTGTTTCGTGGTCGAGTCAAATAACGCATTGAGCCGAGCGTATACTCCTGGCGTTTCCACAGCCTGCCAGGAGGACCTCATGAACCTCTCCCGTCGTGCATTCGCCCGCGTCGTCGGCGCCGGCGCCGCGGCCGCCGTACTGCCACCGCTCGTTTCCGTCAAACCGCTGTTCGCGGCGACGACGACACCGCCGAGCGAGGGCGTCCGCCTTAGCTCGAACGAAAACCCCTTCGGCCCTTCGCCGGCGGCGATCGAGGCCATGAGGGACGCCTTCGCCCGGGCATGGCGTTATCCCGATGAGTCGCAGGACGATCTGATCAATGCCATCGCCAAATCCCATGCCGTTTCGCGCGAACAGGTGCTCCTCGGCGACGGGTCGAGCGAGATCCTGAAACTTGCCGCGGTTTCGTTCACCGGCCCATCGCGCAAGCTGGTGATGGCCGCACCGACATTCGAAGCGATCGGGGCCTACGCGCGCACGTCCGGCGCCGAGGTGGTCAACGTGCCGCTCGACGAGGCCTTCCGGCACGACCTCGCCAAGATGGGGGCGGTTCCCGGCGCGGGGCTGCTCTACATCTGCAATCCGAACAATCCGACCGGAAGTATCACGCCGCGTGAGGCTGTGCGCCGTTTGATCGACACGGTTCCGGCATCGACAGCCATTCTCGTCGACGAGGCATACCATCACTACGCGGCCAGCAATGATTACGAGAGTGTCGTTCCCGCGATTGCCTCGCGGCCGAATCTCATCGTGGCGCGAACGTTCTCGAAGATCTACGGAATGGCCGGGCTCCGTTGCGGCTACGCCGTCAGCTCGCGGGAGACCATCCGCGCATTGGCCGCGCAGCAGGCGTGGGATTCGATCAATGTGATGGCTCTGGCCGCGGCCCTGGCAAGCGTGAGCGACGCGCAACACGTCGCCGAAGGGCAGAAACGAAACGCCGCCACCAAGGCCAATGTGGTCGCTTCGTTGAAGAAACTTGGCTACGACATCATTCCATCGGAGACGAACTTCATCATGATCGATGTGAAGCGCGATGTGCGTCCTCTCCTCAACGGGATGAAGACGCACGGTGTCCATGTCGGACGTCTCTTCCCGGCCATGCCGCATCACATGCGCGTCACCATCGGCCGCCCCGAGCAGATGGAGGCGTTCCTACGGGCGTTCTCCGAGGTTGCCGCGTAAAGGAGGCTACGCCGTTCTACGTGGAGTAGTAAAATTCGTGTGTGGACGAGAATGACTTCAAGCGCTTGCTGGACGAGAGTGCAGCCGAAACGCAACACCACATCGATGCGCGTGCTGCCGAGCTACAGCATCATGTCGACGCGACTTTCAACGAGATGGGTCGTCACATCGAGGCAGATTTCGCTGGGATTCGCCGACACTACGTCGAGACCGCTGAAGGACTTCGGCGACATTTCGATGTCGCGATGGAAAAGCCAAGACACGAGATCAGACTGCTCCAAGAAAGAGTCGTTTCCCTCAACCAAAGAGTCGACCGTATGAGTTTCGAGATGCGTGCTGGCTTTGCTGAGACGTGGGCTCTTCTCAAGTCCTTTCAACGACCCGAAGTCTCCAGCGAGTAGAGGATCTCGGCGCGTAGTAAAATTCGCACATGGATGAGAACGACTTCAAGCGACTGCTGGAAGCCAGTGCTGCCGAGACGCAGCGCCGCTTCGACGAGACCGCGGAAAGGCTCGCGGGTGAGATGCGCACGTTCGTCGACGCGAACGCCGCCGAGACTCGGCAGCTCTTCGACAACCAAACCGCGGAGCTCACGAATCGCTTCGAAACAAAAACCGCAGAGATCAGGCAGCTCTTCGAAGAGACCACGCAAGAGCTTCGCCGTCACTTCGATGTCACCGCAGAGGAGATGAAGCACGAGGTTCAGCTCGTTGCTGAAAGGGTAATCATGGTCGATGAGAGGTTAACCCGTGAGGCTGCCGACATCCGCACGGAGATGCATCAGGAGTTCGCCGACACCCAGGCAATGATCAAGTTCTCACACGCCGAACTCGACCGCCGTTTCCATGCCTTGGAAGAGAAAGCCCGCACGCTGGAGGAAAGCGTCCACAGGCTGCAGGCCCGCATGGACCGCCTCGAAGCAATGACGGCGACGCAGTAACCGCGGCTACAACACCACCGTGTAGCCCAGCGTCGTCAGATCGGGCATACGGTCGACGTACACGTGGCCGTTGGTGTGATCGACCTCATGCTGGAAGATGCGGGCCGTAAAGTCGGTCACCTCCAGTTCCGCTTCGTTTCCCTCGTGATCGAGGCCGCGCAGGCGGAGGCGTTTGTAGCGCGGAACTTCGCCGCCGAGGAAGGGGACGCTGAGGCAGCCCTCCCAGTCGGTGATCGTCTCCGGGCCGATCGGTTCGTAGACGGCATTGAAGAAAACGCCGGCGTTGAGTTTGGCGATGCCGCGGCGCTTGGCTACTTTCTCCTGCACCTCGAAGACGAAGATCCGCAGCGGCAGATGAACCTGCGGTCCGGCCAGGCCGACGCCTTCGTATTCGTGCATGGTCTCGATCATGTCGTCGATCAGCGCGCGGAACTTACCCGCTTTGATGTCGGCGACTTCGACGTCGGAAGCTTTCATCCGGAGGACGGGATGCCCTAGCCGGGCCACTTTCAGGATGGACATGCGCGAATGTTATCCTGCCTCTTCGGCCAGCAACGGCTGCTTGCGCATGCGCAGGGCGATGACGAACGCGATTGCCGTGAGCGCCGCGCCGCCGAAGAACGCGCCGCGCGCCTTGGCCACGTCGTAGAGGAAGCCGCAGACGATCGGCCCGAGGAATCGCGCCAGCGAGCCGACGCCGGAGGCGAGGCCGAGCATGCTCCCGTGCTCGTTCGCCGGCGACGCTTTCGTCACCAGGGACGTCAGCGAGGGATACGACAATCCCTGTCCGACGGCGATGAAGAACGCCACGACATAGAGCAACGGCACGCGCCACACGAGAGGAACGAGCGCCAGGCCGATCGTAAACGATGCGGCCCCGACGGCGACGAGAGTCTTCTCGCCAAAGCGCTTGGCCAACCGGCCGATCAGTCCACCCTGAATCGTCGCTACGATCACACCCATGAATAGAAAGAACCAGATCAAATCGAGCAGTGCGAAATGAAATCGATCGCGTGCGTGCAGGGTCACGCTCGTCTCCATGCCTGCCACGGCGAGCAGCGTGATGAAAAGCGAGGTGACGACGGAAAGCAGGAGGCCGTGCGCCGCCATCTCACGCCAGACGTGCTTGTCGAACTGGGGCGGGATGCCACTGCGTGGTCGCAGGCCAGGTGACTTCGACTCGCCGAGTACGAAGAAGGCAATCATCAACGCGGCGAAGGAAAGCGATCCCGCTCCGATCCCAGGCAGGAGGTTGCCCGGCATACCGTGCTTCGTGCCAACGTACGAGAGCACCCCAGCGAGCGGCGGGCCGAGGATAAAACCCATGCCAAACGCGGCACCGATGATCCCCATCCCTTTGGCGCGGTTCTCAGGCGTGGTCTTGTCGGCGATATACGCCTGGGCCGTACCGATGTTCGCACCACCCGCACCCGCGATGATGCGCGAGGCGAAGAGAAGCACCAGGCTGTGCGAGAAGGCGAAGAGAAAATAGCCGGCGCAGCTCGCCGTAAGACTGATGAGAATCACGGGGCGCCGGCCGATGCGGTCCGATACCCGCCCCCACACCGGCGCGAAGAAGAACTGCATGATCGAATAGATGCCGGCGACCATGCCGACGGTTATGCCGCTGGCCCCATATTCACGCGCATAGAACGGGAGGAACGGGATCACCATCCCGAAGCCGATGAGATCGATGAATACCGTGAGGAAAAGAACGGCGAGGGACGTTTTCTTCATGACCGGCGGCGAAGTGTACTCTGTGAAAGGCAAGGCAGAAGGATGAAGGCAGAAGGCAGAAGGAAAGGCAGAGGTTTCTGGGTCACGCGACCCACTTCTGCCTTCTGCCTTCTGTTTTCTGCCTTCTGACTTATCCTCGCGCCAATGTCCTTAGCCAGTCCCACGCTCCCCCGCCGGCTCATCCTTTTCGACATCGACGGCACGCTCGTCACCGACGATGGTGCGGCGCGCGAAGCGTTCGCCGCGGGGCTCGCGGATGTCTACGATTTCAACGGCGACGTGCGGCGCTACGACTTCTCCGGCCGCACCGACCCTCAGATCGCCCGCATGATTCTGACCGACGCCGGCTTGAGTGAGGCCGATGTCGATTCGCGGTTGCCCTCTCTCTGGAGCCATTACCTCGGCGGTCTGGCGCGCAATGCGCCGGGACGCGTTCGAGCACTTCCGGGCGTCATGGCCTTGCTCGACGCCGTGCTCGCCGGCGAGCGATCGACCCTGGCACTTCTCACCGGCAACATCGAGCCGGGCGCGCGGCTCAAGCTCGGCGCGATCGGGCTGAATGAGTATTTCCCGTTCGGCGCCTTCGGCAGCGATTCCTCGCAACGCGAGGATCTGCCTCCCATCGCCGTCGAGCGCGCGGCGGCCGCTTGCGGCCACGCATTCCGCGGCGCGGATGTCGTGATCATCGGCGACTCGATCTATGACGTCCGTTGCGGCGTGCCTCATGGCGCTACGACCATCGCCATCGCCTCGGGGACAACTTCCGGCGAGAAACTACGGTCCGAGAACCCCGACTACTTCTTCGAGTCGGCAGAGGAGTTGGAGGGGATTCTCAACGCCATCGCGGGGTAAGGTAGATCAACACGGAGAAATTGAGGCTACACTTCGCGCGCCGATGAGACACTACGTCCTGCCGCTCATCTTCATCGCCGTCGTCTACATCGCGATGATCGTGATGAATGAGCGATATCGCCTTTTCTCCACCGATCGCTTCTCGTCGCCGCTGATGAAAGGGCTGGCCTACCTCTGGCTTGCGCTGCTGATGTTCGTCCTGGCCTATCTGGTCACCGGCTCCTCGCTGCGGATACCGACGGCGCAGGAGCTGGCGCGCCAACCGTTCTATGCACTCTTCGGCCTGCACGCCATCCTCTTCGTTTTCCTTCTCGGCTGGTGGCTTCTCACGCGGCGTCCGCCCATCGGCGAGTTCCTCAGCATCCCGCGGCACGGCAACGGCGACGCGGTCCTGACCGGCTTCGCCGTCGGCGTCGGCGGATGGATCGTCACCATCTCCGTGGCACTCGTGATCGGACTGATCCTCACTGCCTCCGGGGTGATGCCCAAGCACCCGCAGCCCTCGCCGATGATCGCCTGGATCGCGACGCTGCCGGTCTGGAAGAAAGCGATGATCGTCCTCTCGGCGATGACGATCGAGGAAGCGTTCTTTCGCGGCTGGCTTCAGAAGCGGATCGGCGTCATCGCTTCCACCGCACTCTTCGCTCTGGCCCACTCCGGACTGGGACAGCCGTTTCTGCTGATCGGCGTCTCCCTGATCTCGCTGGTCATCGGATTCACCTTTTACCGGACGAAGAACCTCATCCCCGGCATCATTGCGCACGGCATCTTCGACGCCGTGCAGCTCTTCGTCATCATCCCCGTCGTCTTCAAGATGTCCGGGATGGGTGCGCCTTAGGGATCGCCAGCGGGCAGCGGGCCAGGAGCTCCCGGACGCGCGGCACCGCCTTCGTACAGAGCCTTCTCTGCGCCGCGGGCGGCTGTGCCGGCAAGGCCGTCTGAAGGGCCGGGCGAACGCTGCTCTGGGTGAGCGCCGTCCGGCCCTGCAGATCGATCGCGGACTCGAGAACGAACGTTGTGAATGCACGGAGCGCGGCGCGTTTGGAACTCTCGGGAAGCTGACAGGCCGTCACCGCAAGGAGTATGAAGAGGAGCGCCGCCGTTCGTCTCACACCAGCTAAGACGCCACCGAGGCACGAAGGTTAGCGGGCGTCACGCGGATGTAACACGCGTCCCTTGCTACACTGGCGACATGGCCGATCCGCTCGAACAATGGCGCGCCCTCATCGTCGAGGACGACCCCGGCATCCGCAGACTGGTCGAAAAGATCCTGCAGCGGAACGGCATCGAGATCGATACCGCGTTCGACGGCAAGGTTGCCATCGAAAAGATCCGCACCGGCCATTACTCCGTCATCATCCTCGACCTCATGCTTCCCGAGGCCAATGGATACGAGATCATCGAATTCATCAAACGCAGCGGGACGCTCACGCCGGTGGCCGTCGTCTCCGCGGTTTCCCAGCAGGCATTGACGAAGCTCGATCCCGACGTCGTCAAGCTCGTGATCTCCAAGCCGTTCGACGTCAATGAGCTCAGCAAGGCCATCGTCGGGCTGTGTCAGAGAGTGTAAACCGTGGTTGCGCGGTCTCGCGGATGCGGCGTCTCGCGGTGTTTGGCGTCACCAGCAGCGTGGCAAGCCAGGACCGCGAGACCGCGTAACCCCGAGACCGCGCGACCCCGCTTGCTACAATACTGGTTACCGCGAACAACGGGGGGAAGACATGCAGTACTGCGCCTGGTGCGGCAACGCCATCGAGGCCGTGTCCTATGCTCCATGTCCGCGATGCGGAAACCCCAGTAACGGCGCGCCGCGCCCGGCGGGGGGAGCGAAGGGGACGAACACGACGTCGCTCGTGGTGCTCTTCGCCATCGGGCTTCTGGTGGTCTTCGGCATCATCGGCTTCCTGGCCGTCATCGCCAGCCCCGATTTCATCACCGCCAGGCAACGGGCGAAGCAGAAGCGCACCATGGCCGGCATCCGAACGCTCGGGGCCGCGCTGGAGGCATACGCATCCGACAACAACCAGGAGTATCCGAAGGGTGCCGGCGAGGCTGACCTGCGCGCGGTGCTCAAACCGACGTCCATCGTTCCGAGCGTCGATGCCTGGGGGCACGGTTTTCAATACACCTGCCTGAAGGACGCCACCTCGCAGAGCGACAAGTGCGTCGGATACGTGATCGGCAGCGCGGGGCGGGACGGCCGTTTCGAGCATGACTCGCTGCTCGAAACGCTCGCCGGACAGACGCCGAAGGCCACCACGAACTTCGACTGCGACATCGTCTACTCCGCCGGTCAGTTCGTGGAGTACCCGGAAGGAGTGCAGCACTGATGCATTGCACCGCATGCGGAACCAGCCGGCCCGAGGGAATGAACGTCTGCCCGAACTGTGGTACGGCGGCGCCGGCCTTCGCCGTGCAACCGAAGGGTCATAACTATCTCGTTCCGGCGATCCTGATCACGCTCTGCTGCTGCGTTCCGGCGGGGTTCGTGGCCATCATCTACGCCGCGCAGGTCAATTCGAAGCTCGCCGCCGGCGACATCGCCGGCGCGCAGGCGGCGGCGCGCCGTGCCAGGATCTGGAGCTGGGCCGGCTTCGGCGGCGGCATACTCCTGTGGATCCTCTATGCCTTCTTCTTCGCCGGCGCGCTCACCAACCATCATTAGCGTTCTTGCCGTCATTCTGACGGTCGGCGGTGCGATCCTCTATCGCTTCGATCCCACAACCGTGCATTTCTATCCCCCCTGCCTCTTTCACTCGCTGACGGGCCTGCAATGCCCCGGCTGCGGCACGACCCGCGCCCTGCACCACCTGCTGCACGGCGACATCGCCGGCGCCTTCCACCTCAACCCGATGCTCTTCGCCGTCGTCCCCTTTGTTGTGCTTGCCTCGACTTCCCGCCGCTTCGCCACCCACCCACTCACCGGATGGGGTGCGGCCTTAGTAACGGTGGCATGGTGGATTGGGCGGAATCTCATGCATCCCTAGTAATTGCGTCTGTCACAAACCGTTTCGCGCAGTATCTTGTCAACCGCAACTACTTCTACGGCATCGACGACGATTCCCCGCGTCCCCATTCTGGGGACGTCGTCAAGGCGCATCGCCGAACCCGAACGGACAAAGGAGACTTCGTCATGGCCAATACGCTCACCTTCACACTCACCCTTCTCTTCACGGACGAAGTCAAAGACTCCGGAGGAAACTGGCAATACGCCTCCGCGACAGGCAAGGAGAGCACGACCGGCGCGGTCATCCAACTGATCGCCACCAAACGCCAGGTCCATTCCGGGGGTGTCCCCTTCCCCGCATCCGCGCTGACGGCAACGTTGATGTTCGCCGCACACGGAACCGGCGTCTCCCCGAACATGACCCTGCAGGGCGTACACGACCTCCAGTCCAACGACGAAACGGGAAGCGTCAGCGCCGCCTCGCCAACACACGCCGACTACATCGGCGGCCCATTCGCGTTCGACTCCAAGAAAGGGTTGCTGACGATCTCGCCGCGGAAGGGGTAAGTTCATCCCGCCTTCCGTGGATTGCGCGAAAATCTCATCCGCAGATGACGCAGATGTACGCAGATGAAACCGCCCTCCATCTGCGTTCATCTGCGTAATCTGCGGATCAAGGTTTTCATCAATCACCCGGCCACGCCATCGCCTCGGCGAACCCCGGCAGCGCGGCTGACAGCTCCTCGACGTGCGCGCTGGCGATGCCGTCCAGCTCCCGCTCCAGCACCCCGCTGACGGTTGTCTCTTGCTGGTCTGTTCGATAGTGCAGCATATCGATGTGATGCCGCGGTAGCCGGACGCGCAGCTCCGAGTTCCGGATCGCCTGCGGCAGGATGCCCTCCGCATCGTCCCCAAGCGCCTCTTTGATGACATGCATCGGCCAGATCTCCAGCGCCTTGGCCATCATCTCCGCCCGCGGAAACCACTTCCCAAGAGGCGTCGTCCACAGCTCGACAGTCGGCGTGGAAACAGCGACTGGAAGGATGTCGCTGAAATCATAGTGGGGCGACGGATTCGCATCGCGAGCCAGCCTGATAGTCATATCATCCAAACATGAATGTCGCTGAGCTTCGCGAAACGTATCTTAAACGAGTCGCCGAACTCCGCAAACGCGTTGCCAACCCGCGTGGGATTGGCAACTCCGAGGAGAGAACGGAGGTCGACGCAGTATTCATCGGCACGATGAACCTGACCGCCACCCTTTACGGGTCCGCCTCACCGCAGGTGAAGGCGCTCATGGAGATGCACAAAAACTCGAACACGAAGGGATACACAGCGAGTTGGCTGATCCAATCGTTCGCCGAATCGCTCGACGCGGTGCTCCGTAACACGCGGGAAGAGATCGAGCTTGGCCTCATCAGTAGCATCGCTACCGAGGTGGCCGGTGTAGTCATAGGCGACCTACTCTTGCTGGCTAAGTCGCAGCTCGCAGCCGGCTACAAGGATGTTGCGGCAGTCTTGGCGTCGGCCGCGCTAGAGGACGCGTTGAAACGAAAAGCTGACGAGCTTGGGATAAGTGTCGAAGGCAAGACTCTAGACACTGTGATCAACGCCTTGAAGGCAAAAGGATTCTTCAAGGGCGCGCAAGCGCCGATCGTCGCCTCATACGCCAAGCTGCGAAATGCCGCCATGCACGCGGACTGGCCAAAAATTGCCGACTCAGACGTGTCGAGCCTCATCGGCTTCTTGGAGCCTTTCCTCCTGCAGCACTTCTCGTGACCGTGTTAGGCGTCTCGTGGCGGAGTCGGGGTCTCATCTGGAAAATCGACTTAGCCGATGAACGTTAAGTGATTTTCCAGGTATGACCTCCAACTTACCCGCGACGAAGTAGGACCTGAAGACTGAGGCGAAGAAGCCGAAGCTGCGCATCGTGAAGGACGACCAGGAGGCTGGCAGATGATCACCATTCTCGCCGCCGTCTCGCAATTCGGACTACCGACCGTCGCCGCCGTCGTTCTGATCTTCATCCTGGCCCGAGGCGAATTAGTCTTTCGGTACCCGAGGAGACAGCCCCAATTTACTGGCCAGTGGTGCAGTATCCCATCACTCCGGGTTAAGAAGCCGCTTCACCGCGCCCGCTAGAAAGTCAGCCAGCGCGAGATCCTAGGGAGTCTGTAGTGTAGGGTCAGGCCTTCGTTTCTTGGCGGTCCGTAACCAATTGACAACACAAGTACTTGCGATGACACACGCGAACGACCATGGCGATCCGTCAGTTATTGTCATTCGCGAGGAGTGTCGCGGAGCGGCAAGGGGTGTAATCGTCGCACGCTTCCATGCCCCGACGCTGCTCCCTTGATGCACCGGCGAAGCTGCTCTATCCTGATCCGTCATGCGAACCACGATCACCATCGACGACGAGCTCCTCGGCGAGCTCAAAGAGCGTGCGGCAAGGGAAGGGACAACGGTCAGCAGGCTCATCGAAGAGTCGATCCGTCTTGCCGCCCGCCCGCACGCCGACGGCGATGCGGGGCAACCGTTCGAGCTCGTTACGTTCGGGAAGGGTGGCCTCTTCGCCAGCCTCGATGTCGATCGGGGCTCTGTTTTGATCGAGCAGGACGACGTAGCACGTTACGGCCGCCGCGGCTGATCGATGGATCTCCCCGACGTCAACGTTCTAATTTACGCGCACCGCGAGGACGCGCCGGAGCATAACAAGTGCGCGGCATGGCTCACAAACCTCGCTGACGGCGCTGCTCCCCTTGCACTTTCTTCGGTCACGCTCGGTGGCTTTCTTCGAATCGTTACCAATCCTCGTATCTTCAAACCTGCCACACCAATGGAGGTGGCACTGGCTTTCTGTCGCCAACTGCTCGCCCGGCCGACGGCTGTCTTTGTTCAGCCAGGGCATCGTCACTGGTCGATCATGGCCGGCCTCATCGAGCGTTCGGGTGTTCGCGGCGCGATGGTGAGCGACGCCTACCTGGCCGCGCTCGCGATCGAGCACGGCTGCGACCTCGTCACTACGGACAGCGACTTCGCGCGATTCCCGGGCCTGCGATGGCGCAATCCTCTCATTCCATAGACCACCGGTCGGACTTGAGAGTCCGACCTACGTTGAATCGCCTCTCCAACGCGCAGCATCACGTCGAGGGCCTCATGCATGAGCACCACGGCACGGTGGGGTGCAGTAAGGTTCTTCACGACCGTTCGATGGAACCCGGGCGCGCGTGCGAGCGCGCCCGGGTTCACTGCCTCCTTATTTTCAGGCTTTCGGTGCGGTGGATGTTACGGGTCCCGGCGCAGGTGGCGGCGTGGGCGTTTGCGGCGCCTGCGTCGTCTTCTTACGGCGCGAGATGCCCTTCAGCCGTTTGATCTCCTCGAGGTGCGGTACGAGCACGGCTTTCGCCGGGTCTTTCGCGAGCTGCGAGCCGATCGTGTACGCCTGCGTGGCGAAGAGCGCGAGCTGTTGACGGCGATTGAGGTTTGCTCCCTCGATGCCGTTCAGGAACGCGCGGACCTCGTCGGCCACTGCCTCCCAGCGGATCGTGTCGTCCTGCAACTGACGGACGTCATCGAGCGGCTGCCCGATCGCCTGCGAGACGTTGTCGAGCACGCCGATGACGTTGATCGCTGCCTCGACGACGCCCGCCGGCTGAAACCGGAGACGCTGTTTGATCTGCCTGCGCTGCTGCTGCGACAGCGGCGCGACCTCCTCGATCTGCGAGCGAATGGTGCGCACTTGTCCGATGACCGCCTCGGGGGAGAGTTTCGCGGGATCTGTGGTTGATGAAGCAGGGGTTGATGAAACAGGGGTGGTAGTACTCATGACATTCCTCCATACGCGAGCTGTCAGGCCGGAGGTGACGTCACGACTCGTCGACAAGTGCGAGCGGCCACCGGCTGGACGTTTCGGCCACGCGCCGACACGTCCGGTTGATGTCTGCCCGAAGCGTGTACACACCTCGGGCGCCCGCGGCAGGAGGAGCTAACTCGACTCCCGCGCCAGTACAGGTCTGATGTGCTATCCAGCACGCCCGTACCGCCGACGGCCGCCAACCTCGGAGATCTTACGATCTTCGATGTTGTGCTCGGCAACATAGGCCGGTAGCGGCGAGATGTCAAGGGGCAATTACGGGGAGACGCCGAGGTGTCCCGTTGGCGTACGAGAACGTCGCGTTGCTATAGGGGGTATGTGTCGATGCGGCACGGCGTGTGTAGCGGTGCGCTCAGTGTCGGTGTCGATGCTGCACAAGGGAGTGTCGATGCTCTCGAGGTTAGCGTCCAAGCTCTCAGGCTGAGTGTCGAGGCGGCACAGAGTGAGTGTCGAGGCTCTCAGGGTGAGCGTCGATGTTCTCAGAGTGAGTGCCGAGGCTCTCAGAGCGAGTGTCGATGCTCTCAGAGTGAGTACCGAGCCTCTCAGGGGGAGTGTCGATGCTCTCAGAATGAGTGCCGAGGCTGCACAAGGTGAGTGCCGATCCTCTCATGATGAGTGTCGATGCTGCACAGAATGAGTGTCGATGCTCTCATGATGAGTGTCGAGGCTGCACAGAATGAGTGTCGATGCTCTCATGGTGAGTGTCGATGCGCACACGGTGAGTGTCGATGCGGCACTCGGTGAGTGTCGATGCGCACACGGTGAGTGTCGATGCGGCACTGGGTGAGCGTCGACGCGCACACGGTGAGTGTCGATGCGACTGGGGCGGCTGGCGTTGATCCAGGGGAGCGCAGCGTTGCTGCACGGTTCGAACACCCCGCCGCTTCCCCCATCCCGAGCCGTTGCGGTACTCTCCCCCTCCGGCCGCCCGGGCCGCATCCCTAATGCGCACAGCGGTCTTCTCCATCATCTCCCCGAACTACCGGCACGCCGCTCGGGTCCTCATGGCCTCCGCGGAGAGACACCACCCGGAGTGGGACCGCTTCATTCTTCTCGTCGGCGGCGCGGCGACCTCCGGCGGCGAGAAGTTCACGACGGTTCCGCTCGACGACTTGCGCCTCCCCAATCCTCGGCGGTTCTGTTTTCGTTACTCGATCCTGGAGCTGAACACGGCGGTGAAGCCGTGGATGTTCGCGCACCTCTTCGCGCGCGGCTACGACCGCGTCCTCTACATCGACCCTGATGTCGTCATCTACAGCACGCTCGCCGAGATCGACCAAGCGCCGCCGGAAACGTTCCTGATCCTGACGCCGCATCTGACAGGATTCATCGACAGGGACGAGCATCCCAGTGAGCGGACGATCCTGCAGGCCGGTACCTACAACCTCGGCTTTCTCTTCGTATCGCGGCAACCGCCGCTGGAACGATTCCTGGCGTGGTGGAAGGAGAAGCTCGAGTTTCAGTGCGTCGTCGACCCCGTGCGCGGTCTCTTCGTCGATCAGAAATGGATGGACCTCACGCCGGGGCTCTTCGCCGGCGTGCTGATCCTTCGTCACGACGGATACAACGTCGCCTACTGGAACCTCCGGCAACGGACCGTTACAGGAGTCGGAAGCAGCGCAACGGTCAACGGCGAACCGCTGCGGTTCTTTCACTTCAGCGGATTCGATCCGGCCGTTCCCGGCATGGTGTCGCGATACGACTACAGCCTGAAGGTCGCCGACGTTGGCGATGCAGGCAAACTCATTCAGGACTACTGCGTCGCCATCCGAGCTGCCGGGTATGAGTCGTTCCGGAACGCGCCCTACGCCTTCGCCGTCTTCGCCGACGGTACCAAGCTGCCGGACGCCGCCAGGATCGCCTATCGCAATTCGCGGGCATTGCAGGCGGCCTGCGAGCCCGATCCCTTTGCGCATCCCGAGGTTTTCCGCGGAATCCGCGGACACTCGCGAAGCCCTCGGGTTGCGCGGCTGGCCGCACGCACCTACCAGGCGATTTCGCGGGCCAGGCCGCTGGTGCTCCTGTTTCCCAAGACTCTGCGTACCACGCTGCGTGAGTTCCTCCTCGGCCGCAAGGAACCGATGCCGAGGGCCGATCACATCGAGACGTCGCTGCCACCGGGACTCAACATCGCCGGAAACGTCGGGCACGACACGGGCGTGGGCGAATCGGTGCGGCTGTGCCGCAAGGCATGTGACGCGGCGGGGCTATCAAACGATCTCATCGATGTAGGCAGCAGCGACGCGGCGGCGCTCAAGCCGGTCTATCGCGCCAGCGTGTATCACGTGAACGCCGATCAACTGCCGGCCGTTTACAGCGAGATGTCCGCGCTCTTCCAGGCCAGCGCGTACAACATCGGCGTCTGGCATTGGGAGCTCCCGGAACTGCCCGACGCCTGGATTTCCTCGGCCGCGCCTCTGGACGAGATCTGGGCTCCCAGCGCCTTCGTGCAGAGCACCCTCAGCAGCAAGCTGACGATTCCGGTGGTGCACATGCCTCATGGAATCGAGGTCACCGAGATCGAGCCATGCTCTCCCCAGGAGCTCGGCGTACCGCCGGGGCGATTCACGTTTCTCTGCATGTTCGATTTCGAGAGCGTCGTGCAACGCAAGAACCCGCTTGGCGCCATCGACGCCTTCCGGCGCGCGTTTCCGGATCAGTCGCATGCAGCGCTGCTCGTCAAAACCGGCCATGCCTCCAATCATTCGAATGAGTACGCCGAGCTGAGGGAGCAGTTGTCCGGCATACCAAACGTCTACCTGACCGATCGGATGCTCCCCCGCGAACGCGTGAACGGCCTGCTTGCCGCATGCGACGGCGTCGTCTCACTCCACCGCTCCGAGGGCTTCGGCCTCATCCTCGCCGAAGCGATGTACCTCGGCAAACCGGTCGTGGCCACCGGCTGGTCAGGGAACATGGACTTCATGAACAGCGGCAACTCGTGCCCCGTCGCCTACGAGATCGTCACACTCGACCGTACCTACCAGCACTATGAGGCCGGCCAGCAGTGGGCGGATCCGGATATCGAGCACGCCGCGCATCTGATGCGCCGGGTGTTTGAGGATTCCGCCTTCAGGACGCAAATCGGCAAACGGGCCCGAGACACGATCCGTACGCAGTTTAGCCCCCAGGCCGCCGGGATGCGGTATCGGCGACGGCTGGCGGTTCTGGGGCTGATGAACGGCTGACGTGCGCAGGTCTCGCGGTCGCGCGGTTTCGAGGTCTCGGGGTTGCTGGGTTCCTGAGTTGCTGGGTGATACTTTTGAAACGGACGAGCTCAGCGCCCGCGAGACCGCGTAACCGCGAGACCCCGAGACCCCGAGACCGCAAGTCCGCAACGTCATACACTTCACCAATGACCATCACCGGCGCAATCCTCGTTGCCCTTGCTGCCGTCGCCCTCCTCCTCTCCGGTCCGGGAACGCGATGGGGATGGTGGGACTTCAAGGTCGGGCTTCTCCTCTTTGCGCTCGCGTTCCTCGCCGGGCTGCTGGCCATGCTGATCTCCGGGGTGGCCTGGATTCGGACGCGTCCGAATCCGACGGCGGCCGTGGCAACGATCGCCGGTGCCCTGATCGTGCTCCTTCCTCTCTCCCAGGTCGCCGGGGCGCGCGGAAAGCCGCGCATCCATGACATCAGCACCGACCTGGCTGACCCTCCCCGCTTCTCCGCGATTCTGGCTGTGCGCACCAATGCCGCGAACGGCGTCCCCGACCGTATCGACGAGGTCACGGCAGGCCTGCAGCGCCGCGGGTACCCGGATCTCGTCACGCTGGACCTTCCCCTTCCGGCCGACGCGGCCTTCGCCAAGGCCAACGAAGCGGCGAGAGCGATGGATTGGGAGATCGTTTCGACACGCCCCGCCGACGGCATCCTGGAGGCGACCGACACCACCGCCTGGTTCGGCTTCCACGACGACATCGTGGTTCGTATCCGTCCGGCCGGAGAACACAGCCGCATCGACGTCCGCTCCACCTCCCGCGTGGGCCGCGGCGATGCCGGCAAGAACGCCGACCGGATCCGCAAGTACTTCCAGCGGCTGAGGACGTAGCGAGTCTGGAGGTCTCGCGGTTGCGCGGTCTCGCGGTCTCGCGGTTGCTGAGTTGCTGGGTTGCTTGGTTGCTTGGTTGCTTGGTTGCTGCGTGATACTTCAAACTTGACACCTCAGCAACTTTGCAACCCTGCAACTCAGCAACCCCGAGACTGCGCAACCCCGAGACTGCG
>DATMNC010000013.1:0-33499 GCA_035569395.1 Thermoanaerobaculia bacterium | reverse complement strand
CTGACGGGAGCAGTGACCGTCTGCTGGGTCACGTCGACGCGGCTCCCGGGCACGAGTTGCCATGTCCCACCCGACAACTGGTAAAGCTTCAGCGTGCTTTCAAAAATACCGGCGCGGCCGACTGACGGATCGTACTTGACGGTCAACTGGACCGGCTGCTGGAGCGCCACCGGCCCCGGCGTGAAGTTGTAGATGGTGGAGAAGTCGAGCGTCGCGAAATTGGGCGCGCTGTAGACCTTTTCGACATGAAAGCCGACGTTGCCCGACACCGCCCCGGCCGGGACTTGTAGCGACATCCAGCCGCCCATCAGAGAGAGCCGCCCTCCCGCGGAAGGCAGCGTGCCGTCGTCGGCCACTTCGTTGGGAAAAATCTTCGCGGCCATGAAGGCGTCCGCGGTGTTGCTTCCAAGCACATCATTGAGGATCTTGCGGAAGCCGTAGACCGAGACCGTATTCAGGAAGACGATATCGTGTCCGGCCAGTGACGCGGCCGCCAGTCCCTGCATCGCGGCGGGGAGCTTCGCATAGGTGAACCCGTTCAATTGGCAAAGGGCCCAGGGAAGCTTGCCCTGGTTCACTCGATCCAGGCTCATCGTACAGGCGTCGGTGATCGGTGGCGTCCCGCCAACGCCACTCACATAGAACGATGCCGCCTTTGCCATGTCCTCATACGAATAGAAATGGCGGCCGTAGAAGATCGTATGCGTGTACTCGTGGACTGACAGCAGATGGTAGGGAACCGTGCTGACGAACTGCGCTTGGAAGGGCTCGAAAAAATTGTCGCGGTTCGCATACCAGAAACAGCCGAAGGAACCCGTTCGCCCGCTATACGTAGGGTACTGGCCGGCGTCGCCGGTGAGACCGGCAACATAGTTCCCACACCAGGTGTCGTTGGCGATGTGCAGGTCGAACGGCTGCAGACTGGGGAGAGAGTCGACTCCCATGAATTGAATGAGCTGATCTTTCGCCTGTTTGAAGCCCGAGTAAAAGGCGTAAAGCGTGTTCGGGTCGACCGGGCAGGGCTCCGGACAGACGACGCGGAACGTATCTCCGGGATTCTGATAGGCGCGGTACTGGGCGGCCGGCGTGGTGTGGCCGTTCTGGTCGCCCGACAGGGAGAAGACCGTCGACGGGACGGCGGGGAACGGCGTTGTGTCTGGGCGCAGGCCCGGCAGTCCTTGCGCCATCGCCCCGGAAGCAAGGCACGCCCAGACGATTCCGCTAACCCAGATCGTTCTCATCGTTGTTTAGTGCCCCTGCGTCTGGTTGAGAAAGTTCTCCCAATCCTTCTGCAGTTTGGCGTGGGACTTCTGCTCGAGATAGACCATGTGCCCTGACCAGTAGCGCTCGTAGCTGATGTTCGTGCGAAAGGCGGGCGGCAGCATCAGCTCGTGCATCGTGTATTCGGCCTGGTAATAGGGAGTGGCCAGATCGTAGTAGCCCTCCATCACCAGAATTTTCAAAAAGGGATTGCCGACGATGGCCGCGCGCAGCGGTGTGATCTCTTCCTGGAAACCCTGCTGGCCTCCGGGCGCAGCAGTAGTACCGGACGACCTCCACATAAACATTCCGGATTGCTGCGCCGAGGTGTAGTACGGCGTATCGGTCTTGTAGTCGAGCTCCGTGCGCATGTAGTTGTTGAAGGCCATGGTGAATGGACCGGTGGTGGCGGTCGATGCCGGGTCGCTGAAGGAGCCTGCGCCTCGCCCGCCCGGGAAACCAGGCTCGGGAAGCTTGTACCGGCCATCGAGCCGGCCTACGCGCATCCGTTGATCGAGCAGCAGGTAGTGGTCGAACGTGCCGACGTCGATGCGCAGGTTGTACTCGTCGATGACCTGCGTGGGAAGTCCGATGTATTGCGAGAGCCGGTCGACGACCGCCTGCCGCTCCGGCGCGGTCATCGAATCGCCTCGGGAGAGGGCAGCGGCGTAGTCCGTGATGGCCCATCGCTCGGCCTGTTGCAGCGGTGCACACGGGGCATCCGGATTGCCTTGACAGCCGTCCATCGCCTTCTGGAGATCGGCGGAGAGCTTGTGATGGTAGTAGGCGATGGCCATGTACGTCGGAACGTTCCATGGATAGGCCGTGTCGTTCGTCGGCGAGGCTGAAAGGGTCTGGAAGTTGAGGGCCATCGAGAGCAGGCCGATTCCGTTGAAGACGATGCCGCGGCCGGCGAGATACCCGGCGATCCCCGCGGAGCGCGTGGTTCCGTAGCTCTCGCCGAACAGGTAGAGCGGCGAGCTCCAGCGCTCGTTTCGCGAAATGTACATGCGGATGAATTCGCCGAAGGCCTCAATGTCGCCCTCGGGGTTCTCGTACTTGCGGGCAGCGGCGGCGTCGGCCGGCCGGCTCCAACCCGTCCCGATGGCGTCAACCATGACGATGTCGGTCCGCTCGAGCGGCGTGTACGGATTGTCGTGAAGGCGGAATGGCGGCTGCGGCATGGCACCATCGGGCTGCATGACGACGGTCCGCGGGCCGAGCGCTCCGATGTGGAGCCAGAGGGACGCCGATCCCGGTCCGCCGTTGTAGGAAAAGGTCAGAGGACGCTTCGCCGCCTCGCTTCCGTCGACCGTATAGGCGACGTAGAACATGAGTGCTTCCGTGGTCCCCTCGCCATTCTTGATGGGCATCCGGCCGGCCGTGGCGGTGTACCGAAGGGCATGGCCGTTCACGGTGACCTCGTGGTGGGTCACGTTCGGCGCGCTCTCTTTCATATCGAAGTGAAAGGTGGTGATGGTCGCCGCGCCTTGCCCGCCCTGCTGGGCCGGCTCCGGGCGCTCCGATTCCGTTCGCGCCGGTTGCTGCCGCTCCGGCTCCGGCTGCCGCGCGTGCGGCGCCGCCTCGGGCTCGGCGGCCGCGGGAGCGGCTGGTGTCGATGGCGGTGTCTGCGCCGATCTGCGCTGCGGAGTGCGCTGCGATTCCGTCGACTGCTGGACAGTCGACTGGGCAAGCGCGGGGAATGCAATGACGCAGACGAGAAGGGTCAAAACAGGGAGAACGTGCGGTTTCATCATCATCTCATGTCGCTCGAAATGTCGCGCGGATGTTAGTGGCTTCGACGCTTCATCGCCAGAGATTCGTCGCAGCGCACCGTTTTTCCCTCTCGGAGAGAAACCTCAGTGGCGTGCCGCGCGGTGACGGGCCAGCTCCACCGTGATCGTGGCGGCATCGCTATCCACCGAGCCGCAGGAATTGGTGATGCGCGCCCAGAACTGCGTCGTCTGCGTCAACACGGGACTGGTGATCGTCTGTCCCGAGCCGATGGGAGTCGATGTAGTTCCCTTCGCTCCCTGGAACCAGGTGATCGTCGGAGTCGTGCCAATTACGCCGAGAGTCAGTGTGACCGAGGTCCCTGTGAAGGCCGTCTGACTCCGCGGCTGATCGACGATCTGCGGTATCGAGCACGGGACGATCACGGTCACGGTGGCGGCGCCGCTGTCGGCGACAGGCAGGCACTGGCCCGAGATGCGGACCCAGTAGGAGGTCGTGACCGCGGGACTGACGGTGATTGCCGTGCCGGTACCGCCGTTGACTGGCGCGAAGGTATTGCCGGTCGAACCGACGAACCACTGGTAGGTAAGCGCGGGAGTACCGGTCGCGGTCACCGATAGGAACGCGGCATTGCCGCTGGTGATCGTCGAGCCGCCCGGCTGCTGGGTGATCGATGGAGGCGTGCATGCCGGGCCGTTGCCATAAACGCTGCTGATGGCACTGCTGTCCCAAGGCTGAAGCTGGCCATTGAGACCGCCCAGGAGGAGGTGATCCATGATCGCCGAGTTGCTGCAGTCGAGGCTGGGGTCACTCGAGCAGAGGGCGTTTTGGGTACGGTTCTGATCCGAGTGACGAAAGCCGAGAGTGTGGCCAACCTCGTGCGTGACCGTGGTGTTGAACTCGCCGGGAGGAACTTGAGCGAGCGAGCAGAGCCCGAGGCCCTGGTTCATGCTGACATCGACTTCCACGGTGGTGCCGAACGTCTCGCCGTGAAATACATGGGTGCCTCCACCGAAGAACGCGGAGGTGATGCCGCCCGCCCCGAGAACGCCACCCACTCCACAGACGAACGCTTGTGCACCGATCGAGGTGAGGTTCTTCTCGAAAACGATGTTGTTCACGCCGTCCGCTCCGTCGAAGATTCCTTTCGGGTTGGCATTCGCGCTCGTCAGGACGTAATGGGCGCCGCCACCGTTCCAGGAGCCGAACGCGACATTGATCTGCGAAGCGCCGCTGCCCAAAGCGCCAATTTCCGAGTTCCCCTGGTTCCAGTTCACCTTGCCCGGGAAGACGTTCCATCGCGCCCCGAGACCACCGGAGAGGTCGACCGTGTAGGAGCTTGCCGTAAACGCCGCGTCGCTGATCGGATGGAGGGTATCCATCCTCGCCATCACCGTTTCCTGTACGCCGGCCAGAGGTAGAGTCGATACGGCATAGTCCTCGACGACCTCCTCACCGCGGACGATGCCGCGAATGTAGTTGATGAATCTCTCCGCCGAGCGGTGCGGCTCCTTGTGCGGAGTGCCGTCGAGATCCCAACCATCCAGCTCGGCCTCGTTGCGAATCAGCAGATCCCGCCCGATGACATCCTTCGCGAAATGAAACGATCCGAGTTGGAGATCGTTGACGCTGTAGTCACCGTTCTCACGCTGGTGGAGGAAGAGCAATACCCGATCGCCCTGGGCGAAGGCCGGCACTCCCGGGATCATGAAGGCATGATCACCCAGCACTCCGCCAGGCTCGTGGACTTGAACGACGCTACCGACGCTTCCCTTGATGGTTTCTTCAAGGATGACATCCGTTACGGTCTCGATCCCGAACCGAGCCGAGCTCTCGACGTGCGAGCCCAGCACGTGCCCGACGATGATCGCGCTCGATCGCCCGACCTCGAAGTGATCGGCCGGCACGACGTAGGAAATCGCGAAGATCGGTGCGGCGATCGCGAACACGAGAAGGAGCGAGAATCTGAGCGAGGGCACCAAGAGAGATCTCCGTTGAACCACTCCGAACATAGGTCGCTCGGGAGTAACGGTGCGTAACGGGGGTCACACTTCATTTGAAGTGGAACTCGGTACGAGCATGCTCCACCCCTGATTTCAATGCTGACGGTGCATCAGATTCGGGCGAGATCCACGCGTCGGTTCTTCGCTCTTCCTTCCGGGGTGTGATTGTCCGCGACAGGCTTTGTCGCGCCGTAGCCCTTGCTGGTGAGCCGCGAAGATGCGATCCCGTGTGCGATCAGCCAATCCTTGACGCTGGCGGCGCGATCCCCTGAAAGCCTGGCGTTGTGCTCCGGCGCACCGCTGTCGTCGGTGTGTCCCTGGACCTCGAGGCGCAACGACGGGTCGCCTGTCAGCACCTGCAGGACGTGCTGAAGCGTTGTCTCCGACTCGGGCTTCGGCGTGGCCGAGTCGGTGTCGAAATAGATTCCGTAGAGCGAGACGTGACCCGACGCGGCCAGTTCCTGCTTCAGCATGTCCGCCGCGCTATCGGCGCCCACGTCGATCACGTTGATCGATTGCTGTCCGCCCTGGGATCGGGTGAAGAGCCACAAGTCCCGGCCGTTCTTCGCATAGTGCGCCCAAACGATGCCGTCGCTTCCGATTCCATCCCGCTCGATGCTCCATCCACTCTTTTCCAGCGCGCGGTCGTACGCGGTCACGAATTCGTACGGTGAAACGTCTTTAGGGATGGCGTACCACTTCGTTTCCGCGACGTGAAAGATTAGCGGCTGGTTCGCGTTCTTCGGTTTTACCTCCAGAGAATGCGACGCGTGTTCCGTCCTCTGAAGCGACCCTCCCGGAAACGGCGTGGCGTACGGGTAATCGCCGGTGTCCGCGAGCGTTTCCGGAGTGCTCTTCGGCGGCGTCAGCGCGAGCACACGCGGCGGCGGCGCCTCCGCGAGGATCGTCACTATCGACGAGTTCGGGAACGACTGGTACCACACGGTGGTCGCGCCGGCGCGCTTCTTCGCTTCCAACTCGCCGTGATCGCGAATGATCGTCCAACCGTCGCTCTTGAGCGAGGCCTCGTGATCGGCCATCTGCGCCTCGCCGGCCTTCTTCGAACCGGCCGGCTGGATGTTCATGACCCATACGCGGCCTTCGAGCTTCTTCCCCTGAAGCCTCCCACCCGTGCCGAGGTCTTCGATCGTGCGCGTGTCGAATTGAACGTACTGGTGGTACGACGGAACTTCCTCGTAGCCGGGAGTGATCCTGAAGCCGGGAGGAAGATCGGCCGCGAAGAGAGCGGGAGCGGTGAGCAACGCGATCGGTAGCCACGCACGCATGCTTCGAACCTCCGGTTGGGATGCGTGATCTTAAACCGCATCGCCCCAAACCCCTGCTACCGGCAGGAGATGAGCCAATAGGAGACCGATGTGGCACAGACACTCTTGTCTGTGCCGGATCTCGGCATACTCAAGATCGCAATCCCTCAGCGACAGGCGGCTCCGGCCGGGGCACAGACAAGAGTGTCTGTGCCACATCGGTCCCCTGCTTGCGACGGCAGGCACCGCAGCTCCTCACCTTCCCACCACCCACTCCATCACCGGATCCCCCCCCGCCTTGTACTCCTCCCACGTCGCGAGCACCTCGTGATCGGGGTGGATGGCGTTTTCGCCCCCTTTGTTGAACTCGTAGAGCTTCGTCGAATAGCGGACGGTGAGCTTGGAGTGGGGCAGCGTGAATTCGCGCGGTTCCTGGTAGCTGTTCGGGTTCTCGCCCATCGTTCTTCCAACCAGCGTGGCCTCGGTCATCTGGCGGAAATGGGCGGCGTTGGCCATGGCGGCGGAGAACGTTTGCGGGCCGATCAGAACGAAGAGGTGTCCTTTTTTGTTGATGTCGCTCAGTCGCCGGATGGGCTCGACGAGATGTTTCAGCCCTTCGAAGTAGTCGCCGCCGCCGTTCTGGCGCATGTCGATGATCAGCTTTTCGGGATGTTTCGCGGCCACCATCGCCAGCAGCCCCTTCGCGTTGAGTCCGAGATCCTGGTAGCCGCGGAAACTGCAGTAGACCGCGCGGGACTCGGGCAGCCAGACGTACCAGAAGTGTTTGTCGGGGTACTGCCGGAAGAGGGGCGGATTGGTGACAACGCGCACCAGATCGTCCGATGGTCCGGTATGGACGGCGACGACGAACTCATGGCCGGCATCGTCGGCGAGGGTGAAGTGGACGAGATCGCGCACGGGGGCGATGCCCAGGCCGTGGAGAACGAGTCCGAGGGCCATGTGCTGCGGGATGAGAGACTCCCCCACGCGCGGCTCGTCCGCCGGAGTGATCGAGGCGATCAACTCGCGCACCCGTGAGATCGGCGTCCCTTCGATGTTCACGATGCGCGCGCCGAGGGCCTGCTCTAGACCCGGCGCGATCGACACCACGCGGTCAGCGCCCTCGAAGTTCGCGATGACGATCTGCAGCCGGGCGCTGTCGACCGGAAAGCGGACGAACGTGTGAGCGTCACCAACGGATGCAGCGATGCGATCAAGGCCGATGTAGATGGCATCGGAGTCGAGCGTGTCGATCTGCCGGTCGAGCGCCGCCACCTCCTCGTCGAACTGCGCATGGGTGGTGTGGTGGAAGGCATTGGCATGCCTGGAGGCGAGCTCGCGTGCGAAGAGGCGAAGATCGTCGTGCCACTGGGCGGCAGTGATCTTCGCGTCGGACGCGGCCGCGGCCGCGTTCGGGCGTGCGATCGACGGCAACTCGATCGTCGAGGAAGAGAAGATCGTGGCAGTGAAGGGACCGCTGGTAACGAAACTCGATGGATCGCCGCTGGCCAAAAGCAACCGCAGCCGCCATCCGGCCGGCACGACCACCGACGTCGGAAAGAAGGTGACGGTGGCTTCGATCGGTGAGCCATTCGGCACCGGCTCCGCCTCCTTTCGGAGAAACGTCCCGCGGCGATCCATCAGACGGAGCTGACCCTCGGTGAGATAGACCGCCTTGCCCGTGGGGTCGACCGCCGTGAGATAGGCGAAGATCGACGGATCGCCTCCCCCACATGAAAGACGGACGTGCAGCGCCGGCTGACCGGTAATCTCGAGCGGCTTATCGAGCGGCGCGGCCGTGAAGCTCGTGAGCGTCTGCATCCGCGGCATGACGCCGGTGTATGTCACCGGATGCCCACCGAACTGCGTGCGCCACCGGTTCTGATCGCCGGTGGCGGCGTCGCTAAACGCAACGTCGATGGTCTGCGAAGCGGGCCTGGCGTCCAGCTTCCCGTCTCCATCGAGGTGCTCGACGATCCTGCCGAGAAGCGGCGGCCATACCACGGTCTGCTGCCACTGATTCGCGCCGGCAGTGAAGTAGTGAATGCCGCGCTGCGCGCTGGCGTCGTCGCGAATGTCGTTGAGGTAGTGATTGAAAAACGCCAGCTCCTCGGCGAGTTGCTGCTCGCGGCTCGGGTCCGCGGCCGGACTCCCGCCTGGATTGAAAGGATTGGCATCGAAGCCGGCGCCGTGCGACCAGGCCCCGATGAAGATCCGTTGCATGTTGCCGAAGTCGCGATAACGCCGCAGCGTGCCCTGAACGGTTCCGGCATCGAACCAGCTCACGAAGATCAGCATCGGGACGTTCGCCTTTTTCAGCGCCTCGGTCAGGGGCGGGATGCTGATATCGAGGAGCGACTTACCGGGGCCGGACAGCGCGTCGTCGATGAAGTCCGCGTGTTTCGTCGATTCGTACAGGCCGCCGTTGTTCGCGTGTTCGGCGATGGCTTGTTTCAACAGTGACCCGTCGGCGTCCGACATCACACCTTTCGCGGCGCCGCCGCCGTCCATCTCCCTCACGAAATCGCCGAAGTTCTTCATCAGCCACTCGTGATAGACGCCGCCGGGGCGGATCAGGTCGGTGTAGAAGTTGTAGTCGCTGAAGAGCGGCGCGACGGCGCGCACGGCGGGATGCCCGGTTGCGGCCAGCAACTCGGAGGCCGTTCCCTCAACCGAAATGCCGATGGCGCCGACGCGCCCGTTCGACCACGGCTGCTTCACAACCCAATCGGTGATCTCACGCAGGTCGCCTACCTCGCCTGATCCATAGGCGCTGGTGCCGAACGATGCGCCGGTGCCGCGCTCGTCGATGAGCACGCGCGCAAAACCGTGCGTGACCCAGAAGCGGTCTTCATCGGCGATGCTGCCGTCGAGCGGCGCACGCCCGAAGCGCGCGATCTTGAACAGGGCCGGGAGCTTCGATTGCGGCGGCAGTCCTTTCGGAAGAAGAACATCGACGGCGATGCGAACACCGTCGTGCATCGGCAGATAAAGCGACGTCGCTTCGATCTCCTGAAACCGCGGCGCCGGGATCGGTACGCGGAACGGCGCGCGCTCCGCGGCGAGAATCGACTGGGCGAGCAGAAGGGTCCACAGCGCGTATTTCATTTGCGTCCTTTCCGGTTGCGAAGCATCAACTCCGAGGAGAGCGCCGCCATGCGCGAGAACGTTTTGGCCGCCTCGGGGACGCGGCGGCGGCGGACCAGAAAACCGAGATAGGCCAGATAGATGTACTCGGCCAGGCCGGGGTCGCCGACGGCTTCCACCAGTAGCGCGATCCGTTTCTTCTCCTCGCGATTGGCGCGCAGGGAAACCTTTGGCGAGACCGCGGCCCAGGCGAAGATGGCCGCATCGGAGGGCGAATCACCCTTCTCGCTGGAAACGACGCGGCGCTGGAGCTCGTCGAAGAAGTCGCGAAGTCCGGCCCGGAAGTCGCCGCGGGCGAGCAGATCGCGGAGGAGCGAGGTCTCCGCCTCCCACTCCAGCAGCAGCTCTTCCAGCAGCTCCTGCCGGTCCTTGAAGTGCCAGTAGAAGCTTCCTTTGGTGACCTTCAGCGTCCGCGCCAGCGTTTCGACGCGGACCGCCCCCGGACCGCCATGCAACAGCGCGGAACGCGCCGCCCGCAGCCAGTCCGCCTTCCCGAGCCGTTCCTGTTCCATACGGCTGCGTATGGTATACCATACGTGTCCGTATGGTGAGAATCAGAACATCCCCACATCCGCGAAGGCCACGTGCCCGGATGGGGTGATCGGGAAATTCTTCACCTTGCGACTGCGGATTGCCGTCGATGCGCCATAGATCAGCGGGATGAGAATGGCCTCGCGCTCGATCATGGACGAGATGGCTTTGCGGTTGGCAGGGGAAGGGTCGAGGCGGTAGGCGGCAAGGGCGGCGTCCGTCTCCGCGCTTTTCCAGCGGGCCTGGTTGGTGAGGTATTGGCCGCCCGTCGAGACCTGCGCGGAGGAGAGCAACGACTCGTAGAACTCGGCGGGGTCGGGGTTGTCGGCAACCCATCCCCCGATGCTCAGGTCGTAGTCGCCGATGGTCAGAGAGCGGAAGTAGTGCTCGCTGCTCTTCGTCTCCAGCAGCTTCACCTCGATGCCATACGCGCCGAGCTGCCGGGCGATCTCCTGCGCCACCGGAATCGGCTTCGGCAGATAGGGGCGGGGAATCCAGGGGACGATCAGCGTGAGGGTGGCCGGTCTGGCGGGATGCCGGCGAAGCAGCTCGCGATCACGCATCTCCGTCGAGCCGCTGGCCTTACCCATGAGCGGAGGGATGAGATCACCGGCCAGAAAGGCGAAGTGGTTTTTCTCGTAGGAGATCTCGGCGATAGGGATCGGATCGATGGCATGCTGGATCGCGCGCCGCAGGCTGGCGTCGCGAAAGATCTGCCTCTCATTGTTGAAGAAGAGGATTCCGGTCGAGTTTCCCGGCTGCATCATCGGCTGAAAGCCGGAGAGGCCGTGCCGCACGACGTCATTCACCGACAGGTTCAGGGTGAGATCGATCTCACCTTGCCTGGCCGCATCGATCAGCTTTTTCGGCGTTCCATCGGCCTCGGTGGGATGAATGACGAAGAGGAGCTCTTCACTGACCGCGTTTCCGCGGTACCTGGGATTACGTTCCAGGCGCGCCGCTCCGGAATCCTTGATCGTCTGCATGGTGGTGCCCGGCGCCAGGCGATACGGGCCGGTGCCGAAGAACACTCCCTGACGATCGAGGACGATGCCGGTGTTCCACTGGCAGAGGACATTCTCGAAGCGCGGGCTGGGGCTGCTCATCGTGAAGATGACCCGGCCGTCGCGGGAGGAGACCGTCGCCCGTCCGCGCAACGCGCCCGCTTTTGCCAGCGAGCTCGCCGCGAGCTCCGCCGTGATCTCGGTTCCGTCGGAGAACACGATGCCAGGAGTTACCGGGGCCGAATAGACCGGCTGCGCCCCATCCCGATCTTTCCGGAGGGATTCAGAGAAGAGAGCCGGCTCCAGGCTTCCGGAAGCGGTCATGGCGTAGGCGGTCTCGAAAATCTGGCCGAGGATCAGACCGGTGATGGTGTCTCCAGAGTCGCGCGGGTCCATGGTGCCGATAGCACTGAGAACCCCGATGCGGAGTGATTTCGCGGGAGTCGCGACGGAAGGAGTGACGTTCGCTGACAATGCTGAGCTCAAAGAGGATCCTCGTTTCGGCAGATCGCCGGTGAATGCAGACAAACCGCCGCCATCGTATGCGCCGTTCCGTGAAGCAAAAGCGCGCTGCATCACAAATGATCGTGAATCGTGGCAAGCAAACGATGTGTGTGAAAAGAGAAACGCCGGAAGGGCTGCCCCTCCCGGCGTTTCTTCATGGTTAAAGATCGTTTACGGGCGGTCCTAGCGGTTGTCGACGCGAACACCGGCGGCGACAAAGGTGGCGCGGTCGCGGTCCATGCGGCCGGAGACGCTGACGCGGTCACCGCGGTGGAGACGGCCGTCGTAGGATTGAAGGTCGACGTTGATCATGCGGCCGCCCTCGGTCTGCAGCACCAGTACGCCGTCGCGACGGTCGAACGAGACCACCGTACCACTCAGGCTGCGCTCATTGTTGTATCCATTGTTGCGATAGCCGTTGCCAGAGCGCAACAGCTCGAACGAGCGGACGCGCGCGTCACGACCGTCGCCTTCGCGGCTGAAGACGGACATGCGGACTACGTCGCCGGGCTGGAGCAGGGAGGTCTGATAGCGCCGTCCCTGATTGGTGGCGAGGACCGAGTTCGGAACGACCAGATCCATGCCGCTGGTCAAGCGAATGTGCTCGCCAAAACGAGTCTGCTCGGCGGATGCGATCGTCCCTTCCACGACGCGATTGGCGAAGTCGCGGTCGGCGGAACGCTCACCCCTCCCGTAGTTGTCACTCTGGGCGAATGCGGATGATGCAAGCAGAAGCGTGACCGCTCCTGCCAGGGCGATGTTTCGTGCGAAAACGTTTGTCTTGAACATAGATGTGGCTCCTTTTCTTTGGGCTGATGACCTCTGTATCGCAAACGCGGGGCCACATCGCATCTGCTGAGCCGGTTGGACACGAAAAGCTTTAAGCTCTTGACGTAACTTCCGGCTTCACCCTGCCGTCGCCGGCTCCAGGGTGGCCGCGGCACTCTCTTCAGGCTCTTCGATACGCTTGTGTGACCGCGCCACCAGGACGTAGATCGACGGGACGACGAAAAGGGTGAAGCAGGTGCCGATGATCATTCCGGTCACCAGCATGATGCCGATGCTGTTGCGGGCGCCGGCGCCAGGGCCGCGTGCGAAGACCAGCGGGAGATGGCCCATCACGGTGGCGGCGGTGGTCATCAGAATGGGACGCAACCGTGTTCCGGCGGCTTCGATGACCGCGCCGAGCTTGTCCTTGCCGGTTTCCTGCAGGTGATTCGCGAATTGAACGATGAGGATCCCGTTCCTCGATACCAGCCCGACCAGCGTGATCAAACCGACCTGGCTGTAGATGTTGATCGAGGTCAACCCGAGGAATGAGAAAAGCAGCGAGCCGGAGAGTGCCAGCGGAACCGAGCCGGCCAGGATGATGAAGGGATCCCGGAAGCTCTCGAACTGCGCCGCCAGCACGAGATAGATCAGGATCGCCGACAGCAGGAAGACGCCGAGGAACTTCGTCCCCTCGACACGCAACTGGCGCGACTCACCGGCGTAGTCGATGGTGTATCCGCGCGGGAGGATCTTCTTCGCCTCGTCTTCCAGATACGTGAGCGCGGCGTCGAGCGAGACACCGGGAGGGATGGCCCCCTGAATGCGCACGGCGTTAAGTTGTTGGAAACGCTTCAGGTCGCGCGGCTCGGTCGACGTCTGCAGCGTGGCAAACGTCGACAGCGGAACCAGGGTGCCATTCCCGCCGGTGATGTACATCTGCGTGAGCTGTTCCGGCGTGAGGCGCTCGCTGCGTTTCACCTGCGGAATGACTTTGTAGCTGCGTCCCTGGATGCTGAAGCGGTTGACGTAGTTGCCGCCGAGGAGGACGGAGAGATCGCGCCCGGCCTGCGTCAGGTCGACCCCCTGGGATCGAAGCTTGTCGCGGTCGAACACGACGCGGGCCTGCGGCTGATCGAACTTCAAATCGGTGTCGACGTACATGAACTTGCCGCTCTTGAACGCCTTCCCAACGATCTGGTTCGCGAATTCGGCAAGCTGCGCCGGCTCGGCGGTGGAGACGATGGCGAAGTCGACCGGTACTCCCTGATTGCCCGGCAGCGACGGTGGAACGATCTCGATGGCGCGGATACCGGGGATCTTCGATACGGCCGCCGACGCTTCGACGGCCAGATCGGACGTGTTTTTCTTTCGCTCGTTGAAGGGCTTGGCGACCATGCCGCTGAACCCGCCCGTCGGGAAGATGACTTCGAACGTGGACTGGGCCTCGGGGAACGAGCGGTAGACCTTATCGATCTGCGTGGCGAAGAGCTTGGTCTGTTCGATCGTCGAGTTCGCCGCCGCCTGAATGATCCCGAAGATGAAACTCTGATCCTCGGCCGGCGCCAGTTCCTTCTGCGAGAACATGTAGAACGGAAAGATCAGCGCGACCACGATCACCCACAGCGTCAGCACGACCGGACGGTAGTTGAGCGTGCCGGCCAGCGATCGCGTGTAACGGTTGCGAAGGGCGTCGAAGCGGGCATTGATCCATCCGGCGAAACCGCGCTCCGTATCGCCCGCGCGCAAGAGCTTCGATCCCATCATCGGCGAGAGCGTCAGGGCCACGAAGCCAGAGATGATCACCGCGCCGGCGAGCGTGAAGGCGAACTCGCGGAAGAGCGAGCCGGTCAGACCGCCCTGCAAGGCCACGGGCGTGTAGACCGAGGCCAGGGTGATGGTCATGGCGATGATCGGCGCCACCAGCTCGCGCGCGGCGTCGGTGGCCGCCTGGATGGGCGTCTTGCCCATGTGCAGATGGCGCTCGATGTTCTCCACCATGACGATGGCATCGTCGACGACCAGTCCTACCGAGAGCACGATGGCCAGCAGAGTGAGCAGGTTGATGGTGAAACCGAAGACGAGCATCAGCAGGACGGCGCCGATGAGGGAGATCGGGACGGCGACGACCGGGATGATCACGCCGCGCACTGATCCGAGAAACAGGAAGATGACCAGGACGACGATGATCAGCGTCTCGGTCAGGGTCTTGAGGACCTCGTCGATGGCGTTCTGGATGTAGGCCGAGGAGTCGTAAGGCACACCGGCTTTCATCCCCGCCGGCAACTGTGCCTGAATCTCGGGCATGGCCTCGCGCACGTCTTTCATCACGTCGAGCGTGTTGGCGGTGGGGAGCACGAAGATGCCGATGAAGACGGCGGTCTCGCCGTTGAAGCTGACTTCCTGGTCGTACGTTTCGGCGCCGAGAACGACGTCGGCGATGTCGCCGAGGCGGACGACGGTTCCGTTCTGTTCCTTCACCACGAGCTGTTTGAACTCGTCGACAGTCTGGAGATTCGTGTTGGCCACCAGGTTGACCGAGGTCATCGATCCCTTGGTGCGGCCGAGAGCGGAGAGGTAGTTGTTGGCCGCCAGCGCGTCGTGCGCCATCGACGGGGAAATGCCGAGGGCGGCCATCTTGTCCGGCTTCAGCCAGACGCGCATGGCAAAGGTGCGGTCGCCGAAGATATCGGCGCGCTGCACCCCGCTGATGGCGCTCAGCTTCGGCTGCACGACCCGCGTGAGGTAGTCGGTGATCTGGTTCTGATCGAGATCTTTCGAAGAGAATCCGAGGTAGGCGGCGGCAAACTGGCTGTCGCTCGTCTGCAGATCGATGATCGGCGCCTCGGCTTCGGGTGGAAGCTGATTGCGGACCTGCGCGACTTTCGACTGGATCTGCGTGAGCGCGGCGTTGGTGTCGTAGTTGAGCTTGAGGTGGACGGTGATGGTGCTGACGCCCTGAGCGCTGGAGGACTCGAGGAAGTCGATGCCGTCGGCGCCGGCGATGACGCGCTCGAGAGGGGCGGTGATGAATCCCCGAACCAGATCGGCATTCGCGCCAACATAGGCGGTGCTCACTACGACGTTGGCCATGTCGCTGCGCGGGAACTGCCGTACGGTGAGCGAGCGGATGGCCTGCAGGCCGGCGATGAGGATCACGAGATTGACCACCATCGCCAGCACAGGCCGGCGGACGAAGAGATCGGTGATTTTCATCAGCTGTCTTCCGGCCGGGGCTTGGCGCTGTTGCCCGGCTGCACGGCGTTGTTCACCACCACGGCCGCGCCCGGCCGCAGCTTGAATACGCCCGAGGTCACCACTTCTTCGCCGGGCTTCACGCCGGTGAGCACGGCCACCTGATCGCCGCGGGTGTCGCCGAGCTTCACGAATTGCTGGCGTACGCCGCGAAACGTCTTGCCGCCCGGTCCCTTCACGTCCTCGACGATGAAGACGGAATTGCCGAACGGTGCGTAGCTGACCGAGGAGACAGGAAGGGTGACGGCCATCGTCGGCGCGCCGTGGGCGAAACGCGCCTCGACAAACATTCCGGGATGAAGCTTCCCGTCGCTGTTGGGGAAGGAGGCCTGCACCTTGCCGTTGCGCGTCGCTTCCTCGATGACGCCTTCGAACGCCGTGACCTTGCCTGCCTCCATCGTGCCGTTGTCGGCCGTCGCCTGCACGGACGAGCCGATGACGAGATGCCCGATCTCCTGCTGGGGCACGCTGAAGTTCACGTAGACCGGGCGCAACGACTGCAGCGAAACGACCGGCGCGCCGCCGGCGAGGTATTGCCCGAGGTTGATCTGGCGGATGCCGAGCGTCCCATCGAAGGGAGCGCGAATGATCTTGCGCGCGATGGTTGCCCGGAGCTCGGCCACTTTCGCATCGGATTGTTTCGATTGCGCCGCCGCCGTGTCATACGTCGCCTGCGGGATGATCTGCGCCGCCAGCATCCCTTTCTGCCGCTCCAGGTTGACCCTGTCGAGGTTCAACTGTGCTTCGGCCGATGCGAGCTGGGCACGCTCCTGCCTGGCATCGAGCCCGACGAGCACATCGCCCTTGCGAACGGACCGGCCCGAGTCGAAGGTGATCTGATCGACGACGCCGGGAAGATCGGCGCTGACAGTGACGCCCTCCACCGCCGCCACGGTCCCGATGGCCTGTTGCGTGGCGCTCCATTCCTCAGACTTCGCGACGACCGTCGTCACCGCCTCGGGAGGCGGCTGATACGAAGATCCCTGCGCGATGGCCTTCTTGATCTGGAGGTACTTGACCAGGCCGATGACCGCGATAAAGGCGATCACGATGGCCAGCATGAACAACATCCGCTTTTTCATCGCGCGGGATTATAGAGTCGGGAGTGACTGGGAAGCGATCCCGCATCGGCGGAATGAAGTAACCCATCGGTGAATCATCACCGATGCAGTTGAAACATTCGGCAAGCCTGGACCGTATTCGACGTGACTACTGTGATATCTCAGTAGTACTGTTGAATGAAAGCGAGGACTTCATGCGAAAGGCTCTGGTCATGGTTCCATTTCTCTTCTCCGTTGCCGCGTTTGCCGCGGACAACACCATCGTCGACCGCTGGGCGAGTGCGGTGGGCGGCCGCGAGAAGGTCGCCGCGGTCAAATCGACCTATCGCGAAGCGACCATCGAGGTGGGCGGCTTCACCGGAACGATCAAAGCGTGGCACTCGGCGGACGGCAGGTATCGGAAGGAGGAGCAGGTCGGCATGTACTCGACCGTCGAGATCTTCGACGGGACGAACGGCACCCTGCAGCAGGGAGCGGCGCCGCCGCGCAGGATGGAAGGGGCCGAGCTGGAGCGGGCGCGGTCGACCCCCTCGCCAACTGGAATGCCGTCTTCTTCGCCTTCTTCCCGGAGCGCCGCCACGGGAGTGTGGCCATCGAAGGGGACGACACGATCGTGATGAAACCTGAGGAGGGCATCGATTGGCGCGTGACACTCGATCCGCAATCGTGGCTGCCGAAGACGATGGTGCACAAGGAAGGCAACCGCACCATCACGGTCACGTTCGTTTCCTACGAGACGGTCGACGGCCTTCAGTTCGAGAAGGAGATTCACCGGACCACCGGCGATCCACGCTTCGAAGCCGTGATCCGGTTCACGAAGACGGTGATCAATCCGCCGCTCGATGCCTCGTTTTTTTCGATCAAAATGAGGCCGAGTTTGCCTTCCAGGAGTCTGCGCGGCAGAACGATCGAGCGGAAATGGTGGCCGAGCCTTGGGCACCAGCGCCGCCGGCCGTGGGGGCCTAGCCGATCTTCACGAACTTTCCGACTGACGGCACTCCATTGGTGTCGAGAATGAAGATGAGGTACCAGCCTGGCGGAGCAAGATTCGCGTTTGCGGGAGCGGTGACGGTGAGCGTTCCGCTCCCGGCCGTGAATGAGAGGCCGACCAGGCGCTGGTCCATGTTGAAGGAATGCGTCACGGCTCCCGCGCGCATCACCACGACCGAGCCAATGGTCGCCGCGGCCGTGGTCGACAGCGCGAACGATGCGCCGTAAGCGATGTTCGGCGGCGCGCTGGCGATCACCGGACGTGACGCGAGCGCGCCGGTAGAGGTGTAGAGGTAGGGCGGGGAGTAGATCTCCATGTGTCCTTCGTATGCGCCGCGGATCGGGTTGCCGCCGAGGGCGAGGACCGTGGCGTCGGGAAGAAGGATGGTGTTGGAGTGGTAGAGCCGCGGAAAAGCCATCGTTCCCGCGGGCGAGAAGGCGTTGGTTGCCGGGTCATACATCTCCGCGGGCAGCACCGCCTTGGCAGCATCCTCGTCCTGCGACGATCCGCCGGAGACAATCACCTTTCCGTTCGGCAGCAGCGTCGCGTTCAGTTCGATGCGCGGGGCGACCATATTCGGACCCCACACCCAGGCCGGCTTCGGCGCGGAAAGGTCGATCGTTTCCGTCGTCGCCGTGATGTTGCTGGACGAAGGACCTCCCCCCATGATGATCACCGTCGGCTTGTACCCATTCGCGGGGGTCAGCGGAAGGAGGACGGAGGTCCCGTAGGTCCGATCCTTTCCGTACTGCGTCACCGCCACCGGCGTCCAGACATGCGTCGAGGTGTCCCACATCTGCGTGTTGGGATTCCATCCCGACTCGAACACCTTTCCGCTCGGCAATACGTGCTGGCGCGGAAAGAACTGCACATCCGGGAAGGCCGCGCCGGCGGGGCTGATGATGTTCTTGACCGGATCGAAGATCTCCACGGTCTTGTTCATGACCCCGGTCGTGCCGAGTCCGGAGATCGCCATGACCGTACCGTCCGGCAGAACTGTTCCGGTCGGATACCAGCGCCCGTCGGACATATCGGGTCCGGCCGAGAAGGTTGCCGTGGCCTGATCGAAGAGGGCCGTCGACTTCAGTCCGGTGAACTTATAGCTGAGAGTCCCGCCGATGACGAATGGCCGTCCGTCCGGCAGGACGACCATGCCGTTGCAAAACATGTCGGTTGCGATGACGAACGTAGTCATCCGCTGCGTGGCCGGGTCCCACACGCCCGCGGAGAGGACGTGATTCTCGGGATAGTTGCCCGACCCGGAGATCACCAGAATCTTCCCGTCGTGAGTGAGAGCAACATGCACGGGATTGATGGGGCTGCCGTAGCCGAGGGTCGTCCAGACTCCGGTGACATTTGCGTTCGGCGGCGTCAGCGCCGGCGCGGGCGCGGATGGATGCACATGGCCCAACACTTCGCGGAACGGCGTTTCCTGTGCTGCCGCGGTGGCGGCGGTCAGGACCAATACGAACGGCGCGAACATAAGTCTCTCCCACATCGAGCGGATTGCCATAAGACCCTCCTGCCAGCTCTGTTCCGACGGTGCGTAACGCAGTAATGTTGTGATTAGTTAAGGAATGATAACACGGTCCGCGCGCCGGGCTCGCTTGTTAAGGTCGGGACCAATAGCCCGATCAGCACGCTTTGAACCTCCCGATATTGGCAACGTCTTTGCCATGTTATTCGGTGAAGTCAGACGTTTTCCAAGGAGGATTCTATGAAGAGCATCAAGAGTGGGTTCGCGCCGCTGGCAGCGGCCAGTGGTCTGGCATTGCTGCTGAGCTCCGCGGCCTTCGCGGCGCCTCAACCACAAGATGGCGAGTACCACTACCGGGCGGATCGCATCTCTACGCAAGGTGAGATCACCGCCATGAGCCGCGAGGGCGATCAGTATCGGGTCGTTCTCAACCACGGCAGCTATGCGTACTTCGTCCCGATGGCGACGATTCGGAACCGCGACATCCGCATCGGTGCCGTCGTCCGCATCGGCGGCGTCGTGAATGGCGATACGGTGAACGCGGACTACATCGCCTTCTCCGGTGAGCCTACGTACACAACGGATCCGATGTACCGGGGAGTGCCGTTCGGCTCCAACGGATGGTTGAGCGGAACGGTCATGAGCGTCAATCGACGGCTGAACTTTCTGACCATCCGCGATGACGCCTCCGGCGTACCCACCAAGGTCGACGTCCGCACCATGGACACGCGTCACTCGGTGAATGTCTGGCGAACCCGCCCTGGCGATCACATCAGCGTGAACGGCGCGTGGGAGAACCGCGACACGTTCGAAGCCGCGCGCGTTCAGTACTAGCTTCTTGCAGCCGGAGCGCATCGCGCTCCGGCGCCGGAGATTGGACGTTAGAACGCCGCGATAGCGGCTCAAAGAAGGTAGCCAGGGGTGCGAGCGCTTTTTGCGAGCACCCCTGGTCTGCGTTTGTCTCTTGAAAGCGTGCCGCGTGAGCGGCACTGGATGGAGTCCCCGATCACTCCAGTGCCGCTGACGCGGCACTAAAGCACGGCATCTTTTTACCAGGGGTGCGAGCAAAAAACGCTCGCACCCCTGGCTACCGTCTCGTTGCCGCTAACGCGGCAATTAGCCGGAGCGCATCGCGCTCCGGCGAACGGAGCGCTGGCGTCTCGCCTCCGGTCTGGCAAGATTCGATACAGTTGCCTGGTAAGCTCAGCGGCGAGACGCCAGCGCTCCGTTCAGCAACGTCCTCCGCGACCATGTCAGAATCCCCTTGATGTCAGAACACAGACGCGTCGTCGTCACCGGGCTTGGCGTGATCTCCCCACTCGGGAACGATCCCGACACGATGTTCTCCGCGCTGATGGCGGGCCGTTCAGGAGTCCGCGAGGTCGTCACCCAAGGACCGAAAGGGCCACACACGAGCATCGCCGCAAGCGTGGAGTTTGATCCCGCGCACTATTTTCCGCAGCAGAGGACCGATCACATCGACCGCGTCAGCCAGTTCACGATCGCCGCGGCGGCGATGGCGGTGAAGGATGCGGGCATCGAATTCACGGCTGAAAACAGGAACCGCGCCGGCGTGTCGGTCGGCACGGGCATGGGAGCGTCCAACGCTCTCGAGGAGACGTTCTGGCAATTGCTGCTGCGCGACCCCGACCGCGTGAAACCGCTGTCCGTGCTGAAGGTGATGAACAATGCTTCCGCCGGTCACGTGGCTATGCAGCATGGTCTCGGCGGACCTGACCTCACCTACTCCTGCGCCTGCTCGTCGTCGTCGGTATCCATCGGAGAAGCGTTCCGCCAGATCCGTCACGGCTACGCCGACGTCATGATCGCCGGCGGCGCGGAGGCACCACTGACCTTCGGATTCTTCAAGGCGTGGGAGGCGATGCATATCCTGGCCATTCCCGCCCCCGATCCATCCGCATCGTGCCGCCCGTTTTCGAAAAGCCGTACGGGGCTGGTCCTGGGCGAAGGGGCGGCCATGATCACTCTCGAGGAACGGGAGGCAGCGATCCGCCGCGGCGCGCGCGTCTACGCCGAGGTCGCCGGCTACGGCTCCAGCAATGATTACCAGCACATCACCAAACCGTCGGTGGAGGGACAGGCCCAGACCATCACGCTGGCGCTCGAGGACGCAGGGATCAACCCCAGCGAAATCGACTACGTGAACGCTCACGGCACCGCCACCGTGTTGAACGACGTGACCGAGACGCGGGCAATCAGGAAAGTCTTCGGCGACCGCGCCTCCAGAATCGCCGTCAGCTCCACGAAGTCGATGCACGGACACTTGCTGGGCGGAGCGGGCGCGCTCGAATTCGCCGTCGCGTTGCTGGCGATGAAGCACCAGGCCATCCCACCGACCGCCCATCTCGACGTTCCCGATCCGGACTGTGACCTCGACTACGTCCGGGGCGTGGGGCGACCCGATCAGAACGTTCGTTGCGTGATGTCGAACTCGTTCGCGTTCGGAGGGACGAACGCGGTACTGATCGCGAAGGCGATGTGACGCGGAGATGAGGGTTGTCGGGTTATCGGTTGTCGCGTTGTCGGTTATCGGTTGTCGCGTTATCGGTTGTCGCGTTGTCGGTTGTCGGTTGTCGGTTGTCGGTTGTCGGGGGGTTGTCGGGAGTCGGAGAGAATTCAATCTACAACCCGCTGACCTTAAAAACTTCGACCGCCGACGCCCTACCCCCGACAACCGACAACCCGATCCACCTATTTGCTCTCGAACTGCGTCTTGTGCACCGCGTTTTGCAGCCGTTCCAGACGAAACAGCTTCGGGACGTCCTTCCCCGACAGGATCATCTGCGCCGTCATCTCGCCGACGGCGGGCGACAGTTTGAATCCGTGACCCGAGCCTCCCCCGATGAGCCAGACATTGCCGGCCTCGGGATGACGATCGATGATGAGGTGCCCGTCGGGGCTGTTTTCGTATTGGCAGACTTCGGCGGCCACGAGCGGCGCCTTGGCGAGCTCGGGAAAGCGCTCAGCGAGAACGTGCCGCGCCCGCAGGATGCCTGCCGCGGAGGGTGTCCGGTTGGCGCTGGTCGGATCGATCGGCTCGCCGCGGGTATCGTCGGCGATCTTCAGCCCGCGGCCGTGCGTGTCGGGAAGGCCGTAGACGATTCTCTCGCCGAAATCGATCCAGATCGGGAGATGGCTCGGGAGGTAGCGCTCCGAACCGGCCGGCGTCCCGAAGTAGTAAACCTCCTGCCGAGTAGGATGGACTCCGTCGCCGATGACGTCGGGAAAGAGCGTTCCCAGCCAGGGGCCGCACGCGAATACGAATCCGTCGGCTTCGACGCGCGAACCATCGCCGAGCTGGAGACTGGTCATCGAGCCGCTGACGATCGGACCCGGCTTCACGCGCCCCATGCGGTAGCTACCGCCGGCCTTCTCGAAGGCATCGCGAACGACGCCGCAAGCCCGCCGCGCCGACAATGCACCCGCGCGCCGTTCGAGCCAGACCGAATGGACCCCGCGAAAGTCGATCTGCGGATAACGCCGCGCGGCGTCGGCGATGGTGAGGTGATCGACCGGAAAACCGAACTCCTGCAGGATCGGGACGGACGAGCGAACGTATGCGTCATCCTTTCGATGCATCCAGAGCGCGCCGGTCTCGACATACAACGGCTCACCCGACGACGCGCCGATCCGGTCCCACAGCTCGTAGGCGCGCTTGACCATCTCGACGTAGACGCGGTCAGGTCCATAGATCGCGCGGATGACGCGGGTCTCGCCGCCCGAGCTGGAGCGCGGATTTCCCGCTCCCCACGAATCGATCAGCGTAACCTGCGCGCCGAGGCCGGCCAGGTGGAGCGCCGTCCAACCGCCGAAGGCACCGCTGCCGATCACAGCGATGCGCGGCCGGGACTTGCCGAAGAGAGCTTGTGCGTCGAGGCGGCTGGCAACAGCAACCGCCCCGACGCTTTCCAGAAATGTCCGCCGGGTAACCCCGTTATCGGAGATAGCGATCTCCTAGAAATTCACTCGTGTACTGATGCCGATGGTACGAGGCTGGTTGGTCAGGTAGCCGACGCGCGCGCGCGTTCCGCGCTCCTGATCCAGCGCCAGAAAGGCCGTCTCGTTCGTGAGGTTGTTGACGAAGAGCGCCGTATCCCACTTGTTGACCAGCACGCCGACGCGCAGATTGACGATGTCGTACGCCGGCAGCTTGGGATTGAACGTGAACGCGCTCTGCGTGAAGGGCCCACCGATGTTGTTCGGCGCGAATGAGTTCAGGTCGACGGTGCCGAAGCCTGCCGCCTGATCGCCGATCTGCGTGAAGCGGTCGCCGACGTGCTGGTAGACGCCGGTCGTATAACCCGCCCACGACGCCCCCGTGTGCCAGTGAAGCGTGGCCGCTGCCGTCATCTGAAACTCGGGGACGGTCGGCAGACGGTTGCCCTTCTCGATTCCGGAGACGATGGAGACAACCCCCTTGGCATCGGTGGAGGTCAGCGTCGACTCCAGTTGCGACTTGAGGCGCGTGGCGGAGATAGCGAAGTCGAACAGATCGGTCGGAGCGGCTTCGAATTCCGCTTCCAGCCCTTCGCTCTTCGACTTGGGAACGTTGAACACGACGCGCGAGGAGCACGAACCGGCGGTCACCGTGGCCTGCAGATCGCGGATGTCGGCGTAGAAGGCGGAGGCGTTGAATGAGCCGCGCCCATCCATGATCTTCGACTTCGAGCCGACCTCGTAGTTCCACAGGGTCTCGTCCTTCCAGTTCCCCCGGCCACCGAACGTGAGGAGATCCGCCGCGGTGCAGAGCGGGACGTTGAGCGGGTCGTTGATTCCGCCGAGCCGGAATCCCTTCGAGATCTGCGCATTCAGACGCGTCGAGTCGTTGAGCTTGTAGCTGCTCATCACGCGCGGCGCGACGCCGTTGGCTTTGGTCGATCCGGCGGTCGTGCCGTCATCAGCAAAGATGCCGTCGAACGTCTGCGTCCGTTTCTCTTTGAAGTCGTATACGCGCGCGCCGGCGGTCACTTCCAGACGGTCGGTGACCGGATACGTCCCCTCGCCGAACAGAGCGAACTGCTGGAAGTTGTATTTGAGGTTGGAGAAGAACAGCACGTCCTTCGCCGCGCCGAAATTGCCCGCCGTGGGGATTTTGGAAGCGGCCTCGAATCCGCTGACCAGAAGGCTCTGGCCATAGTGCCGATCGGTGTGGCTGTAGAACCCGCCTGTGACCCATTGAAACTTCGAGGTGGTCCCCGACAGGCGCACTTCCTGCGTGAACGCTTTGGCCGTCGTGGCATCGTCGAGCGGCGCGTTGAGCGTGTAGATGCTCGCCGGCAAACCGATGGAACCGCCGGTGATGCTGGCCGTCAGCGCGGTGGCGTCGCGGATCACGTTGACGTCACGATCGGAGTAGGAACTGATCGATGTAAACTTCCGGCCGCCGCCGAGGTCGTAGGAAACGTTCACGTCGCCGAGAAAAAACTTGTCCGTGAACGGCTCCTTGAATTGCGTGAACTGCCGATCGCCCAGCGTAACCTTGGGGCGCGTGGTCGTGTACGGATTGGCCAGGATGTTGAAGGCGTCGAGGCGGTTCCAGCCGTCCATGTCCACCTTCTGATAGAGGATGCGCGGAGTGATGCTGAGCTTGTCGTCCGGCTTGATCAGGAAGGCCAGGCGGGCGCCGCTCCGGGTTCCGCTGTTGACGTCCTTCTTCACGCTCAGATCCGGCTGCACGGCGTCGATGAACCCGCCATAGCGGGTGAAGTAGCCGGCGAACCGCATCGCCGCGGTTGCACTCAACGGCGCGTTCACGGCGACCTTGACGCTTCCCCCGAGACCGCCGGAGTTGACCGAGCTGCCGGAGAATTCGCCGACGGATTCGGAGACGCCGAGCTTCGGCTGGTTGGTGATGTACCGCACCGTGCCGGACTCGGATCCCGATCCGAACAGCGTTCCCTGAGGTCCGCGCAGCACCTCGACGCGCGACAGGTCGAAGAGGTCGACGTCGGGCGTAAAGAGCGAGAGCGAGATCACCGATTCGTCGAGATAGACGCCGACCTGTTCCTTGACGCCGGGCTGGTCGCGCACGATCTGTCCCGCCGACACGCCGCGCATCGCAACCTGGCTCTGTCCCGGCCCAAGGTTCTGGACGGTGAAGCCCGCGACGTTAGCCGAAACGTCTTCGAGGTTTTCAGCGCCACGATCGCGCAACTGCGATTCGGTCGGCGCGGCCACGGAGATGGGTACGTCCTGCACCGTTTCCTCGCGTTTCCGGGCCGTGACCACCATCTCCTCGGTCACCTTGGCTTTCTTCTCGTCCTCGGCCTTTTTCTCGGCAGGCTTGGTGTCCTTGGTTTCCTGCGCGAAGAGAGGTAACCCGGGGCCGGTGATCGCCAACGTCAACACACACAACGCGGTTCGCATCACGAGACTCTTCATGACTTCCCCCTTTTCATCTGGGTCTGATCCGGGGCATACCTATGGATGAGTTTGCATTCTCCGCCCATGTTCGGAGGGCGGTCAAGGAGGGGGGATTCACTTTAGAGTCAAGAGCGTTCAACCACTGAGGCACAGAGAACACAGAGAGAGAGCAAAGGATGAAGGCGGAAAGATGAAAGATGATCAAACAGCGCATTCATCCTTCATCCTTCAGATTTCATCCTTCCTTTCTCCGTGTCTCTGTGTCTCTGTGGTGAGAGCCTTTCTTCACGGCACGCGGTAAGCTTCTCCGAAATGAAACTACGACTCTCGCTCCTCGTCGCTGTTTCTCTGCTCGCTTTCTCCGCCTACGCGGCCGATGAGGTCGCTCGTCTTCACGCGTTGTTCGATCGGACGTGGGAGACGCAACTCAGGGAGAATCCGTTGTTCGCCACATCGGTCGGAAGGCATGAGTATGACGACCGGCTGCCATCGGTGACGCTCGCCGACCTCGAGCGGCGGCACGCGCAGACGAAGGCGACGCTGACGGAGCTGGCGGGCATCGATCGATCGAAACTGCCGGCCGCGGAGATCGTCAACTACGACATCTTCAAACAACGGCTCGAGGATTCGGCCACATCGTTCGAGCTCGGCGACTACCAGGTCCCGTTCAACGCCGACTCGGGATTCCATTCCGGCTTCTCGCGATTGCCGAAGGACGTTCCGCTGGCCACGGTCAAGGATTACGAGAACTACATCAGCCGGCTCAAGGCCTGGCCGCGCTATGTCCGTGAAGAGATCGCGCTGATGCGGATCGGCATCAAGCGCGGCATGACCATTCCGCGCGCCACGCTCGACGGCTACGATTCCACCATCACCGCCCACATCGTCGACGATCCGACGAAGAGCGTGTTCTGGGTCCCATTCGCAAAGTTCCCATCCTCCGTTCCGCAATCGGAGCATGAACGGTTGCGGCAGGAGGGACGCGCCGCGGTGATGGAGGGAGCAGTGGCCGGCTACCGCGAGTTCCTCGACTTCTTCCGCAACGAGTACCTGCCGAGCGCGCGCACCACGCTCGGCGCTTCCGAGCTGCCTGACGGCCGCGCCTATTACGCGTTCAAGATCCGCGAGTTCACCACGCTCAATCTCACCCCCGAGGAGATCCACAAGATCGGACTCAGGGAAGTCGATCGGATCTCCGCGGAGATGAACGCGGTGATCAAGGAGACCGGGTTCCAGGGAGACTTCCCTGCGTTTCTCGTCTTTCTGCGCACCGATCCGCGTTTCTACGCCAAGACACCGGAAGAGCTTCTGTCGCGTGCCTCACGCATCGCCAAGAGGATCGACGGGAAGTTGCCGTCGCTCTTCAAGACTCTGCCGCGGCTTCCCTACACCGTCGAGCCGGTTCCGGCGGACATCGCCCCGAAGTACACCAGCGGCCGTTATGTCGGACCGGCCCAGGGAAGCACGCAGCCGGGCATCTACTGGGTCAACACGTACATGCTGGAGAGCCGTCCGCTCTACAACCTCGAGGCGCTGACGCTGCACGAAGCGGTTCCCGGTCATCATCTCCAGATCTCGCTGGCGCGGGAGCTCGGCGATCTGCCGAACTTCCGCCGCTACTCGTACAACTCGGCGTTCGGCGAAGGGTGGGGGCTTTACTGCGAGTGGCTCGGCCTCGAGGCGGGGATCTATATGGATCCCTACTCGAACTTCGGACGGCTGACCTATGAGATGTGGCGCGCCTGCCGGCTGGTCGTCGACACCGGCATCCACTCGATGGGCTGGACGCGGCAGCAGGCCATCGACTATCTGGCCAGCCGCACCGCCCTCCCGCTTCATGAAGTCGAGACCGAGGTCGACCGGTACATTTCGTGGCCGGGACAGGCGCTTGCCTACAAGCTCGGTGAGCTGAAGATCAAAGAGCTCCGCAAACGCGCCGAGGGAGCGCTCGGCACCCGTTTCGACGTCCGCGAGTTTCACGACGTCGTCCTCGGCAGCGGCGCAGTGCCGCTCAGCGTCCTGGAAGCCAACGTTGACCGCTGGATCGATTCACAAAGGAGAGCGCGATGATCAAACTCTGTGCAGCATTCAGCTTCCTGATCCTCCTGGGCTGCGCGACGGCGAAGCAGCCGAATGTGGTCTTCCTCGGCAGCGGCATCGAGCTTCAGTCAGTGCCAGGCAGCCGGTCGCTGAGGGCCTGGTCCAGCCGTCCGGGCATCCTCGGTGACTATCACGCCTTCCTCTTCGAGCCGGTGGTCGTCTCTCTCGGCAAGGAAACAAAGGACAACCAGGCCAGCGCCGAGGAGTTGAAGAACCTGAGCGAACATCTGCGTACCGCGTTCACGGCTGAGTTGACCCAAGGCGGCTACACGGTGGTCGACGTTCCCGCCGATGGCGTGCTTCGCGTGCGCGCCGCGCTCACGGAGCTTGTGCCGGTGGACCCGGCCAGGAACATCGCCGCAAAAGCGGTCGGCACCGTCATCGGCGTCGGACTCTTTCTGCCGACGGTCGACATCGGCGGCGCTGCCATCGAAGTCGACATGCGCGATTGCATGACCAACGCGCGCGTGGCCGCATTTGCCGACCACAAAGCCGGCCGCGCCTATTTCAGCGGACTGGGCGCCTATCGCCGATGGGGTGATGTGGAGAACGCATTCGGAGCGTGGGCGCGCGAGTTTCGCGGCCAGCTCGATCAGATTCACGCGGCGGAAAAGCTCAACGCCGGGACGAAGTAACGATCGAGTTCCTGGAACGTCACCCGCATATCGCGTGCTAAGGTAGATATCCATCAACGAAGGAGGCTTTTACATGGTCCAGAAGAAAGACATTCAGAAGGCGGCAAAGAACGCCGCAAAGACTGTGGCGAAGAAGAGCGTAGAAGTCTATGAGGCCGCCGGGAAGGCCGCCGCCCCGAAGATCAAGGCGCTGAAGAAGGCCGCGGCCCCGAAGATCAATCAGGCGCGCAAGGCTGTGCAGAAGCAGGTGGCCAAGGGCGTGAAGCAGGCGAAGTCGCTTACCAAGGACGCGCTCAACGCCAGCGCACGGTCGCTGAAGAAGGCCGCGAAGAAGATCTGATCAGACGGGTTGCCGGAGCGCGTCTCCGGCAACCCCGGCGTTCCACCGCGGCCGATGCAGACCAATCCGATCGCGCTGCGAAGAGCGGCTGTTCTGACAGCAGGCGCCGCTGCCGGCTACCTCGTCGTGCGGCACCTCATCGCCGTCTACAGCGGACTCGATCGCCCGATCGGCTCGGATGAGAGCGAATATCTCCACGCCGGCTGGCTGATGCAGCAGGGGCTTCGGCTCTATCGTGATTTCGCCGAGAACCATGCCCCGTTTCTGTTCGTGATTCTCAAATGGATGGTCCCCACCCGAGGGACGGCGGCCTTTCCGTTGCTCGACCTCGGCACATACGTGGCGCGGGCGCGGATCTTTGCGTCGATCGTAGGCGTTCTCGGCCTCGGCGCGTTGGCGGCGCTGTCGTATCGGGCCATCGGAAGCCTAGTCGCGCCGCTGGTCGCGATCGCCATGCTCCTGGCCTCGCCGTGGGTCTGGTCTCGAGCGCTCGTCGAGGCTCGCAATGACCCGCCGGCGCTGTTCTTCTTCTGGCTCGGTGCGCTGCTGTTGTTGGGAGGATGGCCATCCGAGCGGCGGCGTTTCGCGCTTGCCGGTATCGGAATCGGACTGGTTGCGATCTCGGCGATCTGGAATCCGAAGTGGCCTCTCGAGTCACTCGTCCTCGGTGCCTACTATCTCGCCATCGCCTGGCAGGCCTTTCGCCGCGGTCCGCGAATGCTGGCGATGACGATCCTGCCGCCGGTGGTCTGCGTCATTGCGGCACTTGGGTGCATCGTGACCACGGTCTCGCTCGGCGACTATTTCTTCTTCGCCTTTCGCTGCAACAAGCTGCTCACCGATTGGATCGTAGCGAGCCGGCACCTGACCGAAGTCACCGCGGCGGCGCTTCCTCACGGACTGCCTTACATGTTCTGTTCGCCCGCATTCAAAGGAGTTTGGCCCATCCTTGCCGTGATCCTGGTGCTGGCGCTTCTCTCCATACCGGCCATGCGGGATCGACTGCACGGGATGGACGTCACCACTCTCCGGGTACTACTCGCGCTCGCGGCCGCGGCCACCCTGGAGATCCGCTTCGTCTATCCCTATCCAAACGTCTGGACGCAGTATTACGTGATGTGGAGCTTCATCGCCGCTGCTCTGTATGGGATCGGCGCGGCGGCTCTTCTCCGGCTGCTGCCAGGCGATGGGATGCGCTTCTGGGCGACGGTAACCATCGCGGCGATGGCCGTCGTGGCCGTCGAGCAGGCCATGCCCCTGCGTCCGGGCGTACGGGGATGGCCGATGTTGTCCTATCTGCAGAAGAATCTTCGTCCCGGCGAGCGTGTCTGGGTGGCGCCGCATCCCATCGGCGTGCGCGACGCCGGGTACTACTGGTACAACACCACCGAGCTGGTACCGTTCGCCATCGAGTACACGGCGCGGCATCCCGTCGAGACTCCGCTGCCGGCGATCATCGAAAAGGAGCTGCCGGTCTGCCGCGCCGAGCGCGGGTTGCAGCCCGATCTCCGTTATGTCTCGGGTGGGTATTTCCTCGAGGCGATGCCCGAAGCAAACGCTTGTCTGGAGAGAATGATCGCGGCGGGGCGGGCGGTGAGGACGCCGGCCGCCGGCGTCTGGGATCTGCATCCATGAGATACGCTTGGGGGCCATGCCACTGAGCGCGACCCGTCTCCGTCAGGTTGCCGCTCTCACGGCCGCTGCCGGTATTACCTTCATCGTGGCGCGCCATCTCTTGGCCGTTCATGGCGTACTACAGCGGGCCCTCGACAGTGACGAAACCGAACTACTGCACGCAGGGTGGCTGATGCGCTCCGGCCTCCGGCTCTATCGTGACTTCTGCGAGGACCATACGCCGTTTCTCTTGACGATCCTGCGGCGGATGGTCCCGGAGCCGTGGAATCTGGCATCGTACATTTCAAGAGCCCGTCTCTTCAGCGGGGCGTGCGGTCTCCTCGCCGCCGGCGCCGCGGCGACGCTTGCGTACCGGATTTCGCGCGGCATGATCGCGCCGCTGGTCACTCTCTCCGCGCTCCTGGCCTCACCATGGGTCTGGTACCGCGGCCTGAACGATGTCCGTAACGATCCCCCGGCCATCTTTCTCTTCTGGCTCGGGGCGCTCTTTCTCCTGGGGCGGTGGCAATCGGAACGGCTTCGTCTGCTGCTCGCGGGGATCGGCATCGGTCTGGTCGCCACCGCCGCCCTCTGGAATCCGAAGTGGCCTCTGGAGTCGCTCGTCCTAGGCATCATCTATCTGGCCGTGCTATGGAGAGCGCGTAGCGTCCGCAACGTCGCTCTTGCCGTCATCCCTCCGCTTGCCTGCGTGGCCGCATCCATCACCTGGATCGTGGCCATGGTTCCGCTGCGGGACTACGTTTTCTTTTCGTTCCGCTTAAACCAGCTCTTCATGGAGTGGTTCATGCACCGGCAGATGCTGACCAGGAATTGGTTCAACGGCGGAGTTCCGTACATGTACTGTGATCCAGCCTTCCGCGGGATCGCGCCGATTGCGGTGATCGCCGCCGCCGCGATCGTCACGCGCCGCTCGGCCCCAGCCGCTCTGCTGGTGCTGGCGGCGGCGGCGACGGCGGAGATCCGCTTCATCTACCCCTATCCGAACGTCTGGCCGCAGTATTACCTCATGTGGAGTTTCATCGCGGCATGCCTCTACGGGATCACAGCCGCCCGGCTCCTGGATCTCGCCAGTGATCGAGCCGCCGCCGTGGCCACGATCGCGGTCACCGTCGTCTGCGCCATGGCCGTGCATGTGATGATGCCGATCAGCATCTCGCGGAGCGGCTCGCCGATCCGGGAGCACCTGCAGAGGAAACTGCGGGCCGGAGAGACTGTCTGGATGCTTCCCCCCTACCATCCGATCGGCGTGCGCGACGCCGGGTACTACTGGTTCGCCATCTGGGACCTCGTTCCCTTTTCGATCGCTTACACCAAGGCACACCCTGGAGCCACGCCGTTGCCGGTCATGACGGAGAGCGATCTTCCCGTATGCCGTGCCGAGCGCGGATTGCAACCGGATCTTCGCTTCGTCTCCATCGATGACCCCCTCGATGATTTGCCGGAATCCCGGCGCTGTCTCGAACGTCTCGTCGCCTCCGGCCGTGCCACGCGCACGATCGGCGACGTGTGGGACCTGCATCCGGAGTCCCGGCGATGAAACTCTCGCGTGGAACGGCGCTTTTCGGCGGCCTATCGTTTCTTTCGATCCTCGGGCGCCTCTTTCAACTACAGGGACTTCACCCGCTCGTCTGGGACGAGATCGAATTCTTCCGCGCCACCGACTGGGTACGCCAGGGGCTGGTGCCGTATCGCGATTTCTGGGAGCACCACACCCCGTTGCAGTGGTTCCTCTTCGCGCCGATCGCCGCACTCACTCATTCTTCGGGCGCGCCGGCCATCATCTTCATGCGTTTCGCCCAGATCCCGCTCTGGATCGCCACGTTCGTCCTGCTGATGCGGTGGATGGAGCGCGCCGGTATCATCCTGTGGGCGCGCTGGACCGCGATCATCGTCGCGCTCTGTAGCTCGCTCTTCATGCTTCCGGCCGTCGAATATCGGGTCGACGTCCTCGGATGTTTTCTTCTGGTCCTGGCCATCTATTTCGTGCAGAGGATGGACGAGGGCGTTGTCTTCGCTCTCCTGGCCGGATCGGCATTCTGTCTGGGAGGCTTCGCCAACCTTCGTGTCGGGCCCGTCGTTGCCATCGCCGTGCTGCTGATTCGCATCATCCGTCCCGGAGAGCGGCGGTGGAGCAGCAACATCCGCGCGAACTGGTTGTACGCCGGTGCGGCGGCCACCTTTCTTCTAGGGGCGCTTTACTTCGTGGCTACGAATTCCGCTCTCCTCGCCTTCCATCGGGTCTGGAGCGACAACGTGATCGCCGACCGCCTGAACCCCTCGCCGCCCTGGATCTTTTTCACCCGGCTGGCCGCACCATTCGGGATTCGCCGCTTCCTCAATCACATCGATTTCGATCCCTCGGGCATCGATCCGGCCGGGATCATCATCCTGGTATTGGGTCTGCTGGGCGTCGTGCATGCTCTGGTGCGTCGACGGCGAACACCGGATGACCGCTTCTATTTGGCGTTTCTCGTTGTCGCGAACCTCCTGTTCATCTCGGCGATGAAGTTGATCTACAACTATCACTTCGAGATCGTCGTCCTCGTACTGATCCCTTTCGTCGCGACTGAAATCGAAGTACTCGTACCGAAGCGCGTTGCGATGATGGTCCTGGCTCTTCTGATCTGCATCGGTACCGCCGTCGCTGTTTTTCGCGGCAAAGAAAATGACACGCGCTACCAGGACCACATCATGCGCGCGGCCGACCGTGAAACACCGCCAGGCTCGAAGGTGTGGGATGGCGTCGGTTGGGCGGTGCGGCGCAGGCCCGCCTACCGCTACTGGTTCTTCCGGTTCATCGTCATCGAGTTGGAAGCGGGCGGCATATTCGAACCATATACGGCGGCCGAACTGCTATCCGACCCGCCGGCGGCGGTCATCGCGGACTACGATGCACGCCACTGGATGGAACACCATCGCCAACTGGGGATGGCCGTCGCCGCACATTATCTTCCGGCCGAGATCGATCTGTGGCTCCCCGGGATGAGCGGCCGTTTGACCGCCGGGAACAGCCCCGGAAATCGTATTTACTGGATCGTCCCCGCGGACGGTACCTACACGGTCTACGCCTCCTCCCGCCTTGCGGCACACCCATGGTTCCTTCGACCCTTCTCTGTCGAGCACCAAATCTGGCGTAACCGCGCCCTGGTCGAAGTCCGTCCCGGTGATGCGGCAGCGGCACCGGTTCTGTTCGCGGTCAACGGCAAAGCCATTCCTGCAAATGTGAAAACGCTGACTCTCCATCGCATGGACCGTCTGTCCGCGGTCAGCCTTGCGGAGATGCCGGTCGGCGTCTTCCTGTCACGCGTTGATCGCCAGCGGCTCTTCGTCCCGCCGCCGCCGGGAGTAACGCTCGAAGCATCGTCCTCCCCTCGCTGGCACGTTCCGGACCTTTCGGTGCTGCTG
>DATMNC010000012.1:0-14552 GCA_035569395.1 Thermoanaerobaculia bacterium | reverse complement strand
CACCGCCTGCCGCACCTCCGGGCGATTGAACGGCGCGACCGAGCAGTCGTAGGCGAAGTACGACGTGTGGAGCTGGATCGTCGTCAGCATGTACGGTGCGATGCGCGGATCGTTCCGCACCTCGTTGACGATGCTCAGCGGTATGCCATGCGCGACGTCGATCTCGCCGCGCAGGAAGGACTGGGCGACGTCGCGGAAGCCGCGCAGATCGAGCCGGAATTCGATCTGGTTGAGGTGAGGAAGACCGGGGATGAAGTAGTCCCGGTTGCGCTCCATCAGCACCCGTTCGCCTTCGATGGCCTGGACCAGACGGAAGGGGCCGGCGCCGACAGGATGTAGGCGGAATCGCTCCGGATCGCGCGCCTCCTCGGCCGGAATGATGGCCGCCTCATGCATCGTCAGCAGCGACAGGAAGAACGCCAGCGGCTCATCGAGGATGATGTCGACCGTGTACTGGTCGCGCACTTGAATCCCGGCCAGCGTGCGCGTGCGTCCGGCGATCACGTCGGCGGCGCCGCGGACCTCGCGCATGATCCAGTTCGACGGCGAATTCAACTCCGGCAGCAGCAGGCGGACCAGCGAATCGTGCACGTCCTTCGCTTCCAGCGTCCGGCCATTGTGGAAGCGCACGCCCCGCCGCAGGTGAAAGCGGTAGATGTGCCCCTGCTCCAGCACTTCCCAGCGCTCGGCCAGGCCGGGTGTCAGCTCCGCTCCCTCGCCATAGATCACGAGGTGGGCGTGGATCGTCTTCGACATATAGCCGAGGGCCGCGGCGCCGATGTGGATGGGGTCGAGCGTCAGTTGCTGCCACAGCACCGTCGACGTCGTCAGCTTGCCCCCCTTGGCCGGCGCCGGCAGCGTGAAGCGGTCGAGCTCCGAATTCAGGAGCGTCGATTCGTGCGACAACGTATTGGCCATCTGATTCAGATCGCCGATGGAGACATTCGACTCGCGCGTGGCCTGCTGGATGACCCCCATCGACTTCACGATGGCCGAGCTCTCCGTGGCCAGCACCGAGGTCGACTCCAGCACGTTCTGCACGAGCCCCATGATGTTTTCCATGGCCCTGCTGATGGCCCGGCTGCCTGTCTCCTGCTCGGCCATGGCGCGCTTGAGGTGCTTGGTGTAGTCGCGCACCATCGACGTCTGCTCGCCGACCTTGCGCGCGGTCTGCGACTGCTGCTGCGTGGCTCTGGCGGTCTGCTGCACCATCTTCGTCACTTCTTCGATGGCCGCCGTCGCCGCGGCGCTGCCGCGCGACTGCTCGTCGGTGGCGCGGGCGATCCCGGCGATCGAGCTCGTCGAGCGCGCGGTGATGTCGAGGATCTTGTCGAGCGTCTGCTCCGCCCGTGCCGTCAGGCCGACGCCGTCGACCACGCGGTCGCTGCTGATGGTCATCTGTTCGGCGGCGCGCTCGACGGCGCGCTGCACGTTCTGGATCAGCGTGCGGATCTCGTCGGTCGACACCGAGGTGCGCTCGGAGAGATCCCGGATCTCGTCGGCCACCACGGCGAAGCCTTTGCCGCGCTCGCCGGCCTGCGCGGCGATGATGGCGGCATTCAGCGCCAGGAGGTTCGTCTGCCCTGCGATCTCGTCGATCACGCGGACGATCTCGCCGATCTCCTCCGACCGGTTGGACAGCTCGCCGAGCGCGACTTTCGCCTCCTCGACGGCCACCTGGATCTTGCGCATCCCTTCGACCGTGCCGCTGACCGCCACGCGCCCCTCGTTCGCCGCTTCCTTCACGTACCGGGCAAGCTCCGCCGACTGTTTGGCCGACTTGCCGATCTCTTCGCTGGTGGCATTCATCTCCACCATCGAGCTGGCGGTCTGCAATGCAAACGAGGAGAAGCTCTCCGTGTTCGTGGCCACCTGGCTGATCGACACGCTCATCTCCTCGAACGCCGAGGCAGTCTGCTCCACGAACTCGGCCAGCGTGTCGGCGATCCGGCTCACCTCTTCGATCGACGCCGACATCTCCAGGATCGAGGTCGAGGTCTCCTCCGCGTTCGCGGAGAGATCCTCCATCGACGTCCGGACGTTGTTGATCGACTGATCGATCTGGCCGACTGATGCCGAGGTCGAGCCGGTGGAGATGAGCTGCTCCCCCGCGCTGCGCGCCAGCACCCGCGACCGGCCGCTGATCTGTCCGCTGGCCGTGGCCACGTCGGTCGCCAGTTGGGCGAAGCGGCGGATGGTCCGCTCAAGGTTCGAAACCAATGCCCGCATCGCCGCCGACATCCGCACCGATTGCGTCGTCAACTGGATCTCCCGCGCCGAGATCGAGAGATCGCCCGCGGTGATGCGGTTGAGCAACTGGATCGACGAGTCGCGGCGGCTGAAAACGGTTCGGAGCCACCACTGGAAGAGGCCGATGGTGATGGCGCTGGCCACGGCCGCGGCCAGCAGCGACGGCCACCACATACGGAACGTCATCCCCGGCACGAGCAGGAGGAACAGGGCGAACATCACGAAACAGGCAGCGACCAGCACCCACATCTGCTGAGCGCGCCCGAAGTGTCTTGTGCTCATAGAGTTCCCGCTTGCCGAAGAACGGCGATGCTACCATGCCGTCAAGTGAACGACTACTTCACGGCGCGGCGTGCGCTGATCGATGAAACGCTCAAAAACATCGCCGCCCGCGCCGGCGCACCCAAGCCGCTGGCCGAACCGCTGAAACATGCGCTGACCTCCTCCGGCAAGCGCGTCCGCGGCGTTCTGCTCATGGCGGTGGGGGAGTCAACCGGCTGCAAAGCCGAGAAGCTGGCCGATGCCGCCGCGGCCATGGAGATGATCCACGCCTCATCATTAATTCTGGATGATCTACCGTCGATGGACGATGCCCTCCTGCGCCGCGGACAGACGACGCTGCACCGCGCCTTCGGCGAGGATCTGGCCATTCTCTCCGCCGTGGCCCTGCTGAACCACTCCTACGGCCTGGTGGCGAAAAACTACGCCGCGCTGACCCCGCGCCAGTGGCCGATGCTGCAGGTGATCAAGCGCGTCGTCGACGCCGTCGGCTGGGACGGCACCATCGCCGGCGAGGCCGTCGACCTGCACAGCGAAGGCTCGCGTCTCGATTTCGATACCCTCGAGTTCATCCACTCCCGCAAGACCGGCGCCCTCTTCGTCGCCGCCGCCGCGGTGGGTGGCATGCTCGCCAACATCTCCCCCGCCGCCCTCGGCCGCATCGAAGTCTTCGCCAAGAACCTCGGCCTCGCCTTCCAGATCACCGACGACATCCTCGACGTCGTCGGCACCCCCGAAGACCTCGGCAAAGACGTCGGCAAAGACGTTGACCGCCTGACGTTCGTCAAACTGGCCGGCGTGGAGGGGGCCAAAAAGCTCAGCGACGAACTGGTCGAGACGTCCCTCTCGTCGATCTCCAACCTCGGCCCCTCCGCCGCCCCCCTCCGCGAGCTCGCCACCCTCGTCCGCGACCGCACCCGCTAACCCCCTCCCGGGACCCCACCCTGTGACCTGGGCCCGTCCTGGGACCGCGGGCGTCCCGCCCGCGTTTCCGCCGGAACGGCGGCGTTAATCGCGGAGGGCTGGAGGCTCTCAGCCCCCTCTATGTGTCCCTGGGCCTACCCCAAGTGTCGCTGGAGCTACCCCATGTGTCGCTGGGCCTACCCCATGTGTCCCTGGGCCTACCCCATGTGTCGCTGGAGCTACCCCATGTGTCGCTGGAGCTACCCCATGTGTCCCAGGAGCTACCCCATGAGTCCCGGGAGCTACCCCATGTGTCCCAGGAGCTACCCCATGTGTCCCAGGACCTACCCCATGAGGCTTTAAGCCTCTTCCGGTAGTCTCTGAGCCCACCCCAGTCGACGAACCTGCCGAGGCGGACGACGGAATGAACCGCCGGATGCCGGCATTTACACCCCCGCCTCCGCGTGGTATTTTCCGCGCTCTTTTCCCCGCCCCCCTCGGGCCCAGGTAGCTCAGTTGGTAGAGCAGCGGACTGAAAATCCGCGTGTCGGCGGTTCAATTCCGTCCCTGGGCACCACTTCTAACCTCTTAGAAGTGAGACACTTAGCATTCAGACCAAATGACGGTGTACTCCCCACGTACCTTCGTCGGCAGAATGAGAGAAAGCGATGCTTTCGATCTTCCGCCGTCACCTCAAGATGCTCCGAGCTGGAAAGACGAGTCAGGGTGTCTTCGTTCCCCTTCCGCACGATGTCGCCGACGCGCTCCGCTACCAGGCCACAAAGAACAGTAACTCCCGTCACTTTTTCTGGTCCGGCAACGGGAAGCCGCTCTCCGCGGTGTCGAGCTGGCACCGGAGGCGGCGGAAGGTGCTCGCGGACGCGAAGGTGTCGAACGGAACGAACATGATGATCGCCGACCGCTTCCGCGACGCGCTCGCAACTTCGCTCCTCGCGAATGGCGTACCGATCGAGGATGTAGCCGCGATCCTCGGGAACTCCGTGAGGGTGTACGAGAAGCACTACTCGGCGTGGGTTCGCACGAGACAGGAACGGCTTACGGAAAGGGTCCGGGTGACGTGGCCGAAGCGGGAACGAAAACTCAAAGCAGTTTCATGAAGTTCAGGGCGGCCCTCGGCCGCCCCTTTTTGTGATTTCCCTCTGAAAGAATCTGCCGAACGCTGCTGTTCTTTTCCTTATGGCAGACATCGCGAGAACCGATCCCTGTGGCTGTGGATCCGGACAAGCGTTCGAAGAGTGCTGCATTTCTGCGGCAGAACGCTTGATGTCAGCCCCTCGGGGCTTGCAGCCCATTCCGCAATTTCCGCGAGGGTTCACCCTCGATGACTTCACCCCAATGACTCCAGAAGACCATGAATTTGTCCGCGAGTTTACCCGCCAGACGCAGCGTGCATTGGTCGGTCCTCCAGACTTGCTCAAGACGCCATTCAATGGTGGCGTTGTGCGAACTTTCGGCGACGGGTTCACCTGGCGCAAGCCGACCGAAAGTTTTCATGAGTTCTGTGTCTGGGCACTCAAGATTACCTTCGGGCAAGAATGGCTAGACGAGCAGTTCGCGCTGGCCGAAGGCGACCGCCATGTCGTGGCTAAGTGGTTGATGGACCTGTTCCGACTGCAAACACGCGACACTCCTCCTGATCACATCCCTGGATTGACCGTGGCCTCTCAAGCCACCGGCAGCGCGCAGGAACTTGTCCTACTCGGCAGAGATCTGATCTATCTGGCGCAGATAGGGAAACTCCCTGACCGTCTAGTTGCAAGGCTCCGAAAAAAAAGCGAGTTCCAAGGCGCGTGGTACGAGATCAGGGTCGCAAGTGTTCTCATTCATGGCGGTTACGAGATTGAGTGGATTGAAAGCAAGTCTGAGAGCCATTGCGAGTTCACTGCACGGCACCGATTCACGCAAGAAACCTTCGCCGTCGAGGTGAAGAGTAGACATCGCCCAGGCCTTTTGAATCAGGCCGGCGATCGAGAGGAAGATCCGCGTGTCCTTGCGGATCGAAACTTCCGAGCCGCTCTCGAAAAGGATACGCGGGGCTTGCCGCTTCTCGTCTTTGTCGACGTAAACATGCAGCTCAGCAACAGTCTCGAGGATGCTGCGAGACTATGGGCGCAGTACATGGCAAACTTCATCCACCCCATGGGCCTGAGTCCTTCGGAGCCCGCGAAATTCGCCTATGCCGTGTGCACCAATTTCAGCTACCACCAATATGGCGACGCGCCGATTCAAGGCATGCCGATAGTCTACGATAAGTTTCCGATGTTCTCGGTGCGACCATGTAAGGTGCCGGAACTCGCGCGGCATGCCGTCGAAGAGGGACTAAAACAAGTCGGCTCTCTACCGCCTCCTACTCTGTGATTCTTGCCGGGCGCTTCCGTCTCTCCGAATGGTGGAATCCCGCGCCTCCTCGTCGGCGAGATACCGTTCCGCCCGGTCCCGCATGACGTTCCGGTCGCGCGAGTAGAGGTGATACGCGAGCGTGAAGGCGTATCCCTTGAACTCCAGCGTCAACAAGGGGGTCAGGTCAGCAGTTCTCGAAACGGTAGCTTTTGATGATGCGCTTGGAGTCGGTGACGATAAAAAAGCGACATCTGGGCCCGCCCGGCCCGCCGCTGAATGCGTAGATGGCGCCACCATCGTTCATAGGCGTTACGGCATCCGCTGCGAACGCGCGCTCTGACATGAATGCGTCAATAGGCTTGCCGACGTAATCCTTGAGCATGAGATTCGTGCGCAGGATCGGAGCGCACGCGGCCAGGGTCAAGGCGAATGCGAGCACGAAATTTCGGGCGGAACGGCTCATTATGTCTCCTCCGGAAGCGGTGATTCTATCAGCGGAACTGCCGGTGAAGCTCCCCGATGATCTTGATGCGAAATTGCGCCACAGCTTACGTGTATTTTCGATAGAAGCGTCCAAATTAGTGCCGACGGGAAGCAGGCACGCGAAGACGCGAAGACGCGAAGACGCGAAGACGCGAAGAAGAAGGCGAAACAGGAGCGGGAGAGGTTCTCTTCGCGCCTTCGCGTCTTCGCGTGAGCTCGAATCAATGGCGTCACACCCGCGCCGACTTGGGACCCCGCCGCGACATCAACATATCGCCCGTCACTCTCTCCGCCTCCCGCACTCCGGACCAGAAGGCGCCGATGACCTGGAGATTGAACTCCGGGCAGGTCGAGTCGCCGGCAAAGCGAAGACGGCCGACCGGTTTTCCCAGGGTCCGATAGTCCTCGGCGCTGGCACCGGGGGGCAGGTGCGTGATCGTCCCCTCCGCGAATTCGTTGATCCCCCACGTCGAGCGCTGCATGGCGATCGGATCGGGCGTGCGCCGGCCGTACTCCTTGCGTAGCGCCGCCATCGCTTCCGCCACCACGGCGTCGTCCGACAGTTTCTCCAGCCTGGCGGCGTACTTGGTTCGATTGAACGCCAGCAGGATCGGCTCGTTGTCGTGGTATTTCTCGAAGTTGAGCCACAGACTCCACTTCCCGTCCGGATCGGCGCGGCCGACGACGTTGCGTTTCGACTTCCAGAACTTGCGGGGGAAGTGAAACCAGAATTTGTCGGAGAGACCGGTGCGGACGCGATCGATGGCCTCCTGCTTCCAGGGCGGAAGGCACGGCGTGAACTTGATGTGGCCCTTTGCCAGCACTCCATGCGGTACCGTGACCACGGCGTAGGGCGCCCGGAACTCACCGTGGCTCCGTGTTTTGACGAAAACGCCCTGATCATCTCGGTCGATTTCGGAGACGACGTGCTCCGTCCGGATGTCGAGACCTTTCTTCAACATCTCCACAAAGCGGATGTAGCCGCCGGGAACGATCCAGAGTCCGAGGAACAACTCCGTGTAGTTGTCGTCCCAGTTGTAAAGCGAGAGATTCTTCTGCTCGGCGGCATATGCCTGGGTGATGGACGTGTCGATGAAGAACTCGATGCCCCGCCGCGTCTTCGGATCGAGATTCATGGTGTCGAGAACGCCGGGAAGCACGGGTGACAGCCCGATGTCGCGCTTTCCCTCGTCCCGGCGGCGCTCGGCCTCGAGTTTCACTCCCGCGTAGGCCGCGCCGTAGAGGACCCACAGGTCATCGATCTCAGCGTTCGAATAATCCCCGCGCCCACGATGAGAACGTCGGTATCCTGCGGAAGAGACATGCGGTCCCCCTCTCTCGATGGGAATCATAAGCTACGACCAGAAGGGAGTAATCATGAGCGAAGCCCAACGTCCCCGCCGCCCGCTGCGCTCCATCGGCGCCGTATTCGCGGGCCTGCTGTTCATTTTCATCGTCACGACGATCGTCGACGTCGTGCTGCATGCTACCGGCGTCTTTCCGCCGTGGGGGAAGGCGATGTCGGACGCGCTCTTCGGTCTTGCCACGGCGTATCGCATCGTCATCAGCATCGCCGGCTGCTACCTCACGGCGCGGTTTGCCCCCAACCGCGCAATGGGCCACGCGCTCACGCTGGGGGCGATCGGCGTCGTCCTCAGCGCCATCGGCGCCGCCGTCACCTGGAACAAGGGGGCGGAGTTCGGGCCGCATTGGTATCCGCTGCTGCTGGTCGTGATCTCGATTCCGTGCGCGTGGGTTGGGGGGAGGCTCTTCGAGAAGCAAACTGGGGCGTAGAAACACAAACGCCGCATAAATTGAGGTGAGGGCGGGCTCCGGAAGTGAAGTCACCGACTCACAGAGTCCATTGATGGCCTTATGGAGTCCATTGATGGCCTCGTGGAGCCCATGAATGGCGTCGCGGAGCCCATGAAATGGCCTCGTGGAGCCCACGAATGGCCTCGTGGAGCCCATGAATGGCCTCGTGGAGCCCATGAATGGCGTCGCGGAGCCCATGAATGGCCTCGTGGAGCCCATGAATGGCCTCGTGGAGCCCATGAATGGCCTCGCGGAGCCCATGAATGGCCTTGTGGTGCCCATTGATGGCCTCGTGGAGCCGATGAATGGCCTTCTGGATGCCATGAATGGCCTTGTGGAGCCCATGCATGGCCCGGCGGAGCCCGTGAATGGCCTCCGGGGGTCGGTGAACGCCCTTCCGGTGTCGACGGCCATCCAACTTTCCCTCGGTCGGCCAGCCAAAAATCCCCCTCTGTGCGATCAGCGCATTTCTATCGTTGCTCGGTTGCAAATTTTTTTTGACCCACTCCTCGCTCCGACTGCGCGAAAAGGTAACATTTTCGGCCAGCAGCCAGCCCTCCGTAGAGAGCGAAATGCCCCATCAGTAGCCTATAGGCTACTGTTTTTTTCTGGGTAGGGATCTTCCCTCCTCACGCCTCTCCTCGTGCGTGACGGACGCAACCAGCCGCAGACGCCAATCGCCTGGAACGGATTCGAGCACGTGCGGACCTTTGGTCTTCTGGCTGGCTGCGTCGCTCCCCGTCACACCCGAACGGCACGCGTACGAGTGCCGCAAGCCCGGAGGCTCTTGATCAGAGCCGTCCGGGTAACCAGGCCGTACGCCCGCGCGTGTGGCGCGAGCTCGCGGCCTTCAACAGGAGGACGCAGATGTCCATGATGAAAGCCTCGGGGGATGTGCCGCAGGCACCGGCCGATCCGGCGCCGGTACAGACCCCAACCATCACCCATTACCAGCAGCTCGCCGCGAATCTGGCCAAGGCCATCGACGACGTGCTGGCGCTCATCCCCAGTTTCGTGGAGGCCCACCCCGATACGACGATATTCGTCAGCAGGCACCAGAACGTGCCGCTGACGTTCATCGCCACAGCCGTGGCCGCGGTCGAGGCCAACCCCGAGCTGCATGGGGGTACCTTCGATGCCACCGAGGCCCGCGATGCGTTGCAGTTCATCGACGCCTTCCGCCCGATGGCGGACCGGCTGCACGCGGCGGCGAAGAACCTCACCTTCAGCATCAACTCCCGGAAGGCAAACGCCGGCACTGGAGCGTTGGAGGTCTATGCCATCGCCAAGCGTGTCGCGCTCAATCCCCTGAGCACGACCGTGGCTTCGCACGTCGGAAACCTCAAACGCGACCTGGGAAGACACGGCGGCGTAAAAAAGAAGCCGCAGACGCCGGCCCCTGGCACTCCCACTCCGGTACCGGTTCCGGGCACGCCGCTCCGCTCCCCGTTTCCACGATTCCTATGGAGTCAGTAATCGGAGGGATCACCGCAGAACAACAGGCGTGACCGCGTGGCCCGCTCATGCCCTGAACATGTACCCCAATCCTCTGTGAGAAAAGCGCCCGGAATAGCTGAGTAGTTGACTGTCAACCCCGACGCGCGGGCGTTCCGATCACGCCCGCGCAATGTGGCTCAGGCCGTCAAGAAGAACCCATCCGCAGATGACGCAGATGTCCACAGATAAAACCGTCTTTGATTCTTATCTGCGTACATCTGCGTCATCTGCGGATGGTCTTTAAGTGGTCAGCTACCTACCGAAGTGTTCACCCTCACCTCCGCGCGACGCCGGCGAATGCTATTCTGAAGAACGTGGGAGGGCGATTTGCAGCATGGCAAAACTTGTCTACGGATTGAGCCAGTCCCTCGATGGCTACGTCGACCACATGGCGCTTGGGCCGCCTGTGCCCGCGGCGTTCCGTCACTTCGTCGAGCAGGTGCGTGGCCTGACGGGCCTCATCTACGGTCGCCGCCTGTACGAGATCATGCGTTATTGGGACGACGATCTTGCTGATTGGGACGCGGAGGAGCGCGACTTCGCCGTGGCGTGGCGGAGCCTGCCGAAGTGGGTCGTGTCGCGTTCCCTCGAGTCAGTTGGCCCCAACGCCACTCTTGTCGCGGACGACGTCGAGAAGGTGATACGCCGGCTGAAGGCTGAGCTGGCCGGTGAGATTGAAATTGGCGGACCAGTCCTGGCGCAAAGCCTGACCGAGGCCGGTCTTATCGATGAGTATCGACTCTACCTCCGCCCCGTCGTGCTTGGTGGTGGCAAGCCATTCTTCGCCGGCCCCCGGCCGCCGCTCCACCTGGTGGCCAGCGATGTAGTCGCCGAGGACTTGATTCGGTTGACGTACGCTCCTGCGTAGTCGCGCCACTCGCCCGGCGGACCGAGACACTACCCCGCGATGCGCTGCAGTTCATCGACGCCTTCCGCCCGATTGCGGACCGCCCGCACGCGGCGGCAAAGAACCTCACATTCAGCATCAACTCCCGGAAGGCAAACGCCGGGAATGGTGCGCCAGGTCTATGCCATCGCCAAGCGTGTCGCCCTCAATCCCCTGAGCACGTCCGAAGATGTGCGTAGGGCCAGAGCTTCGTTTGAATAGGTCCGACGACCTCACCGAATGCTTCGTCAACCTCCTCGAATGGGGTCGACAACCTCATTCGAGCGCTTCGTTGACCTCATCGAATGGGACGTGAAATCGCGTGTGCGGCGGGAAAAACGCCGTGGCTCGACCGTCTTCTCTCGCAAGGAGAACCGATATGGCTACGAACATCAATCCTGTCATCTACGTCGACGTCCTGGGCACTCCGTATCCGACCTCGCAGCAGCTGGCGCAAATGAACGCTTATGTCTCGGATCTGAGCAGTTCCGGCTTCCAGACAGCGATCCTTTACCACATGCACATCGACGCATACGGCAACTTTCGCAGTACGAACTCGCAGTATCCGATGATCGTCGACGGTACGTTGCAGCCAGGCTTCGCCTATCTCCCGGGGTTGATCCAATCCCTCACCGGCGACGGTTCGTCGATTGAAAACGTTTTCTTCTGCCTCGGCGGATGGGGAAGCGAGGGCGACTACGTACATGCCGGTCACCTCCTCGCCCAGTACCCCGGACTCTCCAATCCACTTTGGCGAAACTTCGTCGCGCTGCAGTCGATCGGCATCTCCGGAATCGACTTCGATCTCGAGGCCGGCTCCCCCGTGCCGTTGTCGAATCCATACGGGTACTACCTTCCGATCGTCGTGCAGCTGACGGCGATGCTCGCCAATCTCCACATCGACGTGACCTACTGCCCGTACACCTCGCCCGATTTCTGGATGGCGTGCCTGGCGTCGTCGTATGCGCAGGGGGTCAGCCAAGGGAGCCCCGTCTCTTGGCTGAACCTGCAGTGCTACGCCGGCGGAGCCGGGAACACGCAGAAGCAATGGGTCGGCTACATCAACGACGCGCAGTCCGCCGCGCAGCCGGAGGGGCTGGGCATCAGTGACGCCACGGCGTTCGTCGTGCCGGGTTTCGGCGCCGCCTCTTCAAAGGGGTCGACGGCGACGTGTCCGCAGGGATCGGGCGGTCTGCAGTCACTGTTCTCCGACTCGTCGCTGATGATGCCCGGCATCGCCGGTGGTTTCGTCTTCACATACGCCGGTATTCTGCAGAACCAGCAGTCCGGTGCGTGCGCGCCAACCAACACGACGGCGGACTACGCGAGTGCGATCGTCAACGGCATTCAATCACTGAGCAAGAGTGGATGAGGGGCCTGCGAATGATGCTGTTAAACTACGGAAATCAACCCGTGGAAGATGTTTGGGGCCAGAGCTTTGTTTTCGAAGAGTCGTGAATGCTAATAACGTAGCGATCGTTGCCAGTCGTCAAATTCGCGGGCGCAAGTGCTTGGTTGTCCATGGGTTACGAACTGCAGAAAAACGAAGGCCTGGCCCCCCAAATGAACTTCCCAACGAATGCTACACCCCCAGCCCCTAGGCTAATGATGCAACGACGGGACGGACCTGACCGAATCAGATCCGTCCTCAATTCGCCTACTTCGCCGCTTCGGTATCTCCGAACTTGAATCCAAAACTGAACGCAATATAGCCGCCGAGCCGATACGTTGAAACACCCTTTTGTGCGGGATCGTCTCCATTGGATGCTGGTGGTGTGGGAGACGTCACGAGGTCGGGAAAGCGGAGCGTCTGCCTCGCGATGAGACCGGCCGACACTGTGGCCAGCGCCTTCGAACCGAGCTCCCGGACACGGTATCCGGTACCGATGAAGTATGAAGGCTGACGGTCGCCATTACTCACAATTCCAAACTGGCAGGCCCACTGCGGGTAATTCGCGGGGTAGAAATCCAGCACCGCGCCGGTCTCAGGAGTGAGCTTGTCGTGTTTTCTGGTTCCCGTTACTGTGGTTTTCCCCCCACTGTCCGTTTTCTTGATGAGCTCCTGATCGTTGAGCGTACTGAAGACCAGAATCCCACCAGTATCGACGAACCAGCGCTGATATTTGATGGGAACTTCGATCGTCTTTACCTCGGTGTCGGTCCGAATGAGGATCTGAAGGGACGGCGATTCTCCCCTGGTCAGAAAATTGATGTTCTGATCATCACCGTATTGCTCCGAGCATCCCTTTTCACCCTTTTCACCGATGTTCGGAGAGCCAAGCAAATCTGCGATCGGAAGGTTTGCGTACGTTGGCGACATTGATCGCGCCTTGTGAATTGAAATCACAACCTTGTCCGGCGCACCCGGCGCGTTCGGCTCGTCCGGCGCGCCCTTGAACGTCTTGGTTACGCAGATACGACCAATGGGCGTATCCCTGATCTCTCCCGCGTTTACCTGAACCGTTAGTTTCTGATGTGGCGCTGTTACGCCCGTAGTTATTGTGATTTTCGATACGCTCGCGGCGCTGATGTAAATCTCAGCAGGCGTGCACTTCAGATCCGTGACGCTGCAAGTGATTTCGGTCGTTGGCACCTTCCCGGCAATCTGAGAAAGCTTGTCAACGCGGTTCTGCAGTTCGGTTGCACTCGGTTGCTGATCATCGGCGACAAGGTGATAGGGAGCGAGGAGGATAAGCATACCAACGGTAACGAGAGCGGAGGCATATCTGCGCATAGCGGAATCTCCTTATCTGAAATTGAACCTTCAGTTGGGGAGACGGACCAATTGCGGGAATTCGCAAGTCAAGGTGGCAGAAGGAGCCGTCAGGCCGGCATCAGACACTGCGGCCGACGAAGCTCCCCTGCGGGGGCGGCGAGACGCCGCTTGGCCAGCCGCCGAGACGGCAGCGCTCCGTCGCGCTAGTGGGCGGTCACTCCACCCCCAACCCCTCTAACCCCCGCAACACCAACCCCCGTCGCCAGCGCAGCGGTTCGTTCAATTGCAGATGGGGGAAGGTTCGTAGCAGCGCGCGGATAGCGATCTGCCCCTCCATTCGGGCCAGCGGCGCGCCGAGGCAGTAGTGGATGCCGAGGCCGAAGGAGAGGTGGCGGTTGGGGTCGCGGAGGAGGTTGAGGTGGTTGGGGTCGTCGAACACCGTCTCGTCGCGGTTGGCGTAGGCGAGGACGGCGTAGACGAGGTCGCCGGGTGGGGAGGGGGGTGCCGGCGAGGGTGAGCGGCTCGCGGGCGTAGCGCTCGGTGGCGGTTTCGAGAGGGCTGCCGAAGCGGAGGAGCTCTTCGACGGCGGGAGCGATGATGGTTGGGTCGTCGCGCAGGCGTTGCATTTCGGTCGGGTACGAAGGTTGTCGTCATTCCGGCCCGGTCCTCCTTCTCTCCACTCAAATGCGCGGCTTCGCCGCCGGGCACAGACAAGAGTGTCTGTGCCACATTGGACCCGGCGAAGACTTCACCACATCAGCAAATACCTGCGGCGATGTGGCACAGAACAGACACTCTTGTCTGTGCCGTGCGGCTTGCAGCCACGAGCATCACTCGCTACGGCGCCGTCACGATGATCTGTCCCGACATCGCCGGCTGGTGCATCGTGCAGTAGAAGGGATACACGCCTTCGTCGTGGAAGGTCATGACGTACGTCGTCTTCGACAGCGGGGCGAACTTCGTCTGCAGGAGGACGCGGTTTTTCGGGTCGGTGAGCATGAAGTCGTGCTCGTCGTCGGGCTGGAGGTTCCAGAAGGTGATCTGCGTCGGCTGGTCGCGGCGGACGGCGAAGACCTCGGGGGAGAAGGCGTAGACCTCTCCGAACTGTTTGACCGTCGCCGCCGGGCCGGTTTCCTTGATGGCCACGCCGACCGTCGTCACCAGCACGCGGGCTGTGGCCTTGCCGGCGCGGGCGATGGTGACGCCGTAGTAACGAGGGTGGCAGGCGAGAAGCAATATCGTGATGAGCAGCAGCCGCTTCATGCCGCGCATAGTGACAAAGGAGAACCGGTGATGTCGACCAGCATGACAGTGAATTGAGACGCGCTTAACCTCCATTTCACTCCTGACACGTCACCAGTC
>DATMNC010000011.1:0-138777 GCA_035569395.1 Thermoanaerobaculia bacterium | reverse complement strand
ACATCGAGAATCATTGTAGCGGACCGGCTACCCCTTCCTTTGTTCCAGCGCCCGGTAACCGATATCCATTCGATACCTTGCCCCCTCGAACCGAACCTTCGGCGCGGCCTGGTACGCCTTGGCCAGTGCTTCGGAGAGGGTTGCCGCGCGCGCGCAGACGCTGGCCACGCGGCCGGCGACGTTGATCATCTTGCCGCCGCGGGAGATGGTCCCGGCGTGGAAGACCGTCACCGCCGGGTCGTCGATCGGATCAATGATGACTTCCTGCCCCTTCTGGAAGTCCTCGGGATAGCCATCGACAGCGACGACGACGCAGGCCGCGGCTTCCTTGACCCAGTTCAGCTTCGTGTCGCCGAGGTTGCCGCGGGCCACCTTGAGACAGAGATCGGCCAGGTCGTCTTCCAGGCGGAGCATCTGCACCTGCGTTTCCGGATCGCCGAAGCGGCAGTTGTACTCCAGCACCTTCGGACCCTTCGACGTCAGCATCACACCGGCGTAGAGGCAGCCGGTGTACGGTCGTCCCTCGGCGGCCATCCCCTGAATCGTCGGCATGATGATCGTCTTCACGATCTCCGCCGCAGTCTCGCCGTTCAGGACCACGGCCGGTGAGTGCGCCCCCATCCCGCCCGTATTCGGCCCCGTCTCGCCGTCGAAGGCCTTCTTGTAATCCTTGGCCGGCGCCAGCGAGACGAACTTCGTCCCGTCGGTCAGGGCCATGAACGACACCTCCTCGCCGGTCAGGAACTCCTCGACGAGGATGCGGTTGGCGGCGTTGCCGAACTTCTTCTCCTCGAAGACGAGCCGGAGATACTCCTCCGCTTCCCCCTTCGAACCGACGATGACGACGCCCTTACCGGACGCAAGCCCGTCGACCTTGAGGACCGAGGGATAGCCGAACTCCTTCAGCGCCGCTTTGGCCTCATCAATCGACGAGCAGACCCTGGCGTCGGCGGTCGGGATGGCGTACTTGCGCATGAACTCTTTGGAGAACGCCTTCGACCCTTCCAGCTCGGCGGCCAGGCGTGTCGGGCCGAAGATGTCCAGGCCGCGCTTCTGGAACTCGTCGACGATGCCGAGGGTCAGGGGGAGCTCCGGACCGACGATGGTCAGGTCCATCTTCAGCGTCTCGGCGAAATCGGCAAGCTCGATGATGTCGGCCACGCCGATGTTCACACAGTCAGCGACGGCTGCGATCCCGGCGTTTCCCGGGGCCGCGTAGACCTCCTTGACGAGAGGAGACTGGCGGAGTTTCCACGCGATTGCATGCTCGCGTGCCCCTTGCCCAACGACCAGAACGCGCATGTGGTAGGTGTTTGGGATTCTAGCACGGGGTCTCGCGGTCTCGCGGTTGCGGGGTCTCGGGTAGGGTTGGGCGGGGTTGTCGGTTGTCGGTTTGTCGTGTTTGTCGGGTTGTCGGTGCTGTGTGGCTGCAGTAAGTTGAGCGAGGGATACTCAGCAACCCAGCAACGCAACTCGATAACCGACAACCGACAACCCGGTCTAACCCAACCGCGAGATCGCGCAACCCAGAAATCCCACGCCCCCCATAGACGTTCCCAACCCCGCCGCCGTACATGTGTCACGATGGCCGCGGAAGTCCTCAGAATGATCCCGACGAACGTGTCTGTGGAACCCGACGATCGCCAGCTGGTCGAACAGATCCGGCAGGGCGACGACGGGGCCTTTGAGATGCTCGTCCGCCGGAAGACCTCCAAGGTCTACGGCCTTTGCTATCGCGTCATCGGCAACGGCGAAGACGCCAAGGACATCTCCCAGCTCGTCTTCCTCAAACTCTGGGAGAACATCGAGAAGTACGATCCGACGTACGCGTTCGACACTTGGCTCTACCGGATGGTGACCAACGTCGCCATCGACTTCATGCGCAACAAGCAATCGCGCGACAACGCCGTCAACTCCAACCTGCGCCTGGTGAAGACGTCGGTCGACCCGGAACAGACCGTGACCGTTGCGCGCAGAGAGGTCGAGGCGGTCTTCAACACCGTTTCGAACGTCCTCTCGCCGAAGCAGAAGACCATCTTCGTGATGAGCGAGATGGAAGACCTTCGCTCCTCCGAGATCGCCAAAATCCTCGGATGCCGGGAGTCGACGGTGCGCAATCACCTCTTCAACGCCCGCAAGCTGATGCAGACGCAGTTGAAGAAGCGGTTCCCCGAATACGCGCGGCTCTGGGAGGAATCACGATGATGACCTGCCGGCAGTTCCGCGCGAACCTGCAGCCCGGCACGGCGGACGCCGCCCTTCTCGAGCATCTCCGGCATTGCGATGCCTGCCTCGACTACGCGATGGGCATCGATCCCGACCTCTTCTTCCGTTCCATCGGCGGCGAAGAGCTCGTTCCGCCCGGCGGCGTCGATGCCTTCGTGGGCGATGTGATGTCGCAGGTACGGGTGCGCAGCGCCGAAACGTCGCTGGCGCCGCGTCATGCTGCCAACGTGTGGCGCCGGCTGGCCATCGCCGCGACGATCGTTGCCGGCGTCACCGCCACGTCGCTCGTCTATCGCCTCGAACGAAGCGCCCCGGCCCCACAGAATGTGGCGCAGACACTCCTGTCTGTGCAGGCCGCGAAGCCTCATCCCGCGGCTCTTGCGACGAAATCGTTCGTGGAAACGTATTCATCTCACAACGCGACGATCGTCGAGATGCCGAATGATGGCAGCGACGCCAAAGTCGTGATGATCTTCGACGATACGCTGCCGGCGGATTTATGAATCTGAAACGCGTTCTCCTGATGATTTCGATGATGGCCGCCCTCTCCGGCGCCGCATTCGCGGAACCGCCGGCCCCAGCCGCGGCCGACAGTAAGCCCGGGCTGGCCGTTCGTACCTTCACCTTCAAGTTCAAGCAGGCCGACAGGGCCGCCGCGGCCATCAAACCGCTGCTCAGCACAGACGGCTCGATGTCGATCCAGCCCTCGACGAACTCGCTCGTCGTCACCGACCGCGCCGAGAACATGAAGGCCGTCGCCAGGATGATCGGCGACTTCGACAAGGAGCCGCAGAGCTTCCGCCTCTACGTCCGCATCGTCGGCGCGGCGCGCGTCGCCGGAACGCCGAAGATCCCCGATGACCTGAAAGACGTGGCCCGGAAACTGGCCATCCTCCCGTACAACTCCTACGAGGCAGTCGGTGAAGCGACGGTTCAGGGCAAAGAAGGCGATCCTGGTCTCGTCGACATGCAGACGGGCTACCGCGCCGACTTCAAGTTCGGCGAGTACGACCCGGCCAGCGATTCGATCGCGGTCAAGGACCTGCAGATCTCCAGACTCACCGGCGCACAGAAGGATCAGCTCACGTCGCTGCTCAAGACGACGCTGAACCTCGCCATCGGTCAGACATACATACTCGGCGCGTCGAAGGCTCCGCAAAGCCAGCACGCGTTGATGATCGTCCTCGTCGCTCGACGGTAAGAGCGGCCTCCCTCCTACTCATCGGGCGCGGCGACTCACCCTCCGCCGCGCCCACTTTTTTGCGGTTGCGCGATCTCACGGTGTGGGTTTGCAACGACAGTCAACGATGCTCGATGCGAAACCGGTTGACGCCGGCCCGGATCTCGTCGCCGCTGTGAACTTTCGTATTCTGGGCGGGCAAGGTGTTGAGGAAGGTTCCATTCCGGCTGCCGAGATCGCGGACACGCACCGTGCCGTCAGGATCGGGACCAACCTCAAAATGACGGCGAGAGAGAAACTCGTCCGGAACACGAACATGTCCTTCACGGCCGACCACGAGGCCGCTCGACGGAATCTCGAATTCCTGACCATTGAGCGGACCGCCGATGCAGATCAGCACGGGACGTGTCGCTGCAGCGTTCCGCGCGGCTGTGCGCTGCGTGATCTTGTGCTCGAGCTCCGCCTCTTCGACGACCGGTTGTGCGTCAAGCCGGATCGTTTCAACCGGAACACCTGCTTCCTCCGTCGGCTCGATACTGACCAGGGCGGAGCCGACGCGTAACAGGTGCATTCCATCGGTGATCACGGCCTGCGTGATCTGCTGACCATCGAGAAACGTCCCCATATGCGAGTCTGCGTCGCGCACGATCAGGTCGCTTCCTCTGAGAAAAATCGAACAGTGGCGAATCGACAACTCCGCTTCCGGCAACTCGACGTGGCATCCCGTCCGGCCAATCCAGAGCGGATGCAGGCCGATCGTAAAGACTGTATCGACCGACTCCCGCGCCCCCCGGGCAATCACATGAATGGACCGCGGTCGCCCGAGCGTCTGCGCTTCGTGCGGATCGACGGCGGATGACGGCGGTGGTGTATCCCCGCTCCGATCGACCTTGTACGGTTTCATGTCGATCTCTTTGATGTCCTCCGGATTCATGAGCCGCGCAAGAAGCGCGGCTTTGCTCCCGGAAAGCCACTCGCCACAGTCGCACGTGGCGATCGAGTTCGGGAGGCGAACGGCGATCACTCCCGGCACGTCGTACGCCTGCCCGCATTTTGCGCAACGCATGAGGGGCATTCACGGATGATAGCGCAGCGCCATACGCTACACTTCGGTCACCTACATGCCTGCCCGCCTCCCCTCGGACCTCTCTACTCATGGCATCGGCCTCCGGCCGAAATTCGTTCTTGCGTTCGCTCTCCAGACGATCGTCGTCGCCTTGCTGATCGTCGGCCTGGAGCAATGGCGTGTCGGCAGCACGGTTCATGACGAGCTTCTTGCGAAGGCCGACGGACTTGCCAGGACCGTCGCGCTGGCGTCCGACAACGCCGTGAAGAACGGCCGGACTGTCGAGCTCCGCGCGATCGCGGACGACGTGAAATCCCGGCCCTGGATCGACTACGCCGACTTCGTCGCCGCGGACGGCCGGATACTGGCCGCCTCGCAAGGTGTCCGCCCTCCTGGCCTGACGCTCACCGCGGGCCGGACCGATCTCCGGGACGCGGATGACAATGCCCTTCACCTCTTCGTCGTTCCCTTTGCGGGAGGAGGCTCGTCCTTCCGTCTCGTCGCCAACGAACGGGAAGCGGTTTCCGTTCTCCGTCAACTGCGCTGGTCGAACCTCGGCGTGGCGCTTCTGGCGCTTGTCGTTGCGATCGTGCTGGCGTGGATCGGTTCCCGTTTCATCATCCGTCCCATCCTCGAGCTGGCGGACAACGCCCGCAGGCTCGCTGACGGCGATCTGACGCAACGAACCGAGACGAAATCCGGCGATGAGATTGGCGATCTGGCGACCGCCTTCAACACCATGGCAGCCAACCTGGAGAAAACGGTTTCCAAACTCGTTCGCTCGCAGACCCAGCTCAAGTCGGTCGTGGACAACGTCGGCTCGCGATCGCGAACCGTCGCCGAAGCCGTCGACGAACAGCGCGCGATGATCGACGGCACCTACCACTCCATCGACCAGCTCAACAACGGCTTCCGCAAGATCACCGACAACGTCGAGGCGCTCTCGGCATCATCGGAAGAGACTTCTTCATCGATGCTGCAAATGGTGGCCTCGATCGAGGAAGTCAGCCGCCATACGGACACGCTCTTCAACTCGGTCGAAGACACCGCCTCGGCCACCGGAGAGATGGTCACATCGATCAATGAAGTCGATCAGAACGTCGATTTTCTCTCGAACTTCGTCACCGACACTTCCTCGTCGATGGTGCAGATGAGCGCCTCGATCGCGCAGGTGGAGGCCAATGCTGCCCGGTCCTACGACCTCGCGCTGGCCGTGGCCGACGCCGCCGAATCCGGCATGAAGGCCGTGCGCGAGACGATCGACGGAATGGAACAGATTCGCCACTCCGTCGCTGAGTCGAACGCTGTGATCGGCCGCCTTGGCGAGCGCTCCGCCGCCATCGGCAAGATTCTCAACGTCATCGAGGACATCGCCGAGCAGACGAATCTGCTCGCACTCAACGCCGCAATCCTCGCGGCCGCCGCTGGCGAGCACGGCAAAGGCTTCTCCGTCGTCGCGGCAGAGATCCGCGATCTATCGGAGCGCACGGCCTCCTCGACCCGTGAGATCGCGAACCTGATTCGCTCGGTGCAGGACGAAGTCGGCAACGCGTTGCGTTCCATGTCCGCCGGCACGAGGCTCGTCGAGGACGGCGTGTCGCTTTCCCACGAAGCCGGCAAGGCGCTCAACAACATCCTCGATTCATCGACGAAGGCCTCGGAGATGGGCAAAGAGATCGCCGCGGCCACCCGCGAGCAGGCCTCGGGAAGCGAGAACGTGACCCAATCCATCGGCCGGCTGCAGGAGCTCGTCAGCCAGATCAACGGGGCCACGACCCAGCAGGCTCAAGGCTCCGAGCACATCATGAAAGCTGTCGAGTCGATGCGCGAGGTGACGAAGTACGTGCGCCAGGCGATGGTCGAACAGCGCTCCGGGTCAACGATGATCTCCTCCGCGGCCGAACGGATGATCGACATGATCCACGAGATTTTCCAAGTGGCCACCAGTCAGGCCAGCGAGAGCGAAAAGATCGTCCGCACGATGGAGCAGGTACGAGCGATCGCCGAAGGGAACCGGAACTATGCCGTGGAGATGGGCGAGTCCTTGACCCTTCTATCGGCGGCCATCCACGGTCTCGACGAAGAAATCCGCCGCTTTCGCGTGCGCGGATGATGTTGCTGCGCGGCCGGTTTACGAGGCGGGGCGGTGGCGCGATCGTACACTTCGAACATCCTCCGATTCCGGACGTGATCCGTTTCGCCGGCACTGACTGGCGGGCCAAGCGGGAGTTTCACGTCACGCTCGCCGGAACCACGACCATGCGCGCGCTCACCGACGATGCGGACGAAACGATCAAACGCGCGGCCCGGCGGCTGGCGTTCACCATCTCGCCGCGCGATGAGTTGTGGCATGTGCGCGAGAACGAGACGCGCGCGATCATCCGCATGTGCGACGTTGAAGGAGCCGAGGAATTCTTCGCGCGCCTGGAGAGGGAAATGCAAATCGCCATCGAACGTCCGCCCTATCACGTCACGCTTTACACGATCGGTACGCTGCGCGGAATCGGTCTACCGACACGCGCGGAGCTGGAGCGGCTTGGAGATGAAATCGCGGTTCCCGACCGGGCCGCGATCATGTCAGTCATACAATGAGCGCCATGCCTGAAGTGGCCACGGAACTGCGGCTCATCACCTTCACCGTCGGTCACGAGACGTTCGTGCTCGACATCATGGCGGTGCGGCAGATCATCCCGTACACCGGCTCGACGACGTTGCCGACTGCGCCGGCGTTCATCGAGGGGATCGTCATCCTGCGGAGCGAGGTGATCCCGATCATCGACCTGCGCGCGCGGCTTTACCCCGACATGGGGGAGCGCGCCGGAGAGCCGCTCATCCTCATCACGCACAGCAGCTCCGGTGTCATCGGCCTGAAGGTCGACGCCGTGCGCCGGATCGTCAACGTCGGCAGCGACTCGCTTCTGCCGCCGCCACCGATCGCGCGCGGAATCCGCGGCGATCTCCTGATCGCCGTCGTTCCACACGACGAAGATGTATATCTGCTCATCGACGTCGAGAACATTCTGAGCGGTGATGAAAAGCGTGAGCTCGCGGCAGCCGAGTTGCGGCCCTGATCACGGATCCAACGTCTCGTCATCGACCGGCACATCCGTCCGCTGCTCCTTGCGAAAGCCGTACGGGCAATGCCGGCAGCCTGATTCGCAACAGTAGCCGCGCTCGCGGAGGAACTTCTCGGTGAAAACCATGAAGCCGCCTTCGTAGTAGAAGTCGACCCCTTCGATCAGCGCGGTCATCGGGAGAACGATATTCCGATATCCTTCACGCGTGTTTGCGCGGACACGTCTGCTGCAGATCGCCGAGGGGATGAAGGCGCGGCGGATTGTCGTCTATGGCGACATCGTGGCTGACCGTTTCATCTACGGCACGCCGAAGCGCATCTCCCGCGAAGCGCCGGTGCTGATCCTGCGCCAGTATCGCGACGATGTGCTCCTCGGCGCCGCGGGCAACGCCATCAACAATATCGTTGCGCTCGGAGGCATCCCGATTCCCGTCTCCGTTCTGGGAGACGATACTCAGGGAACCCAGCTCCTTGATGCAATGGCCGGTCAGGGTATCGACTGCAGCGGCGTTCTGCGCGCGAGCCGTTACAACACGCCGACGAAGGTTCGAATCCTCGGCGGAATGCCCCACGCCAGCCGCCAGCAGATCGTCCGTTACGACATCGAGGATCACTGCGATCTCACCGAAAGCGAGGCCGCCCGAATCGCCGGCGTGCTGCGCGAGCAGATGGCGGCCGCGCATGCGGGACTGATCAGCGACTACGGATATGGCGCCGTGACGCAGCCGCTTGCGCAAACGCTGACCGGAACGGCGGCAGGCAAGCCGGTCACGCTCGACTCGCGGTATGACCTCCTTCGCTTTTCCGGCGTCACCGCGGCCACACCAAACGAGGAAGAAGCAGCGGCGGCAGCCGGTACATCGCTCTTTGACGGCGACGATGATGCACAACTGCAGCAGGCCGGCGAGGCGTTGCGAAAGAAACTCGGCAGCGAGGCGCTCCTGATCACGCGCGGGAGCCGCGGCATGGCACTCTTCGAAGGGGCTGGACGCGGTGCGCTCCTGATCCCGGTCTACGGGACCGACCAGGTAGCCGACGTCACCGGCGCGGGAGACACGGTCATTGCCACCTTCACGTTATCGCTCGCCGCCGGCGCGTCGTTCGCCGAGGCAGCGACGATTGCCAACTATGCCGGCGGTATCGTGGTCATGAAGATGGGGACAGCGACCGTGTCAAACGACGAGCTGCGCAGGGCCATCGAGCGCGACGAGGCGCTGAGCGAGTGAACGCACCGGTCCTGGACGAGCGCGATCTGGCGGATGCGATCGCTCGTGAGCGCGCCGCGGGACGAACAATCGCCTTCGCCAACGGCTGCTTCGATGTGCTGCACGTAGGTCACATCCGCTACCTGCAGGGGGCGGCAAAAGAAGCTGACGTTCTCGTCGTCGGCGTCAACGGCGATGAATCGGTATGCGAACTGAAAGGAACGGGACGCCCAGTGATGAATGAGGCCGAACGGGCGGAGATCATCGCCGCCATTCGCGGCGTCTCCTACGTGACGATCTTCAGCGAGCGCAGCCCGGGACGTCTCATCGGCCATCTGAAGCCGGACGTTCACTGCAAAGGAACGGACTACACTCCGGACAGCGTCCCCGAGGCGGAGATCGTGCGGTCGTATGGCGGACGGATCGCAATCGTTGGTGATCCGAAAGACCACTCGACGACAGAGTTCTTGAAAAGGATGAAGGCGAAAGGATGAAGCATGAATCTCTGCTCATCATTCGTCTCTCTGCCTTCGGCGACGTAATCCACACGATCCCCGCTGTCGCGGCCTTACGCGACGCGCTCCCAGGGACCGAGATCGCGTGGGCCGTCGAACCGGCGTATGCCGAGCTGGTCGAGATGGTGGCGAAGGTCAGGACGATCCGCGTGGCCCTCAAGCATTGGTCATTCTCACGGATCGCGGCGGCGCGGAAGGACGTGCGCGGCTTCGCGGCAACGATCGACTTCCAGGGGCTCATCAAATCGTCGTTGATCGCGCGCGCCAGCGGGGCCGCCGAACGCTTTGGTTTCGCACGCGATGTCATCCGGGAGAAACCGGCGGCATGGTTCGTCAACCGCCCGGTGGCGATCGATCGATCGAGTCACGTCGTCGAGTGGAACGTCGGCCTGGCACGCGCCTTCGCACCCTCGATCACCGGTGTGCCGAAGGTCGACTTCGCTCCATTCGCCGCCGATCCCTCAGGCAAACTCGATGGATTCGACAACCGCGTCGTTCTGCTGCCTGGAGCAGGGAAGCAGGAAAAGCAGTGGCCGATCGAGCGCTTTGCCGAGCTGGCTCGCCGCATCGGGAGCGACGCTCTCGTCGCCTGGGGACCGGGTGAAGAATCGCTTGCACGCGCGATCGGCGCCCCGATTGCGCCGGCAACAAACGTTCGCGAGCTGGCCTCGCTCATTGGACGAGCCCGGCTCGTCGTTGGCGCCGACACAGGACCCCTGCACCTGGCGGCAGCGCTCGGCACGCCCGTCATCGGCATCTACGGTCCGACGAATCCCGCCCGGAACGGGCCATACGGTCAGCTCGATCATGTCGTCGAGTCGTTCTCGACGGCAAAGTCGATGCAGGAGATCGCGGTCGACGAAGTCATGCGGATGGTACTCAAAATAAACCCGCGTTGACGCTGAGGAACGCGGGGCTGTACACTCGACGATCGACGCCAAAATCCCTCATGTCTCACGATTTACGACGACCGCGGCGCGAGGCCTCTCACACGCCCGCATCAACTGACTCGAACCCTTACCGAAACCCTTACCGAAACCTATGAGCGTACGCCTCGGCGAACTCCTGACGAAAGCGAGCCTGATCAGCCCTGATCAGCTCAAGGAAGCACTCAAGCTCCAGAAGGAAACCGGCGGGAAGCTCGGGGAGACGCTGATCAAGCTCGGCTTTGTCGCCGAGGAGGACATCACCGAGTGCCTCTCGCAGCAGTTCGGCGTTCCGTCGATCAATCTGGCCCACTTCGAGATCGACCCATCGGTGATCAAACTGATCCCGGCGGACGTTGCCCGCAAATACAACATCCTCCCGGTCAACAAGACCGGCGCCACGATCACCATCGCCATGGCCGATCCGACGAATGTCTTCGCCATGGACGACATCAAGTTCATGACCGGCTACAACGTCGAGCCGGTAGTGGCCTCGGAGCTGGGGATCAAGGCCGCCATCGACAACTACTACGGAACGACCTCGTCGCTAGAGCTCAAGAAGGTCATGGAAGACCTCCAACAGTCGGAAAACGCCGACCTGGAGGTCCTGGAAGAGGAGGAGGAGTTTGACCTCGCCGCCCTGGCCGACTCGGCGGAGGAAGCGCCGGTGGTCAAGCTGGTGAACCTGATCCTGAGCGACGCCATCAAGCGCGGGGCATCCGACATTCACATCGAGCCGTACGAGAAAGAGTTTCGGGTCCGCTTCCGTATCGACGGGACGCTGTACGAGATCATGAACCCGCCGCTGAAACTGAAGGATGCGATCACCTCGCGCATGAAGATCCTGGCGAAGCTCGATATCTCCGAGAAGCGCCTGCCGCAGGACGGCCGCATCAAGCTGAAGATGAGGCTGAACGACCGGAACAAAGAGCTCGACTTCCGGGTCTCGGTCCTGCCGACCCTCTTCGGCGAGAAGATCGTCATGCGCCTTCTCGACAAGGACAACCTGAAGCTGGATATGACCAAGCTCGGCTTCGAGCCCGAGTCGCTGGTTCGTTTCGAAGAAGCTATCTTCAAGCCATGGGGAATGGTGCTCGTCACCGGCCCGACCGGTTCCGGAAAAACAAACACGCTCTATTCGGCGCTTTCGAAGGTCAATTCGCCGGAAGTGAACATCATGACCGCCGAGGACCCTGTCGAGTTCAACCTGCCGGGCATCAATCAGGTGCAGATGAAGGAGTCGATCGGCCTCAACTTCGCCGCTACTCTTCGATCCTTCCTGCGGCAGGACCCCAACATCATCCTCGTCGGCGAGATCCGCGACTTCGAAACCGCGGAGATCGCCATCAAAGCGGCCCTCACCGGACACCTCGTGCTCTCGACGTTGCATACCAACGATGCCCCTTCGACGATCAACCGGCTCATGAACATGGGCATCGAACCGTTCCTCGTGGCAACGTCGGTGCAGCTCATCGCGGCGCAGCGGCTTGCTCGCCGGGTCTGCTCGAACTGCAAGGAGGCGGTGGAGATGGCGGCGCCGGCGCTCCTCAACATCGGCTACAAGAAGGAGGAGATCGGCACGTTCACCGTCTACAAAGGCCGGGGATGCGACAAGTGCAACAACACCGGTTACAAAGGCCGCGTCGCATTAATCGAAGTCATGGCCATCGACGACACGATCCGCGATCTCATCCTCTCCGGCGGGACGGCCATCGACATCAAGAAACGGGCCGCCGAAACCGGCATGATCAGCCTCCGCCGTTCGGGACTGATTAAGATCAAAGACGGCACCACGACGATCGAGGAGGTCGTACGGGAGACGATACTGTGAGGCAGTGGATCAGAGATTCGTGGGAAGAGCTTCGGAGAACGAATCCAACCGCCTCTCCAATCTACTAATCCACTAACCTACTGATCGACTACGGAGAGACAATGTCCGTCACCCTTCATCAACTTCTCAAGACGATGGTCGAGCGCGGTGGCTCGGATCTGCACATCACCACCAACTCGGCCCCGCAGATTCGGATCGACGGCAAGTTAACGCCGCTGGATATGCCACCTCTGATGGCTCCGGAGACGAAACAGCTTGCCTACTCGGTGCTGACCGACGCGCAGAAGCACCGCTTTGAGGAAAACCTCGAGCTCGATCTCTCATTCGGCATCAAGGGCCTGGCCCGTTTCCGCGCCAACATCTTCAACCAACGCGGCGCCACGGCTGCCGTCTATCGCCAGATCCCTTACGAGATCCTCGGATTTCGGGAGCTCGGTCTCCCGACGGTGGTCGAGGAGATCTGCAACAAGCCCCGAGGTCTCGTGCTCGTTACCGGCCCCACCGGCTCGGGCAAGTCGACGACGCTGGCCGCGATGATCGACAAGATCAACCGGGAGCGTCACGAGCACATCATCACCATCGAAGATCCGGTCGAGTTTCTGCACGCGCATAAGAGCTGTATCGTCAACCAGCGCGAGCTTCACGCGGATACACATTCGTTCGCCAACTCACTGAAGTCCGCGCTGCGCCAGGATCCGGACGTCGTGCTCATCGGCGAGATGCGCGATCTCGAGACCATCGAGTCCGCGTTGCGCATTGCCGAGACCGGCCATCTGACGTTCGGCACGCTGCATACCAACTCCGCGGCACAGACGATCAACCGTATCGTCGACGTTTTTCCGTCGCATCAGCAGCCGCAGATCCGCGCCCAGCTGTCGTTCGTGCTCGAAGGAATCCTCTGCCAGTCACTCCTGCCGCGTGCAAATGGAAAGGGGCGGGCGATGGCCATGGAGATCCTCGTACCCAATGCCGCCATCCGCAATCTCATCCGCGAGGACAAGGTCCATCAGATCTACTCGATGATGCAGACCGGCCAGACCAAGTACGGAATGCAGACTTTCAACCAGTCGTTGGCGACGTTGTACTTCAAGAAGCACATCACTCTGCAGACCGCGCTGGCCCGTTCTTCGAACCCCGACGAGCTTCAGGAAATGATTTCGCGCGGCGCTGGAACCCTCGCGCCGCAGGGAACCGCGGCGCCGACCGGCGCCCGGCCCCGCACCGTGTGATGGTGGGACGTTAACCGGAGGAGATGATGCCTACATTCGAATGGAAAGGGTCGCGCGCCGGACAGATGCAGAGCGGCGTTCTCAACGCCGATTCGAAAGAAGCGGCCACGGAGATCCTTCGCCGGCAGCGCATCGAAGCCCCCTCGATCAAGGAGAAGGGGAAGGAAATCGCGTTTCCGAAGTTCGGGGGCGGTGTTCCGCCTCAGCTCGTCGCCATCTTCACGCGGCAGTTCTCCGTCATGATCGATGCCGGCCTGCCACTCGTACAGTGCCTGGAGATCCTGGCCGGGCAACAGGAGAACAAGACATTCAAGCGCGCGCTGATCCAGATCCGGCAGGATGTTGAATCCGGCTCCAATCTCGCCGACTCGATGCGAAAGCATCCCAAGATTTTCAACGACCTCTTCACCAACATGGTGGCCGCCGGCGAAGCGGGCGGCATCCTCGACACGATCCTGCAGCGCTTGGCGCAGTACATCGAGAAATCGGTAAAACTGAACAGCCAGGTGAAGTCGGCGATGATCTATCCGGTCGCCGTCATCTCCATCGCCTGCATCGTCGTGGCGGTCATCCTCTGGAAGGTCATCCCTGTTTTCGCGGCTCTCTTCAAGGGCCTGGGCGCCACGCTTCCGATGCCGACGCTGATCGTCATCGGGCTTTCGAACTTCATCGCCGACTACTGGTGGCTCATCGGCATCATCCTCTTCGGCACCATTTATTCGCTACGCCGCTACCATGAGACCTACAAAGGCAAACGCGTTCTGGACGGCATCATTCTGAAGATGCCCATTCTCGGATTGCTGATGCGCAAGATCGCCGTGGCCCGTTTCTGCCGCACGCTCGCCACACTCACCTCCTCCGGTGTTCCGATCCTCGACGGCCTGCAGATCACGGCGCGCACGGCCGGCAACGCAGTCATCGAAGACGCCATCATGGCCACGCGGAAGTCGGTCGAAGAAGGAAAAACCATCAGCGAGCCTCTCGCCGATACCGACGTTTTTCCGTCGATGGTCGTGCAGATGATCGCCGTCGGCGAGCAGACCGGCGCACTCGACACGATGTTGTCGAAGATCGCCGATTTCTACGAAGATGAAGTGGACACCGCCGTAGCCGGCCTAATGAAGCTTCTCGAGCCGGTCCTGATCGCATTTCTCGGCGTCGCCATCGGCGGCATCGTCATCGCCATGTACATGCCGATGTTCACACTGATCGGACAGATCGGGTAGGTCGGACTCTCCGATTCGGCTTTCTGGGCGGCGCGAAAGCGTCGCCCTTTCGTTTTATCCTGACAGCCAACAAATGCCCACCGACGCCCGCATGCTCATGGCCGTTCGCGTCGTCGTCGTGACGACGCTGGTTCTGGCGGCACTCATCATTCAATACACCGTCCGAGAGGTGTTGCCGATCAACTACCTCTATACGACGGCAGCCATCACCTACGGACTCACCCTGCTGTACATCGGCGTTGCCCAGATCGTAACCTCGCGCAAGATCAATCTGGCCGTGCAGGTCGCGGGGGATCTCGTCGTCGAGACGTTTCTCGTCTACTTCACCGGCGGCCTCGACTCCCCGTTCTCGTTCCTTTATCTAGTCTCGATCATCACGGCTTCGATGCTGCTCTATCGCCGCGGCGGTCTGCTCGGCGCCAGCGGAGCGGTCATCCTCTACGGCGCCCTCGGCGATCTGATGTACTACGGCGTTCTTCCACTGCCCGAGCATTCATGGTTCGTTCCGACACCGTGGACCTCGTCGCGGCTCTATCTGAATATGGCCACAAACTTCGCCGGCTTCTATGCGGCGGCGTTTCTCACGTCCTACCTCTCGGAAAAATTGCAGAAAACCTCGCAGGAGCTGGACGCAAACCGGCAGAACCTGGCGGAGCTGCGCGCGCTGAATCAGAACGTCGTCCAGTCGATCCCATCCGGGCTGATTACACTCTCTCCGGATGGGGTGGCCACGTTCGTCAATCCTGCCGGATGTCTCATCCTCCGCCGTGATCCGCAATCGGTGATCGGCAGACCGGTCGCGCAGCTCGGTTTCTATGCCGAGAACGAATGGGAGCATGCGCGAGAGACGCTTACGGTCGGCACGGTCGTTCGCAATGAGAAACAGGACGTCCAGATCGGCGATGAGCTGCGCACGATCGGCTTTGCGGTCACTCCGCTCAACTCCATCGAAGGGCTCTCGTCGGGCTACACACTCATCTTTCAGGATCTCACCGACATGAAGACGCTCGAGGCGGAGTTGCGGCTGAAAGATCGCATGGCTGCCGTCGGCGAGCTATCGGCCGGAATCGCTCATGAGATCCGCAACCCACTCGCGGCCATCGCCGGCTCGGTGCAGGTGCTGAAAAAGTCGGCCGCGCTCAATCCGCAGGAACAGCGGCTGATGTCGATCATCCTCAAGGAGTCGGAGCGGCTGAACAAATCGATCGCCGACTTTCTCCGCTTCGTGAAACCGCAGGAAAAACGGCCCGCGGAGTTCGACATCGCCGCCAGTCTGGCCGAAACGCTCGAACTGCTCCGGAATTCGCCTGAGCTGGGGGCCGGTCACACGATCGAGGGGGAGATCGTTCCGCCGGCGTACATCATCGTCGGCGACGCCGATCAGATCCGCCAGGTTTTCTGGAACATCGCCCGCAACGCCGTGCAGGCCATGCCTGACGGCGGCACGCTCCGCGTAACGACCTTCGTGATCGCCGACCGCTACAACATCGTCTTCAGCGACAACGGCCGCGGCATGACCGAGGCCGACCAGCGCCGCCTCTTTCAACCGTTTCGGACGAACTTCCCCAGCGGCACGGGGCTGGGCATGGCCATCTCCTTCCGCATCGTGCAGGAGCACGGGGGCCGCATTGAAGTGAGCTCGCACGAAGGCGCGGGCACGGCCATCACCGTCTCGCTCCCGGCCTTGGCGAGGGTGCGCAATGCGGTCGCGTAACGGTCACTCCCGCAAGTACTTCTCCATCAACGCGGCATTCTCGACCATCGCCTGCAGCTGAACCCAGTAGGCGCGGCAGTACATCGCCAACGATGTGATGAAAAGGCCGAGGTGAAGCCAGTGCGGTGTTTTCCCCGAGGCTACTCCGCCGCCCATGATGAACGTCACCATCAGTACGGCCATCGCATACATCGCCGTCGGAAAGACTTTCATCTTGAACGCCTTCGTCCGCTGGACGACCGCTTCATCGCTCTTGGCGGCGTCCTTGATCTCCTTCCCGGTGCCGATGAAGAAAAACATCGTCATCGACTGGGAGAAGAGCCCAAGGATCACCGTCCCGAGCGCGCAGAAAATGTGTTGCGCGACATGACCCGGCGAGGCGGTGAACCCGACGACACCTGTGGCAATGAGACCGGCGATCGATAGCAGCGTGGTGATGAGTAGGAACTGGGCCAAGGGAGGGGATTATAGGTCTTGCGGTTGCGGCGGGGTCTCGCGGTTGCGGGGTCTCGCGGTGGAATGCGTCAACGCAACCATAACCTGGAACCTCCCAGCAGTCGCGACACTGCATCCAAGCGTTCAATGTTCGGCAATTGGGGCTACTTGGCAACCGCGAGACCGCGTAACCGCGCAACCGCGTAACCGCGCTGATACACTCGCCCTGTGACCAACAACTCCTCCTACCGCGACGCCGGCGTCAACATCGACGCGCAGGATGAAGCGTTGCGTGAGGTAAGGCGCATCGCGCGCGGTACGTTTACCCCGCCGGTGATCTCCGACATCGGCTCGTTTGGCGGCCTGTTCCGCGCGTCATTCGAAGGGGTTGAGAAGCCGATTCTCGTCTCTTCAACCGACGGCGTTGGCACCAAGCTCCGCGTCGCACAGGCGATGAAGGTTCACGACACGGTCGGCTACGACCTCGTTTGCCACTGCGTGAACGACATCCTCGTTCAGGGGGCACGGCCGCTCTTCTTTCTCGACTACTACGCGACCGGCCGCCTGCGGCCGGCGGTGATGACCGACGTGGTTCGCGGCATGGCCCGCGCCTGCAGCGAGAACGGCTGTGCCTTGATCGGCGGCGAAACGGCGGAGATGCCCGGGTTTTACGGCGACGATGACTACGACATCGCCGGCTTCATCGTCGGGGTCGTCGACGAGCAGAACGTGCTGACCGGAAAAGAAGTCCGCGAGGGCGATGTCCTCATCGGACTGCCGTCGGCCGGTCTGCATACCAACGGCTACTCGCTGGCGCGGCGCATTCTTTTCGACCAGCTCGGGCATGACCACAAGACCATCATCCCGGAGGTCGGCAAAATCGGTGAGGCCTTGCTGGCGCCGCACATCTCGTATCTGAAACCGCTCTTGCCGCTTGTCGAGCAGCGCGCCGTTCATGCTCTTGCGCACATCACCGGCGGCGGACTGACGGACAACGTTCCGCGCGTGCTCCCCGATTCGCTCGATGCGCATGTCAAGCTTGGCTCCTGGCCGGTGCTGACGATCTTCAGGTTTCTCGCGCAGCATGGAAACGTCGCCCGCGACGAGATGCTGCGCGTCTTCAACATGGGCGTGGGGATGGTCATCATCGCCGGCAAAGAGCAGGTCGACACGATCGCAAGCCACTTTGCCCGGATTGGCCAGAAGTTCTATTTTATCGGCAACGTGGTGAAGGGCAGCGGGAAGGTCATGTACGACACGCCGCCGGCGGGATTCGCCTCGTGGATCGAGTAAGGCAGTGGACTAGTCGGTCTGTCGAACAGTGGATTCGTCGCGGATTGAGCAACCCTGATCTACGAATCCACTAATCTACCAATCCACTGTATGCGCCTCGCAATCCTTCTCTCCGGCCGCGGCTCGAACTTCGCCGCTATTCACGACGCCATCGTCCGCGGAGATCTCGACGCGGAGATCGTCTGTGTCATCGCGAATCGCGCGGACGCCGCCGGGATCGAGCGGGCCCGCATCCTCGGTCTGCCCGCGCATGTGGTCGATCATCGCGCCTTCACCAGCCGCGAAGGGCACGAAGCGGAGGTGCTGCGCATCCTCGAAGAGGCACGGCCCGACTTCATCGCGCTCGCCGGTTACATGCGCCTGCTATCGCCGGCCTTCATCGCCACGTATCCGATGCGGATCGTCAACATCCACCCATCGCTGCTTCCGGCGTTCCCCGGCGTCGACGCCCAAGGGCAGGCCATCGCCTATGGCGTGAAAATCTCCGGGTGCACGGTCCACTTCGTCGACGAGAATCTCGACGCTGGTCCGATCATCGTCCAGCGCGCCGTTCCCGTGAACGCCAATGATGTCGTCGCGTCGCTGAGTGCACGCATCCTGGCGGAGGAGCACCTTGCATACGTGGAGGCATTGAGAAAGCTGGCCGAGGGCCGATATCGTATCGATGGGCGGCGGGTTGTATTCGATCAGTAGCAACCGCGCGCCGGCTAACTAAAACGGCCAGAACTTTCTCCACCACGGCTGCTTCTCGACGGCAGTCTGGGCGACGGCAGGCACCTTGCCGATCTGCTGGGCTCCCTGATAGACGACGATGAAACCGACCTGTTGTCCCGCGCGGACCGGTGCCGTCACGTTTCCCGGCATGAACCGGACGTTGATCGAGCTTTCCTGGCCGCGTTGCACAAGTGTTTTCACGTCCGCGGCGGCGACGGCGGCGACGGTCTTCGTCTGTCCATCGGCGACGGAAACCTGACCGGCGACCGTTCCCTTTTTTAGCGGCGTCAATTGGCGCCAGCGATTGAACGCGTCGTTGAACAGCCGGGCTGCGATCTCGAACGAGCTTTCGGGGCCGGATGCGGCGCGCGCCCCCATGACCACGGCAACGATCTCCAGGTCGACACGCTTCGCCGAGGCCGTGATGCAATAGCCGGCAGGCGCGGAGTAACCGGTCTTGATGCCGGTAGCGTCGCCGTAGTAGTCCCTGCTCTTCGGATTGATCATGTGGTTCGGATTGGTCAGCCCTGAGGTGTAGGTGGCGTTCGTGAACGCCATCCACGGGGTCTTCGCATACTCGCGCATGAGCGGGTACTTCATCAACTCAATCCCCATGATGGCGAGATCGTGAGCGCTGGAGACGTCGATGCGCTTCGGATCCTGGCTGTTCGGAAGTCCATGCGGATCGTAGAAGGTCGTTTCTTTGAGATTGAGCTGGCGGGCCTTGTCGTTCATCAGATCGGCAAAGGCTTCGGCGGATCCGCCGATCTTTTCCGCCATCATCTCCGCCGCGTCGTTGGCGGAACGGATCATGATCGCCGCGAGCAAGGTCCGGACCGGAAAGACCTGCCCTTCGCGCGCGAAGATCTGCGATCCGCCGATCTTGCTGGCACGCGCCGAAACGGTCACGGGAGTGTCGAGCTTGAGCTGGCCTGATTGAATCTGCTCCATGGCCACGATGCAGGTCATCATCTTGGCCATCGAGGCCGTCGGCAGCGGAACGTGCGCGTTCTCTTCGAACAGAACCCGTTTGCCGGCCGGCTCGATCACGTACGCGGCGCTGTAGCCCTTGCCGGTAGTGTTGACCTGCGCGCCCTTGGCGGCACCGGCTCCTTCCTCCTCCTGCGCCAATGCGGCGGAGGCGATTGCGACAATAAGCAGCGAGACGAAACATCGTTTCATCGTGAGAGAGCTCCGAAATGTTCAGGTCAGGCCTGCTCGGCCCGAGCGCCTTTTTGGCGCTTGGTGGCGCGCGAGGTTCGTGGGATGGAACCGATGACGGTCCAGTCGTGTTTGTGCACGACGACAGGCTCATTCGTCTTGGGCCAGAGCTCGATGGGGATGTAGTAGTAGCCGTCGCCGAGGACGCGCGACTTGATGGCCAGGTCGCGCATGCTCTTGCACAGGCCCTTCTTACCGCGGATGGCGCTTCGTTCCACCATCACACCCGTCTGCTCGCCGACGCCCTGATAGATGCTGATCTCCGCGCAAAGTGAGTTCACTAACGTCATTGCAACTCCATTCCAACGGGTCAATAGCAAAACCTGAACCATAAGGAGCGGAGGGTCGGGAATCGGCGTCGGATCAACGCGGACTGTCCGCAGCGGTTCCGAACCCCCCGACACCCGACTCCCATACAATTCCCCGATGGCCGATCAAGACGCGGACGAGAAGACGAAAACGAAGAAACGGATGGACAAGGCCCGCTTCCGGGCCATCCTCAAGGACGCGGGCGAGATCATCTGGCGTTCGCGGGCGCGGCTGGCCATCGGCATTCCTCTGCTGCTGGTCAACAGGATCTCGAGCATCGTCCTCCCCTACATGTCAAAGCTCCTCTATGACGACGTGATCATGAAGGGGCACGTGGACCTGCTGCCGAAGCTTGTGTTGGTGAGTCTGGCCGTGGCGATCTTCGGCGGCACGACCGACTACGCCCTGGCCCAGATCCTCGGCATCGCCGCACAGCGATCGATCACCGATTTGCGCACGCGGCTGCAGCAGCACGTGCAGCGGCTCCCGATCCGCTACTTCGACTCGACCAAGACCGGCGTCCTGGTATCGCGCGTCATGAACGACGCGGAAGGGATCCGCAACCTGGTCGGAACCGGCCTCGCGCAGATCTTCGGCGGCATCGTTACCGCCGGCTTGGCCACGGCCTTCCTCTTCCGTCTTAACGCGCGCATGGCGGCGCTGGTCTTCCTGGCGTTCTTCGCCTTCGCGGGCATCTTGTTCTGGGCCTTCTCCACCGCGCGTCCCATGTTCAAACAGCGCGGGGCGGTCTACGCCGACGTAACCGGCCGTCTGACGGAGGGCTTCTCCGGGATCCGCATCGTCAAGGCCTACACCGCCGAAGAGCATGAGGAGCAGGTCTTCGATCAGGGAGCCAGGAAGCTGCTCAACCTCATCGTCGGCACGATGCGCACCATCTCCACCGCCGGCGCCATGACCACGTTTCTCGTCGGTGCGGTGAGCGCGGTCGTGATGTACGTCGGCGGCCACGCCGTGGTCGCACACAACGCCGCGGTCGCCGCGCATGCCAGCCAGCCAGTAGGCATGACGCAAGGCGACCTGATCGCCTTCACTCTCTACCTCGCGCTCGTCATCGGCCCTGTCGTGCAGATCGTGTCGATCGGCACGCAGCTCTCCGAGGCCTTCGCTGGTCTGGAGCGGATGCGCGAAGTGTTCAGCGAGACACGCGAGGACGAAGCCGACGCAGCGAAGAGCGTGACACCCGACATCGCCGGCAGCATCGAGTTTCGCAACGTCGGGTTCGAGTACACCCCAGGAGTGCCCGTGCTGAAGAACATCAACCTTGTCGCACCGGCCGGGAAGTCGATCGCTCTCGTCGGCCCTTCGGGGTCAGGCAAGAGCACGATGATCTCGCTCATCGCGGCGTTTCACCATCCGACGCAGGGAGAGATCCTGGTCGACGGCGAGCCGATGAATGACCTTCGTCTCGCCGACTATCGCTCACACCTCGGCATCGTGCCGCAGGACTCGTTCCTCTTCGCGGAATCGATCTACGACAACATCGTCCTCGGCAATCCGCATGCCTCGCGCGAAGCGGTACTGCAAGCCGCACATATCGCCCACGTCGACGAGTTCACGGAAGCTTTTGCCGACAAGTACGACACGATCGTCGGCGAGCGCGGCGTTCGCCTCTCCGGTGGCCAGAAACAGCGCGTGGCCATCGCCCGGGCCATCGTCGCCAATCCGCGAATTCTCATCCTCGACGAGGCCACATCATCGCTCGACAGCGAATCCGAGGCGATGATTCAGGACGGCCTCAACGCCCTGATGAAAGACCGCACCACGTTCGTCATCGCCCACCGCTTATCCACGATCCGTAACGCGGACCAGATCCTCGTCCTCGAGAACGGCGAGATCACAGAGCGCGGCACGCACCAGGATCTGATGATCCTCGGCGGCCGCTATCGCAAGCTGTACGAGAAGCAGTACGGCGTAATGGTCAACCGCTTCGTGAACGAAGGGGAGGAGTTGCGGGATCTCGCGGCGAAGGTGTGAGCCTATTTCGGGATCGGAACGCTCCCCAGCAGGTACTTCAGATCGTCGTCGCGCCAGCGGATGCCGCCGCCGAGGGTGAAGGCGGTGTGATTCAGGACGTTGTCGACGCCGCTGCGCAGAAAAATCGTCGGCGTGGCCGGCTTCTCCTGGCGGAAGACGTACTCGCCGTAGAGGCGCAGGTGCGGGTTGTTGTCTCCGGAGCGATGGCCGAAATCGAAGGCTTCTCCAGTGACGCGGATACGGTTGTTGAGGTAGTAGTCGACGCCCGCGCCGCCGGTGGAGTCGATCATGCCGAGGCGGACAGCGAACGGCGCCAGCGTCCAGCCGGCCTGAGCGGAAACGAGGAACGACCGGTCGAACCTCGTCTGGTGCGTGATGGTCGTCTGTGATTGACCGGTGGCAGGATTCGTCACCGTTTCCTCAATCGTCTTGTCGTTGCGCTTCCCGTAGGGCGTATCGGCCAGCTCGACGTTGTAGAAGCGGTTGCGCTCCGGATTCGGAGTGAGGCGCAGCCAGACCGCTGACCGTGAGTTGCCAAGCTTGTCGCCGCCGCCGCTCTGCGCCGGCAGGTTTGCGTAGTAATCGCCATTCAGTCCGAGGTCGAGCTGCATCTTACCGACACGGCCGAGGGTGTTGCGCAACTCGTTCACACCGCTTTCGACGGAGCCGAGCGCCGCGGTCAGGCGATCATGCGCTTCGTTGCTGTACAGCAACTTGCCGATCGTTCCTTCGCCGCTGCGGACCTGGGCCGTGACTGCGTTGAGGTTATCGGATGTCGTCTTCAGATCCGTCGAAAGCGTGCGCAGGTTCTCGACGATTTGTCGGACGTCCTGGCGATTCTCGCCGATGGTGCCGTTCATCTGCGTGGCCATGCGATCGATCGAGTCGGCCAGCCGCGGAATCTCGACGCGCAGCGAGTCGCTGATCACGCGTGCGTTGGCCACGGTGGCATCGACATTCGTCCGATTCGCGGCGAGGAGGTCGCGCACCTGGACCGTGATGGTGCGGACGTTTTCGACGATGTCCTCGAGCCGCTGTTGCCCTGCCGGTCCGGTCATCACGCCGCGCAGTGAGGCGGTGATCGCTTTCACGTCGTTCGCGATCGCCGACACCTGGTTGGTGATGTCGTCCATCGAGGCTGGCTGCGATCCGTGCAGAATGACGCTCTGCTCCTGTGGAACGATCGGTCCGGTGGATGGGCCGGGATCAAGCTCGATGTACTTCTCTCCGAGCAGGCCGAGGTTGGCCACATGTGCGATCGCGCCAGGATGAAATACGACGTCAGGGTCAACATCGAGCGTTACCTCGGCCTTGCCATCGGGCCGGAGCTTGATGTTCGACACCTTGCCGACGCGCACACCGGCCACGCGGACAGCCGACTTGTTATCGAGACCGGCGACGGAGTCGAAAATCGCCGTCACTTTTCGCGCTCCGGTTCCGTGCCCGATCTGTACATCCTCGATCTTCAGGATGAAATACCCGAGGATCGCCAGCACGATCAACATGAAGACGCCTACTTTGGCCGCGGATGACATGTGAACCTCTATTCGTAAGTCGGAGGAAGCATATCGGCGCGGTCGGCAAGCACCGGCGCCCGGCTTCCGACACCCGACTCCCGCACAAAATCGACCCCTGCCCGTCTCAGCATCTGGAAAAGTAAAGCAAGTGGCAATCCAACTACGTTCGTATAGCTGCCGTGGATGGAGTCGATAAAGATCGCTCCGATCCCCTGGGCCGCATAGGCGCCCGCTTTGTCGAGCGGCTCACCGGTCGAGACATACCACGCGATGTCCCGCGCGTCCAACGGCAGCATACGCACTTCCGTCTCCGCCACGCGCGTGTCGTGCCACCCGCGCGCTGCGTTCTGCACCGTGACTCCCGTGTAGACCATGTGCGTCTTGCCGGAGATCGTGGCCAGCATCCGCTTGGCGTCGTCCGCGTCAAGCGGCTTTTCGAGCAGTTCATCGCCGAGGAGCACCGTGGTGTCGGCGGCGATGATCCAGGCGTCCGGGTGCAGCGCGGCAATGACCGCTGCCTTGCCTCTCGACAGGCGCGCCACATACTCCTCGGGGGACTCTCCGGGCTGGTGAATTTCAGGAATGTCGCTCGGCATTACGTCGAAGGTGAGGCCGATCGAAGAGAGCAACTCACGGCGGCGCGGCGATCCGGAAGCCAGAATGAACGTCATCGCGCCATCACCAGCCCGATATTCAACACCACGATGAAGCGCGCCTCGGTGACGATGCGATAGACGATACGTATCCCCTCGCTGCGGTAACTCCAATACCCGCGCAACGGCTCGAACAGCGGTGCGCCGATGATCGGATCTTCGTCGATCGTCTCCAGCGCCCGCGCCGCGGCGGCACGCTGTTCACCGGTCAGCGCCCGCCAGTCTTTTTCCACGCGCTCCGCGAAGCGCAAACGGTCATTCCACATGATCAGGATTCCAGAAGATCCTCCACCGCCAGCATGGCCCCCCGCTCCACTTCCGCCTCTCCCTCGTCGATGGCGGCGCGGAGAGGAGCGTCGTCGGCGATGTCGATCGTCTCGCGCAGGGCGAGGTATTCGTCATGCGAGATGAGGATGGCGATGGGGCGATCGTTGCGCAGGAACGTCGTGCGGTTGCCGGTCAGCTCGCACTCGCCGACCAGTGCACGCACGTTTTCAGGCGCGTCGAGGATGTCGAAGCGTTTGTCCATGTTGTTCTTCGCCGCCGAGGAGGGCCTCGAGATGCGCGCGGAACTCCGCGCCGAGCGTGGGGTGGCGCAGCGCATAGTCGACCGTCGCCTTCAGATAGCCAAGCTTTTCGCCGGCGTCATAACGCTTCCCCTCGAAGACGTAACCGTAGAAGTCGCCGGTACGCACCAGCTCGCGCAGCGCGTCGGTGAGCTGGATCTCGCCCCCGGCACCGCGCTCCGTTTGCTCGAGCAGCGGGAAGATATCGGGCGGCAGAATGTACCGGCCAATGATCGCGTAACGCGACGGCGGATTCACCTTCGGCTTTTCCACCATGTCGGTGATGTGGAAACGGCGGTTGCCCAGCATGTTGCCGCCGACGATGCCGTAGCGCGACGTTTCCTCCGGCAGCACTTCCATCAGCGCCACCACCGGCCGGCCCGTCTCCTCGAACACATGCCGCATCTGCAGCAGGCAAGGCTCATCAGCCAGGATCACATCGTCCGGCAGCACGACCGCAAACGGCTCGCGGCCGACGGCATCCTTCGCCTGAAGAACGGCGTGACCGAGTCCCAGCGCTTCTTTCTGACGGACGGAGATGATGTCGGTCATCCTGCTGACGGTCTCGACTTCATCGAGAAGATCGGCCTTCTTCCGCTCCTGAAGCGAGCGCTCCAGCTCCGAGGTACGGTCGAAGTGATCGAGGATGGCGTCCTTTCCCTTCGACAGGACCACGATCAGCTTGTCCATCCCTGAGCCGAGCGCCTCTTCGATCCCGTATTGCAGGATCGGCTTGTCGACCAGAGGGAGCATCTCCTTCGGGATTACCTTGGTCGCTGGAAAGAACCGCGTGCCGAAGCCGGCACAAGGGAAGACGCAGGTGCGGAGGGTGATCATGTCGCGGGGAAGGATAGCAGTGAGGCGGGGGTCGCTTGCCGGGAGTCGGTGGTCGGAGATTGGAAAAGTACCGCTCCTCCCGCTCCCGGCTCCCACTTCGACCCCCGCCTCCCGGCTCTCGACCCCCGAAGGCAGCAATATTGCTTTGTGGTAAAACTCAGACCGGGCATGCGTAAACTCCTCATCGTTCTAGCGATCTTCACGGCACTCCCTCTTTGCGCGCAGTGGCGGCGCGCCAATCTGTATGGGGCCGACGTCCGCGCGCTGATCATCGATCCTTCGAATCCCGACACGCTCTACCTCGGCACAAGCGGCGGCGAGGTCTACGTCTCGACCGACGGCGCGAAGTCGTGGCAGAACCCGCGCGGCGGCATCCCGTTTCCGGGATACGTCGTCGACAACCTCGTGGTCGACCGCAACGGCCGGCTCTGGGCCGCTTGCTGGGGCGCGTGGGGCGGCGGCGTAATCGCTGTATCGGAGGATGGCGGCCGTAACTGGACGCGGCGCGATGCCGGCCTGGAAGACTTTTCGGTCCGTGCCATCGCCATCGATCCCCACGATGCCGATTTCGTTCTGGCCGGCGGCCTAACCGGCGTCTATCGATCGACCGACGGCGGCCAGTCGTGGTCAAAGATCTCCGATCAGATCAACGTCGAATCGCTCGCGCTGGACCCACGCACGCACGACCGCATCTACGTCGGCACCTGGCGGCAGGGAACGCGCACCGACGACGGCGGCAAGACCTGGAAGCTGATCAACAACGGCATGGTGCTCGACACCGACATGTTCTCGATCACCATCGACCGCTACAACCCCGACAAAGTCTGGGTCTCGACATGCGGCTGGGTCTACAACACGCCGAACCGCGGCGAGAACTGGACCCGCTACCGCGACGGATTCAACAACCGGCGCATCCACGACATCGAGCTCGACCCCTGCGATCAGGACTCGATTTACGCCGGCTCCGTGGCCGGGCTGTATCACAGCCACGATGGCGGAAAGACCTGGTACTCGATCGGCGATGAGTCGCTCGTCGTGAACACCATCGCCCTTCATCCGCAGCGGCCCGGCCGCGTGATCCTCGGCGTGGAGGGCGACGGCGTCTATCTCTCCAATGATGACGCGAAGACCTTCACGCGAACCTGCGACGGACTGCGAAATCTGACCATCACCTCGGTCGCTGCCGACGCCACCCAGCCGAAGAACGTCTATGCGGCCGTGGCATTCGGAGGCGAATCGAGCGGCATCTATCGCTCGACCGACTCCGGAACGACCTGGACCAGACTGGCCACGAATGATCTGCCGCAGGTCCTGTCGCTCGTCGTCACCGAAGACGCCGAGGTCAGGTTCCTGGCAGGAACGGAAAAGGGATTCTTCTGGAGCAGCGATGGCGTGCAGTGGACGCAGGCGCAACCGGCCAGCTTCCCCATTCGCGTCGACAAGGTGCTCCGCCTCAACAACGTCCGTTATTTCGCGGCGACCTCCGAAGGCGTTTTCACCAGCCGCGACTCCGGGAAGAGTTGGTACCGCCTGGCCGGCGCCGACAATCGCGCCGTCGACATAGCCATTGGCAACCTCGGCGAGAAGCGCGCTCTTTTCGCCCTGACCAGCGCCGGTGTAATCGCCTTCGACGGTACGCAGTGGCTGGCGATCGATGGTGCGCCCGCCAAAGGCCGTACGCTGGCCGTACGCGGTGCGGGCGAGGGCCAGCTCGTCTTCGTCGCCGGCGCGCAGGGCGTCAAGGCGGGACGCGTCAGCGCGGACGCCAAATGGAGCGAAGTCGAAGCACCCGACGCTCAGTTCGCGTCCGTCTTCGGAGGCTGGCGCAGCAACGACAACTTTGTCTTCCTTACCTCGCGCCAGCAGCAGCAGATGCTCGTAGCCGAACCGAAAGAGTCCGAATGGCGCTCCTTCCCGCTCCCCTCACGAACCGCCGAGGTGACATCCGTGGCCCTCGACCCCTTCAACCCTGACCGCCTCTACGTCGGCACCCTCGGCGAAGGCATCTTCATCTACGAGGGAAAGTCGGCGAAGTACGAGGCGAAGAAGAAGGTGGCGGAAGCTGTGGCGGGGACGAATTAGCGGTTGCGCGGTCTCGGGGTTGCGCGGTCTCGCGGTGTGGGGTTGCAAGGTTGCTGAGTTGTTGAGCAGCCAAGCAGCTTGTTGCTCAGCAACCAAGCAACTCAGCAACCAAGCAACTCAGCAACCAAGCAACTCAGCAACCAAGCACCGCGAGACCCCGCAACCGCGAGACCTCGCAACCGCTCATCTCGTCGGATCGTAGTACCGGACTACCACCATCCCCACGCCCTTCTGCGCCTGCTCGGATTTCGGATCGGCGGAGAGGACGGCCATCACATTCGGCAGGGTGTGGTCGTACAGGAGAATCCTTTTCGTCCCCATTCGCGGTTTGCCGAGGGACTCGCGGAGGAAAGCGCGTTCTTCTTCGAAGGCGGCCGGCGCATCCTGCAGGATCGTGAAGAGCTCGAAGCGGATCGACTGCAATCGCTCGCGGCGAAAATGGAGCGTGATCGATTTGTCGTCCGCGTAGTCGACGACGAGTTGGCCGTCGGCATCGCCGCGCTTCGTCTTCCAGCCGTTCGACTCCAGCGCCTTCACCGCCGCGGCGCGATTCATCCCAACCTTCAGATGGAACGACTCGGGACGCATCCACGACGTCTTGCTGTTCGATGGAAAGACCGTGGCGAAAACAAGGGCGAGGACGGCGATCATGCCGCTCCCTGCGTCGTGGCCTCAGCTTTCAGCTGCGGATCCCAGCCGACGACGGCGTTTCCGGTTCCGATGACGGTCCAGTAGCCGTAGACCTCGGCGGGATACGCCGGAAAGTCGAGCGCGGAGAGCATCCACGCCAGCCCGCCGGCTTTCACTTCGCTGACGGCCATGTCCATGAACTCGGGAAGCACCGCGATGAGCTCGCGCGTCCTCCCTTTGCGCATCAGGTCGAGCACCTTCATATCCCACAGATAGCCGCTGTGCTCGTATACGTGCTCGCGCGACATGTCCTCGGGGATGTCGGGCTCCGTGGTGAAGTGGCGATGCGAAAGCGTGTTCGACGCCAGCAGCACCGCGCGGCGTCCGCTCTTCTCGATGGCCCGCTTCGTAGCCTGCCCCAGCTTCAGCATCTGCTGCTGGCCCATCTCGTTGCTGAAGTAGTACGGCGAGTTGTTCGATGAGATGCCGACGATGGGGATGTCCCAATCGGGATTCATCATGTGACAGGAGACGATGGTGCCGTAGTCGACGCGGAAGTTCGGGTTGCGCATCATCTTCGTGATCAGCCCATCGCGCCGCCCTTCCTCGGCGATGAGCTCCGCCAGCTCAACGTCGACTTTGATGTCGTACTGGAAGCGGAAGAGATTCGGGAAGATCGGATCGACCGACAGCCCATGAAACTCCGGCATACCGAGAAAGTGATGCCCGATCACCGTCTGCCAGTGCGGCGAGTGGACGAGAAAGACGTCCGGCTTCTTCTCCAGAAAGTGCTTGCGCGCCCTCTCATATCCCCAGCGCAACACCTCCCAGCCACACTCCGACCGTGGCTCGTTCCGCCAGTGGTTGTCGCCGTAAACGATGTGCGGCGGATGCGGCGCCAGCACACCGCCGATGATTTCTCCCGACATGGAAATAGTGTACTAGGCCGCAGTGCCGGCGTCTGCACGAGGCGCGAATCCGTACGTACGAGGCGAGCAACGGTCGCGCCTCCGGCTTCCGCCCGCCCAACTCGGGTTGCAGCGCGCGTGAGCGCGGCGAGGGCGGGCAGGGGTCGGAGGCGATCGAGGAGGCGACGCACGAGGGTAGGACAGCGTACGATGGTGGCAGAACCGATCGTGCGATCGGGTAAGTGATGACCAAAGAGCAACTCAAGCGCATCAACGTTCTGTTTCACTTCACGGACCGACGAAATCTTGCGTCGATTCGCGAGCATGGAGGGTTGTTGGCGCTCGCGGAGATGAAGCGGCGAGGAATCGAGATTCCGGCGCCGGGTGGAAACCAGTGGAGCCACGATACTGACTGCATGAGAGGGCTCGACGAGTACGTGCATCTGTGCTTCCGGTGGACGCATCCAATGGAGTACGTCGCGCGCGCGGACGGGCGCATCACCGATACGATCTTCCTCAACGTGCATCCTGAAGTTCTTCAGTGGGACGGGGTTCTGTTCACGGCGGATGTATCGAATAAAAGCGGCGTGCAAGCCTACCCAATCGACGAAGCAGCGAACATGATCGATTTCGAGGTGTTGTATAGCTGGACTGAGTGGCGCGATCCTGCGATCAGAGAGAGACTGTTGCAGGCTGAGAAAAGCGAAATCCTCGTACCCCGATTCATTTCGCTGGACCTCATTCGGAACTTCCCTAATGGCTGAACGACCGATCTTTGTACCAGTACCCGATGAGCCCGAGCTCGTAAAGGAGTTCTATTTCTGGCTGAGGTGGCACCCGGGTTTCGCGCCAGTCCAGAAGCAGAAGAATGTCGCGTCGCTCCATGCGGCCGCGGCTGCGGCCGGATTCGAGCCGCTACTGGAGATCTCCTCAAAGTCGACCGAGAAGGTCGGGCAACACTTGAGCGCGTTTCATCTGAACGTACGGGGGCAGCATGGTGAGATGTCGCTGGAATGCGCGTTCCAGGGCAGCAAGGTATTCGAGCATGGCGGGCCGTTCACGGATCTCTACGGAGCAGATGTAAGAGATGCGAAACGCGATCCGCGGCTGAGGGAGTCCGGACGCTTGATCGGCTTCGATTTCGAGGACATTCGGTTCCCTCTTGAGCCTAAAACCGCGTTCTACGATTGGCTGTACATCAACGCGATTTATCCGCATCGCGAATGGCTGCTGTTGCGATTGAACAGATACGCTGGTTTTACGGATATCGAGTTCAACCCAGAGCGTTCGGTGAATTGCCAAGCGCGTTCATGCGCGCTGTTCATGAGCCTCATGTCGAAAGGCCTGCTTGAGACCGCGATCGAATCGCCGGAGGCGTTCATCGCGTTGATTACCGAGCATAGCTACAGGCCGCAACAGGTTGAGCCTGATGGGCAACGAGCGCTCGTTTCGCATTACGTAGCTGGCGAACGTCGCCGGAAGAGCTGACCCGGAACGTGTTGCGCATCGATCGATGGCGACGCGGTATTCCGCGCCTATCCTACGCGTCCGGCCGCGCTTCCTCCATCTCGCGGACTTCGACGTCCATGTCGTCCTCGTCGCTCTGCATCTGGGTCCGCCATCGCTGCGCCTTCATCTGCTCGAAGATTCCGCCGGTATGGCCGGCCGGAATCCACGAGTTGCCGCCGCACTTCGGACAGCGTCCGCGAAAGGCGATGTTCTTCCCGCAATCAGGACAGATGATCACGAGTGAGTGTGACAGCTCGAACTTCTGTTCACCCTCGGCATCGAGGCTGTTCAGGAACGAGGCAAGATTGGTGAAGGTGTCTTCAAGAGACATGACTACTCTCACTGGCCAAACTGCATGGGGCGTGCCGTGTGGAATCTGGGCCGGGAGTCGGAGAAGAGGATCTTGGTTTTACTTCCACCCCCGACCCCCGACCCCCGACACCCGACACCCGGCCCACTCATATCCGCATGACGTCAAACTGCTCGTGGTGCAGCGAGTCATCCGGCTTGAAAACGAGATGGACTCCGAGGTTTCGCTCGATCTCCTCGAAGATCGGATCATTGGCGTTGTTCAGGGAACTGTAGACGACCGGGTTGAGACGGACGATGACGTCCTGCCCTTCGTGCAGGTCGCGCAGCTTCATCAGCTCGCGCCAGATCTCGAAGGCGATGGTCGTATTCGACTTGATGCGTCCGCTGCCGCCGCAATACGGACAGGCCTGCGTCAGCGAGCGCTCCAGGCTCTGGCGCACGCGCTTGCGCGTCATCTCGATCAGCCCGAACTCCGAGATCTGCAGGATCTTCGTCTTCGACCGGTCTTTTCGGATCTCGATCTCCAGCGCTTCGAAAAGCCTGGCCCGGTTGGAGGGATCCTCCATGTCGATGAAGTCGAGGACGATGATCCCGCCGAGGTCGCGCAGGCGGATCTGCCGGACGATCTCCTTCGCCGCCTCGAGGTTCGTCTTGAAGACCGTCTCCTCGAGGTTGCGCTTACCGACGTACTTGCCGGTGTTCACGTCGATGGCCACGAGGGCCTCGGTCTGGTTGATGACGATGTAGCCGCCGGACTTGAGCCACACCTTCGACTTCAATGCCTTGGCGATCTCCCCTTCGATGCTGAAATCCTCGAAGATCGGCTCCTCGCGCCGGAACAGTCGCACGCGCGAAACGAGGTTCGGCTGGATCTGGTCGAGGAACTCAACGATGCGCTGGTACTGATCGACGGAGTCGACCCAGACACTCTTGAACTCCGGCGACAGCACGTCGCGGATCGTGCGAAGGACGAGATCGAGATCGTGATGCATCGCCGTGGGCGCCGACGCCTTCTCCGCTTTCCGCCGGATCTGCTCCCACAGGTCGGTGAGGTATTTCAGATCGGCGCGGAACTCGTCTTCCTCGCGCTCTTCTCCCGCGGTGCGGACGATAAAGCCACCAGAGCCGGCCGGACGGATGCGCTCCAGGATCTCCTTGAGCCGCGTGCGCTCCGCTTCGTTCTCGATGCGCCGCGAAACGCCGATGTGATTGACCGTCGGCATGTAGACCAGGAACCGCCCCGGCAGCGTGATGTGGCTGGTGATGCGTGCGCCCTTGCCGGCGATCGTGTCTTTCGACACCTGTACGACGATCTCCTGCCCCTCGCGCAGCAGATCGGCGATCGAAGCCTCGGCACGCTGCTGCGGCACGTCATCGAGGGTCAGATCGTCCGTCGAATCGGCGTTGTCGAATTCTTCCAGGTCCTCGATGACGTCGGAGACATAGAGGAACGCGTCGCGCTCCAGCCCCAGGTCGACGAACGCCGATTGCATCCCGGGCAGCACCTTGGTCACGCGCCCCTTGTAGATGTTGCCGACGATGGTGCGATGGCGCGTCCGCTCCACCCACAGCTCGACGACCTGCCCCTCGTCGAGCACGGCGATACGCGACTCGTGCTTCGCGGCGTTGATGACAATTTCTCGGGACATGGTTTCTATTCGTACTCTATCCTGACCGTGAGCGCAGCGAACATGTCAGAATCTTCGGTGGCGCCTCGAAAACGTTGCCTGCGCCCACAGTTCGCGCAATTCCACCGGAGATCCTGACCGTTTCGCTGCGCTCCACGTCAGGATGAAGCGATGAGCACGATCTACTTTGCCGGAGCCATCTCCGGTGGCCGCACCGACGTCGCGCTCTATCGCGAGATCATCGCCGCGCTCGAAGCAGCGGGACATCACGTCCTGGCCGGCGCCGTCGCGGCTGAGCATGTGACGTCATCCGGCGAAACGATCGATTCCGTCGCCATCTTCGACCGCGACCTCGGCTGGATCGCCGCCGCCGACATCCTCGTCGCCGAGGTCTCCATGCCGTCAACCGGGGTGGGATACGAGATCGCCACCGCCCGCTACCACTACGGAATCCCCGTAATCTGCCTCTACCGCCCGGCCCACACCGCCCGCTGCACGGCGATGGTGGCCGGCGACCGCGGCATCGAGCTGCTCGAGTACTCCGAGCTCTCCGATTTGCTCCCCCGGCTGACCACAGTGCTGGCGAAATACACCGCGACCCCCCTCGGTTTGCCCCCACGTTGACGGCGTGGACGCCCTTTGCTATCGTCCGCCGCCCGCCGCGCCAAGTACTCCGGCATAGCTCAGTTGGTAGAGCAACGGACTGTTAATCCGTGGGTCGTAGGTTCGAGTCCTACTGCCGGAGCCAATTCCTTCCGTGGATCAAGAGAGCAGTTTATCGCGACGTCTAAACCCACGGACTACTAGTCCGTGGGTCGTTGGCGAGTCCGATGCCGGAGTCAGACTCGCCCACCCGCGTACGCCTACTCCTTCGCTTCCGTCCTTCGCTCGGTGAATACCCCGATCAGTTTCATCAAAACCGGCAGGCCGGTCGTCAGCGCTGTTGCCAGGGCCGTCGTCGTCGTCAGCATGTCCTTCTGCGTGGCGAACAGGAGCAGGATGAAGGCGATGATGATGACGAAGAAGGGGACGCGGAGTGAGTCCCAGGTGCTGGCGCCTCGCGTCTGGCGATCGACCTTGACGATGTTCTCGCGTTGTGCGGCTTCCAGCACGTAGAGCCGGAACGACTCGCTGAAGAGCTCCAGATTCGGATTGCGGCGCACCAGGCCGCGCGCCATCAGACGGCGGATGGTGCGGCGGGCGCGCGCGTTGGCCAGGCCGTTGTGCGCGAGGTGATAGAGGAGCAGCTTCTCGTCCTCCCTGCAGTTCGACCAGAGGCCGGCAAAGTACGTCTCGGCGCGCTCGCCAATCTCGTCGAGTAGACGGCGCTGGTCGGTATCAGGATCGCTCTCTTTGCGCGTGCGGCGCAGGTCGTCGTCCGCCTCGAGCTCCTTCGAAAGATGACCCAGGAAGGCGTTGTACGCAGTCTCTTTCGCCAGCCAGCTCTTCGGCGGCGTAATCTGACTCACGGTCGCGTTGCGCCGCATCGATTCCTCGTGACGCAGGTCCAACTCCTCCGCTGTCACGATCACGAAGTGGTGCAGAAGTGCGCGCCAGCGCTCGGCGTACGCCGGCGCGTCCGTATCCGCCGGAGCCGGCGTCGTCATCACGTAAGACGGACTGACGTTCGAGACGACGATCACCGTACGGTCGGCCAGCGCCAGAAGGCGCTCGAGCCACTGCAGTTTCTTCGCGTTCACGGTGCTGTCGTTGATTCCGTGCTCGAAATCGATGACGCGAACATTGCGGCCGGCCACGCTGCTGTCGAGCATCTCCAGGACGGACGTCCAGATGTCGTCCTGATCGAGCGAGGCGAAGGAGACATCGACGAAGGCCTCGTGGTTGGTCAGCGTATTCACGTCGCGTTCGCGGCGCACGAGGAAGATGTGGTCGCCAAGGGTGGGGCTGAGAGGTTTGCGCGCCAGCCAGTCGGGCTCGTGGACATCGATCAGCAGGACGCGTTTGGCGACGAAACCGGCCGCGTACCAGAAGATCGAAAGAAGCGGCACGCCGATGAGGATCATCGTCAGAACGTGAAGCGCTGAGGAATCGGCCGGTTCGGTTCCGACGGCATCGCGCGTGTTTTCCTGGGACGATTTCCAGAACGATGCGCGCGGCAGGTGCGAGTCGATTACGATCTTCTCCGCCGTCTCGTCCCTCTCCCGGCCGTTCCAGACCACCGCGGCCACATCGCGGTCAAAGTGAACCTTGCGAACGAGCTTGATCTGTTGCCGGTTCACACACCAGTGCCACAGGTTGTCGGACGATCCCGCTTCGAAGAGTGGCTGAATGGCCAGCGAGTCTTCGTACAACGCCGGCAGCCAGTCCGACGCCCACGTCGGAATCGTGCGGTTTTTCAGATCCGTCCAGCCGGCATTCCGATCCTCGGGGCACGATCCATCGTTGCTCTCGCGCGGCACCGCCGGGTTGGTCACCGGGGGATCGATTGACCAACTGCTGCCGAAGAGCATCCCCAGCCGGTCGGAGAAAATGTCAGCGAAGAGATACCTCGTAACTTCCGGCTTCGCGCGAGTAGGCAGAGCGCTCAACGTCACGATTTGATCGATGCGTTGCTCCAGGCCGGCCGCGGAGCGCAACTGGCCGTACTTCACCATCAGCTCCAGCTCGACATTGCGGCTGATCCGGAAAAAGCCGACCACGGGAAGAGCCGCGCCGATCAACATCAGCAACACGCCGCAGACGCGGTAGAGCGTCGAATAGCCGTACCGCAATTGCAGGCGGCGGAGCAGCTTGGAGACAGGCCCGCCGTGTTTCCAGCCACCGATCAGCATCAACGTCAGCGCGGCTACGATGACCGTCGCCAGCACCAGGAAGGCTCGGGAAAGAACCGGATAGGCGGCGAAGGCGCGCTCCGGATGGATTTTGGCGAACGACATCTGAACGACCAGCAGGACCGTGACGATGATCCAGACCGCCAATCCGATCGCCAGCGGCCGCGGTGCGCCGGTGCGGTGCAACATCACGTACGTCGTCACGATCGACAGCAGCGGGATGAGCACAATGCCGTAGAACGATGACCACGGCGCCAGCGCATAGTTGTTCAGGCAGGAGAGCATCATCAGCGCGATGAGGATCAGGACCAGGCGCAGGTAATCGCCGTGGCGCTTTTCGTCCGGCCACAGGCGCGGCGCCCGATACCTCGGCTTGAGGATCAGCACGATGATGTAGACCAGAAGATACGGCGCCGAATTGAACAGCAGCATCATCAGCGTCAGAAGCGTCGCCTCGACGTTCAGAACTCGCGTCAGACGCTTCGCCCGGAACGTCACCAGCGTCCAGCTCGATCCCGTGAGCGGACGGACGTACATCGATTGATCCTCGCCCCAGTACGACGCGCTCACCAGCCTCGCGCGCCGCGCCACCACCGCCGCACGCAGATCCACATTGTGGTCGGCCTCGGCGAAGAAGTTCTCGTAGCCGATACGCTGCGTGTCGGAGTGGTAGATCACCTCCCCGTTCTCATCGATGATCGCCATCTGCACGCCGGGCGGCGGGACGGCGTGGGTGATGTCGATGAGCTCCGTCGACATGACGATCACTGCGAACGGAGGAGGAGTGGCCGTCGCCTTTTCCGCGTCGGACTTCTGGTCCCACGCAATCGCCTCCTTCGTCTTCTTCGCCAGAATGGCCCGCACTTCACCGGTCGCTTTCGAGCGCACCCACTCCAGCACGTATGGCACACCCGCCACCGACCACGTCCTCTCCAGTTTCGCCAGATGGAAGTACTGCCGCCCGCTGACGTCGAGGCGCGGACTGGGAAGGATGCGCGCAAAGCGCGCTTTCTGCATCCCGTCGTCGTCGAGCCAGGCAATCGAGTCGACGTACGGATACTCGCCCACGCGTGGGTCGGCGATGAGCTCCTCCGGAAGCGGTTGCGTCGGATTGGAAATATTCGCGAGCGCCGGTCCCCGGGTCCGTTCCTCCGCCAGCCACAGGACATGCATCGCCCTGACGACATCGCGGCCGAAATCGCTGTCTACGGTCCCGCTGAACTTCTCGATCTGATCGTCAGCCGTGGCGGTGATGCCGCGATAGGCGAAAACGTCGAGCAGCGCCAGCGTGAGCACCCCCGCTCCGATAATGGTGCACATGATGATGAGCACGACGTCGGTGATCGTCAGTGCCTGGGCCGGGTCGATGAGCGCGATCCGTAGGAACGGCCAGCAACAGAGGACCAGCAGCGCGATGGCGATGCCCAGAAGGATGATCGTCGTGGAAACCGCGGAGACCTCGTAGCGAAACCGCGACGCCGACACCAGCCCGCACACGACCCACTGACTCCCCCCGTCCTTCGTGCCCGGGACCGCTCGGGCGAGGGTGTAGGGCTGCGTGAAGAGGACATAGTCGGTACCGCCGAGGGTGACTGTGAGTTGACCTGTGCCTCGGGTCAGAGAGGCGAGATCGATATCCACCGGATCGGCGCGCCACCCTTTCCGGATCTTGAGAGCCTTCAGGGTGGTAATGGAGAGAGTCGAACCACTTTCCCGGTCAGCGATGGCGCTGTTTGCCGCGTTGGTTGAGGGAGCTGCTTTCTTCGCCTCCATCCCCTTAGTTCTTTGCGCAGGCGTCGGCGCGGCGCTCGTCGTGGTCACCGTGCCCGTAGTGTCCGGCGGTGGCGGCTCTTCCTCTTCGTCGATCCACTCCTCATCATGGTGGAGGAGAGACGACGACGCCTGCGGCGGTCGGACGCTGTAGAGCACCGTCCCGTCATCCTTGGCCACCAGCAGCATATCGAACGCGGCGCCTACCGGCCGTTCGAAAATCGGGCGGATCAGGTCGTCGATCTCGACCGTCGCGCATGTGGGCGCGCCTTGCGGCGGGCCGAGACCTGGATTGGCGGCCGCCGCCGTCTGCAACCGCAACAGCCAGCCATGTTCCGTCTCGTCGATGCCCCGCCGGACTTCGCCCGCCGGCGCATAGCCCGCACAATCGCCGAACTTGATCCCGGAGCCCGCATAAGGGTCCGGTCCTTCCGAAGCGCCGGCACTCGCCTGCGCTTTCACGAAGTCCGAGAACATCTCCACGCGCCCCTCGACCTGTGCGGTGAGCATCGACAGGAGGCGCAGATTGCGGCCGGTGAAGTACTCCACCTGCCCGTGGTAGTAGCCGTAGTACAGACTCCCCACCACCGCCAGGACGACGACTGTGATCACAACCGGCGCGCGCCGCGCGCCCGGCCCGGTCTCCTTGTCGTCAGTCGCATCGACAGTCTTGCCCATGAATTGGACCTGTTACCTGAGGAGTGTCGTGCCGGTCGATCTCCCTACCTCGTGGTGAACAAAAAGGGTGCGCGCAGGGCGGGGGTCGTTAAGTCTAAACAGATTCCTGAGGCAAGGAGATCGAGTCAGGCGTGGATCAACATAAAAGCTCCTGTAGCGGCAACCCGGCAACCCTGTCTTCAGGCCTCCTTCTCCTTGCCGTCGGTACTGGAGCTGTTGACGTCGCCGAGCAGCTTCATGAGCTGCGCGCCGACCCCGCCGATGATGCCGCCGCCTTCGCCGCCGACGATGAGGATCTCCGGAACGAAACGATTGCCGCCCTGGGCGAGCTGACTCACGACGTTGACTAGCGTCGTGCCTTCTTTGCCGACAGCATCCTGCTGGGCCTTGAGGCCCGCCGCGAGCGCGAGACCCTTGGCCTCGGTCTCAACGGCTCGTGCGCGACCGACTTGGGTGAGGTAGCTGGCTTCGCCCTCCGCTTCCTTCATGCGGGCTTGCGCCTTGTTCTCGTTGATCTTGATAGAAACCTGGGATGCCGCGAGCTCCTTCTGCATGTCCGCCGTGCCCTTCGCAGCCTCCATGGAGACGCGCTCGTCTTCAGCCTCCTTGCGCTTTTTGAAGGTCTCGATTTCCTGGTTTGCGATCTCGCGCTGTTGCAGCACCGCAACCAGGTTCACGGGTAGAACGATGTCCTGGATGTAGGCGCCCGGCGTCTCCACGTCGTAGCGCTTCAGGTGGCCTGTGATGTAAGCCTGGGCCTCGATCTGCACCTTGCTGCGCTCCTGAATGAACCTGACCGCGGGCATGCCCTGCAAGGTGTCACGGAAGTAATTGCCCACCGCCGCCTGCAACACCTCGTTGATGAGGTTCTCCATGGAACCGACGCGGGAGATGACTCGTGGAGCCATGACGTCGGAAACGTGGATCTGCACCTGCAGATCGATACTGAACTCGAAGCCTTCCTGGCTCTTGGCCGCAATGGTGGAAAGGCCTTTATCCAGGTTGTGAGCCTTGCTGTTGGCCTCGCCCCAGTTCAGCGTCAGGATGAAGGTCGGGACCATCACGATCTCGTAGATGTGCGGATTCAGGGCGTACTTGCCTGTGCGCAACGGCTCCTGCCAGAGACCCCGATGTCCGGGGCGCACCAGCGAGCCGTGCTTGAACTCCGCACCCGAGGTGTCCTCTGTGGGCAACCCAACGTAAGACTTGATCACGGCGACCTGACCCTGTTCGACGACCACCATCGGCACCAGTTCCACCTTCACGAGGAAAGGGTTCAGGTTATAAGCACCTGGCAACAGCGGGTCGTGCTGACGACCGATGCGACCGCCGGCGGTCAGGAACGCCTGGAAGTCCTGGTAGTTGTTGTGTTGCGTGTTGTTGTTGCCAAGAACCAACTCGATGAGGCGCTGGTCGGCCGTACGGACATTCTCGGGGGTGTCATTGGCAACCGAGTTCTCCTCCGCTCGGATATCGTCGAAGCCGCCGAGGCGACTCGCGATCTGACCCGGCTCCAGTGGCGGCCCGTCCAACGCGGTGACGACACCGACCATGTCGATGCCTCGCTCAGCGCCAATGCGGGTGACCGTGAGATCTTTGCGCTCCAGGCCCCAGGCCTGACAGGTCAGCTCGTCGCCCTTGCTCTGCCGGCGCAGCTCGTCGTTGATGGGCTCACCGTAGATTCGGTCCGCTGTGATGACGAGGAAGCCTATGGGGTGAATGGGTCCTACGGTGCCGCCGGGCAACACCGGGCGCTGGATGCCCTTCTGGCCGCCTTGCCTCACGAACACGCCCAGATCAGAGAAGTTCCCGAACTGCTGCTTGTATTCGACGCTCTTCGCGCCAGTCGGCGGGGCTGAACCTACTTGAGCGATGACCACGCCGATCTGGCCGGCTGGCACCTGCACCAACGGACGCTTGTCCACGCCGTACATTGGCCAGAGCTTGAAGCGCAGGCCGGGCATCAGCAGGTCTGCCTGGTAGCCGGCCTCGCCATTGAATGCGATGACGTTACCGTCGCTCAGCTTGGACCAACTGAACCGCTTAATCACAAGACCTACTTCCGTGGGCCCGATCCTGTGGATCGAGAACAGGAGGACGAGGCCCACGAGCCCCATCGCGACAACCACCCAGAGAGAGGTCGTCAGGGAGCCAAGGATTGTGTCGAACATCTAAGAGGTTACGTCCCCTCGTGGTGCGGCAGTTCGTTCTCCATCGTGAACTCCCACTTCGTGGCGTCGATCGGCTCGTTCGCGTAGATGTGGAAGACGCAGCGGCCGGCGCCGGCCTGGAAGGTCTCATCGCGCTCGACGCGTACGCCGAGGAGCCGCGTCAGGGCGTTGACGGAAACGCTGCAGAGTGCCGGGCGGCGCATGGCGGTGGTGAAGAAGGGGCAGTTGCGCTCGACGAGGAGGAAACCGTCGTCGACTTTCTCGCTGGTCATGTACGGGTCGGCGGAGGCGTAGAGGCCCTTGAGCGCCTCGACTTTGTTCTCCAGCGGCATTCCATGGATGGTCTTTCCTTCCATCGACACGCGGTCATCGCAGACGCGCTTGAGCACGCGCACCGCGGCATCGGGCCCGAGCTCCTCGGCGACAGCGTCGATGACGGCGACGTTGAGGAGGTCATAGCTCTTCGGAAAGAGGTGGTCACCGGCCTCGGTAAGGTTGTAACGCGTGGCCGGCCGGCCGGTGCGTCCGCGCTCGTCGCCGCGCGCGACTCGCGACTCGATCCACCCTTCGCGCTGGAGCTGCAAAAGCTGCTGACGCACTGCTTCGCCGGTGAGCTGCAACTGATAAGCGAGCTGCGCGATGGTGGACGGACCCTGGCGCTTGAGAGCGAGTAGGATCGCCCGGCGGCTGTCGGGAAGTTGGTCAACGCTTAGAATGGCTTGGCTCCTGACTTGATGGAATAGAAACATTGGAGTCCAATCGTCGAATTGTCAAGGGGCTGCTTGCAAATCATTGATCCGATAAACTTGCGATTATGACTAGCCGCCTTCTTTTCCTCCTCCTTGCCGCTACCGCTTTTCCTCTCTTTGCTTCGGACAGCAAGTCGTTCGAAGCCACCTACATCGCAACGGTCAAGGATGTCCCTGCTGGTTTGAAAGAGATGACCGTCTGGATTCCGTTGCCCGTAAGCCGCGGCGGGCAGACCATCAGCGACGTCAAGATCGACTCGCCGCAGCGATGGACGGAAACGTCCGATGGGGAGTTCGGCGACCGATACGCCTACGCGACGATCACCAATCCGCATTCGGGTGATTTTGTCGTGAAGGTGCATTTCCGTGGAACCCGCAACGAGGTGACGACGGCGAAGCTCGCGGAAACGCAGGCATCGCGGGTGGAGCTGACGCGCGCGTTGAAGGCCGACAAACTCGTGACTCTCTCACCGCGTGTGAAGAAGCTGGCCAATGAGGTGACGGCCGGCAAGACCACGCCGGCCGACCAGGCGCATGCCATCTACGACTACCTCCTGGCGACGATGAAGTACGACAAAACCATCCCGGGCTGGGGCCATGGCGACACCGAGCGCGCCTGCGACATCAAAGCCGGCAACTGTACTGATTTCCATTCGCTCTTCATGTCGATGGCGCGCGCAAAAGGAATCCCGGCGCGTTTCGTCATCGGCTTTCCGATGACGTCGGATCACGGCACCGTCACCGGCTATCACTGCTGGGCGGAGTTCTACGTGAAGGGCCAGGGCTGGATTCCGGTCGATCCATCCGAGGCTTCGAAGTCGGCCGATCCCGCGCGCCGCGCCTACCTCTTCGGCAATCTCGATCCCGACCGCGTGCAGTTCACGATGGGACGTGACCTCGTGCTCACGCCGCACACCGCCGAGCCGCTCAACTACTTCATCTATCCACATGCCGAGGCGGATGGGAAAGAGGTAGGGACGCCGGCGATCGCGCTGGAGTATTAGATGAAATGAAGCAAGCGATCGGCGAAACGAAGCAACCGAGAGTCGAAACCAAGCAAAACGAGGGTCAAAACGAAGCAAGCGAGGGTCGAAACCAAGCAAGCGAGGATCGAAACGGGAGCGAACGTCCTATCCAGGGGCCTTGTCTACGCCGCCTACTTCCCTCGGGTCAGAAAAAACTTCGGACTGTGCTCGAAGGGGCCGCCGTCGGCGGTCTGCATCGTCCATGTCGCTTCCAACTGGTCGTTGCCGATGAAGTGGATGAAGCCGTTGTGGACGTGCGGATGATCCTTGGCGTGATCGCCGCCGACGCTGACGAACGAGAAGACCAGGCGGTCGGGCGTCGACTGCGTCTTGTCGAGCTTCATGACCGGCTGGTTGCCGGCGCCGCAGAAGTGGGTGGCTACAACGTCATTGCCGTTGAGCGTGTAGATCGTCAGCATCTCGTGCTCCGTCCCGCCGAAGAGCGTCTCCATCACCGCGGTTCCGCCGGCCGTGAGGCGATAACTGACGCTGGCGGGTGGGCCGTCAGAGGTCATGGCGTGGCCGTTCCATGTGCCGGCCAGTGCCTTCAGATGCGCGAAGGCATCGGCAGCCTTCACCGGCTCCGCCGCGCGGGCGTTGACCGTGAGCATGACCAGGAAGGTGGCGGCGAGTGTTGCTCCGGCTGTGCCGCGCACGGGCCGGCCGTAGCGCTGCGTGGCCCATCCGACGATTGCTCCGACGATCGAGCCGGGCAGCATGATCTCGAAGTAGTAGCCGTGCTGCATGGCCGCGACGCCGTACGCCAGCAGCGCGCCGACGAGAAGGCCGAAGGCGATGCCCCACGCCACCGACTGCACCTTCCGCGCGAACCAGCCGGCGGCGATGCCGGCGATCATCCCTTTGACTGTCGAGCCGATGACGATGCCGATGATCCCGGCGCGTACGGCCGGCGTGAACCAGGCCGTCATACCGTCGACCGCCCCGAGCGCGGCGCCGAGCAGAAGTCCCACGAGAATCTTGTTCATGTTTGTTCCTCCGAAGATCGTATTCAACGTTCGCTCGAAATCCTTTAACGGCGAATCCAGAGAAAGACGATCACGCGCATGACCAGATAGGCGACGATGATCGTAATCAGTACGCGATTGCGCGCGAGCCAACGGCCGGCGCGCTCGATGACATTCTCCCGATAGGCGGAGACCGGCAGTCCGTCGAGCCATCGTGACACGTCGTCTGCCAGCGCGCGCGCGGTCGTGTAACGGTCGCTCTGCGCGGGGGCGGTCGCTTTCGCACAGATCGCGGCAAGGGGACGGGGGAGCTTCGGAAGAATCGCCCGCAGCATCGCTCCGAGGGCGAAGACGTCGGTCGATGCATCGATGGACGACGTCCCCTGCTCCTGTTCCGGCGCCATGAAGCCGCGCGTTCCTGCGATAGGTGCGCTGTTGACGCCGGCCGCGCGGGCAACGCCCCAATCCATGACCAGCACCTCGCCGAAGTCGCCGAGCATCACGTTCTCCGGCTTGAGATCGCAGTGAACGATTCCGTTGGCGTGCGCAAAGGAAACGGCCTCGCAGATGCGAAGAAACACGCGCAGCAGTTCGGCCGGCGCGGCGTTCAGCTCGTCGAAGCGCCGCCCGCGGACCAGTTTCATGGCGTACCAGAGTCGCCCGTCCGCAAGCAGTCCGACGTCGTGCAGCGGCACGATCCCCGGGTGTTCGAGACGGGCCATGGTTCTTGCCTCGGCGCGCATCCGTTCGACGGCATCGTCCGAGGCAAGCTCGCTGGCCAGTACTTTGATCGCCACGCGGCGCTGCAGCTCGAGATCTTCCGCTTCGTAGACGACTCCCATCCCGCCTCGGGCCAACTCGCGTTCGATGCGGTAACGCGTTCCGCTGAAGTCAGGCAGTTCGGCCACGGAGCGAAGATGCGCCACAGCATTGTCCGAGAGCCAGGTCACGCCTCGACTCCGAGCAGAGCGCGGACCTCGGCGCGGTATTCGGCTTCGGAGGCGGTCGCTTCGCGCAACACGTCGAGCACGATTGCCCGGAAACGGCGCCGCATCGCCGCAAGGCCGTTGGTGACGCTCGTTTCGCTGATGCCGAGGCGATCGCCGGTCTCGCGATACGAGGCCCGCGATGTGTCGTCGAGGTCATACGCCTCGAAGATGGCAAAGCGTGCCGGGTCGGCCTCCTCGCGCAGCCGCTCGACGGCAAGAGTGAAAACGCTGCGCGTCCATTCGCGCTGAAAGTAATCCTCGGGCGTGCCGCCCCGGTCGTGCTCGCGCGCGATCTCAACTTCCGCATTGCCAAAATCGAGCAGCACGCTGCCGCCGCCGCGCTTCAGCCGCAGCGATGCCTTGACTTCGTTCGCTACGAAGCGGTCGAACAACATCCGAAGGAACGTCCGAAAACTCGCTTTCGCCGTGTCGTACGCCGCCAGAGCCCCGTCCTCGAAGCACTTCACCAGAAACGCCTGCGTCAGATCCTCGGCGTCGGCGGTCTCGCGGCCCCGCGCCACGCGAAGGTATTTGTAGAGCGGCTTCCAGTAGAGCGCGACAAACGTATCGAACGCGCGGCGGCGCTGCTCGTCGTCATCGCTCGCCAGAGCGGCGATCACACTGCGTCGCGTGGTTGGGAACATTGGACGAAGCGAAACGCGCATAGTAGCGTTACGCCATGAACAAACGCACTCTCGGATCCCAGGGTCTCGTCGTCTCCGCGGAAGGTCTCGGATGTATGGGGATGAGCCAGTCGTACGGTCCGGCGAACGAGCAGGAATCGCTGGCCACGATCGACCGCGCGCTGGAGCTGGGGATCGACTTCTTCGACACGGCCGAGGTCTATGGGCCTTACGCCAACGAAGAGCTGGTCGGCCGGGCTCTGCACGGAAAGCGGGACAAGGTCATCATCGCCACGAAGTTCGGCTGGAAGATCGAAGACGGGAAGATGACCGGGCTGGACAGCAAACTCGTGCGCCAGGCGGTCGAAGGATCGTTGAAGCGGTTGAAGACCGATCACATCGATCTTCTCTACCAGCACCGCGTCGATCCCGAGGTTCCGATCGAAGTGGTCGTCGGCGCGATGTCCGACCTCGTGCGCGAGGGAAAGGTTCGTTACCTCGGGCTTTCTGAGGCGGGCGAGCAGACGATCCGCCGCGCGCATGCGGTGTATCCGATCACGGCGCTGCAGAGCGAGTATTCGCTGTGGGAGCGCAACCTCGAGCCGCGCATCATCCCTCTGCTGCGCGAGCTGGGCATCGGTCTGGTGCCGTTCAGTCCCCTCGGTCGCGGTTTTCTGGCGGGGAACGTGAAGCGTGCCGAGGAGTACCCCGAGGGCGATTTCCGCCGCGGCGATCCGCGGTTTCAGGGAGAGAACTTCGACGCCAACATGGGAGCCGCATCGGTCGTCCGCGAGGTTGCGACAACGCACGATGCCACCCCCGCGCAGATCGCGCTCGCCTGGCTGCTGCACAAAGGCGACGACATCGTCCCCATCCCCGGCACGAAGCGGAGGAAGTATCTCGAGGAGAACGTCGGAGCAGCGTCGATCACGTTGAGCGTCGATGATATGACGCGGCTCGATGACGCGCTGCGCCCCGAGGCAATTGCCGGACCTCGCTACAACGAACGAGCGATGGGGTGGGTGGATCGGTAGAAGGCCCTTGTCGAAGGAACAACCGCCATAACGATCATCGCCAGCAGCGCGATCACGCACGAAAGGTAGAAGCTGACCGGGCGATAGACGACGCGCACATCAGACACTCCCGCCGGTACCTCGAAGCCGATGAACGCGTCGTCGAGGTGGTGTAGCGAAACTCGGTGACCGTTGACGTAGACGCGCCGCCCGGGTCCGAGCGGCTCGCTCGATTCGACCAGTGTTGGTGCGGATGAAACGACGGTCATCGTAAATTCTGCCGGCGCGGTGCTCCGGAGATTGCGGACGTTCGCCGCGCGCGCGAAGAATCGCGGGAGGGAAGCGGGGTTCTCCCAGAGTGTTCCGTCGGAACCGCTGTAGATGAGGTGCCAGCGTCCGCCGGGCACTCCATCCGGTTCAGCGATGAGGAAGCGGACGTTGAGGAAGTCGAGCTCGGGCCGGTTCGCATCGATGATGCGGCGCACCCACGAGCCGCTCTCCGCGATCGTGAAGCGTTGCAGGAACCGATCGTAGTCGGCGAATGCCATCGGGTCGCTGCCGCGTACGTCGTCGAGTCCGTACTGTGCGGAAGCGTTCGGCAGGAAGGTCCAGTTCAGATCCGCCACGCGGAAGGGCTCGTGCGGCGCGTGCACGCGCAATGCGTCGACGATCGGCAGCGGCGGGCGAAAGTATCTTGCATCGACGAGGGCGTTGAATCCGGCGTTGAAGGCGAAGAGCTCCGCACATGCAAGAGCGGCCGCGCCCCATGCCCGGAATCGTTTCGGAAGGAACAGGAAGATGCCGATCGCGGCGATGCCGAGGAGATCGATCGGGTGCATGAGATTGAAGCGGACGGTATAGACGTAGAGCGCGACGGAGATGACGACGAACGATGCAATCCAGATGTTTGCGGAGTCGTCCGCCTGCGCGTCCAACCATTTCGCCGTGACCACTGCCAGCAGGAAGATGCAGACAAAGCGCAGCTTGTCATTCGCCACGATGTTGAACGGCGGGAGGGCGTTGAGCGCGTGTCCGGCGATGCTCCAGTCCATCGCTACGAGAAAGAAGATCGCGCATAGGACGATGAGCAGTCGCTCGCGTGTGGCGGTCCGGCGGGAGATCGCGGCGGCTAGAAAGAGCGCCAGCGGCAGCAGGCCTGCGTACGAGATGGCCACGCTCGTGTAGTTGTACATCCACGACCAGTTGTGGCGGAGCGGGTTGCCGAAGCCGTTCGGACTGATGATGCCCCACGCCGCGGTGAGCGGCAACGGTCCGGGATGAGTCATCGCACGCAACGTCGCGAACCGTTCGCTGATGCGGACCTGCTCGAGCACCGGGACCCATGCCGGCGCACCGAGGGCGAGGCCGAGCGCGACGCCGATCAGCGGTGCGATGAGGCGGTTGCGCGGTCTCGCGGTTGCGGAGTCTCGCGGTGTTTTGACCTCACTGGTACCGCGAGACCGCGCAACCCCGAGACCCCGCAACCATTCCACCGCGAGGATCCCGCCGCATCCGACCGCAATGTGCAACACACTCTCCGGATGGCCGTTCGCAAGCAACGTGGCGATGGTGATCGCCACCAGGACGATGCTGGCCTTCGTCTGCTTGTCCATCGCGTGAAGCAGTGCGAAGGCGGCCGCGGGAAGAAAGGCCACGACCGATGCGGTCGAGTAGTAGAGAAAGACCGTCATTACCGTCGAGAAGGCGAAGACGACGGCACCGAACGTTGCCGCGGCATCGCTGGCTTGCTCGCGTTTCAGAAACAGCCATGTGAATAGAAGCGCCGCGAAGATCTTGAGTGCTGCCATCGCCACGATCTGTTTCGGCAGCGGGACGAAGAGCGTGGCCAGAAAAAGCGGCGAGAAGGGAGCCGATTCGCCGTTTGCCAGCAGCGGATAGCCGGCGAACGATTAGCGGTTCCACAGTGGCGTGCGCCCATGTGCCAGCTCTTCGCGCGCTACCTGCATCCACGGGAGAAACAGCTTGACGGTATCGTTCGTCAGCGGATTACGCGCGTCGACGTCACCGACGACGCCGTGCCACGGATAGCCGCGCGCCGCTTCATCGACCGGCACCGGCAGCTTCGTGGTGAAGACCGCCTCGTGCAGGAATCCCAGCGTCAACAACAGGAGCAGCAGCGCCGCGCGCCACGGCACAGGAGCGATCCAGCGGCGCACGGCGGCGACCAGAAGCGCGGCGGGGACGATGATGCCGAGGAGAAGAATCACGATCACGCAACGTGATCGTACGCCGCCTCCGTTTCCATTCTCTGGTCCATTGTTCCCAGCCTCTTCGCCTCCTCGGTCGCGGAGATCTCGAAGAAGCATTCACCGCAGAGCGACCGGCCGCTGACGTGGACGGCAGCGCCGATGTGGAAGCATGAATCGCAACGAAGTGCTGACGGCCGCCGCGAACCGGCAACGAGCGGCAATGGATAGCTCGGGGGACGGGGCATTACGCCACCTCCTGATGTTCATGCCTGAGCAGCCGTTCGTAAACAGCGCACAGGCGGTTTGCGATCGCCGGATAGCCGAAGCGTCGCCGGGCGTTCTCGCGGATGGCCAGCGGATCGAAACGCCGCCGGAGAAGATCGTGCATACCGTCAAGGAGGGCATCGGAATCATCGCGGTCGACGAGAACGCCCGATTCCGGCGTGACGATGTCTTCCGGGCCGCCGCAGCGCGTGGCAACCACCGGGATGCCCATGGCCATGGCCTCGATCAAGACGACGCCGAACGTCTCGCAATCGCTGCATAGCGCCAGCGCATCCGCCTCGCGCATCCACTGCCGCACCTGCCAGCGCGGCAGCGCGCCGGTGAACTGGACCGCATGCGCCGGCACCAGTGCACGCGCCAGCCCGCGCAGGCGGGGGCCTTCTGTCCCCGTGCCGGCGATGACCAGCCGGGTTTTCGGACGGCGGATGTGCAACCGGGAAAACGCGCGGATGAGAAGGTCGACCCGCTTGTAGTTGACGAGGTCGCAGACCGCCAGGAAGGTGAACGTCGTTCTGTTGCGCCGCGGCGACAGCGCGAAGTAATCGCCGTCGACTGTATTCGGAACGACCTCGGCCACCGGCGTGCCGGCGACGGAGTCGACACTCGTCTTCAGATGGCGGCTGACGGCGATGACCGCCGAGGCGTTGCGATAGACGGTGGCGGCGTGTTGCCGTTCGTTCGGCGAAAGGTCCGCGGTCAGCACCGCGCTGGAGTGCTCGGTGACGACAAACGGCCGCTGAAGGGCGCGCGAGGCCAGCATCGCCGCGTATCCGCCCCAGAGCGCGGCGTGACCGTGAATGAGATCGGGCACCCCGTAGACGGCCGCGTACGATTCGGAGAGCCGCCGCATCAGCCGCGCCCAGAGCAGCGACCCCGGAACGGTCTGGGCCAGGATGCTCCATCCTTTCATCCGGATCGTCGGGATGTCGTCTTCCTCACGAGCCTCGGTCTGCCAGTGGCTGACTGCCAGGTTGAGTCCGTTGAACCGCGAAAGGCTGCGGCGCTCGACGAAGGCGATTCCGTTCTGCACTCCGGCCGCTTGCAACGCCAGCGCCTGGTCGCGCACGAACATCCCGCGCCATGGCTTATCGGAGGTGCTGTACCAGGAAGGCAGATGGAGGATGTGCATGAAGGCTCCAGGGCGAACGCGAAATGGGCGGCGGCGACGCGCCGTCGCCCGACAGGAGAAGGAAATGATCAGAAGGCCACGGTTGAAAGAACGACACCGTTGCTGCTGATCGCAACGAGGTTTCGGGTGGGTGTGCCACCCGAGGTCGCAGCCGGTATGACTACGACGGCATAGGTCCCTCCGCTGAATGGCGTCAAGTTATTGACGCGTCCGGTGATGTTGAGCGTCCAGGCCTCGGTGCCGTTGGAGATCGAAAGCGCCGTCAGCGTGGTCGCCGGCGTGGCGCCGGCGGCGGGTGCCGGCTCGCGTACCTCGATCACCTGCGAACCGGAGATCTCGGTCTGGGTGCGCGGTGAGGGAAGCGTTGCCGTCCAGGCGATGGCGCCGTTGCGGATGGCCACGAGCTCGGCCACCGGGTTAGCGTGCGTGCTGCTCGCGGCAGCTCGGGTGATGATCACGGTGCCGTCTGACGCGACGTCGAGATATCCGCCGCCGCCCTCGTAACCCGCGGGTGCTCCCGGTCCCGGTCCGCCCGGATGGTCATCCGCGGCGGCAAACGTCGCCGCCATCAAAAGTGCCAGTACTGCGATCGCTGTTTTCTTCATGGGTGTGTCTCCTTTTCGGGGAGGGACTGGAACAAGCGTGGTGCCATCGGTTTTCAGGGGGAACGGGCCGTTTTGCGGGTCAGAATGACCCGGGTGGGAGGACGGAATGACGCGGCGGCATGGCGGAACGCCCCGCTAGGCGCGCCGTCCGGACGTCACCACCCTCTCCCTCTCCAGCACCTTCTCCAATTCCGACAACCGGCTGCCGTCGAGATACTCGTGCGCCATCTCTTCGAACAACTGCTCCACGCCGGCGCGGTGACGGCGAAAGAGCGCGGGCGTAGGGGTGAGTCCGTGGGCGCGCAATGCGCGGATCAGGTTGAGAGCGGGAGAATCGCCGGGAAGCCGCTGCGGAAGATCGAGCACATGCGGAGCGGCGAACTCGATCGGGCGCGGATGCATGCCGAGGATGCGGCGACGCGTACGGTTCTTCGATGCGATCGTTTCGACGACACGGCTGCGCCGCTCGGGCAGGAAGTAGATGGCGCGGACCGCGTCGCGCCTCTGGCCGATGCGGTAGGCGCGGCCATTGCGCTGGTCGAGCTTCACCGGGTTCCAGGGGATGTCGTAGTGCACGACGACGCCGGCCCGTTGCAGATTGAGTCCTTCCGAGGCGAGGTCGGTGGCAACGAGGCGGTCGATCAAGCCATTGCGAAAGGCATCGATCGCGCCGCATCCGTCGCGCGCGGTGGCCAGGCCGCTACGCAACCGTTTCGACAGCGCGCGCGCCGTCGCCGCCGCGCCGGTGAAGATCAGCGTAGGCTCGGCCGTCATCGCGGCTTCGAGAAGCGCCGCCTTCGTGTCCTCGGCGCGCTCGACGACGACGCGAACGGCCGCTAGCCGCTCCATCTCGCCACGAATCGCGTTCGTATCGAGGCCATCCGCGGGCGTGACCAGATCCCAGAAGAGGATTTGCTGAAACGCGTCCTCATCCGCTTCAGCGGCGAAGGCGCTTCGATAATCGCGGCGCGAAAGGGCTCGGCCGCTTTCGACGACGCGCTCGTAGAAGCGAAGCTGCCGCCGCACCGATTCGAGCACCGCGGCCGGACTCGACTCCAGCCGGCGCCAGAGAAACTGGCGCAGCAACGGCGCGCTGGTGCTGAGCGGAAACTGCAACGCGTCGATCGGCGCATCGGCGATCGGATGCCGGATGACCCGCCGATCGAGTGTGCCAAAGAACAAGTCTGGTGGGAGAACGTCGCGCTCGCGCCGGATGATGAGCTCGCGGACGATGGTGTCGAGCGAAGGTCCGTCGCGAACGGCGAAGGCATCGTCGATCGACGCTACGCCGGAACAGCGCAGCGTGTCGTCGGCGGCGATCAGCGCGATGAGTGCAAGAAGGTCGTCGGCGGAGTTGCAGATCGGTGTCGCCGTGACCAGGAGCAGCCTCGATGCGATTGAACGGCGAGCCAGGGCTGACCAGCGTTGCGTCCGGCGATTGCGAAAGGCGTGCGCTTCGTCGATGACCAGGAATCGCTCCCCTTCGCTGAGCGTCGGATCGCCGGCCAGGGCATCGTGCGTGATGATGCGCGCATCGATACAGAACTCGCGCAGCGTCTCGCGCCACTGTTCCGCAAGCGACGCGGGAACGATGAGCTCGACGTGGCTTCCGCGACGGTGCCATGCGGCGGCGACGCTCGCCGCGACGTACGACTTGCCGAGGCCGACGTCGTCGGCGAGGATCGCCCCTCCATGGCGGGCGATCAGAGCCAGCGCACGCTCGACGGCGTCCCGCTGGTGCCGGGCAAGGTCAGGCATCGCCGTCCATGCCGAGCCGATTGCGAAGGAAGAAGGCGAGGCGCGCGTGCTCTTCCGAGGAGACGCCGTAGAGCGAGGCGACGGTCGCGTCGATGGCGTCGGCTGCCGCATCCGGAGTCCGCCGCGCGCGGCGTGCCGCTCGGAGAAGGAGTCTCCACGATTCGCTCGAGGGTGTGACCGCCGGCAACGGGAGGCGTGCGATCGTCCGGCCGAAGTAGCGGAAGTAGAAGTCCTTGGCGCGCTCAGCGATGGCGATCGCCAGGGCGTTGACGATGGTCGAGTTCAGAAGCGCCGCCAGGACGCAGGCTTCTTCGAACGACGCGGCATCGAGTGCGTAGAGCGTCTGATTCGGCACGAGCGGAATGCCGCGATCGCCGAGGCGTAACGTCCCGTCGAGCACGGCGGCGTTGAGACCGCGGGAGAGATCCTTCCACACCACCTTGATGCCGACGTGCTCCGGGCGGACATGCGACAGCCGCAATGCCCCGGCCTCCACGCCGCGTGCTTCAGCGAGTTGCTCCACCCAGCGGGGCGGTTTACGCCATCCGCCGGCGGGCGGCCAAAGCATCCAGGCCGGCTCGGCAACCTGCCAGCGGCGTACGTCGCGGCCCCGTACGCAGCGACAAACGGCAGTGAGCGGAATGTGCAGGCCGTCGGTGGTTTCGACCGTCTTGGCGCGAACGCGTTTCACGTCGAGAAAGAAGGCGCCGTTGTCGCCGGTCTTCACGCCCATCACCGGCGTGCGGCCGAGAGTTTCAGCCAGCGGCGAATGCGTGGCGTGAATACGTGCCACGATCGCATGGATATCCGGAGGGAGGAGCGACCACTCGGAGCCTCCGAGGCTCAAAGCAGCCGACGGGAGAGCAAACGATTTCCCATCCGAAGTGACGGAGATGCGCGCTCGCCGGGGCCGGCCGTTTCGTTGAGCGAGCGTGATACCGAGCGGAAACGTATCGGCATCGAAGTGCCGTTTCGCGTCGGACGACCAGTCGTCGAGCGCGATGATATTCGCCGCCGAAGCGGCGTATCTTCGCAGTGGCGCCGCATAGCCGGAGTTGAGCACCTTGGCAGGAACGAGCAACGACACCACTCCGCCGGGTGCCATGAGCGAAAGAGCCCTTTCGACGAAGGCGATGGAGAGGTCCGGCTGATGAAATGCGGCACCGCCGGCACCGTTGCCTCGGAAGAGGGCGAAGCGCTCGGCGTACATCTTTTTCGCCCGCGGCTCGATGCGGCTGTTGCGCACCCACGGCGGATTGCCGATCACGACGTCGAATCCGCCCCGGGCCATGACATGCGCGAAGTGAACATCGAAGGAAAAGAAGCCGATCTGGCCGTCTTCGATCCGTTCGAGCATCCGGCGGCTCGCACCGATGCGCTCATGCAGATCGCGGCAGCGTTCGATGTTCATCTCGCGCAAGCGCCCGAAGAGGTCGCGCTGCGGGGCACAAAGTTCTTCCTGCTCGAGCTCGTCGAGATCGATGGCCTTGGCCAGGAGCTCGCTGGCAAGCCGGCCGTCGTTCGCTCGTATGAGCCGCGCCACCTGTGCGCGCTCGCGATGCGGCGCGTTGCGATAACGTTCGATCAGGTCGGACTGCGCGCGCAGCGCGTAGACCCATTGGCGATAGATGTCGGCGCGGTTGTCGCCGAGAAAATCGGTAGGGCTGAGAAGCGAGTTGCCCTGCAGGATGTTGCGGTCAAGGTTCGGCAGCGGCTCGATGTTGTCGATCGACTGGTCCGTTTGCGACACGATGGCCAGCCAGAGCCGCAGCTCGCAAAGGCGTACGGCTTCCGGCTTCAGATCGACGCCGTAGAGCGAACGCTCCACGATGCGGCGGCGAAGGTCAGGCGGCGGGCTCGGATGCAGCGCGGTCATCAGGCGCTCGACGATTCGCAATGCGGAAAGAAGAAAGGCGCCCGAGCCGCAGGCGGGGTCGAGGATGGCAATTGACCCGAGCCGTCTCGCCAGCGCCTCGCCGTTGCGAAGACGCCGCCCAGCCTCTCCCCGAAGGATTCGCTCCAGCATCTCGCCCGTCTCGACGTCGCCATCGCTCAACCAGGCGACGATCGCGCGCGCGGCCAGGACATCGACGATCGCCCGTGGCGTGTAGAAGCTTCCTGTCGATAGCCGCTCGTCGGTGTTCATCAGCGACTCGAAGACTTTGCCGAGCATCTCCGGATCGATATGCGCGCCGGCCGCGTCGGATTCGTCGATCGAGAAGGCGAACCTCTCGAATACCTCTTCGACGACGCGCTGCAGAAGATCGTCTGGAAGCGTGAGCGCAGGATTGCGCTCTTCGAATGCCGACGGCTCGAAGAGGCCACCGTTGAGATACGGAATCCTGCCGAGCCGGCACGCGATGCGGTCGCGGTCGCGCGCGGCGGTATTCAGGCATCCAAAGAAGAGCGGTTCATAGAGTGCGGTGTAGACGCCTCGTTGATCGCGTACGGCGGCCTCGATGCGGTCGACGAGGAAGCGGCGCTCCCCGTTCAGCCACCCTTTCTGCTGGATGAAGTAGAGAAAGAGGAGCCGGGAGAGGAGAAGCAACGCCTGATCGTCCGCTGCATCCGGCGGCTCCGCCGGCACCGTGGCGCGGATCGTCTGCGAGACCTCACGCACGGCGCGCCGGAAGCGCTCGAAGAACTGGCGCGTGAGCGACTCGCGGTCGAGCGCACGGTCGAAGATCCGTTGCGGGTCGCTGCCGCTGCCGAGAAGATTGAGACGGTCGAGCGCATGTGCCGTCGGATGATTGAGATCAACGTCGAGGCGTCTCGGCTCGCGGCGGGCAGAGAGATCGTGGATCGTCAACCGCCCTGCGCTCAATCCGAGAGCGACCGGCTTGACGAGGGCGTTGTACGTGGCCAGCGATCGGAGGAACGCGGTGATGGCGCCGGAGTCCGGCAATTCGTCACCGGCGATTACGTAGACATCGAGTTGCGGCGTGCGCGCGGCCAGGTGGAGTGCGACCTTGTCGCTCCACGGGATCTCGATCCCGGCGCGTCGCCAGCCGGCCGCCGCGATGGCGATCGGCGAGACGCCGTAGCCGAGGTCGCGGAGGAGGGTGAAGGCGTCGTCGCTGGAACAGCAGCCCTGAAGGCGCTCGGCGGTGATCATGCCGCGCCTCCGCGCGATACACTGCGCACGCCGACATGCCGATACGCTGGGCGTACATCAAGCGCGTGCTCGCGGGCGCGATCTTCGGCCTCTACATCGCCAATCTTCTCTACTTTCTGAATCCGCAGATCGACATCACGCCCGGTCGCCTCGCAACGGTCACCATCGTCTACGGCCTGATCTGCGGGCTGCTGTTCGGAACCGCGCTCTGGTCTCTTCGCGTACTGCGCGTTCGCCTCCTCGGCAAACCGGAAGCGGACGGCGGCTTCCGGCCACACGGCTTCGGCTTCGTCGTCCTGGCCGCGTTCTTCGCCGCGGCCATCTACTGGATGCACCTGGAGGTGTTCCGGGGGAACTTTCTCCCCATCGGCGCGGTCCGGGTTTTGTCGAAGGCGACGAACCTCATCACGGCCACATCGTTCGTTTTGCTGATGATCTGGTTCGCCGAGCGCAACGCTGACCGCAGGGTCTCGCGCATCCTCGTCGTCATCGGCGTCGTGGTGGTCGCGGTCTCTTCGGTCTTCCTGTTCCAGCGCCGCGACAGCTATCGCACTGAGGAGCACGCCGTGGTGGTGGCGGAAATCGGAACGGTGGCCGGGCAGCGGCCGGTCATCGTCGTGGCCATCCGCAATCTTCCGTACGACTGGATCCTGACCCTGGCCGGCGAAGGCTCGCTGCCGTTCTTCGAGCAGGCCAGGACGCACGGCTATTTCACGCGGCTCGAGCCGTTCCCGACGATCAGCCCCAAATCGCTCTGGGCGTCCGTTGCCACCGGGAAGCTGCCGTTCCGGCACGGGGTGACCGGCAGGCTCGGCTACCAGACGCCGTTGAACCGCGCCGGCGAGCGATTCCTGATCATTCCGGCCGGCGTCGGCTTCAAAGCCTGGGGCCTGATTCCGCCGGTGACGCGCGTTTCGACGCCGCTCCCCTCCGGTCTGGCTCTGCCGCTCTGGACTCTCTTCGAGAGGCTCGGCCTGCACGCGGCCGTGATCGGCTGGCCGTGGTCGGAACCGATCGGTGCGGCGCGCGTCGTCACCGACCGCTACTTCGAGAATCCGGCGCACAGTCCGGGCGATGTCGCTCCGGCCCAATTCGCCGCGGAAATCGCGAAGCTCGAGACCGCGCCGCCCGAGTCTGAGACACAGCGTTTCAACGGTACCGGCAACGCCCGGCAGCGGATCGTGAACGGGCTGACCGCCGATCTGACCTCGATGGCCATCCTCCGCCGCTCGGCTCCGGTTTTTCCGCTCACGGTCTGTACGCTCGGCGGCTTTGAGCAGGCCCAGCGTGCCATCCACATCTTCAGTAACGACCTGCCGGCGCGCTCGACGGTGAAGGGGCTGGTGCTGCGTGCCTATGCCGAGCAGATCGACCGGATGCTCACGTCGCTGGCGCGCGACTACCCGAATCACATGATCGTCGTCGTCTCGCCCTCCGGCCCGGTCCCGCCGCAGCTTCCGGCCACGCCATACGCGCTGCTGCACGACTTCATCGATCCCGCCGATCCGAGCGCCGACGATGGCTTCGTGCTCATCCGTGGCACCGGCGTCGTCCACAGCGAGAAGCCGCGTTCCGCGCTCGCGGTCGATATCGTCCCGACGGTGCTCTACCTGGCCGGCCTGCCGGTCGGGCGCGACATGGACGGCAGCGTGCTGTCGGAAGCCTTCTCCGAAGAGTTGCTGCGGTCGAATCCGTTGTCGCTGGTGCAGACCTACGAGGCACAGCGGCTGGTCGTGCGGCGGAGCGGGATGTAGTCGGGACACACGTTCTCCTTTCGGTGAAGCAGTGGATTGGGTGAATCGAGTGGATTAGTGGATTAGTGGTTGGAGAACGCGGTGGTCTGCAAAATCCACTAATCCACTGATCTACGAATCCACCGGTCCCTTCCAAGACGGCCGCCTCGCTTGCGCGAGGCGGCCTTTTGGAGGGACGGCGCGTTATCGCGCCGCGGGGGTGGGCGATGAGGGCTTCTTCGACGACTTGGACGACTTGCCGGCGCGGGTGGTGTGGACCTTCGTGGTGAGCGTGGTCTTGCCGTCGACGGTGAGCAAGGCAGCCAGGCGCTCGAACGACTTCTCGCCGAAGCCTTTGACCTGCATCAGGTCGGAGGTCTTCTTGAAGTTGCCGTGCTCCTTGCGATAGTCAGCGATCCGCTGCGCGGCCTTTGCTCCGACGCGCGGAAGCATGGCCAGTTGCGTGGCGTCCGCGGTGTTGATGTTGACGACGCCGGCCGGTGTCGATGCCGGAGCCGGCTGGGCTTCGGCGGCCATGGAGGCGTTGGAAATGGTGGCGATCAGAATGACTGCGAGGACGATGAGGTGGGACTTCCGCATGGTCTTCTTCTCCATATTCGTTGGTTGTCTTTTTCGTTGACCGTTGACGCGTTTCGTTGTTTTGGCTGTTTCCCACACGAGGACCTTTGATCCTCTGCATCAGTTGGAATTGGCTCTCTCCGTTAGCACCACCTCCTTTCGCGGGAGGCGTAGTGCGATCGAACGGCCAGCGTGCCGGAATGGCTAACTGATTGAAAAGGAGCGGCTTACTCGGGAACGCCTGGCGGCGCTGCGTCAAGTGGGCCGTGGATGGAAAGGTTTTTTGACAGCGGGGTTGCGGGGTCTCGCGGTTGCGCGGTCTCGCAGTGTCGGGTTGCTGCGTACTGGGTTTCCAGGGTGCTCGGCGCCAACCAGCAACTGTGCAACGCAACAACCCGGTAACCCGTTTCCCACCGCGAGACCGCGAGACCAGACCGTGACGCCGCTTGCCGACCGTCTCTCACGGCTGAGACGACGCCGTCAGCGCGATGCTCTTCCCGCCGGCCTCGAGGATCGCCTGTCGCTCACCGTCTTTGAGTGAGAGTCGGAGGTCGACGTACACCCCGATCGCGGGGTTCCAGCCGCCGTACTCGTCTCCTCCGAAGTCGATCAGTCGCAGCGGTGCGGGGTTCTTGTAGACCTGTCCCCCGCGGGCACGCAACGTTGACCCACTCCAGTAGAGTCGAAACACGCTCGTTTGCTTCTCGCGCGCGACGCGAACGAAGGAGAGCGTCCCACCGAGGCCATCCACCCAGTTCGGCGTTGCTCCCAGGATCAAGGTGCTCTTCACAGGGCCGTTTTCAAGGTTGGCCTGGCGCCAGGCCGTGGCCGCTCGACCGACCTGGCTGTCCGGCAATTCCCCATCGGCCGCGGCTAACTGCGCGACTTGTTCGAGCAGCTTTCCCGTCTCTGTGACGCACCCTTCCAGCGTCGCCTTCTCCGCCTCCGACCGCGCTACAAGGAATGATGTCGCGTCGGAGTTTTGAGGCAGGAGCAACGCCGGCCCGGCGCCGGGTTCGATCGTGAAAAGAAGGCTGCCGCCTCGGAGCTCCAGACGTTCGCGGAAGGCCGCTGGGTGGCCTGGGCGCGACGGCGGCACTTCGCCGGCTCCCTCCCTGAACAAGACTTTGCTAAGTCCAGAGCTGACCTGGGTCTTCAGATCCTCGTCGTCTAAGCCGAGGATGACTATGAGGAGCCGCGTGTTCGGGTAGTACACCAGATCCGAATAGTGGCCGCTTCCGGTATCCGCGCCCCCGTGCCCCCACTGCGGTCCGCGGCCGGCGATGTTCGCCAGACTAAACACGCGCGAGTACTCCAGTTGCCCTTCCGGGGCATACGACTTGCCAAGCTCGCGCGCACCTTGCGCACCCAGCAACGTTCCATCCACGGCGGCGTTCATGAAGCGCAGCAGATCCTCAGCGTTCGAGTAAATCCCGGCACCGCCCTTGGAGCCCCAGTTGGCGTCGCTCTCCACGGGTTCACCGTCGGTGACCGCGGCTCGGGCGATCGCGTACGGCCCACTGGGCAGGGAGTCACCCAGGAAGAACGTGTGTCGCATTCCTGCCGGCCGGAGGATTTCGTCGTGGATCACTTGCTCCCAGCTCTTCGAAGCCGCGACTTCCAGGATCGCCGCCAGCAGGGTGTACCCGTCGTTGGAGTAGTGGTGGGAATGCCCGGGCTTGTCGACAAGCGCTGTCGCCAGGATCATCCGTACCGCCTGGCCCCGGTCCTTGGTTCCCTCGGCGGTATCTCCAGTAGGATTCCCGAGACCTCCGGTGTGGGTCAGCAGTTGATGAACGGTGATGGCTCGTTTGTCGGCCGGCGCATCCGGAAAAAAATGGTCGAGCGTGTCGTCCAACCCCAGCTTGCCGCGGTGAGCCAGGCGCAGCACAGCGATTGCCGTGATCGACTTGGCAATCGAGGCGAGGTTGAATGTTGCGGTCGGGTTTACCCCACCGGAGCCTTCGAGGAGCACTGTCTTGCCGTCTTTTGCAAGCAGCCCCACTCCACGAAAGCCGATCAGGTTGAGGGTCTTCCAATAGGCTCGCGCACGGTCGACCTGACTCTCCCGGGCGCTTCCCGGACGCTTTGTGATGACCCCGCTTCCGGCAACGATGCCCCCCGGCTCTCCGGCCACTGTCGTCGCTACCGCGAATGTTGCAAACAGCACCAACCCGCCCGCAATGTGTCGCCGGCTCACGAAGTTCATGGACGCTCCTGTTCCGTGGTTCTCCGGCGCTGGCTTCCTCCGCGCCCCCGGAACTCCTTTTCAGTGTATCGGCACTATCGCGCTATCGCGAAGTGACCGCCTGCGTCGAGGATGTGCAGCGCCCATGGGCGTGCACCGAAATGCTTGGTCACGTCGCGCTCCTGGGCCAGCCAGTCGCGGAGTGGGACGGTGAAGCCGCTTTTTTTCCGCTCGAGGATGGCCGCGGGGAGCAGTCGCGTGGGCGAGGCGGCAAGTAGCTCCTTGCCTTTTCTTCCCGACATCGAAATGACCGCCGGGGCGACCTCGCGAAGAAGGAAGGCATCGACGAGGGGCACTCGCACCTCCAGCGAATGAGCCATCGACGCCCAGTCGATGTCGCGCAGGAGCTGGCTTCTCAGAAAAAGCGACGACTCCAGCGCCGCGACGCGGGTGAAGGGCGTTCCCGGGTCGGGGGTGATGGCCTCGCGAATGATCTCCATGATGCCCAGACGCTTCAGCCCTTCGCGCGCCATCTCCTCGCCGACGACGGAGCTGACGTCATCCGGGAGAAAGTGGCCTCGCTTCATCAAGTAGGCGCCTTCATACGAGGTGCAGTACTTCAGCGTATAAGCTGTCTTCGGACTGAAGCGAGCCCCGTTTCTGGCCATGCGTGGCTGCATTCGCGTGAACGCGTTCGCCAGCGCCGGCATGTGCCGGAAGACTCCGAAGGTTCGGATGAACCGCGGAATGATGCGAAACGTCGAATAGCCGCCGAACAGCTCATCACCGCCGGTGCCCGACAGCGCCACCTTCCATCCCAGCTCCGCCGCCGCTTTGCAGACGAAGTACGAGTTGAGGCCGTCGAGCGAGGGCTGATCCATCGCCTCGAGCGCGTGCGGCAACGAGCGGCGAAACATCTCGGCCGAGAGAGTTTGCGTCTGATGAACGGTTCCGTACGCCCGCGCGGTCACCGCGGCCAGGGGCGCCTCGTCTTTGTGTGTGCCGGCGTACTCCTCGAAGCGGAGAGTCACTGTCTGCAGGGGAATCCCGCTCTCGCTGGCCAGGGCGACGATGGTGCCGGAGTCGCGACCGGCGGAGAGAAACGCGCCGACCGGGACATCCGAGACGAGGTGGTAGCGAACCGACTCCCGCACGGCGCGGGCAATGATCTCCGCCCGCTCGCCGTCGCTGTAGCGGCGATGCTCGTTCACCGCGTCGCGGAGCACGGTGGCGAGAGAGAAATAGGAGCGCGGTGCGGAAGCGCCGTCGCGCGTCACCACCATCGAGCTTCCCGCCGGAAGCTCGCGGATGGCCTCATAGATCGTGAATGGCTCCGGCACGTGGCCGCGGAGAAGAAAGCCGACGATGCCGGCGGGGTCGCGTGACGTAGAGACGGCGCCACCGGCCAGAATCGCCTTCACCTGCGAGGCGAAGCGGAAGGTCTTCCCGTCATTCGCGTAGTACAGCGGCTTGATGCCGTAGGGATCGCGCGCCAGGAAGAGCGTGTTCGTGCGCGCATCCCAGATGGCGAATGCGAACATGCCGCGCAATTGAGGCAGCATGGCCTGGCCCCGTTTCCGGTACATCCGCAGCACGACCTCGGTATCGGAAGTGGTATCGAAGCGTTCGCCCTCGCGCTCGAGCTCTTCGCGCAGCGCCGCGTAGTTGTAAATCTCCCCGTTGAAGATCAGCACGGCGTCCCCTTCGCGGCTGACCATCGGCTGGTTGGCGCGCTCGCTGACGTCGATGATTGAGAGCCGGCGGTGACCGAATCCAACGCGACGATCGGGAGAAAGCCACGTGCCCGCGGCGTCGGGACCGCGCGACCGCATCGCCTCACGCGTCCGCGTCAACTCATCGGCGTCGATCGGGGGTGCGCTGGCATGAAACGAGACGATCCCGTTGATTCCACACATGAAAACTGCGGCCAGTCTTCCACAGCGTTCATGAACGGAGGCTATACTTCCATTCTCCGATGAAGGAAAAGCGTGACACTTACCGCTTCCTCCACGTCACTCCGCGGCGCATCTACGAACAGCTCGATCAGTACGTCGTCGGCCAGAAGCACGCCAAAGAGGTGCTGGCCATCGCCGCGTACAACCATCTCAAGCGGATCGAGTACCTCAAGTTCGGCGGCGACGTATCGATCCGCAAGTCGAACATTCTGATGATCGGGCCGTCGGGCTGCGGGAAGACTTATTTGGCCCGCACGCTGGCGAAGGTCCTCGATGTGCCGTTCGCGTACAACGACGCCACCGCGTTCACCGAGGCCGGCTACTACGGGGAAGACGTCGAGGTGGCCATCGGCCGGCTGCTCTATGCCACTAACCAGAACGTCGATGCGGCAGAGAACGGCATCGTCTTCATCGACGAGATCGACAAGATCGCGCGGCGCTCCGGCGGCAGCCGCACCGGCGCCGGCTCGCGCGACATCGGCGGTGAAGGGGTGCAGCAGTCGCTGCTCAAGATCCTGGAGGGCGAGAAGCTCTTCGTGCCGCTCAACGTGACCTCGCATTGGAACAAATACGACTACGCCGAGATCGACATCGCCAACATCCTCTTCATCTGCGCCGGCTCGTTCAGCGACATCGACGAGAACAGCGAGACGAAACCGATTGGTTTCTTCGGCGACGGTGAAGCGCGGGCGAAGGAAGTGACCACCGAAGAGCTGGTGCGATACGGTTTCCTTCCCGAGCTGCTCGGCCGGCTACCGGTGCACGTCGCGCTCGACCGGCTGACGGCCCGCGATCTGGTCACGATCCTGACCGAGCCCCGCGAGGCGATGATCCCCGAGTACCAGCGGCTCTGCGCGCTCGACCAGATCCAGCTCGAGTTTTCGTCCGGCGCGCTCGTCGCCATCGCCGAGGCCGCTCTGCGGCAGAAGCTGGGCGCGCGGGCCCTGCGCGCCATCCTGGAGAAGGTCCTCCATCCGGTGCTCTTCGTCGGCCCGGAGCGCGCCGGCGAGCGCGTCGTCATCGAACCGGAGGATGTGCGAAGAGCGATCGCGTAAACTCCCTGCCGTGAAGACGATCGGGATCTCCGCAAAGATCACCTCGGACGACGCACTGCAGTTCGCCGCGAAGGCTGCCGCCGATCTTCGGGCGCGCGATTTCGGCGTCTGCCTCGACTTTGCCACCGCCGACAAACTGAATGACCGCGGCAAGTGTGTGGCCAAGGGCGACCTCGGAAAGCATTCCGATCTGCTCATCACCTTCGGCGGCGACGGAACGCTGCTCTCGGTGGCCCGTAACGCACCGAAGAGCGTACCGATCCTCGGCGTGAACATGGGCACGCTCGGCTTCCTCACCGAAGTGCGCGTCGAGGAGTTCCCCGAAGTGATCGAGCTCGTGCTGGCCGGCAATTACGAGAGCGAAGAGCGCGTCGCCCTCGAAGTCGCCGTGCGCGGACCGGGACGCGACCATCGTATCTATCGCGTGCTCAACGACGCCACGATCAACAAGAGCGCCCTGGCCCGCATCATCGAGATGCGCGTAACTGTCGGCGGCGAATTCGTTTCCTCGTTCCGTGCCGATGGTCTGATCATCGCCACCCCCACCGGCTCGACCGCCTACAACCTATCCGCCGGCGGTCCGATCATCTATCCGACGATGGGGGCGGTCGTGCTGACCCCGATCTGCCCGCACATGCTGAGCAACCGCCCCGTCGTGCTGCCCGATACGCTGGACATCGAGATCGGCATCGCCACCCCGAACCAGGAGATTTTCCTCACCCTCGACGGCCAGGAAGGCCTTCCCATCGCCCAGAATGACACCGTCTGCATCAACAAATCCCCCAACCCGGTGACGCTGATCCGGACGCCTCACAAGAGCTACTTCGACGTGCTGCGCGCCAAGTTGAAGTGGGGTGAGGGGTAGGGAGCGCACACCCAGCAGAACTCTGGCCGATCGTCTGGTAACGATAGCGATCCATGGTGCTGATCCAGCGTCGCTGCGGATCACGGAGGAGCATCCTCGGCGGACGATCACGGAGGGGTGAAGTTCACGATCACGGTGCCCGCCGTGGCGCCGTTGGCCGAGGTGACCTGGATGGTTACGCTCTGGGAAGTGCTCGGCGGGTTGCTCACCGTTACGGTGATGGTCAGATAGCAAGTTCCGGCGGAGGTCATGCTCAGCCATGGCGGCGTGTCGCCCACAACCGACGCCGTGAGCGTATCCGTCGGGCCGCTCATCGCCCACGCGATCTGCGTGCCGTCCGCGGTGTAGACGAGCGTCGATGGCGCGCAAATCACCGTCTCCGTGTACGCACCGGTGGTGTTGACCGGGTCGGGCTCGAGAGCGGGCGCGAGGCTCGCGGCGTTCGCATCGCGGTCCGTGAGCGACGCTTGGACGGAAGAGAGACCGAAGATATCCCACACCGTTTTGATGATTGAGGTGTGATCGAAGTGCGCCGGTGGGTTCTCGGCCGCGTCGTTGACGATCAACATCTGCGGGAACGCCGATCCCGCCGCAATGTACGGCGAGATGATGATGGCCGGGACGCGGCATCCGAAGACGTTGAAGTTGAAAGTGTTCGCGGCCGAGTCGGAGTCGCAGGCCGCTTCCGGAACGCCGGAACCGGGTGGTGTCGCCAGGGGTGGGTGGACATGGTCGAAGAGACCTCCGTGCTCGTCGTACGTCACGATGAGCAGCGTCTCCGCCCACTGCGTCTGGTTCGACACGAGCGCGTTGTAGACCTGAAGGAGAAACAGTTCCCCCGACGCCACGTCGATCGGTGGCGCGTACACGCTGGCTTGGCGGTAGCCCGGGCCCGGATGATTGCTGTTGGCGGGCAGTTGCGTTGGTGGCGCCGTGACAAACGGCGGCGTGTTGTACGTGCCGTAGCGCGGCTCGAGAAACGCGAACCGCGGCAGAGTGCCGCTTGTCGCGTCGGAGACGAACGTCGGCGGCAGCGGGCCACTATTCAATTGCGCCGGGATCGTGTTGCCCCAGTCGGAATTGTCGAATGTGGAGACGTTGATGTTGACTTCCTTCGTCCCCTGCTGCTGGATGTACGGGACGGTCATGCAAGCGATCGAATAGTCGTGAAAGTACACCTTCCATTGCGGATCGGGGGGCGGCGGCTTGACCTGATCGAGCACCCAAAGAAGCGAGGTCATGTCCGTCAGCGAATCGCCCCACTGGGAGTCGTCGACGAGGCTGAAATTGCTAAACAAGGTCTTGTGGACGCCCGGCGCGGCGGTGAGAGCGAACGCGCGGTTGGTGAACGTCTGCGCGGGCACGGACGCGAACCATGCGTCGCACACGGCGTAGTTGCGGGCCAGGAACGCCGTCACCGGCACTTGTGCCGGAGTGAAGTAGTTCATGACTCCCGTGGCCGTTGGCGGAGGCTGCTGCCCTGTGCCGTCGAGGTTCGCATAGTTGGTCGTGAATCCCTGCATCAGCCCCGCAGTGCCCGGCACGTACGTGCCGTACGGATTCGATGTGGGCAGCTCGGATGAGCTGGTGATCTGCTGTGCTATGTCATCGAAGTACTCGCCCGGATCGTCGATGGGGATGCATGTCGCCGGATATGGCCGTCCGCCGTACGTCGTCGGGCCGAGGTTCTGGACCGGGATGGTGGGCTCGTTCGTGGGCGAGACAGGCTGGTTCGGATCGTAAGCGGGATTCGGATTCGACTCGTGTCCTGTAAGCCCGTTCAGCAGCGCCTGCCCCGCTGGCGGCTCGTTGTACGGCGCGGCGTTGGACGGATTGTACAGCCACCCCAGGACATTGTCGTACGAACGGTTCTCGAGCATAACTACGACGACGTGTTTGATCGGCATGACGCTCACCTCAAAAGGAAGGGACGGCCGCGACCACGGGCTTTTCCATACCCCGGCGTAGCCGAAACGAAGAAAGGGCCGCAGGTTTGGAAAGTCGGGTATCGTCGGCGGACATTCCGATACGATTCGCTTCATGACGATCGAGAGACGCGCGGCTGTACTACTCTTCCTCGCCTTTACCGCCTGCACGATGCCGAACACGAAACGGGAAGCTGCTTCTGTCCCCGAGGTCATTTACGCGGGGGGGACGGTGCTTGCCGGGCCCAGCCAGACGCCGCAGACGAATTGGTCCGTCGTCGTGGCGAACGGGCTGATCGTCGCCGTCGGGCCGGCGGATGCGATGCGGGCCGCGCATCCGGATGCGCGCGTGGTCGACGTCCATGGCACGACGGTGATGCCGGGCCTGACCGACGCGCACGGACATCTGTACGGGCTGGGGCTCTCGCTCGATACGGTGAACGTCGTCGGTGCGGCGTCGTTCCAGGAAGTGGTGGACAAGGTCCGCGAGCGCGCCCAGCGCGCCGCGCCGGGGGAGTGGATCATCGGCCGTGGCTGGGATCAGAACCGCTGGCCGGACAAGCAGTTTCCGACGGCGGCGCCGCTCGATGCCGTCATCGCCGATCACCCTGTCTGGGTGCGCCGCGTCGACGGGCACGCCGGCGTCGCCAATAGTGCGGCCATGCGCGCGGCGGGAGTCACGGCGGCAACGCCTGATCCCGAAGGTGGCCGGATCCTGCGCGACAGAAAAGGCAACCCGACCGGCGTTTTCATCGACGGCGCGCAGCACCTGATCGATTCGAAGGTGCCGGCGCCGTCCGCCGAATTGCGCAAGGCGCGGGTTCTGGCCGCGGCGCAGAAGATCGCCGAAAACGGTCTGACCGAGATGCACGACGCCGGCGCGGAGCAGGCCACCATCACGGCCATTCAGCAGCTCATCGACGAGCGCAAGTTCCCGATCCGCGTTTATGTGATGCTGACTGACGACCCGGCGCTGCTCGATTCGTGGCTGACGCGCAAGCCGCTCATCGGCTACGGCGGCCATCTGACGGTTCGCTCCGTGAAGATGTATGCCGACGGTGCCCTCGGCAGCCGCGGCGCGGCGATGCTCGCCCCCTACAGCGATGATCCGTCGAACACCGGACTCCTCGTCAGCAAGGAGGAGCACATGCTGGCCGTGGCGAAACGCGCGCGCGCGGCAGGGTATCAGGCCAATACCCACGCCATCGGGGACCGCGGCGTGCGCAATGTGATCGACGCCTACGAGCAGGCAGGCGCGACGCCCGCGGACCGGTTCCGCATCGAACACTTTCAGATCGTCGCGCCGTCCGATTTTTCCCGCCTGGCAAAGCACGGCATCATCGCCTCGATGCAGCCGACGCATGCGACGTCCGACATGCCGTGGGCTGAAGCCCGCGTCGGTCCCGAGAGGATCAAAGGCGCGTACGCGTGGCGGACGGTGCTCAACTCCGGAGCCCGCCTGGCCCTCGGCTCCGATTTTCCGGTCGAGGACGTCAACCCCTTCTTCGGGCTCTACAGCGCCGTGACCCGGCAGGACCAGCAAGGCAATCCTCCCGGCGGCTGGTATCCCGATCAGAAGCTCACGCTGGCGGAAGCGATCCGCGGTTTCACTTCGGACGCCGCCTACGCCGCCTTTGAGGAATCGTCCCGAGGGGCGATTGAGCCGGGCAAGCTGGCCGACCTCACTATCGTCGAAGGCGACCTGTACAAGGCGCCGCAATCACAGCTTTTTGCCACCAAGGTGCGCTATACGGTGGTCGGCGGCGACGTGGTGTACCGGAACGCCCGATGATCCGGAATATCGTAGGAGCCTCCTTTCGGAATGGGTACTTCCGAGGGGGCGTTAACTTCCGACGAACATTCAAGCAATAGGAGATGCACATGCGTAAGACTCTCGCGGTTTGCGTGCTGGCACTCATGGTCGTGGCCGGTAACGCGTTCGCTCTTGGTGAGGCCCGGATACAGGGAAAGATCACCGATGCGGCAACCCACAAACCGATTCCGTTCGCCGAGATCATCGTCGATGCCGTGACAGGGCACACCGTCCACAACGAGTACAAAGCCGACAAGGACGGCGTCTATCGCTTCCTCGTTCTCGACGGCACTCTGTCGTACAAGTTCACCTACAAAGCGGCAGGTTACGCAAACGTCGAGCAGACGATGAAGCTCACGCTCGGCGACATCAACACGAAAGACGTGACGATGGCCCCGGGCTCGGGTACGACGCAGGCCGCCGCCGCGCCGGCCGCGGCCAAGGCAGATCCGGCCGTGGCCGCTTACAACGAAGGGGCGGAGCTCGCCAACGCCGGAAAGGTTCCGGAAGCGATCGCCAAGCTCGAGGAGGCGGTCACCGCCAAGCCCGACCTCACCGCTGCCTATGAGGCGCTCGCCCACCTGTATCTCCGCAACAAGAACTACGACAAGGCCATCGAGCGCGCGAACAAGGCGCTCGAGGTCGACAACGACAACCAGGATCTGTTCTCTGTTCTCACCGAGGCCTACACCGCCAAGGGCGACAAAGCGAAGGCGGCGGAGTACCGGAAGAAGCTGCCGGCCGACGCCGCGTCGATGTTCAACGAGGCCGCCCACCTCATCAACAGCGGCAAAGACGCCGAGGCCGAGCCGCTGCTGAAGAGCGCAATCGCGGCGAACGACAAATTCGCGCCGGCCTATTACGAGCTGGGCATGCTCTATGTAAGGACGCAGAAGAACGCCGACGCGAAGACGAACCTGCAGAAGTACCTGGAGCTCGAGCCGAACGGCAAAGACGCCGCCACGGCGAAAGAGATGCTGAATTACGTGAAGTGAAACAACTTCACGGATCGACTGTGGCAAGCTGACGGGGGGCGGAAACGCTCCCCGTCATGTTTTGGGAGGACGTCATCATGCGTACTGTTTCGATGTTGGCCGTGCTTCTTCTCGCTCTCGGCTGCGCCTCCAGCGGCGCCCCGTCCGGCCCGGAGCCGGACGTAACGCTCATCCAGCTTTCGCGCGTGGCGGAAGGGACTCAGTACGACACCGGCCCGGTCACGGCGCACTACGCGGTCGAGGTGAAGAACACGCTGAGCGAGCCGTTGCAACTTCGGCGGGTAACCGTGCAGTCGATCGGCGGCGGCTCGTACACACTGCCGTCGCACTCCCAGGGATTCAATGAAACCATCGGGCCGGGCGAGACGAAGAGCGTTGCCTTCTGGGCGCCGGCGTACGTCTCCATACAGACGGTGGCGGGCACGAACGGTCCGGTGACGGTGCGGGGAATGCTGGAGTTCGAGGCAGGGTCGAGGAAGTTTCAGACAGTGGTCGTCCAGAACATTGGGCCGGCCGGAGGCAACTAGAACACCGGACGGGGCTCTGCAGAAGGTGGTGCAGCAGCAGGTGCGGCCGGAAGAGAGTGATTAGGTCAAAATCGGAATGTCGCATGTTGAATGTTCAGTGTTGAATGGTGAATGAAGAGGCGGAAGCTTAACGCAATATTCGCTTCCTCGCCGTTGCACACTGCGCGGTCAGGTTCGTTAACCTCAACGGAGCGTTCATCAACCTCAAGCGAGCGTTCGTTGACCGGACCCGGGCCTTCGTTGACCTCACCCGAGCGGTCGTTGACCGGACCCGAGCGGTCATCAAACCTCGAGTGGTGGGTTGAGCAACCTCACCGAAAACGGTCGCTACCAATCAAAGTGGGCATCGGTCGCGCCGAATGCTTCGAAATCGCAGAGAAAGTGGACAAATCGACCCTGAAATCGGCGCCGAATCGCGTTCAGGACACGATCGCCCGCTGCTCGACCAACCCCTCGAACACCTGCAGCGCCAGATCGACCCTCCCTAGTGGTGCCGACACCTGCACGCCGGCCACACGGCCGCGGACGCGCTCCAGCGTCTCGCGGGCGATGGCGATGCCTTCGCGGAGGCCGTCTTCCTTGCTCTTGTCGCTGGCGATGCGCATCCGTTCCATCACCTCGTCGGTGACGGAGACACCGGGGACCTCGTTGTTCATGAACTGGGCGTTGCGGTACGAGAGCAACGGCCAGATTCCGGCGACGACGGGGAGGCGCATGTGCTCGATCTGGCTGAGAAAACGTTCCAGCACGGCGACATCGAAAACGGGCTGTGTGATGGCGTACTCGGCGCCCGCCTTCACTTTCCATTCGAGACGGCGGAGCTCGTAGTCGAGGTCGAGGTGGCCGGGATTGACGCCGACGCCGATGGTGAACTTCGTCGGCTCGCCGAAAGGGTTGCCGCCGAGGTCGAGACCGTGATTCATCAGGTTGGCCATGTTCGTCAGGCCGATGGAGTCGATGTCGAACACCGCGGTGGCGTCGGGGTACGGCCCCATCTTCGGAGGATCGCCGGTGATGAGCAGCAGGTTGCGCAGACCGAGTGCGGCACAGCCGAGAAGATCGGAGTGCATTCCGAGGAGATTGCGGTCGCGGCAGCAGTAGTGGAGGACGGTCTCGATGCCGACGCGCTGTTGCAGCAGGACGGCCACCGCAATCGCTCCCATCCGGTTCTGGGCGCGAGGACCATCGGGGACGTTCACCGCGTCGACGCCGGCCGCTTTGATCGAGCGCACGGACTCGATCATCTTGTCGGGATTCGGGCCTTTCGGCGGCGTGATCTCGATCGTGGTCACGAACTCGCCGGCGGCGATCTTCCTTCCCCAATTGGAGCGCGCCGCCATCGGCACGGCTTCTTTGGCGTCGCTTCCCTTGACGTTTGCATCGCGCTCGACGACGACGAAGGAACGTCGCGGCGAGAGCGGCCGCACGGCGTCGGCCATGATCTTGATGTGGTCGGGCGTCGTGCCGCAGCAGCCACCCAGAAATTTCACTCCTTTGTGGATGAGCCGCTTGGCGTATTTGGCCATGTAGTCGGGTGAGGCCATGTACATCTGGCGCCCGTTCACTTCGCGCGGTAGACCGGCATTGGGCTGGGCGGAGATCTTCTTCGCGGTGACGGCGGTGATCTCCTCGATGGCGTCGAGCATGACGTCGGGACCGACCGAGCAATTGAGACCGATGACGTCGGCGCCGGCGAGGTCGAGCCGCTGGGCGATCGTCCGCGGCCTGTCGCCGTAGATCGTCCGGCTGTCGTTGCCGATGGTCATCTGGGCGATGATCGGCAGCGAGCAGATGTCGCGGATGGCCAGGATGCCCTGCTCGATCTCGGCGATGTTGGACATCGTCTCCAGCACGAAGAGATCGACGCCGCCATCGCGGAGCGCGGCTACCTGCTCGCGGAAGAATTCGCGCGCCTCGTCGAGTGCGGTTGGGCCGTACGGTTCGATGCGGATGCCGAGCGGACCGATGGCGCCGGCGACATAGACGCCGTTGCCGGCCGCTTCGCGCGCCAATGCCGCCCCGCGCCCATTGATATGGCGCAGATCGTCTTCGATGCCGAAGCTGCGCAGCTTCACGCGGTTCGCGCCGTAGGTGTTGGTCTCGATGATCTCGGCGCCGGCGTGGACGTACTGTTTGTGCACCTCGAGCACGATCTCCGGATTACGGAGATTCAGCTCGTCGTAACACTTGTTGATGAAGACACCCTTGGCATAGAGCATCGTACCCATCGCGCCGTCGAAGAGGTAGACGTGCTCGTCTGCGATTGCCTGTATGAAGTCTTGCATGCGCGGTCTCGCGGTTACGCGGTCTCGAAGTCTCGCGGCAGGGGTGGGCGGGACTCCGTAACCGCGAGACCGCGCAACCCCGTAACCGCAAACAAAAAGCCCCACGCCGGATTCGACGTGGGGCCAAATCGAAGAACGAATTCGAACTTGCCGGCTATTTAGCTTTTTTTACCCTGGTTGCAAGCGACCCCAAATCAATCCAGCGAGAAGCGACTGTAGGCGTCGGAAGCGGTTTTGTCAAACGCGGCCAGCAAAACGCGGCCCGGGCGTCATTCGAATGAACCTGCCTGAATCCGAACTCCCCACCGCGCGCGTATTCAACGTGCTCGCGCTCTCCGAAAGAACTCATGACTGGCCATCGCGTTCGCCACCTGCTTGCCGCTCTTCCGTTCATGATCGCCGGCTCCGCCTTCGCCGGCGTCATGCAGGGGACGGTGCGTGACACCACCGGCCAGCCGTTGCCTGGCGTGACTGTCGAAGTGGCCGCATCCGGCCAGAAGCCGGTGGTCTCCATAACGGACCGGCTGGGACACTACGGCCTCACCGTCGCGGATGGCCCATATCAGCTCAGTTTCAAACTCATCAACTTTGCCGGCGTGCGCCGGAGCGCGGTCTCGCACGCTGGCTCTCCGGCTACGATCGACGTCACGCTGCCGCTGGAGACAAGCGCATCGATCGTCGTCACCGGCAAGAAGACCTTTCGCAACCTGGCCGATCTCGATACACCGGTCAACGGATTGATCGGCGCGGCGGACGCGGCGAGCGTCGGCGTCATCACCGCGAAGCAAATCGAGGCAAGGACCGAGCAGCGTCCGGGCGATGTGCTGGAGAGCATTCCCGGCGTCGTCATCAGCCAGCATAGCGGCGAGGGAAAAGCGAACCAGTACTACCTGCGCGGATTCAATCTCGACCACGGAACCGATTTCGCCACCACGGTTGCCGGAGTTCCCGTCAACATGCCTACGAACGCGCATGGACAGGGCTACTCCGACATCAACTTCCTCATTCCCGAGCTGATCAGCGGCGTGCAATACAAGAAAGGACCCTACTACGCCGACGAAGGCGATTTCGCCTCAGCGGGCGCTGCCAACATCAACTATGTGAACGTTCTGGAGCGGCCGCTCTTCTCCCTGACCGGCGGAACCTTCGGCTATCAGCGCCTGCTCGCCGCCGCCTCCACGCCGTGGGCCGGCGGTCTGCTTCTCGGCGCCATCGAGCTCTCGCGCAACAACGGTCCATGGAAACGTCCTGACGATTACCACAAGCTCAACGGCCTGGCGCGCTTCACCGGCGGCCACGATAACGAGGCCTACTCGGTCACGGTCTCCGCTTACGACGGCAGATGGAACTCCACCGACCAGATTCCTGACCGTGCCATCCAGGAGGGGCTGGTATCCCGTTTCGGTGAGATCGATCCCTCTGACGGCGGGAGCTCACACCGCGATTCCGTTGTCGGTGAGTGGCAGAGGCGGGGCGAGAACTCGCTCACCAAAGCGAGTGTTTACGGCATCGGCTACGGCCTCGATCTCTTCTCGAACTTCACCTATTTTCTCGATGACCCGGTCAACGGCGACCAGTTCGAACAGACGGATCGCCGCGTCGTGGCCGGCGGCCATGTGACGCATCAATGGTTCGAGACACTTTTCGGCCGTTCCTTCGAGAACCTTGCCGGCGTCGACGTGCGCCACGATCACATCGGCAGCGTCGGGCTCTACCACACGCGCGATCGGGAGCGGCTCGACACCATCCGCGCCGACAAGGTGCTCCAGACCAGCATCGGCGTTTTTGCGCAATCGACCGTGCAATGGTCGGACGCGCTTCGGACGGTTCTCGGTCTCCGCGCCGACGACTACCATTTCGGTGTCCACGCCGGCGACCCGGTCAACGGCGGCACCGCGGATGCGTCGCTCGCCAGTCCGAAGCTGAGCATCATTCTCGGGCCGTGGAAGAGCACCGAGGTGTATGCAAGTGCCGGAACGGGCTTCCACAGCAACGACGGCCGCGGGTCGACGCTGACGCGCGATCCAAAGACCGGCCAGCCGGCAGACCGAGTGGACCCGCTCGTTCGCACGAAAGGCGCCGAGATTGGCTTGCGTACAAATCTCATCCCCCGGCTGCAAAGCACCGTCGCGCTGTGGGGTCTCGACATCAACTCGGAGCTGGTCTTTTCCGGTGATGCCGGAAGCACCGAGGCCAGCCGTCCCAGCCGCCGGACTGGGTGGGAATGGTCGAATTACTACCGCCTGTCGGATCATCTTGTTCTTGATTCTGATCTCGCCTACTCGAAAGCACGCTTCACGGACGGTGACCTCATCGGCAATCGCATTCCGGGCGCCGTGGAAGGGGTGGTCTCCTCCGGCATCTCCGCCTACGACCTCGGCCGCTTCAGCGGTTCGCTGCGCTACCGGTACCTCGGCCCGCGCCCACTGATCGAAAACAACAGCGTCCGGTCGGGCGCGTCCAACCTCGTTACCGCGAGCCTCGGGTATTCGATCACGCCGCGATATCGCGTCGTCGTAGAAGGACTGAATGTCCTCAACGCCAGGGTCAGTGATATCGACTACTACTACGCGTCCCGGCTGCCGGGAGAGCCGGCCGGCGGTGTCGACGATACGCATTTACATCCCATGGAGCCGCGCGCGATCCGTGTCCGCGTTGAAGTGGCGTTCTGATTCTCAACCACGGTTGTCGTCGCAAACGACACGAAGCTGGTGGTGAGGAAAGGCATGGTAACCCCTCTCGCTGCCTATCGGGGCGCCTGAAAAAACAGTGCCTTGCGCAAGCATCCCGTCTCGCGGTCGTGCGGTATCGGGCTTGCCAGCTCGCGAAGCGATCCTGACAACGCACCGCGGAAACGCGGAAAACCGGTGACCGGTGCTGGGATGATTCAACCAGCGCCGGCCACTCAGCGACGACGTTACGCACCGATTGAGGAACCGTGCAACCCCCCGTAACCTGATCCTGCGGCCACCGGCTCACGAGCCAGCCAACACGTCTCCTGTTGCCGTCAACACGTTCGGAGTTGCCACCACCAACTTCGCTATTGCCCGGAGGTGGCTTCGGCTCATCGCGCAGGTGCGGGATGGACCTCATGTACTCGCCCCAGATCGGAATGGCCGACTCGCCGGACGAGAGTCGGAGCGGCGCGCCATTGTCGAAGCCGGGCGACGATCCCGCTGATGCGATCCTCTTTCCGGTAGCCATTCTGGCAATCCATGCTGGCCATCGTCTGCATGACGACCGAAGAACTCTTTTGGTACCGGCTATGCTGGGGGTAGGGAAATGTCGCTTTCCGTCACTCCTAGTATATCAGTAACCAACGGTCCGGAAGCAGAGACAGGGAGGCGCAATCATGGACGAAGGGCATCTTCTCCGTTCAGCGGCTGAACTCGCACGCGAACTTGACAAGGTGGTAGACGATCATCTTCCGCAGAAACTTGCAGGTGTGGTGAAGTTGCACGCCAAGGTCGCTGTTGGAGCTGCCTTCATACCAATTCCAGGTGCGGATATCGCGGCCGCTGTGGCGAATACTTGGACAATGTATGTCCGAATCAACAAAGAGATCGATCTGCCCTTCGGCGAAAATATCGCGAAGAGTTTAGCTACCGGCGTGATCACGAATATCGCCTCCAACGCCGCCGCGCTCATCGTTCTGGCAAGCGCCGCGAAGCTGTTACCAGTCCTTGGAACATTGGGTGGAGCTGCGGTGATGGCGACAACCATTTATGCGCTCACAATTGCTGCCGGTATCGTGTACATGAAGGCGCTTGCAACGATATTGCGCACGAAGCATATCCAAACGATCACTGAGGCGGATCTGAAGCGCGCCACGGATGACATTCTTAAAGATAAAGCATCTATTCGTGACATCGTTAGTGAAGCGAGAGAAACGTACAAAACTTCAAAGAACAGCGACGTAAAGGATACCGCGGCAACGAGCGTTGACGTTGGGCAACCGGATCAGTCCTTGGGGGGTAGTGGAGAGCACGTGTTCGTCGCAGTATCTGGGGAGACGCACGGACCATATTCAGTTAGCCAAGTCCGGATGTGGCTAAAGTCAGGGCGACTGAAGCACGATTGTCATTATTGGACGCAAGGCATGACTGACTGGCGTCCGATTCTCTTTCTGTAATGTATGTACTCCTTGGCAGCCGTCGGATACGCTCCGCCCGAAATCGATGCAGAATTTGCCCTCTAGGTCTCGGTATTGAGGGCGTTAGCCTTTTGACCGCGCGACCGCGCGACCGCGCGACCGCGCTTCCGCGAAACCTCGCTACCGCGCTATCCCACCCTCAGTTCCCGAAGATTTTCTTCAACCTGCCCCACGCCCCCTCCACCTCGCGCCGGCTGCGGTCGACGTCGTTGGCCCACTTGCGGAACTGTTCGAGCGTGATGGCTGGAGGCTCGTCGAAGTTGCCGCGGCTGAAGAAGACGCTGCGGATGATGCCGCCGAAGAAGCCGGCCGGACACCTGTTCGTCGGCGCAGTGCCGGTGAGGAAGACTTCGTGGAGGGGACCAGGGCAGCCGTCCTGCCAGAGCATGCCGCTCTCCGGATCGATGTCGCGGAAGGTCACGCCGGCGGGCGGCCGCGGCTCGCCGCGCAGATGCGGGATGGAGCTCATGTACGCGCCCCAGATCGGGATGGCCGATTCGCCCGATGAGAGACGCAACGGCGCACCGTGGTCGAAGCCGACCCAGACGCTGGTGACCATGTCGGCGGTGTAGCCGACGAACCAGGCGTCGCGGTAATCACTGGTCGTGCCGGTCTTGCCGGCGACGTAGCCGAGGCCGTAACGTTTGAGGCGCGACGCGGTGCCGCGCTGTACGACGCCGCGCAGCAACGTGTGGATGACATATACCGGGGCGGCATCGGCAACGCGCTTCTGCTCGAGCTCATGCGCATACAACGTCTTTCCCGCGCGGTTGCGCACCTCGCGCAGGAGGAAGGGCTCGACGCGGATGCCGAGGTTTGGGAACGGCGTATACGCCGCCGTCAGCTCGCGCATCGAAACCTCGGTCACACCGAGCGGCAGCGCCGGGATGCGCGCGAATTTCTCTTCGAATCCGAATTTCTCAGCCGTGTCAGCGACCCGGGCCACGCCGATGTCCTCGGAGAGCCGTACGGTGGGGACGTTCAGCGAGTGCTCGAAGGCTTCGCGCAGAGACACCCGTCCGCGATAGCGGTCGTCGTAGTTGTGCGGCTCCCATGTTTCGTTTCCGTTGACGGCGATGCTGATTGGCGCATCGAGCAGCAGCGACGCGGTCGTCGCTTTCTTCGAGGCGATGGCAGCGAGGTAGGCGAAGGTTTTGAACGCCGAGCCAGGCTGGCGATGCATCGCCGAGGTGCGGTCGAACGGCGAGACGTTGTAGTCGCTGCCGCCGACGAGCGCACGGACCCCGCCGCTGCGCGGATCGACGGAGAGCAGCGCGATCTGCAGCGGCTCGCTTCGGGCCTGCGCGCGGAGCCAGGAATGGGTTGCCTCGAGCTGGGCGGGGGCGCGGGCAGCGACGCGCTCGGCGTTGCGTTGGGCGTCCGGGTCCATTTCGCAGACGATCGTCAGGCCGCCTTCGATCACGGGACGGACCCCGATTTCTTTCACGATGCCGGCGCGAAGGGCGCGGAGGTAGAACGGATACGGCGCCTGCGGGATCTCGCCGCCGTTGAATTCGACGTCACGTGCCTTCGCCGCTGAGAATAGCGCGTCGTCGATCCAGCCGTGTTCGCGCATGACGGCGAGGATGGCGTCGCGCCGCGCGCGGGCGATGTCGGGATGCTTCTCGGGCGTGTCTCGGTTCGGCGCGCGGATCATCCCTGCCAGGACGGCAGCTTCATCGACGCGAAGCTCCGACGGCGGCTTGTCGAAGTAGAGCCGGGATGCTTCATCGATTCCGAGAATCGGCTTTCCGCCGCTGTGGCCGAGGTAAACGTCGTTGAGGTAGATCTCGAGGATCTCGTTCTTCGGCATGCGGGCGTCGAGTAGAATCGCCAGGATGATCTCCGTGATCTTGCGGCGCCAGGTCCGCTCCTGCGAGAGGAAGCGCGTCTTGATGATCTGCTGATCGATGGTCGAGCCGCCGGCGGCGATGCCCCCCGCGCGGATGTTCGTGAAGAGAGCGCGCACCATGCCGATCGGATCGATCCCGATGTGATGATGGAAGCGCACATCCTCCGCCGCCAGGAAGGCGCGCGATACGTGGTCGGGAAGCGAGCGAAGCGCCACCGGAGGGGTGATGCGCCAGTCGACGCCGTACAACGCCGCCACGCGCACCGGCCGCTGGTGCGCGGCGGAGACGATGATGGTCGGCTCGCGCCAGGCGTGGTTCACGAGCTCGCGCGTGAGCCTCCGGTTGAGGATGAAGATGTAGATCGAGAACGCTTCGGCGGCGATGAAAGCGATGATCGCGATCGCGGCAATCGATCGAGTGAGCCATCGAGGCATGTGATGCGTGCGTGACAATCGCGACATCTTCGTCTACATTGAAATTTGTGCAACGCGGTTGCCACGCAGCACAAATTTTCTTTCAAACGTACGGCTCCCCACGTCTACAGTTTTGAATAGGAGAGAATCCATGGCTGCCAAGAAGTCCAAGAAGTCCGCGAAGAAGCCGGCCGCGAAGAAGGCCGCAAAGTCGAAGAAGGCTCCAGCCAAGAAGAAGGCTGCCGCCAAGAAGCCGGCCAAGAAGCCGGCCAAGAAGGCCGCGAAGAAGGCCGCGAAGAAAGCGCCCGCCAAGCGTAGCGCTGCTTCGAAGAAGGTGTCTTCGAAGAAAGCCGCGAAGAAGGCGCCTGCGAAGAAGGCGCCGGCGAAAAAAGCCGCGAAGAAAGCTCCAGCGAAGAAGGCTCCCGCGAAAAAAGCTCCGGCGAAGAAAGCTGCCCCGAAGAAAGCTGCGCCGAAGAAGAAGGCCAGCCCTCTCGCCCGCGCAAGCAGCGTGATCAGCAAGGCCGTCTCGACGATGGGCCACGCGGTCGCCAGCGTCATCCCGCATGGCGGCGAGACCGGCAAGGCCGAAGCCAAGAGCAGCGTCGGCTCGGATATCGCCGGCGGCAAACAGTAACGATTAGCACAGCATCCGCTTGGGCCGCTCGCCGGCGAGAGCCGGCGCGAGATCTGTAGCCCCCGGCGTTCAGCCGGGGGTCTCCAGTTCCACTAAAGGTTTCGAGCCCGCTTCAGCGGGCGACAGGTAGTCGGCAACGGCAACTCAGCGGCGAGACGTCAGCGCTTCGCTGTGCTAGGTCGCGCTGTCGAACACCTTGCGAATCTTCTTCGAGAAGTATCGCTGCGGCAGGCCGCCGTTCCACTTGTGCAGGTTCTTGGCTTTGCGGAAGGACTCCATCGCTTGATTCTTGTAGCTGTCGTCAGCTTCGAAGGCGTATTGGGAGTATTGCGACGCGCCGAGGAAGGCCCAGATCCAGCCGTTGGCCGGCATCTCGCCCGTGAGCTTTTGGAACTTGTTCGAGGCCTCTTCGAAGTCGCCGCGGAAGTAGCTCTCCAAGGCATCCCGGACGCGGCGTGACGAATCCGCCAGCACGAGAGCGCTGGCCTGCGTCGGACGGGTGGGGATGGGGGTGGGTTGTGGGGCGGGAGCGCCGGGAGCGGGCGCGAGGTCGGCGATGGCGGCTGCATTTTCCGCCGAGGCGATGGCGGCGTTCAGATCGTCATTCGACCGCGCGGTCGCATTGCGGGTCATGGCATCGGTCAGTCCCTGCGTAGCCTGTGTGTACTGCGGCGTGTTGCCGGCCTTTCGCTGCTGCGCCGCGCCGATGCGCGACTTCGCCTGATTGATGGCCGCGATGGCCCGCTGGCGCAGCGCGGGGTCGATCACCGGCGCTGCCGGCTGCACGGGCATCGGCACGGGAGCCGGCACGACTGTGCGCGGCGTGGGCGCAACGGGCTGCGGTTGCGGCTCGGGTTGGGGGGCGCTGGCCTGCGCGAGCTTGGTCTTGGCGCGCGACATGAGCGTCTCGATCGAGCCGAGGTCCTCCGGACCGACGCCGGTGGTTCGCTCGAGGTCGCTGACGGCCTGTTCGTACTTGCCGGTGTTCAGATACGCAACGCCGCGGTAGTAGTACGGGTGATAGTTGATAAAGATCGTGCCGTACGTCTTGGCGTTGCCTTTCTCGTTGGGGTTGCTGTTGATTGCGGCGGTCATCTTCTGAATGACGACCGTCCACTGGCCCTTCCTCGCGGCATTCAGGCCATCATCGTAATCGTCGTACCACGACGCCAGAGCCGCGGTCGCGGCGAGAAGCAAGGCCAATCCGATCGTGCCGGTGCGCGTTGATCTCATGGTTTCTCGACTTCCTTTGCAAGTTCGTCGAAGTTCACGCTTCCGAAATTGAACGTCTGCCGCATCTGCTTGCCTGCCTCGATGTTTACGTTCATCGTCTTTGGCTCTTTGTTTGGACCGGTCACGGTGACCATGTACTTGCCAGGCTCGAGTTGAATCCGAGTTGGTAACCAGCGTTCGTCCTCTGTGACGCCGACCGGCTTTCCCTTGTCATCGACGATCTTTTCGATCTTTTCGCGATCTCCCCATGGCGACGCCGAGAGGAGCAGCACGCCTTGTCCCGCCGGGGTCGGTGCTGTCGAGGTCGAAGCCGTGGTGGTGACGCTGGTCGTGCTGGCCGCGCTGACTGGTGTGGCTGGCTGTTTACCCTTCCAGATGAAGAAGCCCGCGACGCCGAGGACGACCACGATCGCCGCGGCGATGCCGATCATCATCCCGGAGTTGCCCTTCTTCGTCCCGAGCGCCCCCGGCGAGATCTGCCGCTCGATCGTCGTGGCCTCGGCGTTGCCACTCCACTTCTGTTCAGCGGCCGTCGGCGCGGCCTGCGACGAGAAGCGCTCCATCACCGTCGCTTCGTCGCTACCGGCACGGGTTCCCGGCGCCCCGGGCAGCGTGCTGCCTGCGAGAGTCGTGGGGCCGAGGTTGCGCTCCATGACCGTCGCCTCGTCGCTGCCGACTCTCGTTCCGGTCGGGCCGGTACGCGGAGGTGGCATCGACTCGACCTGCGTCGGCTGGCCGGTCATCGTCTGTTGTGTCGACTGCTGTCCGCTGAAGGTACCGCCGGGACCGGTGGTGAACTTCGGGAGCTCGGCCAGCGTCTGCGCGCCGGAGAGCGTGATCATCCGTTCGCCCAGGCCATACTTCTGATCGGGCGGTACAGTGTTGCGAATCGCTTCCAGCGCGTGCTCGAAATCTGCAGCGGTGGCGTAGCGGTGGTCGCGGTTCTTCTCGAGCGACTTCATGATCACCGACTCGAGCTGCACCGGCACCTTCACGGCTGGATTCAGCTCGTGGATCGGCTGCGGCTTTTCGGTGACGTGCTTGAGGATGTAGCCGTGCGGGTTGGTGGCCTGGAACGGTGCGCGGCCGGCCAGCATCTCGTACATGACGATGCCGAAAGAGTAGAGGTCGGAGCGCGGGTCGAGATGCTCGCCTTCCTTGAGAAAGCCGGCCTGCTCGGGCGATGCGTACTTGAGCTTGCCGAGGAACATCCCGGTCTGTGTCAGTCCCTGTCCGCCATCCCCCTCGGCGAGTTGTTTGGCGATGCCGAAGTCGATGACCTTCACGGCCAGTTTTCCGTGATGGTCCTGCGACAGCATGATGTTCTCGGGCGAGATGTCGCGATGGATGAGGCCCATGGAGTGGAGATGTTCCAGGCCGCTCAGGGCCTGGATGGAGATCTCGATGGCCAGCCGCGGCGGCATCGGCCCGTTCTGGCCGATCCATTTCTGAATGTTCGTGCCGTCGATGAACTCCCACACCATGTAATAGGAGCCGTCGTCGAGCTGGGCGAAGTCGTAGAGCATCGCCAGGTTCTTGTGCTTGATCATCGTCGACGTGCGCGCTTCCTGGAGAAAGCGCTGCATGCCCTGATCGTCGGCCGCGACGTTCGGACGCATGATCTTGATGACTCGCAGCTCGTTGAGGTGAATGTGCCGGACCTTGAAGATCTCGCCCATACCACCGATGCCGAGGCGGTCGAGGATCTGATATTTGCCGTCGAGGAGCTTGGAAGAATAGGTCCGCTGAAACATAGTCACCCGCTCGCCACAGGCAGGACACTGCTCGAGGCTGACGTCGATTGGCTGTTTACAGCGCAGGCAGTTGATTTGGCTCATGGTAGCTCCGGGGTTACGCGGTTGCGGGGTCTCGCGGTGGACGTGCCGCGAGACCCCGCAACCGCATTCAATGGTCTCTCAACACGTAACTGCACGCCGGGTCCGCGCCGAAGCGGACGACGTCTCCCGGCTTCAAAACCGCCTTGTCGACCCGCGTATTGTTGACATAGGTTCCGTTCGCTGATTTCAGATCTTCCAGCGTGCATGATCCGCCGTTCATGGTGATGCGGGCGTGGCGGCGCGAGACGGCCGGATGAGGGAGCACGACCGAGCAGGTGCGGTCGCGGCCGACCATGATGCTGTCGCCTTGCAGCGCATGCTTCTCGTTAGCTTCGGGTTTTACGTGGACGAGTTGCCAGCGCTGGGCCGCCGCGGCGTTGGCCATCGCCGGAATCGGCCGGATCGTCGGGGTATAGCCGGGGCGGAGGTTGTACTCCTCGAGCGCTTCGAAGAACTGGCGCGCCGAGTCGTAGCGCTGATCCATGCGCGGATGCATGGCCCTCAGCACGATCGCTTCGAGCTCGGCGTCGATCTCCGGCCGGAGCGAGCGCAGAGGCTGCTTCTCGCCGCGATAGATGGCGTCGATGAGCTTCGGCAGCGATCGGCTGTTGAACGGGAGAGCGCCGGTCAGCATCTCATAGAGCACCACTCCGGTGGAGTAGACGTCGCTCTTGGCGCCGGCATCCTTTGGCTCGCGGATCTGCTCGGGCGACATGTAGTGTGGCGTGCCGAGGAGGAAGCCGGACTTCGTCAGCACGGTCTGGGTGCTTCCGGCGGCCCCTTCCTTGATCTTGGCGATGCCGAAGTCGGTGACCTTGACCACGCCGGCGTTTTCACGGATCAGGTTGGCCGGCTTGATGTCGCGATGGACGATCCCCTTGCCGTGTGCGTAGACCAATGCCTCGAGAAGGCACTGCGTTGTCACGATGGCGTCGGCGATCGGCAGCGCGCCGCGCTCGGTGAGGAGCACGTCGACCGGCGTCCCTTCCACCAGTTCCATCACCAGGACGGCGTGGTCCTGGTTGTTGATGAATTCGTAGAAGCGAGTGATGTAGCGGTGCCGCAGTTTTTCGAGGATGTGCGCTTCTTTGACGAAGCGCTTCCTGGCCGTCACTTCGCCGGCCAGCTCTTCGCTCATGACCTTGAGGACGACGACGTAGTCGGCGGGGAGGATCTCGCTCCGGACGATGGTACGGCCGACGTAGACGTGGCTCATCCCGCCTTCGCCGAGCTCGCGCTCGATGCGGTAGTTGCCGACGATCTGGCCGATCATTTCAGCGCGCCCTCTTCATCCCAGTAGAAGCCCTCGTTGCAGAGCGGCATGAACAGGAACTTGTGCGAGCCGATGCGGACGACGTCCCTGTCCGCCAGATCGCGCCGCGGCTCGATCTCCAGGTCGTTCACGTACGTTCCGTTCGTGGAGTTGTGGTCCATCAGAATGAACCGTCGCTCCTCGGGGCGGAAGACGAGGTCGGCATGATGGGACGACGCCTGGTCGTCGCCGATGACGATATCCGAGCGGCGGTCGCGCCCGAGAACGTTGCGGCCGATACGCACGGGGAACGATTCGCCACGCGCGGCGCCGTTGAGTCCGATCAGCCAGCCGACGACATAGCGCTTCGGCGTCGCCAGCGGATCGAGTTTCTGTACGGCCACGGTGCGGTCGACAGGCTCAGATGCGACGGCCACGGCGGCCTCACGGCGTGCCATCGTCGGCGGTGGTGACGGTACCGCGGTGGGCCGGCGCACCGGTTCCGAGGGAACGGCCACGGGCCGCTGACCTTCCTGCGCGCCGAACCGGGTGGGCCGCACGACGGGAATGTCGGACTCGGCATTCTCGGCGGGGCAGTACGGACAGAGGTCCCAGCTCTCATCGATGAAATGCCCGTTCTCACACCGCTTATCAGCCACGTTTCAATGCCTCACGCATGGAAGGCCACCGCAACCGCGTTGCGTCCGCCGAAGTAGATGATGTCGCCGTCCTTCAGGAACCGCTTGTCGATCTTCTGGTCGTTGACGTACGTCCCGTTCGACGAATTCCTGTCGATGAGCAGCACTTTGCCGTCGATCGAGACCACTTCTGCATGCAGCCGGGAGACCTTCGGGTTCTCCAATACGATCTCACACATTGCCGTTTCCCGTCCCACGCGGATGCCGGAACCGCCGAGCCCGAGCCGCTCGCCGGCGCGCGGCCCGTTGAGGATGGTGAACTTGCCGAGCATCAGCGGCGTACCGGGCGGCGCACTGGATGGCGAGACGACGCGCTCGGTGGTCACCTTGAGCATATCGGCGGCGATGCGTGGGCGTCGCACGCGCGGGATGGTCAGCCCGAGGGCCAAGGCGGCCAGTACGCCGCCGGCGCCGGCTGTGGCGATGGGATGCTTGCGCCAGAGCGGCATCGACTGCAGCGCGCGGTCGATGTCGTGGCGAAGGTGGATCAGATCGGGAGAGTTCGGGAAGAGAGTGTTTGCGCTGGCCAGTTCCGCCGAGGCCACGGTCCACTTGCCGTCCTGCGCGGCATCGAGCGAGGCGCGGTAGTGGTGATCGAACTCGCCTTCGACATTGACCGGAATATGTGCTTCGTTCAGGAACGCGCGGGCCACGTTGATGGGCACGAGGAACTTGATCGATTCGGCGTCGGAGCGTCCCCAGGTCGAGATCCCGATCACCTCGCCGGCTTGATTGACGACCGGTCCGCCGGAGTTGCCGCGGTAGATGGCCACATTCGACTGAAACACCGGCGTGTTGGCGATGTTGCGCTTGATGGCGGTGATGATGCCGGGGCTTAACGTCGCGATCAGATCGCTGTCGCGCGAAAGCCAGCCGCCGATGACGTCGTCGGTGCTGCTGGCCACGGCCGGGTAACCGACAGACCAGATCGCTTCGCCGACATGTGTGGAGTCGGAATCGCCAAGCGTGAGGACCGGAAGGTTCCTGTGGTTAACGCGCAACAGCGCGAGGTCGGTGCCGCGCTGCGCCAGGTCGGGCGAGAAGTGTTCGATCGTGAAGGGCAGCTTCTCGCCATTGGAAAGCTCGATCTCGTTCGTGACGACGCGTTTTTCCAGACGGCCGTTTTCGGCAAGCGCGGCGATGTAGCGGTCGAGGGCGTCGCTGCGATGCAGCTTGCGGAGCTCATCGACCGGAAAGTGTTTCAGTAGCGCGGAGATCGCGCCGTTGCGGAGCAGCTCACGGTCGAGCGCGTCGTCGTTCTGCGTCGGTGCCACGACATGACCGCTGGTGAGGATCAGGCCATCGGGATGGATGATGAAGCCGCTGCCGGATCCGCCCGCGCCGGTGGGGACGGACAGGTCCGCGCCGGCACTTGTCTTTTGAACGGCGACTTCGAATCCGTCGCGTTTCAGGGAAGCGGCAATCGCTTGAATCGTCGCCGGCGTGTAGCGAAACTGGGCCTCGGCGAAGGCGTTGACCCGGACGACGGCCGGCTTCACGCTGTACGGCATCTTCGCCGCCTCATCGAGATGCACGTCGCCGCGGCAGCCGAACGCGGTGAGTAGCAGGAGCACGAAGAGGAGACGGGGCGGGGCGGCCATGATTCGAGGTTACCTGGAGTGCGTGGTGGCGTTTCCTTGGCGTTGATGCTGCTTCCAGTATTGCCACCCACCGGCGGCACCGCCGAGGATGAGGATGGTGATGAGCGCCCACTTCAGGAACGAGCCGCCGGAAGCCGGGGTCGTGCCGGCGATGGGAGTCTCCAGCGTCTTCTCCAGCCGCTCGGCCTGGAATGGCGTCTCGACGGTCGTTTCGGCAACGTCGGCCGGGTCCTCCGTCTTCGGTGCCGCGGCGGCCTGCTCCTCAGTGATGGGAATGATCGGCGCGGTGTCGCGCTGGGTCTCGTCGAGCGGATGATCGGCCAGCGTTTCGTCGGCGTCGATCAGCGTCCCGTTGCCGACCTCGCCGATGGGGACGATTTTCGCGACGATGACCGTGACGTTGTCAGGCGCGCCGCGGGAGAGCGCGAGCCGGACGTACTCCGTGGCTGCCTGATCGATCGGCAGCCCGGCGATCTGTTTCAGCTCCGGCTCTCGGACCAGACCGTGCAGGCCGTCGCTGCAGAGCACGAAGACATCGTTCTGCTGAACGGGAAACGGGCCGCTGACGTCGATCTCAACGTCTTCGCCGACACCCATCGAACGTTGCAGGACGTTCCGGCGCGGATGCGTCTCTGCTTCCTTTGGCGTCAATAGTCCTTCCCGCACCATCGAGGCGACGAGCGAGTGGTCTTCGGTGATCTGGCGGATCTCGTCGCCGCGCACGAGATAGATGCGCGAGTCTCCGACGTGCGCGAACCAGGCCTGGTTGTCCTTGACCACGAGCGCCGAGGTCGTGGTTCCCATCCCTCGCAGGTCGGGATTGGCCTGGGCCTCGGTGAAGATGCGGGCGTTCGCGCGTGTCAGAGACTCGCGGAGGGCCTGGCCGATGTCGTAGGTCTCGCTGCCGAGGTATTGTGCCTTGACCGTCTCGCCGGCCAGACGGGAGGCGGTGGCGCCGCCGCGGTGGCCACCCATGCCGTCGGCGACGACGAGCAGCCGTCCGCCGGGATGGCTAATGCTTTCCTCGCGGGGCGTTGTGTAGGTGCCGAAGTCCTGATTCTCGGAACGAACCAGTCCCACGTCCGTGCGCAGCACTGCCTGAACGCCGAGACGCGGCGTCGTGACGGCCGATTCTTCTGCCGCGGCTGACTCGCTCATATGCGTGGAAACAGACAGAGGATTATACAGGGTTAACCAAAGGAGCCCTTTGGTGTCTTCCGACCCCGCGTATCATCTGCTCGCCGGTCGTGCAGATCAGAACCAGGGGTTCAAGTTCAGGATCGAGGGGGTTCAAGATCAGAACCCAGAAGTTCAAGATCAGGATCGAGGGGGTTCAAGATCAGGGCCCAGAAGTTCGAGATCAGGATCGGTCGGGCTCAAGATCAGGGCCCAGAAGTTCAAGATCAGGATCGGTCGGGTTCAAGATCAGAGCTCAGAAGTTCAAGATCAGGATTCTGAAGTTCAAGATCAAAAGTGTCACCTAAAACTGACACTGCGGTGGAGCGCTGGCATTCCCTTTTCAGTGGTGTCCGCTCGGCGGCGGAGGCGTTGGACGTGGCGGCGGTGGTTGTGCCGGCGGCTGTGAGCCGTGCGCGCCGGGATCGCCGGGGTGGCCTGGGGCACCCTGTCCGGCAGTGTGCGGCTCGCCGCCGTCGCGGTGGTCCGGTGCACCCTGGCGGCGGTCGGGGGGCGTGGTCGTCGGATGTTCTGGGGGCGGCATTTGGCGGCTGAAGACCGAGCTCTGGCCGGCATGGACCAGGATCGGCTGGGGGCGAAGGGGCGATTGGACCTCGACCGTCCCCTCGAAGACGTCGAGCGTCGCCTGTCCGGAACTGTCGACTTCGACGTTGTACTGCGTGCCGCGGACGGCCAGAAGCGCGCCGGGCGTCTGCACGATGCGCGGCTCGCTGCCGGTGATCTTGTCGAACAATGCGTGGATGCGGCCGCGCTCGAGCGAGAGAATCACGCCCGGGGCGCCGCCGGCAAGCTGTACATCGGTCAGCGAGAAGATCTCGAACTTTGCACGATGCTCCTCGGCGGCGATGAGCGCGTACGAGAACAGGCCGGTGTGAACCCGGTCACCGCTCTGGGCATGCAGGCCCTTTGCGGCGGCGGAGTCATGGTTCGCCGTCTTGAGGGTGACGTTGTTCTTCACATCGTCGAATCGATAGCCGACCGGCGCCTGCGGCGTGGTGGCTGCCGCGGCGGCGAGCATGACGAACGATGCAAGGAGTGTCTTCATTACAGCCTCACGGGGGTTCAATCGAAATATCGAGTCGTTTGATTTTCCGCGCAAGGGTCTTGCGCTCGATGCCCAGAATGAATGCGGCCTGCGTCTGATTCCCGCCGGTGGCGCGGAGGACGGCGACGATATGGCGCTTTTCCGCTTCGTCGAGACTGACCAGTTCCTCCTCGGCAGGCGCGGGTACCGGCGCCGGCTGCGTTTCGGCGCCCGGCGCGATGTCGCGCAGCGCACTCGCCGCGGCCACCGGATCGACGAGCGCCCCGGAGTCGATGATCGTGCGCCGGATGACCTGTTCCAGTTCGCGAACATTGCCGGGCCAGCGATGCGCGGCCAGGACGTCGAGCACTGCCTGCGACGGGCCCGGAATCGAGTCGCGCTTCATCTCCGCGGCGATGCGGCGCCGGAAGTGGTCAGCAAGCAGGGGGATGTCGGAGGCCCGTTCGCGCAGCGGTGGGACGGCGATCTCGTATCCGGCCAGCCGGTAGTACAAGTCCTCGCGAAATCTGCCTTCGGCGACAAGCCGTTTGATATCGCGATGCGTGGCCGCGATGAGCCGGACGTCGACGCGATGACTTTTCTCGGCGCCGAGCGGCGTGACGATTCCATCCTGCAGAAAGCGGAGGAGCTTGACCTGGAAGGCGGGTGAGATGTCGCCGATCTCGTCGAGAAAGAGCGTGCCGCCGTCGGCGCGGGAGAGTGCGCCGCGCCTGTCCTGCCGTGAATCGGTAAACGCTCCCCGGGTCGAGCCGAAGAGCTCATTCTCGAGGAGCGTGTCGGGGATCGCGCCGCAGTTGATGGCGATGAACGGTCCGGAAACGCGGTCGCCGAGGTCGTGAATCGACTGCGCCACCAACTCCTTACCGCTGCCGCTCTCGCCGAGAATGACCACCGGTACGTTGAGCGAGGCCACGCGGGCGATGGCCTTGTACATGGCGATCATCGACGGGTGCGATCCGACGATGCGCGATGCGGGACCGGTCTCGATCTCGACCTCATCGGCAGCGCGGCCGCCGAGGGCGGCACGGACGCGCGCGATCAACTCGCCGAGGTCGAAAGGCTTGGCCAGATAGTCGAAGGCGCCGATGCGCTGCGCCAGTGCGGTGGTCTCGATCGTGCCGCGCGCGGTCATCAGGATCACACGCGGCGGATCGCGGCGCTCGGCGATGGCCTGGAGCAGCGTCAGGCCGGTTTCGCCGGGCATGTAAATATCGCTGAGGACGACGTCGACGCGGTGCGCGCGGAGCATCTGCAGCGCGGAGGTGACGTCACCGGCCTGCAGCGTTTTCAGACCGACTTTCTCCAGCGCCATCGCCGCGCTCTCGCGGATGCCGGCGTCGTCATCGACCACGAGCACTGTCGCCATCTACATCGCTCCTGCTTTGGCCGCTTCGGCTGCCAGCGGTAGTGTGACGCGGAATCGCGAGCCGCCGCCCGGCATCGCCTCAACTCTGGCCGTACCGCCGTGCCACCGCGCGATCTCGGCGACGAGCGAGAGTCCCAAGCCGAGGCCGTTTGTCCCCGCCGCGGTCGTCCCTCGCACGAAGCGTTGAAAGATGCGCTCCCGATCTGCTTCGGCGATGCCGGGACCGCGGTCTTCGACGATGACGGCTGCCTCGACGCCGGTGCGTACGACGCGAACAGTGACCGGCGCCGGTGGCGAGGTATATTTCAGAGCGTTGCCGGCGAGATTGTCGACCACGCGCTCGATGAGCGCCGCATCCGCGCGGACGAGAAGTTGCGGATCGGCAGAGACGAACAATGTGCGGTCAGTGCTGGCGCGCAGGAAATCGATGCGCGTGGCGACGACGGCTCCTAGGTCTATGACGGAGGAGGACGATGCAAAGTCCCGAAGCGGCAGCCGCTCGAGATCGAGCAGGGTGCCGACCATCGTCTCAAGCTTCCCCGCTTCGTGCTCGAGTAGCGACGAAACGCGCTTGCGCTCCGCCTCGGTGAGCTCGAATCCACCCATGAGCTGGGTGAGGCTGCGCATCGAGGCCAGTGGCGTCTTGAGCTCGTGCGCAAGCACGCGTTTCGATTCCGCATCGCGCTCCCGGTGGTCGACGTAGCGCTCTTCGCTGCTGCGCAAGGCGGCGATGATAATCCTGGTCTCGATCCCGGCCACGGCGAGCGCGGCGGACGCGATCAGTGTGATGAATGGGATAGCGATGCCATCTGCCAGCAGCAGGAATCCTCCGGCGATCGTGGCGATGATGACGATCGCGGAGGCGATGCGCCGGCGGCGGAGGAGAACGATCGCGCCCACAGCAATCGCGCCTAAGAGGCCACCGGCGATCGGCGGAAGCTCGCGAATGACGTCGCCGCGGATGATCGATTCGGTCGCTGCGGCGTGAACGGTAACACCGGGGTCGGGCCGGTGGCGGGTGGTGGTGGGAGTCAGAACGCGGTCGCCGAGGGCGTAAGCGGTCGGACCGATGAACACCAGCTTGCCGTGCAACTGTGAGCAAAGCGCGGCATCGTGAAGAAGGCCGGAGGCGCTGATCGCCGGGACGGCATTGGGACGGGTCCGGAACGACGGCGAGACCGACAGTCCGACCGGGGTGGGCGCTCCGGTGATCAGGGACGCCGCGTCGATCGACAACGCCGTGAGCGCGCGGTCACCGCTCTGTTTCGTCGAGGAGAGCCGCCGGAGGATGCCGTCGTGATCGAGCTCGAAGTTTCCATGCGCCGCCACCATCGCCTGCGCCAGCGGTGGCCCGGGCACGAGCCAGCGGCCGTGTTCATCGACAACCGCGACGGCGAGCACGGGCAGGCGCCGCGCCGCGGCCGCGAGCTGTTCATCTCCCGGCCGGGCTTCGGCGAGAAGGATGTCGAGGACGACACCGCGCGCGCCGGCATCGGCAGCGCGGTTCACGATGGCTGCAAGTGTTGCGCGGTCCCAGGGCCAGGGGCCGACCGCGCGCAACGACTGCTCGTCGATGGCCACGACCGCGGTCGCCGCCGCCGCGCGCGGCGGGAGAAGCCGCAAGGCTGCGTCTCGGGCCGGCAGCTCGAGCGCGTCGAGGAGATCAAAGGCCAGCAGCAGCATGACGGCGACCCCGGCCGCCGCCGCGATCCAGAGCGCGGTGCGCCTGCGCAGCATGGAGGTATGGTCGCACACAGCAGACGTGGTTCGGACTCTCCAGTCCGACCGGGGCTTGCGCGGCCGGTGGCGAGAAACGGGTTTCGATTGCCAATCTCCCAAGCACCGGTCGGACTGGAGAGTCCGACCTACGTTGTTCCCGCCAGGATGTTCGCCAGCTTCGCGCGCAGTAGTTTTCCCAATGGTGAGCGCGGGATCGACTCAACACGATGAACCACGCGAATCCGCTCGAACGGATGAACGCGCGAATTGAATGCATCGGCGAAGGTTGGCTCGATCGTCGTGGCGAGATGGATCACGTGTCCGAGGCGCTCGTCGGGCATGGCCACGATTGCCGCACCGTCACCTGCCAGCCCGTGCAGGATACGATCGAGGCGCTTGAGGTCGACCGACTCACCTCCGATCTTGATGAAGTCTCCGGCGCGGCCATCGACTCTCAGCCTTCGCCCGTCGACGTCGCCGAGGTCCTCGGAGATGAACCAGCCATCGATCTTCGGATCGATCAGGCCTTCATCCGTGGCGTAGCCGGTGAAGAGTGATCGGCCACAAAAGGCGAGGCGGCCATCGGATTCGCGGCGCGCCTCGATGTGCGGGAGGAGGAGGTCTTTGACCGAGATCGTCGAGCAGCATTCGCTCATGCCGTAGCTGGCCAGAACGGGCCAGCCCGAGGCCGCTACCGGGTCGAAGGCACCGCCGCCAACGAGAATCGCCCGCAACGCCGGGGGTGGCTCGAGCCCGGAGTCGATCAGGTCTCGCACCTGCGCCGGCACGAGCGAGGCCAGCGTGGCCTCGGATTCGACAAAGGTCCGCGGGTCCCACGGCATCGGCAGAACGCGCGCGCCGGCGAGATGACAGCGCGCGTAGACGCCGAGACCGCCGACGTGGAACGTTGGCAGCACCGCCGCCCAGACATCGCGTGACGTCACCTCGAGCCGCTCATTCACCGCTGCGGCGGAAGCGAGGATGGCTTCCTTCGCTAGCGCCACGAGCTTGATTGCACCAGTCGAACCGGAGGTGGCGACGTAAACGTGCGCATCAAGATTCGGTACGAGCCGTTCCAACCGTTCGCGCTCCGTGGCCGGCATGCGCGGGTTGAGGAGGAGGTGGGAGGCGGAGGATTGGAAGTCGATCATGGCTTACGGCGCGGCTTCGCGGCGCGTTGTCGGTTGTATGTTGATGGGGCGGCGCTGGAAGTCGAGCGCAACGCCACCGCCATCACCGCCGGCGAAAGCCGGCGTAAGACCCGTAGCCCCCGGCTTCAGCCGGGGGTTCTGGAAATGTTCCCAATTGTCCGAGCCCGCTTCAGCGGGCGACAGAGAGATATCTGGCCACGCCTGTTCTGTCGCCCGCTGAAGCGGGCTCGGGATATTGGGACACGATTCGGAATCCCCCGGCTGAAGCCGGGGGCTACGGATCTTTGCGGCGGCTTCGCCGCCGCAGATGCATGATCCTCCGACGATCATCAAAGCGCTCGCCACGGCAATCTCTCCAGCAGATCGTCGAACCCCCACCCTGTTCCGCCCGGGGGTATGAGTCGCGCTCCGTCGATTTGCATTCGTTCGATGAAGGGATCGGGCTCGAAGAGCACGTGCGTGACGAGGCCGCACGTCGTGGTGATGCCGGCGGTGGCGGCGGCGTAGGCGGCGCAAAGCTGACCGATGGGATGGTCCATGTAGGCGGTGACGACGAGCTCTGAATCCGTCCGAGGGATTTCCTCGATTGCGGGTTTGATGACCAGGACGTCGGCTCCGTTTCTTTGCCCCGCAACACCTGCGCGATCCAAAGCCAATCGCAGCCCCGTGCGGGCACGGAGCTCGGTCCACACCGCCGCGTCATATGGACACGGATCTTCGATGAAGTCGATTCGCTCGCATGGGAGGATCGCGACGATCCGCACGAATTCATCGGGAGTGAGCGTAGCGTTGAAGTCGATCCGAAGGCGGACGTGCTCGGGGATTCGATCGATGCTTTTCAGCTTGACTGTATCGAAGCCGGTTGGAGGATCGGGGCCTGGCCAGTGGCTCGGCGGCATGATCAAGCCCTCGAAGAGACTTCGGCCATCACGGCGGGCGTCAGCATCGATCGCAGCGAATCTGAGGGATGCTCGCGTGAGCGGCGTAGTCTCGCCGCGGGCGAGCATCGTCAGTTGCTCATCGAGTGGCGCGTCGCCCAGCTCGGGCCAGGGATGAATGTCGGCAACGCCGCCATCGATCCGGATCAGTGCGCCGCGCCGTGGTCCCTCGGCAGCGATGGCGCTGAGCCGCCGTTTTGGTTTCAGCTCATATCTCCAATAGTCAACCAAGAGCTGCTCCGACCACATAAAGGATTCCGAAGATCCATTCCAGCGCGCCGGCAAGCGCCAGGCAGCGATTGAGCTCCGCGCCGTGGCTGCGGGCGACACGCAGGAGGAGCGCCAGCGCCGGAATGAGAGCGAGCATCGGTATAGCCAGATTTCTTGAGCCGCGGAGATACGCAACCGTGGCTGCGCAGAGAAACGGCGTCAGTGCGAAGATCACGATCTCGGCGTGCGCGAAGACCGCGCCGAAGCGCGCGGCCAACGTCCGTTTGTTGCTGGCCCGGTCGTTATCGATATCGCGCAGGTTGTTGATGCCCAGGATCACGACGGCCAGCGATCCGACGGCGAAGCCGCCGATCCAGGCGGTGGGATCGAGCGTCAGTCGTTGCAGATAAAACGACCCGCAGACGGCGACCAGGCCGAAGAAGATCATGACGAAGACCTCGCCGAGTCCGTGGTATGCGAGCGGATACGGTCCCCCGGTGTAGGCGTAGGCGGCAGCGATCGATGCGATGCCGATCGCGGCGATGGGCCAGCCGCCGCGGAGGATGAGTGGGATTCCGCAGAGCGCGGCCAGAAAGAAACAGACGTATGCACCGCGCAGCACAGCCTCGGCGCTGAGCAGGCCGGCGGCCGTCACGCGCAACGGTCCGAGGCGCGTGTGCGTGTCGGCTCCTTTCTTGAAGTCGAGCGCATCGTTGACGTAGTTGGTGCCGATCTGGATGAAGACCGCGCCGAGAAGCGCGAAAAGAAACGGCTGCCAATGCATCGTGGCCAAGTCTCGAAACGCCAGGGCAGTCCCGACGAGCACAGGCGTGACCGATGCAGCGAGCGTTTTCGGGCGTGCGGCGAGGAACCAGTTCTTCATTGCGCTTCGCGCGTTGTCGGTTGTCAGTTGTCGGTGCCAGAGCGTTGTGCTCCCGCGTCGTAGAACGGCTCGGACAACCGATAACCGACAACGCGCGAAGCGCAGTTACGGGAATCTCGGGAACTTCTTGAAATCAGGCTTGCGCTTTTCGACGTAGGCGTTGCGCCCTTCCTGTGCTTCCTCGGAGAGGTAATAGAGCAGGGTGGCATCGCCGCCGAAGTCGAGAAGGCCCAGTTGGCCGTCGCAGTCGGCATTCATGGCCGCCTTGAGGAAGCGCAAGGCCATCGGCGAGAGGGCGAGCATCTCGCGGCACCATGTCATCGTCTCTTCCTCAAGACGTGCGAGCGGCACGACTGTGTTGACCAGGCCCATGTCAAGCGCCTGCTGCGCGTCGTACTGGCGGCAGAGGAACCAGATCTCGCGCGCTTTCTTCTGGCCGACGATGCGGGCCAGATACGACGAGCCGAGGCCGGCATCGAAGGAGCCGACGCGCGGGCCGGTCTGGCCGAAGCGGGCGTTGTCGGCGGCAATCGTCAGATCGCAGACGACGTGCAGTACGTGGCCGCCGCCGATGGCATAGCCGGCCACCATGGCCACCACCGGCTTGGGCATACTGCGGATCTGTTTCTGGACGTCAAGAATGTTGAGGCGCGGGATTTTTTCTTTCGGATCGATGTAGCCGCCCTTTCCGCGGACGCGTTGATCGCCTCCGGAACAGAAAGCGTCCTCACCTTCACCGGTAAGTACGATGACGCCGATGTCGGAGTCGTCGCGGGCCATGTCGAGCGCTTGTTTCATCTCGCCGACGGTCAGCGGACGGAAAGCGTTGCGAACCTCGGGGCGATTGATGGTGATCTTGGCGATCCCATCGCTCGTACGCTCGTATTTGATGTCCTGAAAGTCGTGAAGCTTGATCCAGTTCTCTGCCATGGCCGCGAGGCTATCAAGGGCGGCGGGCTACATCAACGGCACGCTGGTGCGCTGTCCGGCGGCGATGCCCTTTTTGAAGACCGTTACGTCGAGAGCCGAGGCGCCGAATGCGTGGTCGATCTGCAGGACGACTTTCGTGACGCCGTTGCCTTCCGTGACGCCGAGAACCTTCGTTTGCGGCCTGGTCTCGAACGTCAGGTCGGCCCGTTGCGCTCCGAAGATGAAGAGCGCGACCTTGCGCGATCCGCCGCTCGTGTCGAGGGTGGCGGTCGGGGAGAACGTCCTGCCGCCATACTCGAAGGGGTAGTCGACATTCTCCCGGCGAAGGCCGCGGACGAGGAGCCATTTACCGTCTTCATCGATCGGAATCAGCGGCAGGATGGCGATCTGTCCGGCCGCGGGAACGGTGATGTTGACGCGCGCGTAGCCGCGCTTCTCGGCCGCTTCCGCGGCGCCGCGGTCGGGGTCGCCGGTGCGAATGAGCGCTTTCACCGCGTATCGGCCGGGAGGCAGCATGAGCGTGCCGTAGTAGCGGATCCCTGTCTTGCGAACCTTCTCGCCGGCCTTGGCCACTTCCACTGTGAGGCAGTCGTAGAGACGGTCGCGGACGACGCCGTTCATGTCGAAGGCGTAGATGAAAACGTCGGCCCCGCCGATGGTCGTGCTCGTCTCGCGAATCAGATCGGCGCCGTTAATGTCGATCACGACCGGCACTTGCGCGGGTTTGCCTGCCGCTGTGGGAGGGAAGGGGGCGGCAAGCAAATTGATCCGAAGGTCATGCTGCGGCGCGTCGTTGACGATGATCTGCGCATTGGTCAGCGAGCGCTCGACCGGCGTATCGCGCCCCCGTTCAAAGTATCCGGCGCCCTGCACCACGCGCGCGCCCTCCGGCACGTTCACCAGCCGGACGTTGACGTTGTGGAACGTACCGGGCGCGAAGTCGGAGACGTGAAAGCCGAGGACATAGACGACTTCCTGCTGACGAAGGAGGCGGGCGAAATCGTCGTGCAGTTCGCCGCTCGGGACGACTTCGCCGCCCGTCGGCCGCGCGAGCAGGAACAGACCGGCGTTCGCGTTGATCCGGGAGACCGGCGCGAGACTGTCCTGCACATCGATGGCGTGAAGGACGACGTCCGAGACACGGAAGTCGTCCGTCATCCGGTCGATGACTTGCTCCCTGGCGTTGTGCGTGTCGCCGCTCTGCAGCAGATGAGAGTCAAATCCTTCTGAAAGGAGAACCATCTGCTTGCGGCCCGGCATCATGCGCAGTGAACGGGCCAGTTTGCTGATCGAGTCGATTTCGCGTTCGATCCGCTCGCGTGACTGGGGCTCGTTCGCTCCTCCGGTGGGTGGAGATGCCTGCTGCGCGGAGTTCTGGGCTTCCGGTTCTGGTCCGATCGGCTCACTGCCGAGCCGGAGCGGATCGGAACCACGGAACGAGGCCGGGTTGCCGATCGCTGAGGCGACGAGATTGCGATCCGTGGTGAAGGCCGTGACGAAGCGAAACCCGCGATCGGGATGAACCGTGGCGATGGCGATGAGATCGCGTGGCCCTGCGATCTCATTCACGAAACGCCGGGCCGCATCCTGAGCGCGCGGCAGTGAACGCGAAGAGGTGAATCCGAGGTCGAACAGGAGGACGTAGGAACGGCGCGCGGCCGGATTCATCGGCACGATAGCGTTTGCCTGGGCGTTTGTCTGGCTGTCCGAGGCGAAGTCGGCCACATCGACCGAGGTGATGGGCTGTTTCTTCTTTTCGTCGTACAGAACGAAGTTCGCCGCGGTCAGTCCGCGGACGGGACTGCCCGAGGCATTGACGACGGTGACCGGGAACGCCACAGGGTGTGCGTCGATTGCCGCGCCCGATTGGGCGAGCGCGGCAATCGCGATTAGCGACGTGGCGACAAAGACGAGAACGTGGCGCATCGTGGATCGCTAGGGCCTCACCACGGCCACAGTCGTCGTCTGCGCCTCGGCCACACCCTTCTTGTGCACCGTGACCTGAAGCGAGGAAACCTGCGCCGGGTCGTCGAGCTGGAGGACGAGCTTCGTGCCGCCCGTCATCGGAATCGTGCCGAGCAGCTTCGTCTTCGGTGTCGTCTCCCAGGTCAGCTCGTTCGCTGTTGCGCCGTAAATGATCAGAGCGACTTTGCCCGACGCCGTCGCGCTGGGGATGAAATTCTGCCCGTTCAGTTCGAACGGATAGCCGGCTTTGGCACCACGGTCCGCACCTTTCACGAGAATCCACTTCGGCTCTTCATCGATCGGGATCGGTGGCAGGACGGAGACGTCGCCGGCCCTCGGCACGATCACATTGACTCTTCCGAAGCCGCGCTTTTCGACGTCACCGGGATTCTTCCGATCGCTCTCGCCGGCGCGGACCAGCGACTTGATCGCGTACGTTCCCGGCGGCAGAACGAGCGTGCCGTAGTAGCGGACCCCGCCGGAGCGAAGCCGGTCACCGACTTTCGACATGTCCAGTGTGAGCCGCTGGTAAAGGCGATCGCGCACGATTCCGTCGGAGTCGAATGCGTAGACGAAGATTTCGGCGGCGACGGCGTTTCCTTTGGCCTGACGGGCAAGGTCGGCACCCCGGAGATCGAGGATTACCGGCACTTGCGAGTTGCCGTCGCTCAGGGGAAAGGGGGCAGCGAACGCAGCCATGTGCACGTCGTCTTGAGGCACGTCGTTGACGATGACCTCGGCAGTGGTTAGAGAGCGCTCGAGAGGACTCTCGGAACCGTTCTCGTAGTAGCCCAGGCGGTAGAAGAGGCGTCCAGGAGAGTTGATCAGCTTCACTTTCAGATCGTGAAACTTGCCAGGGCTCTTCGTCGGCGACTGGAAGGCCAGGACGTAGACCACTTCCTGCGCACGGAGCATGCGATCAAAGTTGGCCTTGAGATCATTCGAGTTCTCGAAGACTTCACCGCCGGTTGGGCGGGAAACGAGGAAGAGTCCGGCGTTGGAGTTGAGGTTGGACCCCTCTACATCGCTTTGAACACGCACACCCTGGATGTCGATGGCATCGAGGACGACGTCCGAATTACGAAATGCCTGCGCCATCCGGTCGAGGATCGATTGGCTGGATGTGTTGCCGTACTTCGCATCGGTATCGATGTTCGCGATCTGTCCCGAAGCGGTGGCGGCGAAATCGCGCGCGTTGGCGGCGGCATCGCGCGCATCACGCCCTTGCAGGTATTTCGCGTTGAAACCCTCGGACAGGAGGATGACCTGCTTGCGGCCCGGGACAGCGCGAAGCGTCTTTGCCAGATCGGCGAGAAAGTCGATCTGCTTTTCGACTCTGGCACGAACGAACTCCTCATTGTCGCGCGTCAGGCGCTGCCCCGTTTCGGCGTTCTCGGCCTTTGCCGCCGCGTCGCCGCGCGACATGGGCATCATAGGCGGCGATTCCCGTGCAAACTCGGTGTCGCCGCTGGCCAGCTCGGCTACGAAGGTCCTGTTTCCGATCTGCAGCGGATCGCTACCACGGAAACTGCGCGGATCGTTGATGGCTGACGCGACGAGATCATGGTCGGTCGTGAATGCGGTCAGGAGCCGGAAGCCGCGATCGGTGTCGATCGTCCCGACGCCGACGAGGTCGCGCGGCTGGACTGCCGTGGCCACAAAACGCCGCGCCGCGTCCTGAGCCCGTTCGAGAGAATGCGGAGTGGAGAACCCGAGGTCGAAGAGAAGCAGAAAGGAGCGTCGCGCCGCCGGGTTGAGCGGCGAGATGGCGTTCACTGCCTCCTCTTTCGATCCGAAGTCAATCTTGTCGAACGAGGTGATGGGCTGCTTTTTCCCACCGTCATACACCTCGAAGTTCGCCGCTGTCAGCCCGCGAATGGGGTTGCCGCTCGAGTCGACGACCGACACGGGCACTTCGACGATGTTGACGTTCACGGTCTCGCGCAACTGCGCGAATGCCGATGCCGCGAAGAGCAACACGACTGCCGTCGCTGTATGGAACTTCATGCGTTCTCCCCTAGGACTATCTACGCTTGTTTCTGGTCACTGCACCGTAGAGGTCAAGCCGATGGCGTGGTGCATTTTCGGTCGCTATGGCCTCAGCACCGCGACACTTGTTGTCTGCGCCTCAACTACGCCCTTCTTGTGCACCGTGATTTGTAGCGACGAAAGTTGGACCGGGTCGTCGAGCTGGAGGACGAGCTTCGTCCCACCCGGAATCGCGATCGTGCCGAGCAGCTTTGTCTTCAGCGTCGTTTCCCACGTCAGCTCGTTTGCCGTTGCGCCGTATACGACCACCACCACTTTGCTCGACGCCGTTGCGCTGGGGACGAAATTCTGCCCATTCAGTTCGAACGGATAGGCGTCGGCGATACCGCGGTCGCCGCTCTTCACGAGAATCCACTGCGGCTGCTCATCGATCGGGATCGGTGGCAGGACCGACATGTCACCCTGCCGCGGTACGATCACGTTCACCCGGGCGAAGCCGCGCTTTTCCACGTAAGTCGGACTCTTTTTGTCGTTCTCGACGGCCCGGACGAGCGATTTGATCGCATATGTTCCCGGCGGCAGAACGAGCGTGCCGTAGTAACGGACACCACCCGCGCGAAGCCGATCGCCTACCTTTGTCATATCGAGTGTGAGCCGCTGGTAAAGGCGATCGCGCATGATGCCGAGGGAGTCGAATGCGTAGATGAAGATTTCGGTCGCCATCGCATTTCCTTTGGCTTGCTTGGCGAGGTCAGAGCCATTGAGATCGAGGATCACCGGCACCTGCGAGTTGCCGTTCGCGGATGGAAACGACGCGGCGAACGCAGCCATGCGCACATCATCCTGAGGCACGTCATTGACGATGACCTCGGCCGTGGTGAGCGAGCGCTCCAGAGGACTCTCGGCGCCATTCTCGTAATAGCCCAGGCGGAACGAGGGGCGTCCGGGCGAGTTGATCACCTTCACTTTCAGGTCGTGGAACTTGCCGGGACTTGCCGTCGGCGACTGGAAACCCAGGACGTAGACCACTTCCTGGGCTTGCAGCATGCGATCAAAGCTGCTCTTGAGATCATTCGAATTCTGGAAGACCTCACCGCCGGTGGGGCGGGAAAGAAAAAAGAGTCCGGCGTTGGAGTTGAGGGTGGCGCCCGCGACCGCGTCGTTTTGGACGCGAACACCCTGGATATCGATGGCGTTGAGGACGACATCCGAATTGCGAAATGCCTGTGCCATCCGGTCAAGGACCGATTGGCTGGATGTGCTGCCGAATTGCGTATCGGTATCAATGTCCCAGACTTTCCCCGAGGCCACGGCGGCGAAATCGCGGGCGTTGGCCGCGGTGTCGCGCGCGTCACGGCCCTGCAAGTATTTGGCGTCGAAGCCTTCCGAAAGGAGGATGACCTGCTTGCGCCCCCGAACCGCGCGAAGAGTCCTGGCGAGATCGGAGAGGTAGTCGATTTGCTTCTCGACCCTTGCACGAACGAACTGCTCGCTACCGCGCGCTATCTGCTGCCCTCGATCGGCGTTATCGGCCGCCGCGGCGGAGTCGTCGACCTTCGCCTTGCTGCTGCTTGGGGTGGAAACCATCGGCGGTGAATCCCCCGCGATCTCGCTCTTACCACTCGCCAGCTCCGCGACGAACGTCTTGTTCCCGATCTGCAGCGGATCGCTCCCATGGAAATTATGCGGATCGCTGATGGCCGACTCGACGAGGTCGTGGTCTGTCGTGAATGCAGTGAGAAAGCGGAAGCCGTGGTCCGTATCGACGGTCCCTACGCCGACGAGATCGCGCGGCTGGACTGCCGTGGCCACAAAGCGGCGTGCCGCATCCTGGGCGCGCTCAAGGGCGTGGGGAGTGGAGAAGCCGAGGTCGAATAGAAGCAGGAACGAGCGTCGCGCCGCCGGGTTCAGCGGAGAGATCGCGTTCACGGCCTCCTTCGATCCGAAGTCGATCTTGTCGAACGAGGTGATGGCCTGCTTTTTCCCGCCGTCATACACCTCGAAATTCGCGGCCGTCAGCCCGCGAATGGGATTACCGCTCGCGTCGACGACCGACACGGGCACTTCGACGATGTTGACGTTCACGGTCTCGCGCAACTGAGCGAATGCCGTTGCCGCGAAGAGCAGCACGAATGCCGTCGCTGTGTGAAACTTCATGTTGTTCTCCTGTTTACCGGACGACCAGCGGCACGCTCGACTTTCGGGCGTCGAGCGAGCCCTTCTTGTGCACGATCACATCAAAGGAGGCCGGACCCCTCTGCAGATCGGCAGGAGAGTAGTCGAAAACAAGCTTCATGACGTCCTGCCCCTGCAGGCGCTTGACGAGCGACGGCGCTCCCGCATGCGACCCGGTGGCATCGGTCACGGCCGTGTCCCATGTCAGCTCGTCGGGCGAGACGTTGAAAACGAAGAGGGCCACGCGGCGGGAACGTCCATTGCTCACCTGCGCGCTGGCGCTGGGCATGAACGGCTCGCCGTTGATATGGAACGGATAGCTCCCGGCATCGTCCCGAGATCCGCCGCGGACCACGACCCACGCTGATGGATCGTCAAGGAACATCGGCGGCAGGAGGGCGACGTCATAGGAGGTGGGGACGTCGATGTCGGTCCGCACGAATCCTTTGCGCTCCGTTCCCGCGACGCGCACAAGGGTCTTTAGTGCATATTTACCGGGCGGGAGGCTGAGCGTCGGGAAGTACTTGATGCCGTTGTGGCCGGCCAGTTTGGCGGTGTCGATCGTGAGCCGCTGAAACGAACGGTCACGGACGATGCCTTGATCGTCGAACGCATAGACATAGATCTCGGCGATGACGTCTTTGGTTTTCGCATCGCGCACGAGACCTTCGGTGCCTATGTCGACGACCATCGGCACCCGTGAGTTGCCGCTCTTGGCGGGGAACGGCGCCGCCAGGGTGGCCACCTGAATGTCGTTCTGAGGGACGTCGTTGAGAACGATCTCGGCGTTCGAGAGCGAGCGTTCCAGCGCACTCTCGGTCCCCGATGAGTAATAGCCGGCGCGATGGAAGACTCGCGCGCCAGGAACGCCGGTGACGCGCACCTTCAGCTCGCGGAACTTCCCGTCGTTCGATGCCGTCGCCCGGAAGCCGAGGACGTACACCATGTCCTGCGCCCGAAGCATCTTCTCGAGATCGGCATTGATGTCGTTGGAGTTCTTGAAGACTTCGCCGCCGGTCGGAGCGGATAGCAGGTGGAGAGCGTCGTTCGAGTTGATTCGCGCGCCATTTTCATCGCTCTGTATGCGCACGCCCTGGATGTCGACGGCATGGAGCACGACGTCCGAGCCGCGCAGACTCCGCGCCATCTCTTCGAGAAGTGTCAATGACATCGAGCTGCCGTAGCGCGCGTCGTTGTCGACACGATAGACGTTGCCTGTCGACGCCTGATTCAGGTCTTCCTGCTCCTCAGCGCTGGCGTGCGCGTCGCGTCCCCGAACCAGGCGTGGGTCAAAGCCTTCCGTGAAGAGGATCACCTGTTTGCGGCCGGGAAGAACGCGAAGTGTGCGGCCGAGATCGGAGAGAAGGCGCAACTGGCGCTCGATGCGCGACCGGTCGAACGCGTCGTTCAGCCGTTTCTGACCGAGTGCGATGTCAATAGCGGAATCGCTGCGGTCGGCGGCCGCGGCGGCACGAATCGCCGCATCGGGCGACACCATCTCCTCCACGCCGCTGCCGCCGGCGATGCGCAGCGGGTCCGCGGAAACGAAGTTACTGGGGTTGGCGATGGCCGCGCCGAGAAGGTTGCGGTCGGTTGTAAGAGAGGTGACCATCCGGAAGCCGCGCTCGACGTCGATGGTGCCGATCGCGGCCAGGTCGCGGTGTCCCATCCCGCGGGAGACGAAGTTCTTCGCTGCTTCCTGCGCCTTGGCGCGTCCCATCGGCGAAGAGAAGGAGAGGTCGAAAAGCAGGATCCAGTTGCGGCGCGCCGATGGATTGAGCGGCGAGGTGGCTCTGGCTCCCTCGGATGCCAGATCGATGGCATCGAAGTTCGAGATCGGACGCTTCGTGCCCCGGTCGAATAGCTCGAAGTTCGCCGCCGTCAGACCGCGTATCGGGTTGCCGGCGCGATCAATGACGGTGACCGGCACCTCGACCAGATGAACGTCGATCGTTTCCTTGACCTGTGCATATGCCGCGCTCGTTGCAAGCAGAAAGAAGAAGGCAACGCGGCCAGGCCAGCGCATTTGGATGATTTCTCCCGAGGTACTGAGCCACAGAATGCCCCAGATTGCTCGGGCAGTCCGTTACGTGTCGGTGGCGGTTTTGGTTGGGCGGGCTCGGCGACGCCGTTTCGTGTCCGCCCCGTTCCGCAACATCCCGCTCCGGAGAATGCGAGAGATCTCGCCGACGACCTCATCCGTGTTCCTGCCGAAGTGGTTGCTGACGCCGAAGATGTAGGAGCCGGTGGCCTATTTGCGTGTCATCAGGTTCCGAGCACCAGCCCGCCGTCGACCGAGAGCACCGCTCCACTGACGAATTTCGCCGCATCGCTGGCCAGCCAGGCATAGGCGTTGGCGATGTCGTCCGGCTCCCCGAGTCTGGCCAGCGGAGTCTTCGCCTCCATGGAGTCGACGACCTTCTGCGGCATGGCACGAACCATCTCGGTAGCGATGAAGCCGGGAGCGACGGCGTTGACACGAATGCCGAAGCGCCCGAGCTCGCGCGACCACGTCTTCGTGAAGCTGATCACGCCCGCCTTCGTGGCCGCGTAGTTGGTCTGTCCGAAGTTGCCGTACAAACCGACGATCGATGAGGCGTTGAGGATCACTCCGCTCCGTGCCTTGATCATGTTCGGCACGACCGCGCGCGTGCAGAGAAAGACGCCTTTGAGGTTGACGTTGATGACGGCGTCGAACGCGGCGTCGTCCATCATGCCGGCCACGCCGTCTTTCCACTTGATGAGCTGCGCGTCGCGAACGATTCCGGCGTTGTTGACGAGAACGTCGATGCATCCGAACCGTGCCATGACGTCCTCGACCGCTCGTTGCACGGATGCGCTGTCGGTGACGTCGACTCTCGGATCCGCGGTGACGTCCCACGCCACGACGTTTGCTCCCTCAGTACGGAAGCGTTCCACCGTGGCGCGGCCGATGCCGGCCGCGCCACCGGTGACAATGACGACTTTGTCTCTCAGGTTGAGGTCCATGCTCCGCGAGTCTCTCGTAAACCCACCTCAGCACCAACGGAAATTCGCGGGCGGGTAACGTGGCCGGAAACTTACCGTAGATCGCCGGCACGCTACAATCCGTACTCCTATGTCCCTTCTCCTGCAGCGCAAAGGCCCTGCCGCCCCCCTGCCCCGTCTGGAAGGAAAGGAGATTCTCGTTGGGCCGAATCCTGACGCCGCCAAGGTGAAAGGCGTGATGTTCGGAGGGCGCAAACAGCTCCTGAACGACATCGCGGGCGAGGGAGGGTTCGCCGGGATTATCGCCAGACTCTCGCCGAGGACGTCCAACTATGCGAAGACACCACTGGCCTCGAGCTGGTGCGAGTTCGCGTCGCTCATCGAGCTCGATCGCACCATCTACGAAACGCTGAAACAGAAACACCCGAACATTCTCGCCTTGATCGGTGCGGCGTCCGCGGAGCTCGGAATCGGCCGCGTCTACAAGTCGCTCGACAGCACGGAGTTGGTGAACTTCCTTGAGAGCCAGGCGCTCTTTCACAATCAATTTCAGAAGTTCGGAAATGTCCGTTTCGAGAAGACGCCGAATGGCGGCCGGATGATCTGCAGTGATTATCCCGTCTACAGCCCGATCTACTGCGCCAGCGGGGTCGGCTTCTATCTCGAATCGATTCTCCGTCACGGCGGCAGCGATCCGAACGTCGTCGAAACAAAGTGCCAGACGCTCGGTGACGCGTTCTGCTCGTTTGAGATGACGTGGAGGTGATGCACTTACGTGTCCCCCCGCCTTCCCAGCGTCCGCTCCACCACCGCCAGCCTTGCCAGCAACTCCGACTGTCCGCGCAGCAGTGCGGCGATCTCCATCTCGGCTTTGAGGTTGACCTGATAGTCGTTCTCCGCCAGCAGTTTGTCTTTCGTTGACTGCCGGTTCTGACTCATCATGATGATCGGCGCCTGAAGCGCGGCCACCGATGAAAGGGCGAGGTTCAAAAGGATGAACGGATAGGGATCGAAGTTCGCCATGCGGGCGACGTTGATGGCCATCCAGATGGTCATGAAAACCGAGAAGAGGATGATGAACGGCCACGAGCCGCCGAATGCCGCCACGCGATCGGCGATGCGCTGGCCGAAGGTCAGGCTCTCTTCCTGCTCCTGCAGCACGTTGCGCGAGACTTGCCGAGACATCAGCTCGTTTGTCTGGCGCAACCGTTCGCCCATCTCCTCGATGATGCGTAGCGCCGCGGCCGGGTTCTTGTGGACGAAGTCGACGAGGTCGTCGCGGTCGAGGCGGATCACATGTGTCGGCTTGACTGCGGTGGCCGTGGCCGAGCGTGGCGCTCCATCGAAGAGAGACAACTCGCCGAAGTACTGGCCGTTGAACAGCGTGGCCAGCACGACCTTGCCCGCTCCCTCACCGTACGCGATTTCCACCGCCCCCTCTTCGATCACCAGCAGCGACGAACCTTCGTCTCCCTGACGAAAGATGACGTCACCAGCCACGTAGTCGGCCTCCTCGAGGCGAATGGTGAGGCCGTTCAGATCGTCCGCTGTTAGCGATTCAAACAGCGGAATGTTCGCGAGAAGCTCCTGTCTCGTCATGCGACAGAAGAGTACGTCAGCGCCGCGCTTCCTCCAAGCGTGACGCTCGATCTGCTCGGGCAGGTTAGGAGTCTGCGCGGAAGAACGCTAGACCGACGATGTTGGCCGAGCCTTGGGCAACCAACGCTGCCGGCCGTGCCGGCCTACCGAGGGGTCCTGCGCTCCTCTTCGAAGCGAAGGAGCCGAGGCTTCAGCAGATCGCTCCGCGTGATCATGCCGATGAGTTTCCCACCGGACAGAACCGGCAGCCGTCCGATCCCTGATTCGGCCATGCGCTCAGCCGCCTCCCGGCATGTTTCTTCAGGGTGGGCGACGATCGGATCGAGTCGAATCAGGTCGCGGGCGGTCAGGGCGGCGTCAGGCTCCGAGAGCGACATCCCCATGACATCGGAGATCGTCAGGATCCCGAGAAGTTTTCCATCCGCGTCCACCACCGGAAATCCACGATGCTTCTGGCTCGAGGAAAAGTATCGCTCGTAGATTTCGCTCGCCGGAAATGACTCAGGAATTGTCACGACCGATTCCGTCATCGCCTCCGAAACCCTGTACGTCTCCAGCGGATCGACTGTGTATTCCCTGAAGATGTCGTAACCTCTGCGAGCCACCTTCTCGGTGAGAATCGATCGCTTCATCACCAGTACGGTGAATCCGTACGCGATCACCGCCGCGATCAGCAGAGGAGGCAACGATTCCATGTCGTGTGTCAGCTCCAGTGCAAATATGACCGCGGTAAATGGGGCGCGCATCATTCCTCCCAGGACGGCGGCCATACTGACCAAGGGCCAGAGTGAAGCGCTTCCGGAGGATGGCAGAAGGATCGCCTCGACGGCCCCCAGTCCGCATCCCATGATCAAGAGTGGAGCGAGGACTCCTCCTGAGGTCCCGGAAGCCAGGGAGACGAGCCAGATCCCGCACTTCACAAGTAGTAGGGCCAGAACGATCGAAACCGCCAAGTGTCCCAGGAGCAGATCTCCAATGACGTCGTAGCCCACCCCCAGGGTCCTCGGCTGGAAGTAACCACCGATTCCAACGATCAGGCCGCCTACTGCCGGACGCCACATCCAGTGCAGCGGTAGATGTTCGAACGCATCTTCGAGCGCGTAGAGCAAGGTGCTGAGTCCCGAGGAAAACGCGCCCGCGGCCAAGCCGACCACAACGGCCGCAAGCAATCCAGGCCACGCGACAATGCCATGAGCCGGCACGGGAAACAGAGGGCCGGCTCCGAGCAGATGCACGCGAATTGCCGCGGCCACGGCACTGGCCAGTGCCACTGGAATCAGGCTTCGGGGTTTCCACTCGAAGAGCAGGAGCTCCACGGCAAGCAATACAGCCGCAATCGGTGCCGCAAACGTCGCGGACATTCCAGCCGCCGCCCCTGCCACAAGCAAGGTCTTTCGTTCAGCGGATGACAGATGAAACCTCTGGGCGACAAGCGATCCGATTGCGCCGCCGGTCATGATGATCGGGCCTTCAGCGCCGAACGGTCCCCCCGATCCGATTGAAATCGCCGATGACAAAGGTTTGAGGATCGCTACCTTCAGCGACATGAGACTCTTCCCAAAGAGAATGGCCTCGAGAGCTTCGGGAATGCCATGGCCGCGAATCTTCTCGGAGCCGTAGCGGGCCATCAAACCGATGATCAGACCGCCAATCACCGGGACGACGATCATCCAAAGCCCCAGGGGGCTTCCTGCCGGGCTTCGGGGAGTCAGCGAGAACTGCAAATAGAAGAAGAGATTGGTGAACCAGGCGATCAGCTTCAGCAGCACCACGGCCACCACCGCACCGACGGCACCGATGGCGATGGAAATGGCGGAGAGCTGCAACAATCGCCGATCGGCCGAAAAGTCGCCCCTTGCGGTTTTCTTCATATCAGGTCACTTGGCTGCCGCATTCCTCAGTCTTGCCTCCCTGGTTACGCCTCGGGGCCGATCGGAAGATTCCTCCTCGAACAGCATCGGTGCCGGACCATCCTCGTCACCAACGCTGTTGATGATCTTCTCGAACGTGTCGGCAAAGCGCCTCCGCTCCTCGGCTGGCATTCGATCGACCTCGGCAAGCAGACGTTCCTGCGCGACCGGCGGCGCTCTCTGCAGTAGCGCCCGTCCGGCCTTGGTGAGATGGAGCACGAGGCGACGCGCGTCGCGCGCGTCGCGGTCTCGCGTGATCAGGCCGGCTTCGACAAGCCTGGTGACGACGACAGAGACTGAGCTCTGATCGGTACGAGTCCTGGCGGCGAGATCGCCGAGGGACATCGCCGGTGTCTTGCCGAGCTCCGTCAGGGCGAAAAGTTGTGCTCCGGAAACGCCGAGGTCTGCCTGTGCCTGCCGGTCGCTCACGCGAAGAAGGCGGACCAGGCGGCGGATGGAATCGAGAATGCGTTGGCTGTCGCTCATGACGGCAGCGTAAAGATACTTGGGATCGCAAGAAACATCTACCGTCACCGGCGGGTGTGATGAATGTTCCATAATCGAGGCGATGACAGAGAAGCGTTACGACCGCGCCTACTTCGATCACTGGTACCGCGGACGGAATCGCGTCAGCACGAAAGACGACGTGCGGCGCAAGGTCTCGCTGGCGGTTGCCGAGTGCGAATACTTCATCCACCGGCGCCTGCGCTCCGTGCTCGACGCCGGCTGTGGCGAAGGGGCATGGCAGCCCCACATCAAGGCGCTGCGGCCGGCCGCGAAGTACCTTGGCCTCGACCCGAGTGATTACGCGGTGAAGCGCTTCGGCGCCAAACGCAACATCCGGAAGGCGGCCTTCGGCGAGCTGCCGTCGGCGCGCCTTCGCGGCCCGTTCGATCTCGTCGTCTGCTCCGATGCGTTGCACTACATCCAGGATCACGACATCCAGGCCGGCCTCCCCGAACTGGTGCGCGTCGCCGGCGGCGTGCTCTTCCTCGAAGTGCTGACCGCCGCCGACGACATCATCGGCGATCTGCACGGAATGATCCGCCGTCCCCCGTCCTGGTACCGCAAGCTCTTCGAGAAGGCAGGCCTGACGCAGGCCGGCCCATACACATGGCTGGCACCTGATCTACGTGAAGATGCGGCGGAGTTGGAAGTCGCGCGCTAGGCCGGCACGACCTGCAGGCGTTCACGGTGCGGCCGTTAACCCAGCTACTGCTATGCTGCCTGCAATTCGAAGGAGTCTGACGTGCGGACCATCATCGGGATACTCACCATCCTTTTCGTCTCCTCGCTAGCTGCCCAGCCGCTGACTGTCGGAGTCCATGTTCCGGACCCTACGAATACCAGCACCATCAGCCAGACCCTTGCGCCGGTCAGCTATGTGAATCTGACGGACTTCGCGACGGCGTCCGGAACGGTGAACAAAGCGAGCGTGTACTGGAGCCGTGCATGCACGGCAGCATTCAAAGTCGTGTTTCTCCGAACGGGATTTACGACCAATTCGTCATTCGCCGTTGTAGCCACTCGTGGACCTTTTAATTCCGTAGACGGGCGAAACGACGTGACCCTGATCCCGCCGGTCACGCTCGCCGCCGGTGACCTCATCGGAGTCGTACAACTACAGCCCTTCGACACCTGCGGCTCGGTTCGTACGATGGACTACGGCGGCAATGTTGGCTACAACCTGATCACCACCGGCGACATCAGCACGGCCGGAGCACTCGGATCGCCGTCGAACTACAGCCCTCGCTATCGCTTCAGCGCGGTCGCGTACGTCAGCGACCCGCTGCTCGTGCGGATACTGCCCGCCGCCGGCGCGGTGCAGGGGGCGAGCTCGTTTTTCCGCACCGCTGTGCAGATCCAGAACGCCGGCGCCACCACGATGACCGGAAGTTTTGTGTTTCATAAGCAGGGTCAGTCTGCCAGCGCGGGCGATCCCTCGCTGCCGTTCATTCTGGTCCCCGATCAGATCCAGTCGTACCCGGACCTGATCGCCTCGATGGGAACCAGCGGACTAGGCTCGGTCGACATCGTCACGAACGGCGGCGCAATGCCGATCGTCACCGCGCGCGTCTTCAGCGACGGCGGCGCCGCCGGCACCTCCGGCTTTTCGGAGGAAGGGCTCTCGCCGTCCGACGCCATCAACTTCTTCCGCCACGGGGCTCTATTCACGCCGGACGACCCTGTGAATTTCCGGATGAACATCGGCGTGAGAACACTCGACAACGGGGCAACTCTCAATATCACTCTGGTTGACGCCGCTGGAAACGTGCAAGCAACACGCTCGGTGACGTATCCGGCGAACTACTTCGAGCAGGATTCATTCGCTACGTTCACCGGCACCCCGACGATTCCGACAGGTGGACAGATTATCGTCAGCGTCGCTGCCTTCCCAGGCACGGCCTTCATCTACAGCTCCGTCATCGATAATCGGACCAACGACAGCACGTACCGCCTTGCCGACATCAAGTAAACGTCACCCGAAACTCCGCCCCGCCCCCCTCCCGGTTCTGCAGCGAGAACGGGAGGTGATGATTGGTCAGGATCTCCGAGACGATCGTAAGCCCCAGGCCGCGGCCTTCACGCTTGGTGGTAAAGAACGGTGTGAAGAGCTCGTCGCGGGCGGCCGGATCGATGCCGCGGCCGCTATCGGCGATGGACAGCACGCCGCCGCGAAAGAGGACGGCGATCTCGCCCTCCTCGCCGATTGATTCCATGGCATTGCGGATCACGTTGATGACGACCTGCTCGATCTGACTCTGATCGGCGCGCACGGCCGTTTCGCGCGGAACGTCTATCCGCAGGGCGATACGGCGCTGCTCCAGTTCGGGGCGGAGAAGCGTGGCAATATCTTCGATGACGGTTGCCAACGCCACCTCGCGCGGATACGGCGGCGGCAGGCGCACCACGTCAGCGAAGCCGGTCATGAAGCGGTTGAGCGACTCGATGCGCGCCGCAGCGATCGTCAGCGCGTTGGTGAAGTCGTTGCGGTCATCGGGCGAGACCTGTTCCGCGTACCGCAGCACCGATTCCAGCAACGACCGCACCGCGCCGACGGAGTTGTTGACCTCATGCGACATCATCCGGATCAGCTTCTCGTAGGCGGTCTTCTCGGTCAGCCGCAGCTCTTCGGTCATCTCTTCGAGGACGAAGAACGTCTTGGCGAAACCGCGGTCGCGGAACTCCGCGTGCCACACCTTCAGCCGGCGTGCGCCGGCGAGCGTGACCAGCCGCGATTCTCCCGGCGCGACCAGCGGCAGCGCCTCGGCGACCGCAGACTCGATCAGCAACCGTTGCGCTGCAGGATTGGCCTGCTGGACTTCCCCGTCAAAATCACAGATGACGATGCCGGACGGCGACGCCTCAACGATTTTCTGCAACAATTGCTGCTGCTCCTCGGCCGCCAGCCGCTCGTCGCGCAGCCTGTCGATCATGGCGTTGTAGATCTCGATCAGCCGGTCCATCTCCGGCTGGCCAATCGGAACGAAACGTGACGTGAAATCACGCTCGTTGATCAGCTCCGACCCGGTCCGGATCAACTCGAGCGGCACGAACAGCGCCGTGACCAGCCGGTAGCTGATGACTGCGGAGACCGCGAAGAACAGCTCGACCGCGAACAGCCAGGTCTGGTCTTCCATCAACACGACGACGGCAAGGCCGGCGAAGACGAGATGCAACGCGATGAACCAGAGCAGCAGTTTGGTGCGGAGGGTCATGACGTGGTTACGCGGTCTCGCGGCGGGCTGGCGGCATCAGGCGCTGCGAGACCGCATGACTGTAAGTCCCCGGAAATCCACGATTGCCTGGCCTTGCGGCAGGACGGTGGAATCGAACACCGCGAGACCCCGCAACCGCGAGACTCCGCAACCCCTCACTCCGAGATCCCATACTTCTCCAGTCTCCGATACAAGGCCGCCCTGCTCAATCCGAGCGCCTCGGCGACGCGGGAGAGGTTGCCGTCATAGTGCTTCAGGCACTTGACGATCATGCCGCGCTCGATCTCATCGAGGGTCATCGTGCCGGCATCCGGCAGCGAGGCGTCGCGGCGCTCGCGCGATTCGAGATCGCGGACGGCCACGAAGTCGTCCAGTGTCAGCTCCTGTCCGTCGCTCATGACGACGGCGCGCTCGATGGTCTGCCGAAGCTGCCGGATGTTTCCCGGCCAGTTCTGAGTCTTGAGCCATTCCATCGCCCGCGGCGCGATGACGGCGACGTCGCGTTGATAGATTTCCGCGGCCATGCCGAGAACGTGGGACGCCAGCCGCGGGATGTCGGCTCGCCGTTCGCGCAACGGCGGAAGCTGAATCGTGATCAGGTTCAGCCTGTACAGCAGGTCTTCGCGAAACTCTCCGCGCCCGACGAGCTCATGGAGTGGGCGGTTGGTGGCCGAGACTACGCGCACGTCGACGGTGCGGGCACGGCTGGAGCCCAGCACCTCGTACGTCCTGTCCTGCAGCACGCGCAGTAGTTTCACCTGCGAGGCCTGATCGACCTCGCCGATCTCGTCGAGAAAAATCGTCCCGCCGTCGGCCACTTCGAAACGCCCTTTGCGATCCTGGCGGGCGTCGGTGAACGCGCCGCGCACATGGCCGAACATCTCGCTCTCGAATAGAGTCGACGAGATCCCGCCGAGGTTCACTTTGACGAATGCCCGGCCACGGCGGCGGCTGTTTTCGTGAATCGCTTCCGCGACCAACTCCTTGCCCGTACCGCTTTCTCCCAGGATCAGCACCGACGCTTCGGTAGGTGCCACGCGCCCGATCAGCTCGAGGACACGAAGCATTTTCGGATCGCTGCCGATGATCCTGTCGAAGTCGAATTTCCCGTCCAGATCTCCTCGGCTTGGCGCCTCCTCCCCGACATCGCGCGTTTCGGCCAGCTTCAGCGCCGTCTCTACCGATTGCACTACCAGCGCGTTCGACCACGGCTTGGTGATAAAGTCGGCCGCGCCGCGCTTCATCCCCTCCACCGCCAGACCGATCGATCCCCACGCCGTCATCAGGATCACCGGCACGTCCGGCTGCTCCGCACGGATCGCGGTCAGCAGCGCCAACCCTTCCTCACCACTCGTGCGGCGGGAGAAGTTCATGTCCTGAATGACGAGCGAGGGGCGCTCGGAGCGGACCACGCCGAGCGCTTCCTCGACACCATGCGCCGATGCCGATCGATGACCATGCTGCTTCAGCAGAAGAGCAAGCGAAGCGGTGATCGAAGGGTCGTCGTCGACGATGAGGATCATTCGTAGTGAAGCGCTTGTGCGGGTTGGACGCGGCCCGCGAGCCAGCTCGGATACAGGCCGCACAGTAGCGTGAGGCCGTAGATGGTCGCAAGCGCGCCGGCGAAACCGATGCTGAACGCGGGAGGGCTGACGATCTTGAAGACGCCGAGCATCGGCAATTGGGCGACGAGGATCACTCCGACGATGAGTGCAAGCGTCGACAGCAGCGCCACCTCGAGCAGGATCTGACGATTCACCGCGTTGCCCGTCGCGCCGAGGGCGCGGCGAAGGCCGATCTCGCGTGTGCGGCGGGTTACGGTCTGCCAGAGCACGCCGGACAGCCCGAGCGCCACCATCGTGATGAGAAAAGAAGCGACGATCCCGCCGATGACAGCCGGCGCGATGAAGGCCTTATTCATCAGCTCGCGCATCTGATCCATGTGCTGGATGCGCACCGGGTAGTCTGGCGCGATCCCATGCAACCGCTTGATGAGCGTCTCCTCGAAATCCGCCGGCGTACCCGGCTGGACGCGAAAGATGATCGTGCGCACGACGTGTCCCTTTGTCTGCGTCGCCGAGAAGCGATGGAAGAGCATTCTCTCGTGGTCCTGCGACAACTCCCCATGCTTTCGGTACGGCGCGATGATGCCGAGGATCCGATAGGACTTCTCTTTGCCGGCCTGAAACGTTTTCCCGGCCACGTCGAGCGACCCGAAGAGAGTCTGCGCGACGTCCGCGTCGATCACCACTCCCTCCACGGTCATCGTCTCGTCGCCGGCATTGAACCAGCGGCCGCGCAACACCGGAATCCGCATCACCTTCGCGAAATCGTCCGACACGCTGTCGGAGGTAACGTCGATGGAACGGCCGTTCACGTTCAGGTCGGAGATCCACGTGCCGCGGCTGTATGGCGGCATGTCACCCGCGGACGCCGACTCGACCTGAGGCTGCGCCTTGACCTCGTGCAGCATCGCGCCGATCGCGGCCCGGCCCGGCGCGTCATCGGTGTCGTTCATCGCTGACAGGCGCGGGAAACTGACGCTGGCAGACCAAACGTCGTGGTAGTCGAACCCCAACGGCTTGTTCCAGCGGATGATCATTGACGTCGCAAGCGTGACCACGGCGAAAACGACGACGAACGAGAAGAAGATCTCGATGATGAGCAGAGCGTTGGCCCGTTTCCGCGCCCAAACCAGTTTCAACAGATGACGAATCACATCGCACCTCCGCGAAGAGCATTCACAGGATCGAGACGGGACATCTTCCAGGCCGGATAGATGCCGGAGAAGACGCCGAAGAAGGCCGCGATCAGCATCCCCCAGCCGAAGACGCGCAGGTTGAGATCGAAGCGCGCGCCGGGCAGAAACTCAACGGCGTCGAAGACGCGCAGAAGAACGAACGCGAGCACGAACGCTGCCGCGCCGCCGATGACGGTCAACACGACGTTCTCGACCACGAACTGACCGATCAGCGTCCGCCGCGGTGCTCCGAACGCCTTTCGCACGCCAACCTCGGATGCGCGTTCGAGGATGCGGCTCAAATTGAGCGTCACCAGATTCAGCGCCGGCAGCGTCATGAAGAGCAGCGCCATAGCCAGGAATCCGATGCGAAGAACCATCGGGCCGCGTTCACCAAACTTGTCGTTCGTCAGATTGCGCGCGATTCCCTCGAATGTCGTGTCCATCGCGGAGTGGATCTCGGTGAAGGTCTTCGGATCCTCGATCGGGATGTGCGAAACGCGCGTGTTGAATTCGCGCTGAATCATCGGAATGTCCGCCTTGCTCTTCGCCAGAATGATGGCGATGAGGTTGCCGAGGTTCGCATTCTTCTGTTCGTCGGTGGGCGGACCAAGTGGCACCCACAGCGTGCTATAGGCGATCGTCTGCGTGAACGGCACCGTCGGCACGACGCCGACGACGCGATGCGGCTCACCGCCGATGTCAACCATCTTTCCCAGCGCCGCGTCACCGCCGAAGAGTTTCCGGCGAACATCCTCCGTGATGATGACCACCGTCCGATTGGCCGCCTCGTCGGCAGCGCTGAATGGACCGCCTTCGAGAAAACGGAAGTCGAGGATCTTCCAGTACTGCGCGTCGGCGCGCCGGTACGGCAATTCCACCCGCAACGCGCCGTCGTACACGACGACGCTCTGAATCTCGCTGTACGTGGACGTGCGCTCGACACCCGGGAGATTGCGGATGGTCTTGTCGAGAAAGCCTCGTCCGGGATTACTCCGCTCCGTGTTTTCCGGCCCGTGCATCTGCACGAAGTCGACAGTCATGATGCGGTCGAGCCGCGACTCCGGCTGCCGTGGCGCGAGCACGTTGTCGAGGATAGCCGTGGCCGCCATCAGCACCGCCAGTGTCATGGTGATGCCGACGAGCGAAATGGCGGTGAAGACCTTGCGCCGCGCCAGTACTTTGAGGGCGAGTTTGAGAGAGTTTCGTAGCATTGGTTTGTCCTTATTCACCTGGTTGCGCGGTCTCGCGGTTTCGAGGTCTCGCGGCTGCCTTTCCGACCGCGCGCCGCGAGACCGCGCAACCCCGAGACCGCGCGACCGCGTCCGTCACGCCACCTGCCTACCGTCGAACAGCCGAATCGTTCTGCTCGTTCGCTGCGCGAAGCGGTCGTCGTGCGTGACCATCACCACCGTGGTGCCGTCCTTCACGTTCAGCTCCTCGAGGATGCCCATGATCTCGTCGCCCATGGCCGAGTCGAGATTGCCGGTCGGCTCGTCGGCCAGGACGATGCGCGGCCGTCCGACGATGGCACGGGCGATGGCCACACGCTGCTGCTGCCCGCCGGAGAGCTGGGTCGGGAAGTGATGAACGCGTGAGGAGAGACCTACGCCGTCGAGCGCCGCCAGTGCGCGCTTCCGACGTTCTCCCGATCCCATCTTCCGATACAGCAGCGGGATCTCGACATTGTCCAATACGGTCAGATCGGGGACGAGGTGGAAGCTCTGGAAGACGAATCCGAGCTTCTCGTTGCGCATCTTCGCCAGCGACCGGTCACCCGCGCCGTTGATGTGCTGTCCGTCGAGCGTCAGCTTGCCGTTCGTCGGTTTGTCGAGCAACCCGATCAGATTCAGCAGCGTCGACTTCCCGCATCCCGACGGCCCCATGATCGAGACGAATTCGCCGCCGGCGATGTCGAGGTTGATGTTCTGCAACGCAAGCGTCTCGACGCGCTCGGTGCGATAGACCTTGTCGATGTTGTGTAGGGTGATCATGGTTGTTGCTCCTTTGTCGATGGTTGCTGGGGTTGCTGGGTTGCTGGGTTACTTGGTCTCGGGGTCTCGGGGTTGCGCGGTCTCGCGGTGTTCGGGATGAACGGCAGCGTGGCAAGGGAACGTCAGGGGAGAGCGGCGTAAAGACCGCGGCATTTGCAAGGTGACACCGCGAGACCCCGCAACCGCGAGACCCCGCAACCGCGAGACCCCGCAACTGCGAGACCCCGCAACTCAGTAACCGAGTAACTCAGCAACCGCGCGCCAACACTCATTTCAGCCTCAACTCCCCAATCCCCTGGTAATCGTTCATGTTCGAGATCACGACGTCATCGCCTTCGCGAAGTCCGTCGATCGGTTGGATGACTTCCTCGCCAGTAAGGCCCCAGTGCACCGGAGTGCGGACGAGCGTGCCGCCGCGGACGACGTACACCTCTTCGCGCTCGCCCTGCCCAAGCGCTCCTCGGCGGAGGCGCAGCACGTTGCCCCGGCTTCCGAGAATGGGGAAGACGTCGACGCGAAGGTTGTTGCGCAGCAGCGCGTGCGCGCGCTGATCGAGCGTGACGTAGAACTTCGCCACGCCGTTCTCCATGCGTGGATCGATGCTGGAGATCGTCCCGTCGATGGTGGTGGCGTCGTCGAGCTTCACGTGCGCGCGCATCCCCGCGGCCAGCTTCGAGGCGTGGACGTCCGGGACCGTGGCCACGACGCGGTAGGCGGAGAGGTCGGCTACGCGGGCAAGGACATCGCCCTTCCGAACGGTCGTCCCCACTTCCGGCAACACCCAGGTGAGGATCCCGTCCTGGTCGCTGCGGGCCATGGCCAGGTTGAGCTGCCGCTCCGACTGATCGCGCTCCTTCTGCGCGGTGCGCAGATCGAGCTCCACGGCGCCGATCTGTGCCTGCGTCGTGCGGTGCACCCGCGCCAACGCGTCGCGAAGCTGGGCGATCTCGATGTCGTTCTTCTTCTTCGCGGTGACCGCCACGAGCTCGTCCTGCGCCGACACAAGCCCCTCGGCGTGCATCCGCGTGTTCTGCTCTGCCTTGAGCTTGAGGATGTCGGCGTCGAGCTGCTTCTGCTCCAGCGCCGCGCCGGCCGAGGCGACGTCTTCCTCCGCCTTCAGCCGCGCCTGCGCCAGCGCGCTTTCCTTCTGCGCCACGGCATCGTTCAACTTGTCGAGATCGAGCTTCGTGGCCGAGGTGTCGAGGGTGAGGATCGCATCGCCCGCGTGAAGTTGGTCGCCCGCTCGATGCTGAATCCGCAGCGTGCGCGCCTCCACCGGACTGGATATGACCGTCTCGATCTCCGGAACCACGGTCCCCGTCGCCTGCAGCGTGGCATCGACAGTTCCCCGCTCGACACGGGCAATCTGCAGATCCGCCCGCCGCACCGAGGGCCGCAGCCAGCTCACCGTGGCCGCGACGCAAAAGATCAGCGCCGCGGTCGCCAGGATGGCTACCACGACCCGCCGCGCCGTGCGCTTCGTCCGAACCGTCTGTTCGATTTCGCGATCCATGCTGGACCGCTACCTAACCAAGCGCAATGCCATGAGACTCTCGTTGAAAACAAAGAGGTTAGACCGATGCCTTGGCTGTCTTGACGTTCGCTTTCAAGTAGAGGTGTTCGGAACCGGACAGTTGAAGGACCTGACCCGGAGAGCCGTGAGCGAACTCGAAGAGCTCGTTCATGAGCTCCGAGAGCTCGTTAGCGAACTCGGAAAGCTCGTTCGTGAGCTCTTAGAGCTCGTTCGTGAAGTCGAAAAGCTCGTTCATGAGCTCCGAGAGCTCATGAACAAGCTCGGAGACCTCGTTCACGGGCTCGGAGTGCTCGCTCTGGCCTCTGGATAGAGCTGATTCATGGAATCAGTCCTTGCTACATAAACAATCGGTTTATTCCCCAAAACAGAACACTATAGTGCGCTGTCAAAAACGGACTTTTCTCCTGTTTCGTCCTAGGCTGGATACAACAGAAGACCCAATGCTTTGAGCTCAGGGCAACCCTGCGGAAAGGAGGTAAGGCCAATGGAAACGATCAATAGTGAAAACGGTACGAACCAGCCGACGGCGACGACGCCGGAAGCAGACCAGCTCGATGCGGTCATCCAGCAGGCGATCACGCACCTCGGTGCCATGTATCAGATCCTGCCGGGTCTCCTCACGGCGCCGGTCGAAGGCGGCCAGTCGATTGCCTTCTCTCGTGCGATACCGAACGAGTTTCTCGAAGCCAGTGCCGTCGCTGCGGAACATGACACGACGATGCAGGCGACGACGGGTCTCGATCCGGTGAGAACGCGGGAAGTCATCGCTCGCAATCTTCGTTTCGAGCCGGTTGCTGCCGCCGCCGAGGCGCTTGCACGGGACATTCGCTACACAGCGACTCAGGAGCGTCGAGATGTCGTCCAGCAGTCGCTGCAGGTGTACAGCCTCTCAAAGTCATACACCCGTAGTCCGCGCGATGCCACGCTCGTCGCCCACGTGAAGACGATGCAAAGCGCCCTCGGGCGCAGCGGTCGTACGCGCAAGGCGAAGCCGGCACCCACGCCGGCTCCGGCCCCGCAGCAACAGCAGTAGTACGCAGTCATTGTAGGTCAGAACGGTCTGCGCGAGACGTCGCGCAGACCGTTCTCTTACTGCTCCTTGACGTTAAGATTTGCCAAAACAAGGAGCCCTGATGCCCAACTACGCCGATGGCAAGATCTGCTACATCGAGATTCCCGCAACCGACATCCCGCAATCGGTCGCGTTCTATGAGTCCGTCTTCGGATGGAAGACACGGAAACGCGGCGACGGCTCGACGGCCTTCGACGACGGCGTCGGTGAAGTGAGCGGGACGTGGGTGACCGGCCGGCCGCCGTCGGAAAAGCCGGGGCTGCTGATCTACATCATGGTCGACGACATCAACGTCACCATTGCCGCCATCCTCGCGCACGGAGGCGTGATCGTGCAACCGCTCGGCGTGGACGCCCCCGAGATCACGGCGCGGTTCCGCGATCCCGGCGGCAACGTCCTTGGTCTCTACCAGCAGCCCGGCTGATGACTTATCGTGTCGAGCACATACGAGGATGGCGATCTGCCGGGACCGCAGGTGCTCGGTCATTGCGGGCAGTCGTCGGCGATGTTTTTCTCGGAGACTGCGCGGACGTTTTGGGGATACGTCACGGTGTTGTGCCTCTGGGTCAGGCGCAGCCGCCGCGTTGCCCGCCTACTTCACATCCCTCTCCGGTAACTGCTGCTCGGGGTTGAAGTCGTGGGTCGAATTACCGCCCGGAGGACCGGGAGGTCTCGCGCCGCGGAAGCGCAGACGGCTGTGGTGGTAGCCGTAGGAAAGGTAGACAACCATTCCGACGCAGAGCCAGATGCCGAAGCGCCACCACGATTCCTTTGGCAGGTACTTCGCCAGGAAGATGCATGACAGGATGCCGAGGACCGGCAGGAACCAGGTGCCGCCGGGAACGCGGAATGAGCGCTCGCGGTGCGGGTCTTTGACCCGAAGGATGATGATGCCGATGCAGACCAGCATGAACGCGAAAAGCGTTCCGATGTTCGTCAGATCGACCATGGCATCGAGTGACGAGAAGAGAGCCGCCACCCCGACAAAGATGCCGGTGATGATCGTGGCCACATGCGGTGTGCGGAACTTGGGATGGACACGGGCGAAAAACGGCGGCAGCAGGCCGTCGCGCGACATGGCGAAGAAGATGCGCGGCTGGCCGAGCTGAAACACGAGCAGCACAGCGGTGTGGGCGACGACCGATCCGAAGGCCACCACGCCGACCATCCAACCCGGCATGGTGGCGTACTTCATCGCCAGCGTCAGCGGCTCGGCCTGCTCGCTGGAGAGCTTCTTCACCAGGTCGCCGTAGGGAATCATGCCCGTGAAGACCGCGGCGATGACCGCGTAAATGATCGTGCAGATGATCAGCGATCCGATGATGCCGATCGGCATGTCTCTCTTCGGATTCTTCGCCTCCTCGGCGGTCGTCGACACGGCATCGAACCCGATGTAGGCGAAGAAGACGATGGCCGCGCCGGTGGCGATGCCGGAGAAACCGTTGGGCGCGAACGGGTGCCAGTGCGCCGGCTTGACGTACTTGAAGCTGACCAGCACGAAGAACGCCAGGACGACCAGCTTGATGGCCACCATCCAGAAGTTAAAGCTGGCCGACTCCCTGATACCCCATACCAAAACGATCGTGATCAGCGTGACGATGCCGACGGCCAGGACGTTGAAGATGATCGGGATACCGAAGATGTGCGGCGCGGCGGCCACGACCTGCGGCATCTTCGACATGGCTGTGCCGTAGTCAACGGTCAGCCATCCCGGCAGCACGATGCCGAAGCCTTCCAGCAGCGTGTTCATATAGTTGGCCCAGGAGATGGCCACGGCCACGTTGCCGATGGCGTACTCAATCATCAGATCCCAGCCGATGATCCAGGCCACGAGCTCGCCGAGTGTGGCGTACGAGTAGGTATACGCTGAGCCGGAGACCGGCACCATCGAGGCGAACTCGGCGTAGCAGAGCGCCGTGAAGGCACAGACGACCGCCGTCAGGACGAACGAGATCATCAGGGCCGGACCTGCGCCCGGGCGATGCGCGTCGCCCGCGGCGGCGGTGCCGATGGTGGCGAAGATGCCGGCGCCGATGATGGCGCCGATGCCGAGGGCGATCAGGTTCCAGGGACCGAGAACCTTTTTGAGCTGATGCCCTTCTTCCTGCGTTCCGGCAATGAGCTCGTCGAGCGACTTGGTAGCGAACAGGCGGCCGATCACGGACATGTGCCGCGAATGATGGTCGCGGCCCGCCGAGGGGTCAAGTGTCGCGGCGTATGATTCGCCCGATGCGGATGATCGCGGCACTCCTGGCGGCGGCGGCACTCACGTGCGCGTCGCGGCCGCCGTCGCCGGTCTGCATCGATCTCTCCGGTACCTACAAACTGGCGGGCCAGCCGGTCCGCAAAGGGACCGGGTCGACGGCCTTCGTCTTCAGCGAAGCGGCGGTTTTGAATCGGGTGGAAACGCTGACGATTACGCAGCCGGGCTGCCGCATCGAGATTCACGCCACGGGCGACGGCGGCAAGATCCACGACGCCATCCTCGAAAAAGATCTCGCCTGGACCGACGACGGCGTCTCGGCCTCATGGTCGCCGCAGAAGATGGGCGCGTCGATCCTCAGCGGTGCCTCCAGCCGCGTCCGCACGCTCACCTTCCATCTTTCCCCCGAGCGCGACACGCTCACGATCTCCTCTGAGTTCGACGAGCGCGGCCTGGCCCTGCTTTTCATGCCGTTCCACGACCACGGCGCCGCGACCTGCGTGATGAAGCGCGTGAAAAGCTGAGCGGCTACAATTGCCGTTTTTCACGCCCCCAGGAGGCACCTCATGTCGGCAATCGAAACCACCCGTTACCCTGACATTCGCAACTACATCGGCGGCACGTTCGTCGAGGGTGAAACCAAACGATACCTCGATGTCTTCAACCCCGCCGAGGGGAACGTCATCTCGCGCGTGCCGCTCTCCGCGGCGGCGGATGTCGACCGGGCGGTCACGGCGGCGAAGCAGGCCTTTCCCGGCTGGTCGGCGACACCGATCAAGGAGAGGGTTCAGGTCTTCTATCGGTTCAAGGCGCTGCTGGAGCGGGACATCGACTCGCTGGCGAGGCTGGTTAGTGAAGAAAACGGCAAGATCGATAGCGAGGCGCGGGCGGAGGTGCTGAAGTCGGCCGAGCTTTGCGAGTTCGCTTGCTCGCTGCCGCAGATCACCGCGGGGGAGGTGCTGGAGGTCTCGCGCGGCGTTGAATGCCGCGTCGAGCATTTCCCGGTAGGGGTCGTGGCCTCGATCGCCCCCTTCAACTTCCCGAACATGGTTCCCAACTGGACCATCCCGAACGCGATCGCCCTCGGCAACTGCATGGTCCTGAAGCCGAGCGAACTGGTGCCGCTGTCGGCGGGGCGGATCGCCGAGCTGCTGCGCGAGGCGGGGCTGCCGGACGGCGTGCTCAACATCGTTCACGGTGGGCAGGAGACGGTCGAGGCAATCTGCGACCATCCCGGCATCGAAGGCATCAGCTTTGTCGGCTCCACGAAGGTGGCCAAGATCGTCTACCGGCGCGGCACGTCGAATTTCAAGCGCGTGCTGGCCCTCGGCGGGGCGAAGAATCACCTCATTGTCATGCCGGACGCGGAGCCGGAGATGACGTCGACGAACGTCGTCGCCTCGATGTCGGGCTGTGCTGGGCAGCGTTGCATGGCCGCCTCAGTGATGATGGCGGTCGGCAGCAGCGATCACATCATCGAGCGGATGGTCACCATCATGAAGTCGATGGTGCCGGGTACGCACATCGGCCCAGTGATCTCCGCCGAGGCGAAGGCGCGCATCGAGAGCTACATCACCGAGGCCGAGAAGATGGGGGCAACGATCCTCGTCGATGGGCGCGGGTACAAGGTGAAGGGGAAAGAGAACGGCTACTACGTCGGTCCGACGCTCATCGACCACGTCACACCGGACATGCGCATCGCTCAGGAAGAGGTGTTCGGGCCGGTGATGGTGATCATCCGGGCGAAGGACGTGGCCGAGGCCGTCGGCGTGCAGCAGAAATCACGCTACGGCAACGCCGCCAGCGTCTTCACCGAGAGCGGCGGCGTGGCGCGTTACGTCATGGAGAACGCCAGCGCGGGGATGGTGGGTGTGAACGTAGGAGTGCCGGTTCCGCGTGAGCCGTTCAGCTTCGGAGGGTGGAACGAGTCGAAGTTCGGCGTCGGCGACATCACCGGCCGCGGCTCGATCGAGTTCTGGACGAAGTCGAAGAAGATGACCACAAAGTGGAACAAGGAAGCGGGCGTGAACTGGATGTCGTGAGGCCGGCACGGCCGGCGGCGCAGGTTGCCCAAGGCTCGGCCAACAGCTCCGCAGAATCCATCTGATCCGTAATTTCCAGCCTCTGAAAAGCACGCCCAAATGGCGCGTGTCATAATCACCTCCTTCGATGAGCGACAAGAAGAAGTGGGGATCGACCGTGATGGGCTGGTTCGTGGTCCAGGACCAGACGGCGGACTCGGGCGAGTCGGAGGCTCAGGCTACCGACGGTACCCCCTCCCCGGCGCCGCAGCAGGACCTTCCTGTCTTCAACGCTCCACCGCCCCCCGCGCCGGGAGGGAAGGTCGACTTCGAGCAGGTTTTCGAGGCGGCAGGCATCGACGCCGACGAGAGGGAGCGCGTCTCGCGCACGCTGGAGTTGCTGACCTCACTCCCGCCGGGCACGGAAGACGCGGTCAAGAAGCAGATCGTGATGGCATCGCTGCGCGCCTTCGGCGTCCCGATCGAGAAGATCATCGAGGCGGGAGCGCAGGAGCTGCAGGCGCTCGAGGCCTATATCCGTGCCGGCGCCGCCGATACGGAGAAGGTCACCGCGGAAGCGGATCAACGTATCAAACAATATGAAGAAGAAATCGTAAAACTGAAGACGGTGATGCAGGAGCGGGTCGCAGAACAGCAGAGCGTCATCGGTTCCTGCAACGGGAAGAAGCTCGACGTGCAGAAAGTGCTCGAATTCTTCGGTCAGGAAGCAGTGGCGCGCGTCGTTCGTGACTCGCCGAAGCTGCACGAGCCGGCAAAGAACTGAGGGAGATATGGGACTGTTTTCAAGGCTGGGGAATCTTTGGAAGGGTTTTCTCTCGATTTGGATCTCCGACATCGAAGTGGAGCATCCGGAGATCGCGTACGAGAACGCCATCAACTCGATGATCGGAAAGTACGCGAAGCTCAAGAGCGCCACCGCGGCGATCATCCGGCGCCGCGAGGAGCTCGACGACCGCTTCAAGAAGGCCAACGCCGATCTGGCCCAGACGGAGGCGGAGCTGAATACCGCCGTCGAAACGAATCAGGACGACCTCGGGGTGGTGCTGATCCAGAAGAAGAATCAGATCACTGCCGACCTCGCGGATTTGCAGACTGACATGCAAACGGCGCACTCCGACGCCGATTCGGCAAAGACGTCGCTTCTCAGCGTGCAGACCGAGATCAAGAAGCTGCAGGCCGAGCGCGAGACGATGCTGGCCAAGATGCAGTCGGCGCAGGCGCGCATCAACATTCAGGAACAGCTCGACGGGCTGTCGGTGGACGACGAGGTGCGCGCGCTCGATAACGTCCGCACGCACATCAAGAACACCATCGCCGAGGCCAACCTTGGCAAGGAGCTGTCCGATTCGTCGCTCGACTCACGGCTGGCCGGTCTTCGAAGCCAGGTCGGCGATGTTCAGGCCAAGCAGGAACTGGCGGCCATGAAGGCGCGCAAAGCCGCGCAACAGCAGGGCCAGAAGACGATGTAGCCGCGCGCCACCCGCGCGCGCCTGGAGGATCGTATGAAACTCACTCCCTTCGCGAAGTTCTTCATCACAGTGGTGATTCTGGCCGTGGTCGGATACGCCGCCTATCACTACAAAGGCAACGACATCCGCAAATGGGCCACCGGCAGCGACAAAGGTCAGACGCAGACCGGCACGAGCCAGGTCGGCAGCAACGACTTCGATGCGCTCAAGAACGCTCCGGCCGATCCAACACGCAACGCTCCGGTCACCGGCGTCTCCGCGGTCAGCGTCAGCAGCGGCAAGCTGAATCGTCCGCTGGTGGTGGCCATCAACACCTGGGCGGGCCACTCGCCCGGCATCGTCTTCAATAACGGCCTGGAGCCGAGCGATTCTTCGAGCTACCGCCGCAAATACGGCCTCGACGTGAAGTTTGTTCTGATCGAAGATCCGGCCGCCAAACTTGCGGCGTTCCGCACGGGCGCCGTCGACATCATGTGGAACACGGTCGACAACTGGGCGCGCGAGGCATCGATCCTCGCGGAGAACAATCAAAAGGCCAAGTCCGTGATGATGCAGGACTGGTCGCGCGGCGGCGACGGCATCGTCTCGCTGGCCTCGATCAACTCGATCGAACAGCTCAAGGGGCATCGCATCGCCTGCACGCAGTTCACGCCGTCGCACTTCCTGCTGCTTTACCTGCTGTCGCAGTCGGGTCTCTCGGCCGACGATCGCGCGGCCGTCGAGAAGGGCATCATCTTCACGCAGGACGCGCCGGCCGCGGCAGCGATGTTCAAGGCCAAGCAGGTCGATGCCGCCGTTACCTGGGAGCCCGATCTCTCCGGCGCCGTCACCGCGCGCGGCGATGAGGCGCACGTCCTCGTCTCCACGACCGCGGCCACCAACATCATCGCCGACACCCTCTGCGCACGGCAGGATCTGATCGACCGCGCGCCGGAAACGGTGCGGGACTTCATCCACGGCTGGTTCGACGGCATCGAGATGATGAAGAGCGATCCCGCCAATTCGTACGCCGTCGTCGGCAAGGCTCTCAAGCTCGACACCGACACGGTCTCGGGCATGCTCTCCGGCCTCAAGCTCACGCCGTACGCGGACAACGCGCAGTTCTATGGCCTCTCCGGAGGCAAGGCTCACTACGAAACGCTGTTCGACACGGCGTTCGTGATCTGGCGCAAGAAGGGGCTGGTCACGCGCGCGGTGGAAGCCAAAGACTGGGCCGACACGCGCTTCCTCAGCGCGCTTGCGGCAAACTATGAGACCCAGAAGGTCGAAGAGCCGAAGATCGCCGCGAAAGCCCCTTCGAAGAACGATCGCGCCATCATCAACAAACAGATCGAGATTCACTTCACGCCCGGCTCCGACGAGATCATGCCGGGCTCGTTCTTCGTCCTCGATTCTCTCGGCGACACGATGACCTCGTTCGGCAACACCTACCTGCGCGTCGAAGGGAACACCGACGCCACGGGATCGCCAACCAAGAACATGACGCTCTCCGAGCGCCGGGCGCTGGCGGTCAAGAGCTACATCGTCAAGACGTTCCCGAACATCGACGCCAACCGCTTCCAGACCATCGGGCGCGGCTCGACGAATCCGGTTGCCGACAATCAGACAGAGGCCGGCAGGCAGTTGAACCGGCGCACAGAGATCAAGGTCGTACTCGCGACGCAATAATGGCCGCGCATCGCATGAAGTCGATCTGGACGATCCGCCAGCCGGTGCCGCGAGGCACCGCGCTGGTGCTTGCGTTCGTGATGCCGATCGTCGTTATCGCCGCATGGTGCGTCATCACCTACGGTCACTTTGCGCCCGCCGATTTCCTCCCGTCCCCGACCGAGGTCATTCGCGGAACGCTGCAGCTCTTCCTCCAATACGAGCTGGCCCAGGCCATCGTCGTTTCGACGCAGCGAATCCTCACCGCATTCCTGCTGGCGTCGGCGGTGGCGCTACCGCTCGGCGTCCTGATGGGGGCGTTTGAACCGATCAATCACCTCTTCGATCCCATCGTGGCGCCGCTTCGCTACATGCCGATCTCCGCGTTCATCAATGTGCTGATCCTCTGGTTCGGGATCTATGACGGGGAGAAGATCGCTTTCCTCTTTCTCGGCGTATTCGTTTTTCTGCTTCCGGTAGTCGTCTCGGCGATCCGCCAGGTTCCCGAGGAGCTCGTGCAGACGGCGATGACGCTCGGCGCATCGAAGTGGCAGGTCATTCGGACCGTGCTGATACCAGCGGCCCTCCCGGAGATCTTCGACTCGTTCCGCGTGATGAACGCAATCCTGTGGACCTACGTGATCCTGGCCGAGACGGTCAATCCCGGTCAAAGCCTCGGCTATATGGTGGAGCTGGCGCGCACGCATCAGAAAGCATCGTGGTCGTTCGCAGGGTTGATCGTGATCGGCGGCATCGGTCTGCTCACCGATCAGGTGATTCGGATGATCTCCGCATTTCTCTTCCGTTGGAAGGAAGTGGAGTGATGGCCGACGAGCAGCCACAGGCCGGCGAGCCGGGAACGGTCGCGGTCACCATCGATACGAAGGCGACGAAGGCGACCTATGTCAGCGAGCGCGCGAAGCAGCAACCGCGGCTCCGCATCAGCGATCTCGGCGTGACGTACATCGCCCACGACGGGCGCGCCACGGAAGCGGTGCGGGAGGTAACTCTCGACATTGTCGACAAACCGAATGTCGGCGAGATCGTCGTGTTTCTTGGGCCCTCGGGCTGCGGGAAGTCGACCATCCTCAAGACAGTGGCCGGCCTGCTCATTCCGACACGAGGGGAGATTCTGGTCGACGGCACGCCGGTGACGGATGTCGGCCGCGACCGGGGCATGGTCTTCCAGGCGTACACGTCGTTCGGCTGGCTGACAATCCGCCAGAATGTCGAGTATGGGCTTCGCCTGCAGGGTCTCGGCTCGGAAGAACGCAGCAAGCGATCGAAGAAGTATCTCGACGCCGTCGGCCTGGCCGAGTTCGCCGACCGCTATCCCAAGGATCTCTCCGGCGGCATGAAGCAGCGCGTCGCCATCGCCAGGACGCTGATCAACAAGCCCAAATTGGTTTTGATGGACGAGCCATTCGGCGCCCTCGATCCGCAGACTCGATGGGGAATGCAGAGTCTTCTTCTCGACGTGTCACGCAGCGAGGACAACACCACCCTGTTCGTGACGCACGATGTGTCGGAGGCGGTCTACCTGGCCGATACGATTTACATTCTCGCTCCGCGTCCGACGGTCATCCTCCATCGCGTGGACGTTCCTTTTTTCGAGAATCGCGACATGGCCTTGAAGTCGTCGAAAGAGTTTCGCGATGTGGAGAAGAAACTCCTCGACTTCCTCTACGCGCCAGCCTCGTAGAATGATCCCGTGCCTGATCCTCCGAAAAAGGATGTTTCGAGACCGCAGACGGTGACGCCGCAGAGTGCACCGTCGCCCGCCGTGAAGGCGCAGCAGGATCTCAACCGCGCCATTCGCGACACCGCGAAGGATGCGGTGAAGGATGCCGCCTTTCACAACCGGCCGTATCTGAAGCTGGCGTTCGCCAATCCGTACAACCTTTCTCTGCTCCTCGGCGGGGTGACCGCCTCGGTGCTGACGGGCAATCCGCTGCCGGGACTGGTCGCGCTCGGCGGCGAGGCACTCTGGCTCCTTCATGGCTCCGACTCGAAGACGCTGCGCAGGATCCTGTGGGACCCCCGGCTGGAAAAGATCCGCCTGGCGATGGAAGCGCAGGACCGCAACGAGAAGATGAAGGACCTTCCGGACAACGAACAACAGCGCGTGCTTGGGCTCGTCGATCGCGAGCAGCAGATCAACAAATTAGCCGCCTCGAATCCTACGTTCACCGGCGATCTTCTGCGCACGGAGCTGGTGAAGACCCACAAGCTCGTCGAGTCGTTCCTGGAGATGGCCCTGACCGTGAACCGCTACGAGAACTACCTCGGTACGGTCGACACGACGGCGCTCGAGCGCGACATGAGCCGTTGGCACGACCGCTCGACGTCGCAGCAGGCCAGCGACCCGGAGCGCGACATCGCGCAGAAGAACTTTGCCGTCATCCAGAAACGCGTCGAGCGCGTTCACGAGATCACCCGCTACCTTGGCGTGGCACGCGCGCAGCTCGACCTGATTGAGAACTCCTTTCAGCTCATCGCCGACCAGATCGTGACCATGCAGTCGCCCAACGAGCTGTCCGGGCAACTCGACGATCTGCTCGATGGGGTCGATTCCATCCGCCAGACTGCCGTCGATACCGAGAAGCTCTTGACCAATATGGAGACCGCGTGACGATCCGCATCCTTCCTACCTGGGCCGACGAGCTGCGCCGCCGCTATCTTCGCGGCGAAGCGTCGATCTTCGTCCTGCATGGCAACGTCTACGACGCCGTGATCAGCGAAGGGCGCGTCGTTACCCTGACGGAATTCCTGGGGAGCGTTCTCCTCGATCAGTCGAAGGAGACCATCGCCGTCTACAACGTCGCTACCGGCGTTCGGTTCCTCAAGCGCGATGCGTCGGTCAGCATCGATGAAGCACTTCTTTCGGGCGACAAACCACGGGTGCTCATGGCGCTCGAGAGGATGCTCACCGGCGGCACGAAGACGGCGGTGGTCCTCGAGTATGCCGAAGCCATCTCTCCGGCGGGCGATCCCAATTTTCAGAGCGAGTCGGACCGTGCCGCCGTGGTGACGCTGCACCGCTGGTCATTCCTCGAAGAGATCGAGCGAAGCGACAACATCGTCATCCTGATCGCCGAAAACCTCACCGACCTGGCGCCGAAACTCGTCTCCAATCCGCGGGTTGCCGTCGTCGAGGTTCCGATGCCCGACGTCGACGAGCGAAAGGCGGCCGCGCGCGTTGCGGACAAACGTCTGGACGACAAGGACGCCGCACGCTACGCGGAGATCACCGCCGGGCTCAAGGCAATCCAGATCATCTCCATCCTCACACCCCCACCGGCCAGCGAGGAGGAGTTGCGCAGGCGGCAGGAGTTCATCAGCAGCATCCTCACCGGTCCTGACACCGCCGAGCGCGCGGCCAAGATCGCCGCCCTCACGGTAGGGCTGGATCAGGAGGAAATCGCCAAACTGATTGCGCCCGGTGCGCAGCCGGCCAGCATTCCGGCGGATTGCGACGCCCAGGCCCGGAAGGACGTCGATCTCCTCATCGCGCGGCGGAAGCGGGAGATCCTGGAGCGGGAGTGTTTTGGCCTGGTCGAGTTCGTCGAGCCGGCCTTCGGATTCGAGGTCGTCGGAGGCATGGAAGAGGTCAAGCAGGATCTCCTCATCATCGCCAACAGCATCCGGAACGGCGAACGGTCGCGCGTGCCGATGGGGATACTCTTCACCGGCCCGATGGGGACCGGAAAGACGTTCGTGGCCGAGGCCTTCGCGCGCGAATGCGGGCTGACCACCATCAAGCTGAAGAACTTCCGCTCGAAGTGGGTCGGCGCGACTGAAGGAAATCTCGAGAAGATCCTGAATGTCATCCGCGCCCTCGGACAGGTCGTGGTGATCGTCGATGAAGGGGACCGCGCCTTCGGGAACACGGACGGTGAGGGAGACGGCGGTACATCATCGCGTGTCATCGCCCGGATCAAAGAGTTCATGTCCGATACGTCCAACCGCGGACGGATCCTTTTCCTGGTCATGACGAACCGCCCCGACAAGCTGGACGTCGACCTCAAACGCGCCGGCCGCCTCGACCGCAAGATCCCGTTCCTCTATTCGCAGACGGCCGAAGAGGTGGAGGCCATCGCCAAAGCCCTCGTAAAGAAGAATCAGGTCGCCACCGCCGTCGACTTCCCCTCCATTCGCGAGACCTTCTCGCAGAAGCTCATCGGCTACAGCAACGCGGACGTCGAAGCGGTGATCCTGATGGCCAACGACGATGCCGCACGCGCCGGCGCGACGACCGTCTCCGCGGAGAATTTCAATGGTGCCGCAACCGACTACTTCCCGAGCCGCGACAGCGAATTGCTGGAGTACATGGAGCTGCTTGCGGTCTTCGAGGCTTCAAGCCGGCGACTGCTCCCGCCGAAGTACGCCAGTATGACACCCGACGAGCTCGACCTGCGGATGCGGGCGTTGCGGGCGGTGGTCGGCTCGCGGCGGTGAGCTTCTAATGACGAGTCTCGAGCTCCGCGACCCGGCCGTTCATCAGCGCAATCTGCTTCTTGAGCTCGTCGATCTCGGATCGAGAGGCGAGCTGCGCGACCTTTTCGTCGACGCCAGCAAGCCGGATTTCAACCTCCGACACACGGGATTCCAACGCTGATACGCGGGCTTCGAGGGCTGATACGCGCGCTTCGAGTCGCGCCAATCCGGACTTGACCAACTGCAACTCCGCCTCGACATTGCTCAGCCGCGCCTCGACGTTGGACAGTTGAGTCTCGACTCGCGCCAGTCCGGCTTTGATCGCCTGCAATTCCGAATCGTCCCGGTCGGATCGTGCGTAGAGGCCATCGATCAATCGATATACGTTATTGAAGCGAGCATCGACATGGGCCTTCAGCTGCTCAGTGTGGCGCTCGAAGTCCGGCACAACGAAGTCGCGGTGAAATCGCTTCAGCGTTTCAAACAGATCGTCATCAGGCATGATCGCAAATCCTACTTCGGCAGGCGTTCTCGTCATACGTGCGAAGTGAACTGTCGGCTTGGGGGTCATATGGCGCGATGCGCGCCAAGATCCCATTGATCGATTGAACCTCCGCTTCGAGATGATGAAGTCGGACGTACACGCCGTCGAACAACGTGTAGACGAGGTCGAAACGGGCGTCCATTCGCTCGGAGAATTGCGTCATCTCTTCCCGTACGATGAGTCTCAGGTTCTTCAGCAGCTCGCCCGTTTCCATGCCCCAAATCCTACCTCGGAACCCCTCGTGTTATCGTTCTCAGCTCCAACAAACAGGAGGTTGTCCATGGGTGAACGGGTGGCACGTGAAACGACTCCCCTCCCTGTAGAGAGCGCTGAGAATCTCAACTCCTACGCCATTGCTCAGGCGCAGTTCGATACCGCGGCGCAATACGTCGAAATCCCGGAAGGGCTGCGGGAGTATCTGCGGCACACCAGCCGCCTGACCACGGTCGAGTTTCCGATTGAAGAAGACGACGGGACGGTGAAGACCTACACCGGCTATCGCGCGCTGCACTCGCGCGTGCGCGGCCCGGGCAAGGGGGGTATTCGCTATCACCCCGACGTCACCGCCGACGAGGTGCGCGCGCTGGCATCGTGGATGACCTGGAAGTGCGCCGTGGCCGACATCCCCTTCGGCGGCGCGAAGGGGGGGATCATCTGCGATCCGAAGATGCTGTCGAAGGCGGAGCTGCGCAAGATCACCCGTCGCTTCGTGGTGGAGCTCGGCGACACCATCGGGCCGCATACCGACATCCCGGCGCCGGACGTCAACACGACCGCCGAGACGATGGCCTGGATCTACGACACCTACGACATGATGCATTCCGGCAAGAACAATCTGCCGGTCGTGACCGGCAAGCCGGTGTCGATGGGGGGGTCGCTCGGCCGTAACGAGGCCACCGCCCGCGGATGCCTCTTCATCACCAGCCGGGCCATCACCCAGGGTGCCGTGCCGGGTCTCGACACGCTCAAGGGTGCCCGCGTGGTCATCCAGGGTTTCGGCAATGCCGGTGCGATCGCGGCGCAGCTCTTCCGCGAGGCCGGCGCGACGATCATCGCCGTCAGCGACTCGACCGGAGGGGTGATGTGCGCCGATGGGATCGATCCGGAAACGGCCATCGCCCACAAGAAACAATCACGCTCGGTCGTCGGTCTGGCCGGGACGACGAACATCACGAATGACGAACTGCTGCACATCGAGTGCGATGTTCTGATCCCGGCCGCGTTCGAGAACCAGATTCGCGCCGACAACGTCGCCGGCGTGAAAACGAAACTCATCGCCGAGGCGGCAAACGGGCCGACCACGCCCGCGGCTGACAAGGAGCTCTTTGCGCGCGGCATTCCGGTGCTTCCTGACATTCTGGCGAACTCGGGTGGCGTTACGGTCAGCTACTTTGAGTGGGTGCAGAACATCGAGAACGAGCACTGGAGCGAGGATCAGGTCAACGCGCACTTGCGGACGAAGATGGAGGCGGCTACGGACGCCGTGCTGCAGACGCAGATCGAGATCCGCGACCGCCACGGCGTGGGCGTCGATCTGCGTACGGCGGCGTTCGTGACGGCGATCAAACGCGTGGCCTCGGTCGCGCTGGCGAGAGGGATATGGCCGTAAAAAAGGAAGCCGGGGATCGGGCGCCGGAAGCCGGAGAGAAAGGGATGGAGCGGGTGGCCGTCTGGCTCGCTCCGGCGCAGGTGGCGTGGCTGAAATCGAAGAAGAATGTCTCGGAGACGATGCGGGCGCTTGTCACTGAGGCGATGAGTCTCGATCTGCTGAAACAGAGCGTGAAGCAAGGCGCTCGTCCCGCACCGCCAGCAGCTGCGCGGCCACGCTCACCGCAATCTCGTAAGGGTGGTTCGTCCCGACCGAAAGGCCGATAGGGCAGAAGAAGGCGCGCTTCGCTTCCTCGGGCAGGCCGGCCTCGTCGACGTCGCGGCGAAGGATGTTCGCCTTGGCGTCGCTGCCGATCACGCCGAGGTATGGGAACGAGCGCGTGCGGAAAATCTCGAGAAGGATCGGTTTGTCGGTGGTGTGGCCCATCGTCATCAACAGGACGAACGCATCATCGGGAATCGTCTTCACCATCGACGGCATATCCGGTGTCAGCACCCTGGTCAGCTTCGGCGAGTCGGGGAGTTTCGCCAGCCACTCCTCGCGCGGATCGAAGCAAGTGACGACGCAGTCGAGATGGATCAGAACGTTGACGACGGCGTTGGCGACATGACCGGCGCCGAAGACGACGATGCGCCAGCGGCCGACGTTGTGCGATTCGAAGTAGAGCTTCACGACGCCGCCGCAGGTCATGCCGACGTCTTTGGCGAGATTCCACTGCGCGAACTTCGTCGTTTCATTAGTCTCGGCTCGCAGCATCTCCTGCGCTTCCCCAATGGCCTTCGTCTCGACTCTGCCGCCGCCCACCGTGCCGAATCGCAACCCCTCGGCGGTGACGATCATCTTCGCGCCGCGATCCTGCGGAACGCTTCCCATCGTATCGACGACGGTAACGACCACGAGCGGCAACTCGGCAGCCATCAGGTCGTTCAAGGCCTCGAAGAATGTTGGCATGGCCCGATTGTAGCTTCCACCGGAGGGACCAGGTGAGCATCAGATCGGACGCGCCATTTCGCGCTGGCGGATGAACTGCTCGGCGTGGCTGGCTTGCAGAAAGGCGCCGATCCCTTCATCGCGTGCGTCGACGTTCAGGATGCGCACCATCCCTTCGGCCTCGACGGCGGCGCGGTCGAGAAGTGCTGCGCCGATTCCGCGCCTCCGATGACTGCGCCGGACGGCGAGCTGCGGGAGGTCGTGTGTCAGCGGAAAGACGACCGCATAGGCGGCGAGCTGATCTCCATCGAAGGCGCCGAGGATGACGCGCGGATCGCGGGCGCGCCGGAGCGAGGCCTCGGAGTTCTGCCATGCCGGTGCAACGTCGAGGAAGGAGGCGAACAGATCCCAGTCGGCTTCGATCGGGCGAATCGTGACATCGCTCACCCCGGTGCCGGCTTCGTGCTTCCAACATGTCAGAGATCGCGTCGTGGTGAAGCCAAGCGACTCATACAGAGCGGCGGCGCGGGTATTCGTATCGATGACTTCCAGCAGGTAACTGCGCGCACCGGCGTCGCGGAGGCTCGGCAGGATGAAGGTCATCATGCCGCGCGCCAGCCCCTGCCCGCGATGCGACGGGACGACGCCGGTGCCGCTGTCATACGCGGTCTCTCCATCGAAGCCGTTCAGCGTGAACCCGACAAGACGGCCGCCGTCAAACGCCCCGACGGACAGCTCGAAGTCAACCGCGCGGCGTGCAACGATCTCGCGAAGCTGCGGTGCCGTCATCGAGAAGCTCACAGCGTAGTCGCTGAAGGCCTCGTTGAAGCAGGCCACGACGGCATCGAAATCGCCGGCCGTCAGCGTGCGAAACACGTCACCACCCGCTGCGCTCGCGCAGCGACGTGATGTGACCGACGTGATGACGTCCATGCCACGCGTACATGGCCACGAGCCAGTCCAGCGTCATCACGCCGTGCTCGGGATGACGGAGCGTCCGCGCGAAATCGGCATCGGTCATCGCGCCGAGAATCGTGTTCCAGCGCGCATGCAGCGTTTCGAGCAATTGCAACGACGTCTCGATCGGCGTGTCGTGTACGTCGTTGAGCTTCGCCCACGCCGCCTCGTCGTACGCTTTGATCGTCGGCTCATCCTCGGTGAGAGCGAGCTTCACGCGCGTGTAGGCGTTCATGTGCGAGTCGGGGACGTGATGGACCACCTGGCGCACCGTCCAGCCGCCGTCGCGATACGGCGTATCGAGTTGCGCGTCGCTCAGTCCATTCACCGCCGCGCGCATCCGGGCGGGTGTGGCCGCGATCTGTTCGATAAGAACGCGGCGCTCGTCACTCGTATGAGGTCCTGTGGGTCGTTCAAACTTGCCGACGGGATAGCGAGGGTCGTTCATGACGCTAAGTTTATCCCGACCTTACAGCAGGACCTTCTTCAGAATCGCGATCTGCCCGGCATGGTAGAGGTTGTGCTGGATCACGCCGTGAACCATCACGTACGCCGTGTATTCGCGGCCGGCGACGATCCTGTCGAGGTCATCGACCGACAACCGCGCCACCGCATCGGAGAGACGGCTCTCGGCGTTCTCCAGATCCTCGAGTGCGTCCGCCCACGGCAGTTGCGTCACGTCCCGCCAATCCTCTTCCGAGGTCAGTTCCTTGGCGATACCGGTGAGACGGATCGAAACGACATCCATCCAAACGCACATATGAGCGACCAGCTCAATGATCGAGTGAACGTTCGGCAGTGGATGAGCGCGTGCCTGTGCATCGGTCACACCATCCAGCAGCGGGCGGATGTCGACGCCGGTCCACGATGGTCCGCCCCAGGCGCGATTCAGTTGGTCGAGAATGCGTTCGATCGCTCGCATGCGCCGCGATTCTGCTACATTCGCGCCCCAACGCAAATCGAGGAGCACGATGAGTTACGTCGTACGTGAGTGGCTGAATCTCGCCGTCCGCTGGACACATGTCTTCGCGGCCATCATGTGGGTCGGGCAGACCTATTTCTTCACCTGGCTCGATCACACCTTTCAGAATGAGAAACAGGTGTGGATGGTCCACAGCGGCGGGTTCTACATCGTCGACAAGCAGAAACGGCCGGCGCTGCTGAATCAGACATTGCACTGGTTCAAATGGGAGGCCTTCTTCACGCTGGTGTCAGGGTTTCTGCTGCTCATCCTCGTCTACTACGACGGCGGCATCATGGTCGACGACAGCGTCCTGAAGATGACCGCCTGGCAGGCGGCCGGACTCAGTCTGGCGCTCATTGCCGCCGGCTGGTTCGTCTACGATTTTCTCTGGATCTCGCCGCTGCGAAAGCACGAGGTGACGGGGACTATCCTCTCGTATCTGCTCCTCGCCGGCGCGATCATCGGCGTTACCCATCTCTTCGCATCACGGGCGGCGTACATGCAGATCGGGGCGACGCTCGGGAGCTTCATGGCATTGAACGTGTGGGTGCGTATCCTTCCCGCGCAGCGTCAACTCATCGCCGCGGTCAAGTCGGGCAATGATCCGGACATGCGGCTGGCCGACCTCGCCAAACAGCGCTCGAAGCAGAATACGTTCATCGTCCTTCCCGTCGTCTTCATCATGATCAGCAGCCACTTCCCCGTGGCCACCTACGGCAATCAGTACAACTGGCTTGTGCTCTCTCTGCTCGTGCTGGTGGGATGGGGAGTGGCGAAGGTGATTCGTACGAGGTAAGGGTTGCTTGGTTGCTACGTTGCTGGGTTGCTAGGTAAGGCCACCAACAACCAAGCAACTCAGCAACTCAGCAACCACGAAACGGAGTCCAATGAAACGCACCCTTTCCGACAACGAAATCAAAACCGCTGAAGCGAAGATCGATCCTGCACTGACCAGGTTCATGGCCCGTTTTCCCGGTGATTCGGGGGCGCGGCAGCCGGTGCATACCGTCTATGGCGGGGCGCATCTCTTCAAGAGCGATACGACGCAGAAGCTCGGCGTACTGGCGCTGCGGGCGCTCGATGAGTACGGCCCCGACGCGGCCACGCTCGGGAGCGCCATCGGCATCGACCCGCGGTTCCGCGACGTCGTCTATGCGCGTGTGGTCGAGAAACTGCGCCGCGAGCCGGTCGAAGACTTCCGCATCGATTTCGAAGACGGCTACGGCAACCGCGCCGATGACGAAGAAGACGGCCACGCCACGGCAGCCGCGCAGGAAGTTGCCTCGGGATTGAAAAACGGCACACTGTCGCCGTTCATCGGCATCCGCATCAAGCAGTTCTCGCAGGAGCTGATGCCGCGGGCCATGCGCACGCTCGACATCTTCATCTCATCATTGATTGACGAAGCCGGTGCGCTTCCGCCCAACTTCGTGGTGACGCTGCCGAAAATCCAGCTTCCGCAGCAAGTGACCGCCCTGGCCGATCTGTTCGACGTCATGGAGCCAAAGCTGGGCCTGGGAGCGCACACGCTTCGTTTCGAGTTCATGATCGAGACCACGCAGGCCATCCTCAGCGAGAACGGGGTCTCCAATCTGCCGCTCTTTCTCGATGCCGCGCGCGGCCGCGCCGTCGCCGCGCACTTCGGCACGTACGATTACACGGCGAGCTGCAACATTACCGCGGAACATCAGCGGATGGACCATCCTGCCTGCGATTTCGCACGGCACATGATGCAGGTCGCCTATGCCGGCACGGGCCTCTGGCTGTCCGACGGCGCTACGAACATCATGCCCATCGCGCCGCACCGCGGGACTCTTTCTGAGAAGCAGATCGACGAGAACCGCACGGTCGTGCACCGTGCCTGGCGCCTGCATGTCGATCACATCCGCCACTCGCTGATCAACGCCTACTACCAGGGATGGGACCTCAATCCCGCCCAGCTTCCGACGCGCTACGCGGCCGTCTATTCGTTTTTCCTGGAAGGGCTGAAGGCAGCAACCGACCGCCTTCACAATTTCATCGAAAAAGCCGGCCAGGCCACGCTCGTCGGCGACGTCTTCGACGACGCCGCCACCGGCCAGGGCCTGCTCAACTACTTCCTGCGCGCCCTCAACTGCGGCGCGATCACGGAAGAGGAGGCGCTGGCCACCGGCCTCACGCTCGAAGAGCTGCGCAGCCGGTCGTTCGTGAAGATCATCAGGGGGCGAAGAAAGTAGTGTGGTCTTGGAGGGGTTGCTGGGTTGCAAGGTTTGCAAAGTTCCTGGGTTACAGCAACTCAGCAACCTTGCAACTCAGCAACCTTGCAACTCAGCAACCCTCGTCGCTAACTGCCTCGATACGTCGAGTATCCGTACGGGCTCAGCAACAGCGGTACGTGGTAGTGCTGTGCGCTCTGCTCGACGTTGAACTCGATCACTACCCGCGGGAAAAGGCCCTCGGGATTGTAGGAGCCGGTATCGAACGAGATGCGATACAAACCGGCCTCCGGCATCTCGGACACGAGCTTCAATCGGCCGTCGGCGTCGGTCGAGCCCGTGGCGATGATGACCCATCCTTCGCGATCCATTTGCGGTTCGCGTGGCGGCGCCAGGAAGGGACCGTGGCTAAGCGTGACGCGTACGCCGGCGGCAGGCCGGCCCTTCGCGGTGTCGAGAATGTGTGTCGAGATGCCCATCGTCAACCCACCAGTTTCATCAGCCGCAGTTTCGTAATCTTCATCTGCTCTTCAGCCGCCACGCGCAATTCATCCTCGGGAGAGTTGTCCAGCCGCTGCCAGGCCATGGCCAGCATTTCGTCGGCGCTGCGGCCGGTGGCGCAGACGATGTAGATGTGGCCGAAGCGCGCCTCGTACTCGCGGTTTGCTGCCGCCAGCGCGTCCATGCTCTCGCTCGACGCCGAGGCCGTGCCTGACTGTTCCTGGCGCGCCCACTTCGACCCGGAACGGTCGCCGATGCGCGGATGGGTGGCGAACGCTTCGCGCCAGTCGTCCGGAGTGAGACCATTCCAGATCGCTTCCGCGTCGCGAATGAGGTCGCTCCACGAAGGGAAGGGGCGCGCCGCCATCATGCGCCGCACCCATTCGCCCGAACCGCAGCAGTTGCGCAACTGCACGGCGGCGAGATCGCCCGACATGGTGTTGACGTATCGTGCGACGGCATCGCCACGTCCTTCCTCGGTAGCCACCCCATACACGCGCAACCGGCTGACGCCGCCATCGGGGAAAACGTTGAGTCGCAGGTGGGTTACCGGCCCGAGTTTCGCCAGCTCATCGATGAACATGTGCCGCGTGTGCGCCTGAAGCTTCGTGCGCGGCAGGATCTCGAACCATTCGTCGCTTGCAAATGCACGCGTCCCGTCGATCGAGCAGGTGTCGGGGTAGTTCCCCTTGAAGTGATTCGTGTCGATCTCGACGCGCCGCACGGACCCCTCGGCGGCAAGCTGCACGATGACCCAATCGTTCCCAGGGCCGCGCCGCCGCTTCGTCTCCCAGCCGTCGCTCATGTTGACAGCGCGGCCGGGCATGATCAGGTTGTGCTTCGGCCCGAAGAACATGTCGCTGCACGCCAGCACGTCGGCTCCATGCTCCGCGGCGGCCAGGTCGGTCTCGATCGACAAGCCCCCTTCGCGGCGCCACTCCGGAACGACCTCACCGTGAACGCGCAGCCGCGCCACGCCGCCGTCGGGGTAGATGTGCAGACGCAGATGGGTGAACGCGTACGGTGAGTCGATGGCGAACAGATTCTCGCTGTCGCCTCGCAATTCGGACTTCGGAAGGATCTCAATCCAGTTTGCGGCGAGCAACGAGTCGGTGTCGTTCTCCGGCCGTGCCTCACATGCCTCGATCGAACAATGCGACGGATAGTTGCCGCGAAAGAACGCCGTATCGACGACGACGCCGCGAACGACACCGCGAGCGCCGAGGCGGATGATGGCGAAGTCATGGCCGGGAGTGCGCTTGCGGCGGCTCTCCCAGCCATCCATCCACTTGCCGCGGTCGGTGTACTCGTGTTCCTTCCAGACCGGTTTGCTGGGACGGAGTAGGTTCTCTTTCTCGGCGAAATAGTCGTCGGTCGCGTAGAGAACGGAGCCGCCGAGGCGCTCGGAGGCGAGGTCGAGAAGCTCGCGAAAATCACTCATCTCCGAATCCATTTCCCAATCGCATTCCCGAGATGGCTCCCATCCTCCCACACCTTGTGTCCGCGAACGTAGGTCGCGTGGACGACGCCAGTGAGCGTCTCGCCCGCGTATGGTGTGACCTTATGGCGGTGCTGCACGTGTTCGGCCCGGACGACGAAACGCGCCTCGGGATCGAAGACGATGATGTCCGCGTCGTAGCCGGCGGCAAGCCTTCCCTTGCGGTCGCCGAGCCCCGCCAGCGTCGCTGGGCCGGTAGTCATCAGATCGACGACTTTCGCGAAGGCAATGCCACGCCGCTTGGCCTCGGTCCAGACGATCGGCAGCCCGAACTGCAGCGATGCGATACCGCCCCAGGCCCGAGCGATGTCGCCCTCCTCCATCCGCTTCAACTCCGGCGCGCACGGGGAGTGGTCGCTGACCACGGCGGTGAGGAGTCCTTCCTCTATACCGCCCCACAATT
>DATMNC010000010.1:0-71147 GCA_035569395.1 Thermoanaerobaculia bacterium | reverse complement strand
GTCGGTTGTCGGTTGTCGGTTGTCGGTTGTCGATTGTCGATTGTCGGTTGTCGGTTGTCGGTTGTCGGTTGTCGGTTGTCAGTTTGTCGGTTGTCAACGTCATTTGAGTCGGAGGGAAAATGCGTTGGGTGTCAACAAGGCAACCTGATAACCGACAACCGATAACCGATAACCGATAACCCAGCACCCCACCAACCAAAACTATACTTCGCCAGTGTTCCCCACCGTCCCTCCTCCCGCGCAGCGTCTCCTCGTCTTCGCGCGGTTGCCGGAGCTGGGGCGGGTGAAGACGCGGCTGGCGGCGTCGATCGGCGATGAGCAGGCACTGGCGGCGTACGAGACGATGTTGCGCGATCTGCTGGCGTCGATCGGAGACGTATCCGCCGAGACGGAGATCGAGATCCTCTGGGCGCCGACCGAGTCGGCTGACGGGGCGGCGCTGACGCGCGCGTTCGGCGACTTCCCCACGGCCATGCAGACCGGCGCCACGCTCAGCGAGCGCCTGTCGATGGCCTTTTCGGAGCGCTTTTTCTTTCATGCGACGCAAAAGATCATCGCCATCGGCGTCGACGACCCGAGCCTCCCGCGAACGCTGATCGACAGCGCCTTCGCCCTCCTCGACTCCTGCGAATGGGTCATCGGTCCGGCCGAGGATGGCGGGTATTATCTGATCGGCTGCCGGGCCGCGTCGTTCGATCCCACCGTTTTCGAGAACGTGGCGTGGGGGACGTCGTCTGTCTTCGCTACGACGTTGGGAAAGGTCAGGGGAGTACACAGCAGTCTCGCCGTGCTGCCGAGACGGTGGGATGTGGATGTGATCGAGGACTGGGAGAAGTATCAAGGGTTGTGATAAACGAACGTTCGTGCTAATTTCGCCGCACCGAAGGAGGAGAACCCCATGGTGCGTGATTCGATCAACCCAAAGTTCGTCTACCATTCCCCCGTCCACTTCGACGAGCTCGATCCGATGCAGATGCTCCACAACGCCCGCTTTGCCGCCCACGTGGAGAGGGCCGTATCGGCCTGGTATCTGACCTCGGGGAAGAAGTGGGAGCTGAGCGTCGACGACAATCCCGACCAGTTTCACGTCGTCCGCGAGCTGCGCATCGAGTATATGAATCCGGTCATCGGTCCGGGCACGATGCGCATCGACGTCTGGGTGGAGCGACTCGGCACGACCAGTTGCATCTACGGCTTTCTCTGCTCCAGCGAGGACGGCCTCACGCCGTACGCGCGCGGCGAGCGCACCATCGTCAAGATCGACCCGCAGTCGCGGCGCCCGGCGCCGTGGACCAGTTTCTTCCGCGACCGCCACATCACTTTGCTCAAGGATCTTTCAGCGTACGCATGAAGGGAGCGCGCACAAAGCACGGCATTCTCGAGCGCGCGGTCGACATCGCCTCGGTGGAAGGGCTAGCAGGCCTCACCATCGGACGCCTCGCCGAGGAGCTGGAGATGTCGAAGAGCGGACTGTTTGCGCACTTCGGATCGAAGGAGGAGCTGCAGCTAGCCACGGTCGAGGCGGCCCAGCAGCGCTTCGTCGATGAGATGTTCCGTCCGGCGTTGAAAGCCGCGCGCGGCTATCCGCGGCTGCTGGCCATCTGCCGCTCGTGGCTCGATTACATCAAGCGCGACGTCTTTCCGGGCGGTTGCTTCTTCGCCGCGGCCTCGTTCGAGTTCGACGGCCGCCCCGGCCCCATCCGCGACGCCGTGGTCGCGGCCATGGACGTCTGGCTCGACGCGCTGGAAAAAGCGATCCGCATGGCCAAAGAGGAAGAGCACCTCGAGCGCGGCGTCGACGTCAAGCAACTCGCCTTCGAGCTCAACGCCATCTTCTTCGGCGCCAACTTCTCCTATCAGATGCGCGACGACAAACGCGCTATCAGCCGGGCCTGGAAGGCCATCGAGGATCGGCTGGAATCGGTGCGGGTAAAGGGGCGCTAACTGTCATCCAGGGGTTGCCGGAGCACAACCGAAGGATCACGTGGGCTTCGCCCGCAACCCAATGGCGCAAAGAATCTTTTCTGTGTGGTTCAATGATTCCTGGAAATGGCTCAGGACAATCCGGATTACGTCGAGTACGCCTCTGTCCGCCTCGGCGCCGACGGTGCCGCGGAGATGGATGGGAACCGAAGGCTCGTGTACATCTCTCGCGCCGAGGTAATGCGATTGGAGCTCGTGCACGGATCCGCGGCCGAACGTCCATGGCTTTCGCTCACCATCGCTGTAATCCTTATGGCCGTGGCGCTACTCGGGCCCGCGATGCTGCTGTTGGCCCTTCTTGGCCGAGGGACAGTCGAAGTGAAGTTCGTGACATCCATCGCCTTCATCGTCCCCGCCGCGTGGTTACTCGATCTGGTCATCCGCCGCCGCTGGTTCCTGAAGGTACATAGTGCGAAAGGATCGCGAAAACTGATCTTCGGAAAGGCCAGCGATCCCGTGGCGATGCAGCAATTCGTCGTTTCGGCCAAGGAGCGATTCGGTTACTCGTAATTCTGGCCGGGCTGGCGCAAGGCTCAGGATAGAGTTACTGCGATGCACATCCTCACCTCGGATCAGATGAAGTCGATCGACAGGCGGGCTACCGGCCGCTTCGGGATCCCGTCGATCGTGCTGATGGAGAACGCGGCGCTGGCGGTCGTCGACGCCATCGGGGAGCACTATCCGGACTGCGACCGGGCGGCGATCTTCTGCGGGATCGGGGCGAACGGAGGCGATGGTTTCGCGGTGGCGCGGCATCTGGAACAGCGTGGCGTCGTGCCGAGCGTGTTCATCGTCGGCGACCGGAAGAAGATCCGCGGCGATGCGGCGGCGAACCTGGCCATCTGCGAGCAACTGGCGTTGCCGTTGTACGACATCACCGACGACGATTCACTCAACGAAGCACTTGTCCACGCCGCGGACGCCGACCTCGTCGTCGACGCCATCTTCGGCACCGGCCTCGATCGCGCGCCGGAGGGGTTGTACGCGGAAGCGATCATTTCGATCGGCGAGCTGGGGCTGCCGATCGTCGCCGTCGACCTCCCCAGCGGCGCGAACGCATCGGCGGCCGAGCCGTTCGAGCCGTGCGTGCACGCCGCCCTGACCATCACATTCGCGGCACCGAAGATCTGCCACGTCTTCGAGCCGGCGGCGGTCTTCTGCGGAGAAGTCATCGTGGCCGACATCTCCATCCCGAGCGCGGCCATCGAAGACGAGAATGTCACGCTGGCGCTGACCACGCCGGCGGATGTCCGCCCGCACTTCGCGGCGCGGCTGTCGACGACGCACAAGGGGACGTACGGACACGCGGCCATCATCGCCGGATCACCCGGCCGAAGCGGAGCAGCGGTTCTGGCGGCGCGCGGCGCGATCCGCAGCGGGGCGGGACTGGTCAGCGTGGCCACGGATACCGAGACCGCAAGGCTGGTCCACGCCGGCTCGATCGAGTCGATGACGTTCTCCGGCGACGATGTGGCCGGCTTCGTGGCAAACAAAGACGCGGTCCTCATCGGCCCCGGCCTGGCGGACGACGAGGGAAGTTATGCGCGCATCCGCCTGCTCGTCGAAGCGATCGAGCTGCCTCTCGTCATCGACGCCTCGGCGCTGAACGCGTTTGCGTTGCGCGCGACGGAGCTGAATCCTCACCGGCGCCCGCGTGTCCTGACGCCGCATCCAGGCGAGCTGGCCCGCCTCATCGGATCGACGGCGAAGGACATCAACGCGCATCGCATCGACGCCGCGCGCGAGGCGGCACGCGCTACCGGATGCGTCGTCGTCCTGAAAGGCTTTCAGTCGCTGATCGCGGAGCAGGACGGCCATGTGAACGTCAACCCCACCGGCAATCCCGGCATGGCCAGCGGCGGCATGGGCGACGTCCTCGGCGGCATGATCGCCGCGCTCCTCGCCCGAGGCATCGACCCCTTCCACGCCGCCATCGCTGCTGTCTACCTCCACGGCTTCGCCGGAGACATGCTGAAGGAGGAGATGGGCGACATCGGACTGACCGCGGGCGATCTGGCCGAGCGGCTCCCGGCGGCGATCAAGCGGCTGGGCGAGCGGTAGCGGTCAACTCACCCAGCCGCGAGGATCGTCCGAATGACGGCAGGCGCCGCCTAGTCGAAGTTAGTGCTTCTTGACACCACCGCGCCCGTCGCTTCGGACCAGCGGATGAATCCGCGCTGGAAGTTGCTTCTGCGGTACTGGCCGTCCTGAAACTCGTCACTCGTCGGGTAGCCGAGCACGCCCCGCTCCCAGCTCAGACTCGCCCACTTATCGCGGATGAACCCATGCACCTCATGCGCCTGCGTGTTCGGCGTCCAGTAGATCGAGCCGCCCTGGAAATGATTGAAGCGGCCGACGCCGTCGGGCGTGCCTGTTTCATCGGTGACCGGATAGCCGAGGAAACTCCTCTCCCAGCCGAGGCTCGACCACTTGTCGCGGATGAGTCCGTGCACTACGCGTGCTTGCGTTTTCGGCGTCCAATAGATCGAGCCGCCCTGGAAATGATTAAAGCGGCCGACGCCGTCGGGCGTGCCCGTTTCATCGGTGACCGGATAGCCGAGGAAACTCTTCTCCCAGCCGAGGCTCGACCACTTGTCGCGAATGAGTCCGTGCACCTCGTGTGCTTGCGTTTTCGGCGTCCAATAAATCGAGCCGCCCTGGAAATGGTTATAGCGGCCGACGCCGTCGGGTGTGCCCGTTTCATCGGTCAGCGGCGCGCCGAGGAAACCTCCCACTCCGCCCAGGCTTTGCCATTTCTTGGCAATCTCGCCGTACACCTGAAAGCCCACGGCCACGGACGCGATGAGACTGAAAGCGCAGACCCCCAATATGAGAACGAGAGAACGAGTGCGAGACCTCATGGCAACCTCCGTTGCATTTCGATGGAGCGTCGCCGGTCACCCAACACCTTCAGGAACTCGACGTGCTCCGTTTATGCGTAGTGAGCGGAGGAAGCAAAACGTTACAGGGAGTACAGCGCCAACTCCGCGTCAACTGATCCACCCGCCCACCACCTTCACGATCCATCCATCCTTTGTTTTCGTCAGTTCGAAAACGTCCTCTTTCCACGACTCGTTCAACACGACAAGCGCTTTCTGGCCGTCGTGACGAACGATCATGAAACTGAGGTCCGCGGCATAGGTCGGGCCGAATTTCTTCTCGTACGCATCCATCTCATCCCGCGTGAGGACGATCACGCGGCGGTTGATGTCGATCGGTGCAAAGAGGCCGCGGTCGCCGACCAGGAAGAGGGCGCCATCTCCGACGACGCTTGCCCGGACCACGCATGCGTTTCGCTCCTCTCCTGTCGATGGCAAACCGACGACGAGGGCGCCTGCGCCGGTCTCAAAGCCGCGCAGCAGAGCAGCCAGCACTTCCGATTCCGCGGACTGACCTCCTGCCGTAAGAGCCACGAGCGGCAATCCATCCTTGCCGTCCGCGATCCCGTCCCCGTCGCTGTCGGCGTCGAACGGATCGGTGGCGATCCGCTCTTCGACGAGATCCGTGATGCCATCGCCGTCCGAATCGCGCCGCAGGGTTTCCCACGGCAGTGCGAGATAGAGACCGTGCTCTTCACGCTTGACGCGCAGCGCCACCGGAGGAAAGGTGATCGAGTCCGGATCGATCTCACGCAAGTCAACTTCCACTTCAAGGTGATCGCCGTGCGCCAGCGGGAGTCTCGATTCCGGAAGAACGACGTACGGCGCGTTCTCGCGTAGGCCGGTGTAGAGAGGCTCGTCCCAGGTGCGCCCACCGTCGCACGAATGAAGAACCCAATACGCACCGCGGCCCACTTCGCCGCTGGGATCGAGCGATTGCGAAACGGCAACGCCGGACACTTCCTCGCCCGTCTGCTCCAGCCGGATCGGATACCAGCCGGGCGGAATGTGCATCGTGGCAAGGTGAGCGTCACCGCAATCGATGGCCACGACGGCCTCACTGCTCCCGATCGACGACGGCATCTTCTTCGATAGGAATGGCTCGATGCGTGGTTGAGCGAGACGCTTGCGGATAGCGTCGTCCGAAACGTCGCCGGTTTGGTTCGCGTGCAGAGCGGCGATCGATGCGGCATTGCGATCGATGGTTGCCTGCAACTCCGCCCGCAGAGAATCAGGCAAGTACTTCTGGGCAACTCGCGCGACGTCGGTTCCTTCCCAGCGATTCGCATTGCGCAGCGCTGCAGTGCCGACGGATTCATAGCCTCCGCGCGTTGCCAGTGCCGCGAACACGGCCGACCAGACCCCGCCGTTCGGACGGGCACTGCTGTTGATGGTGTCGGCAAGGATGTCGTAGATGTCCTCTTTAAGCTCCGGCGCCAGCAGCGCCTGCAACATGCGAAGGTCGTTGAACTGGTCCCCCGCCGGGTCGAATTGCTCCGGTTTCACCGGATGGACGTTGGCGATGAAACCCTTCGCCCGCCCCGGGTTGCCACAGAGGATCGCGCTGGCGGCGAGAGTCAGGCGGACGTCGAGAGGTTGACCGTCCTGCTGGAGCGCACCGGCTGCGATGGCATCGCGGATGTTCTTCGGCAGGGCATCGAAATCGGCGAGTACGTCGGCCGCGCGGCCGGCATTCGCCAATGCCGCGATCTGCGATGCCGCATCCCATGCCGTCCGACCTGACGCCACTCCCTTCCATGCGTCCCGAAAAGACGCCTTGTCACCTTCGAAACGCACCGGGCCGAAGGTCGCGGACAACGCGCTGTCGTAACTCTTCATCAGCGCTTCCCGCAGAGTCGCGCTCTCGGGGTCACGGTGAAGCGCTTCGGCGATGACCATTACGGAACGATTGCCGCCGAACGACACCGCACCGGCGACGATCGCGGCATCGCCCGCCTGAGGCAGCGAACGAATGAGCGGCAGGTACGTTGCCGCGAATTCATCGTCGGTCATTTCAGGTGCTAACGACAGGTAGAAAGCGAGGACATCGCGGTTCCCTGGCGCCTCGTGCAGTGCCTGGCGAGCAAGTGCCTCCGCGGCATTCTGCGAACCATCCATGACCGCAACGCTTTGGAGATAGGCTTCGACGACAAGGGTCGCGGCAGCACGCGAAATTACCAGGGCTTTGGCCACTTCGGCCACGACGAGGTCGGGTTTCTCCGATGCGAGCACTGCCTTGCTGACCGCCTCCTGGACCCGTTGCGACGGTATGTCGTAGCCCGACTCGCTCTCGAGAAAGGAACGGCTTTCCTCACGGCCGCGCTCGATGGCATGTCGAAGGCTCGCGGAATCGGCGAATGCGGACGATGCGATGGAGACAACGGCGATCATCGTGGCCAGGCGCATAAACCCTCCATGCACCCTTGGACCGTGAAGAAAGGGCGAAAGAAACCGCGATAATCACGATTGTGAAACGCTACGTCTGCTGTAACGAGTCCGACACCGAGGCCGCGGGCCGCGAGATCGCGCGCGCGCTCGCTCCCGATGCCGTCGTCCATCTCGTCGGCGACCTCGGCGCGGGGAAGACCTTTCTGGCGCGCGCGATCGCGGCGGAGCTGGGTGCGAACGCGATCGAGGTGGCCTCGCCGTCATTCGCCATCGTCCACGAATACCCGATCGCCGGCGGCGCCCCGATCATCCACATCGACGGTTACCGTCTCTCCGAAAATCGCCGCGAGTGGCTGGAGATCGGCATCCCCGAGTTGCTGCAGGGGCCGGGAGTGAAGCTGATCGAATGGCCGAAGAGAGACTTCGATGAGTTCGAAGATGGGCACGTGGAGGTCGCGATTGGGGTGGAGGAGGACGGGAGCCGGGTGATCGAAGTGACCCCCTGGATAGTTGCTCCATCCTGACGTGGAGCGAAGCGACACTGTCAGGATGGAGGTTTCACCTCACCCCAGGAACTTGTACCCCAACCCGTGCACCGTCACGATGTACTCGGGCTTCGACGGATTCGCTTCGAGCTTCTGGCGCAGTGAGGCCACGTGCACGTCGACTGTGCGCGTAACCGGGGTGGCGTCGTAGCCCCATACTTTGTCCAGCAACTCGTCGCGAGCGAGGACGGCGCCGCGGTGTTCGACGAAGTAGCGAAGCAGTTTGATCTCGAGCGTGGAGAGCTCGATCGGCGTTCCTTCGCGCCGCACCTCGGCGCTGCGAAAGTCGACGTGAACGGGGCCGAAGGCGTAGGAATCCGAGGCGTTCGCGGCCATCGTTCGCGAGCGGCGCAGCAGCGCTTCGACGCGCGCCAGCAACTCCATCATCTCGAATGGCTTGGTCAGGTAGTCGTCGGCGCCGAGTTTCAGGCCGACGACGCGGTCGACGACCTGGCCGCGCGCGGTGAGCATCAGGATGGGCGTCTGGATGCCGCGTTGGCGGAGATCGCGGCAGACGTCGAAGCCGTTCTTCCGCGGCAGGGCGACGTCGAGGACGATCAGATCGAACGGCGTGCGCGTGCCGGTGGCCAGCGCCGATTCGCCGTCGCTCTCGACCGTGACCAGGTAGCCCTCCGACTCGAAACGGTCGCGCAGCGTCAGGATGAGGCTCTCTTCGTCTTCGACCAGGAGAATGCGGCGTTGCAATTCAGGCATGCTGCGCGATCTCCGGCGCCGCGACCGCCGCCGGGCGGGCCGGAAGGCGGAGCGTGAAGATGGCACCCCCTTCGCGCCGCCTGTCGACGGCCACGCTGCCGCCATGGGCGGCGGCGATCTGCTTGACGATCGTCAACCCGAGGCCGCTGCCGCGAACACGGTCGGCGCCGCGGCCGCGATAGAAAGGCTCGAACAGATGCGGAAGGTCGCGGGCGGCAATGCCGGGACCGCGGTCTTCGACGGAGATGACGACGCCGCGGTCGCCGGACGATGCGCGGATGGCCACCCATTTGCCGGCCGCGCCGTGGCGGATGGCGTTGGCGAGCAGGTTCTGCACGGCGCGGGCGAGCGATGCCGCGTCGCCGTCGACGAACGGAAGGTTGCGATCGACATCGGTTTCGATGACTACAGCCTGCTCATCGGCCATCCAGCGGCAGGCCGCAATCGCTTCATCAACGACGCCGGCGATGTCGACCGGCGCATGCGGGAGCTTGCGGCGCGACTGCATGCCACCATAGGCCAGTACCTGACCGATCATCTCCGTCAGCCGGCGCGATTCCTTGACGATGGCCGCTCCGTAGCGCGCCACCTGCGACGGCTCGGTGATGATGCCGTCGGCGAGATTCTGTCCGGCGGATGACAGCGCGGCCACGGGCGTATTCAACTCGTGCGTCACGCCGGCGACGAACTCGAGCTGCTGCAGGCGCAGCCGCTCCGCTCCCCGCAACATGGCCACGAGGGCGAGCACGGTACCGGCCAGGACCGCCAGGATGCCACCTGTGAGGATGAGGTTGCGGCGCCGCGTGGCGCCTACTACTTCCTCCAACGGTCCGGCGTGGTGCCGAACCTGGAACTGCCAGCCCGCGGGCGCCGGAGGAGGCGCGAGCAGCATTGGGCCGTCGAACGGCTCGCGACGCAACGGATGGACGCTGAATATCGGGAGGACGAGATCGGCATGGAAGGGCGCGGAGCGGTCGTCCGAGCGATAGAGCACGTCGCCGGTGTCCGAAGCGGTGACCGCGACCTCGTACTGCCGGCCTTCCGGCGTATCGAAGTAACGGCGCGTGAGATCGGGCAGCATCACGCGGGTGATGTAGTCGCGATCGAGTTCGATGACCATGAAGGCGGAGGACGGCATCGGGTGCATCATCATGACCTTCTGTTGCAGCCCCGCCGGCAACCCCGCCATCAGGGCCATTTCCTGGTGATGGCGCTCCACGACCATACGCGGTACGCCACACGGGATGATCATCGCCATCGCTCGCGGGACGATCGGCCTGGTGGGTTGACCTCCTGCGATTTCGGCAGCGAGCAACGGCCGGACGGTTGCAAGGGTCGCAGGCCACGGCGCCGGACGAACCGTGCGTGCCGCCGGATCGATACGCTGAAGCGTGTCGAGCTGATTCGGCGGCACAAAGTAGATGGCCTTGATCATATGGGGATCGCGCGAGGTGGCCGCCCATTCGTCGTAGCGATGCAACAGCCGCTCCGGAGTGACCTCGATGGGCGCAATCTGGAAGGAGAAAAACATCCGCGTCAACTCGTGATCGAACTCGTCGCTGTAATGGTGCGCCGCGAACTCGATCCCCGCGCGCATCCGCTGGCGCTCGGCGTCGGCCATCTGTCCGATCCAGCGGTATTGCAGCGTTCCCAGGACGACGAGCGCCGCGCCGAGAATCACCAGCGAGATCAGCGCTGCGGCGGCGCTGCGGCTCCCCTTCATGCGAACGAGTCTAGCATCGGCCTTCGCGCGGAAATGGCGGTCGGATGCGGGTTTTACATCTCTTACAAACAGCTTGCGTGCTGTTGATCACTCGACGGCGTAGGATGCGTACATTGCTCCACGAAAGGAACCACAACATGAAACGAATCGTCATCGCACTCTCAGTCGCTCTCGTCGCCACTCTCGCACTCGCCCAGGAACCGCGCCGCGTTTTCATCCATGGCGGAATTGAAGGCGAGGGGATCGTCTCGGCCCTCAATCTCTCCACAGATCAGAAGGTGCAGTGGGACTCGATCCATCAACAGCTCGAGGCGTCCATGCAACCGTTGATCAACCAGCATCGCGCCGCGGAGCAGCAGTTGAACACGGCCGCGAATGCCTCGAACCCCGATGCCACCACCGTCGGCCAGGCGTTTCTGGCAATGCGCGCGATCGACAAGCAGATCAAGGCCGCGCACGAGTCGGTCAAGTCGCAGATCGACGCCATCCTGACGCCCGATCAGAAGGCGAAGTTCGACGCCATCCACGCCAAGATGGAGGGCGAGCACGGAGCGATGCCGATGATGCGGCATCTCGAGGGGGGACCGCGCGACTAGATCATCAACATCGCCGTCTACAAAGGCCGCCGCCGAGGCGGCCTTTTTTTTGACAGAATCGGCCCATGAACGAGCCGCGAATCACCCCCGAGGTCATCGCCTCGCATGGACTCAGCGCCGACGAGTACCAGCGCGTCGAGCAAATCCTCGGCCGCGCGCCGAACTACACGGAGCTCGGCATCTTCAGCGTGATGTGGTCGGAGCACTGTTCGTACAAATCGTCGCGCGTCCATCTCCGCAAGTTTCCGACGACGGGGCCGCGCGTCGTGCAGGGTCCCGGCGAGAACGCCGGCGTGATCGATATCGGCGACGGCTGGGTGGCGGCGTTCAAGATGGAGTCGCACAACCATCCCTCGTTCATCGAGCCGTACCAGGGAGCGGCTACCGGAGTGGGCGGCATCCTGCGCGACATTTTCACGATGGGCGCTCGCCCCATCGCCTGCCTCGACTCGCTCCGCTTCGGCGACTTGGACGCCCCACGCATGAAGTACCTCGTCGACGGCGTCGTCCGCGGCATCAGCGGCTACGGCAACTGCATCGGCATCCCGACCATCGGCGGGGAGACGTCCTTTCACCGCTCCTACAACGGCAACATCCTCGTCAACGTCTTCGCCCTCGGCGTGACGACTCGCGACCGCATCTTCACAGGCACCGCCAGCGGCGTCGGCAATCCGGTCATCTACGTCGGATCGAAGACGGGACGCGACGGAATTCACGGCGCCACCATGGCCTCCGCGGAATTCGATGAGGCGTCGGAGGAGAAACGACCCACCGTGCAGGTCGGTGACCCGTTCACGGAGAAGCTGCTCCTCGAGGCATGTCTCGAGATCATGGATTCTGATGCCGTGGTCGGCATTCAGGACATGGGAGCCGCTGGTCTGACGTCATCATCATTCGAAATGGCCGGGCGGGCCGGAACCGGCGTGCGGATGGATCTCGACCGTGTGCCGGTGCGCGAGAGCGGCATGACCCCGTACGAGATCATGCTGAGCGAGTCGCAGGAACGGATGCTGATCGTCGCCAAGCGCGGTCGCGAGGACGAGGTTGTCCGCACGTTCGAGAAGTGGGACCTCAACGCCGCCGTCGTCGGCGAGGTCACGGACGACGGCTTCGTGCGTCTGATCTGGCACGGTGAGGAGGTAGCGGCGATTCCGGTCGATCCGATCTCGACGGAGGCGCCGGTGTACGAGCGTCCGATGTCGGCTCCGCAACGAGTCATGCCCCCATCGCTTGATCGTCAACGTGTCGGCGATGGCGACCTGACCGATGAGCTGTTCCATCTCATCGCCTCGCCGAACCTCTGCTCGAAACATTGGATCTGGGAGCAGTACGACACGACCGTGCGCACGAATACGATCGCCCGTCCGGAGCGGCGCGACGCGGCTATCGTTCGCGTCAAGGGCACCGGTCGCGCGCTGGCGATGACCAGCGATGTGAATCCGGTCTATTGCTCTCTCGATCCGTACGAAGGGGGCAAACAGGCGGTGGCCGAGGGGGCGCGCAACATCGCCGTCAGCGGCGGAAGGCCGGTGGCGATCACTGATTGCCTGAACTTCGGTTCACCGGAACGGCCGGAGATCATGTGGCAGTTCGCCGAGTGCATTCGCGGCATCAGCGACGCCTGTGTCGCCCTCGGCACACCGGTCGTTTCCGGCAACGTTTCGTTCTACAACGAGACGGAAGGACGCGCCGTGCTGCCGACGCCGACGGTCGGCATGGTTGGCATCCTCGAGCACGATACCGACGGCCGCGAGATCGCCTTCCCCGAGGCTGGTCTGGACATCGTCCTCATCGGGGAAACCCGCGATGAGCTGGGCGGATCGGAATGGCAGCAACGCACGATGCCCGACGCGGTCGCTGCCCCGCCGCGCGTCGACCTCGATCGCGAGAAGTCGCTGGTGGCGTTTTTCCTGACGGCGTACGAACATCGCCTGCTGCACAGCGCGCACGATCTATCGAACGGCGGTCTCGCCGTGGCGTTGACCGAATGCACCATGGACGGCATCGGCTGCCACGTCGAGCTTGCCGGCCACGCCGACGACATCGACGCCATCGCCCTTCTCTTCGGCGAGTCGCAAGCGCGTGCGATCGTGACGACGTCCCAGCCCGACGCGGTTCTCCGCATCGCTCATCAGCACTTCCTCGCCGCCCTGCGCATCGGCCGCACCGAGGTAGCCACCTTCCTCATCGAACGAAACGGCGTCCCGCTGGTCCGGACCTCGACGCCGGAGCTGGGACGCATCTGGCGGACGGCGTTTGGACTGTTGCTTGGGGGAGACAACGTCGACGAAGTGATTCGTGGTATCGGTGAAGCACCAGAGGTTGTCACCCATTAAGGACACAAGGGGGTGTAATCGCGTTCGCACCGCGTGTAATCGCGTTTGCAGGGCGCGCGATCGCGTTTGCCGGGCGTGCGATCGCGTTTGCACGGCGTGTAATCGCGTTCGAGGGCGCGCAATCGCGTTCGCAGGGCGCACAATCGCGTCTGCACGGCGCGCGATCGGGTTTGCAGGGGGTGCGATCGCGTTCGCACGGCGTGTTGTCGCGTTTACCTGGCGTGTGATCGCGTTCGCACGGCGTGTTGTCGCGTTTGCACGCCGGGTTGTCACGCCTATCCACTTGGCCGGCCAGCGATCACCAACACCTGTCAAAATAACCGTCGGGATGGCCGAAACGAATTGCCGGCCAGCCTCGCAGCGAGACTGTCGCCGGCGGAAGCGGCCACTCTCGGAACGGGCTCTGCCAAGGACTAGTGGGCAGAGACCTCGATCTGCGCTTCGGCAACCACCACCGGCAGTTCCAACGCCACCGCGGCCGCGTGCAACACCGCGGCGATTCGCACGGCGTCGTGGACCTGGTCCTCCGTCAGACCGCCTTCGATCACGACTGCTTCGTGCGAGCGGATGCACATCTCGCAGCCGTTGATGGCGCTGACGGCGAGGCAGAAGAGCTCGAAGTCGGGTTTGTTCGTGGCGGGCTTGGCGATGCGTTGCATCCGCAGACGGGCAGGCTTCTGGTCGTAGGACGGTTTTCCGATCATGTGCCGGAAGCGGTAGTAGACGTTGTTCATGGCCATCAGGGACGCGGCAGCGAGAGCGTCGTCGATGACGGCGTCGCCGGCTTCGCCGCGGGCATCGGCGAGCATGGCATCGAGCAACTCGCGGTTGCGGGCGGCGGCCGCCGAAGCGACCGCCACCCCCCACCGCTGCGCCGCCGTGAGCGTGCCAGTCTGCAGCACGCTCTGCAGATTGAGCTTGGTGTCGCGCGCGTTCTCGGGCAGACGCGCGCGCAGCGATTCGACGGCGCTCATGATGCCTACGCCGCTCCGAGCGTCTGCTGGCCCGGGCGCCAGTTGCACGGGCAGAGCTCGTCGCTCTGCAGCGCGTCGAGAGCGCGGATCACTTCGTCGACATTGCGTCCGACCGAGAGGTCGTTGGCGTTGACCCAGCGGATGATGCCGTCCGGATCGACGATGTAGGTCACGCGGAGAGCCGCGCCGGCCTGGGGATGAAGAATCCCAAGCTGCGTGGCGAAGGCGGGCGTGATGAAGACCAGCGGCGTCACCACATCCTTCAGATCGGGATGGGCGACGCGCCAAGCCAGATGCGAGTGTTCGTTATCGGTGCTGCCGCCAAGGACGACGGCGTCACGGTCGGCGAACTCGCCGTTCTTCTTGCCGAACTCGACGATCTCCGTCGGGCAGATGAAGGTGAAGTCCTTCGGATAGGCGTAGAAAACGAGCCACTTCCCAGCGTTGTCCTTCGTGCTGATGGTCGCGAATTCCTTTCCCTTCTCGGTGCTGACGGAGGCTTTGAGGCTGTACTGCGGAAACTTGTCACCAACGGTAAGCATAGGCATTTGTCGTTACTCTCCTTCTTGATCTGGACGATGTCGCATTCTGGACACCGTCTAACTGCTCTCGAAATTTTTTCAGGCCTTGCGCCGTCCGCCCTTGCGAACGCCGTGCATGACCACCTGATAGTCATGAATCTCGAAGCCCTTCAACGCTTCGATGTTGCAGACCTGAACCTTGTCCCAGGGGATGTCGTGAATGGTGCCGCTCTCTTCATCGACGAGGTGATGGTGCCTCTCGACGTTCGGATCGAAGACCACACTGTCTTCGGCCAGCGTGAGCGCACGCAGCAACCCCTTCTCCACGAAGAGATTCAACGTGTTGTACACGGTGGCGCGGGAGATGTACGGCACGCGCGCCTTGACCCTGTTCCAGACGAGGTCGGCCGAGGGATGCTCGACGGTCTGGAGGACATAGTCGGCCACCGCCACGCGCTGCACCGAGGGCTGGATTCCGTGGTTCTGAAGAATGGTCACGCTGTCGGGCACGTGATTAGACTACGTCTAAAGTTGGAGGATGTCAAGCCTTCCCGAGTACCTCGTGCCGCGTGACGTAACCCTCGACCGGTTTTCGCCGTAATCCTCTCATTCAGCAAAGGTAGAGGTGGCAATTCGTCTAGAATCGCCACACCGTTAACAGACACGCATCGTTGCCGCTCGCGGCGAGCCAATGAACTGGGAGACCTTTTTTCTCGAAAATCTTTCGCTGATCGAGCGCGTGGCCGCGTTCGTCAGCCGGAAGTACGGCCTCTCGGGCGCCGATGCCGAGGATTTTGCCTCCGCGGCCAAGCTCAAGCTGATCGAGGATGACTACGCCGTCCTGCGCAAATTCGAGCATAAGTGCTCTCTTCCCACATACTTAACGATCGTCGTCTCGCGCCACTATCTGGATCAGAAGATCCACGAATGGGGCAAGTGGCGGCCGTCGATGCGCGCCCGCCAGGGGGGCGACGCGGCGATCTATCTGGAGCGTCTGGTCAGCCGCGACGGCCTCGGCGTTACGGAAGCCTCGACGATTGTCCGTCAAAAATATACGGAGCTCGACTCTCGGGCGCTGGAAACGCTGGCCGCATCGATCGTGGTGCGGCAGCCACGGCGCTCGGCGAATGTGGAGCGGACGGAGGAGATGCGCGAGCCCGCATCGGAGGCGTCAGCGGAAGACGATCTGCTGAGCGGCGAGCGCGAAGTCGCGGCACGCCGCGCAAGCGCCGTACTGAGCCGGGAGATGGATCGCCTTCCGCCCGAGGATCGATTGATCATGAAACTACGTTTCATCGACGCGATGAAAGTCTCGACGATGGCCAAAATGCTGCATGTTGACCAGAAGCAGCTCTATCGCCGCATCGACCGCCTGGTGGCCGCCCTGCGCGAGGCCCTCCTTGCCGCCGGCGTGGGGATGAGCGACATTGGAGACATGCTGCTCCACGGCGCCGACGCGCTGCACGTCGACTTCGGCACCAACGTATCTCCGCAGGTGCCCCCATGACGATGACCCTCGCCCACCCCGCCGCCGAGGATCTCGGGCGTTTCGTCGAGGGAACGCTGGATGATGTCGGCCGTGCCGCCATCGTTGCGCACATCGCGGATTGCGATGAGTGCAGGATTGTGGTGGTGGATGCCAATGCATTCGAGCAGGAATCGGTAGCCGGAACGGAGGGATTTTCATGGAACTGGTGGCATGCTGCGGCCGCCGCGATCGCAGTCGTTGTCGCTGTGAGTTTCTACACCAGCCACAGAGATCAGCTGGGCAAACTCGCTGCTACCTCTGCCGATCTCAAATTCCGTACGACCGAAGGGAGGCTGAATCGCTTTCCATACAGGCCGTTCAAGTCCGCCACACGAGGCGGCGAGAATCTGGAGACTGAGGAAGGGCCGGAGCGCTGGAAGCTTGGAGAGCCAGCCGCAGACATACTGGAACGGAAAAGCGACGACGCGGAAACCCTGCATGAACAGGGCGTAGCTCATCTCGTACTGGGCGAAAGACCTGAGGCCATCAAAGCAATCACCGCGGCAACCCGGAAGGCACCCAACGAGGCAACCTATTGGAGTGATCTCGCAGTTGCGCAGATCGCAAGTGGTGATGCCGCACATGCGCTGGAGTCGTCAGACAGAGCGCTCAAACTTCACCCCGGCCTGCCCAATGCCTTGTTTAACCGCGCGCTGGCGCTACAGGCCCTCGGCAATCGAGAGGCCGCCTCCGCCTACGAGCGCTACATTCGCATCGACCCAAACTCTCAGTGGAGTGAAGACGCGCGGAAACGCATCGCAGACCTGCATAGCCTCGGAGAATGATATAGAACCGTCCGTCTAACGATTGGGCTCAGCATGCACTTCTTACGATTGCGAGCGACCCTCGTCAGCATCTGTGCCGTAGTCGTTAGCGCGGTCGCAATCTTCGCCATCCGCGAACGACAGCCCATGCATCGAATGATCGCGGCCGCTGAAAAGGCGCGCGCCGTTGAAGGATACATCACTGGGTTTCCTTATCATCCCGCTGAAGTCGCCCAAGAGGGAAAAGCGGCTCAACCTTCACTGCATCGCATACGTGGCATCGCGTCCGGACTCGCCGAGTCAACGCCAGCGGATGACGCCTCGCTGCACACCCGGGGTGTCGCGCAGCTTCTTGCCAGTGATCCGGGAGGTGCAATCGCCTCGTTCAGGAGGGAGCTAACCCTCAAGCCGCGCGACGCGCAAACATCAAACGATCTCGCGGCGGCGTACATCGAGCAGGGGAGCAAGCAGAAATCCCCTGACCGTTACGCTTCCGCTCTAGCCGCCGCCGACGCCGCGATCACGATTGACCCTGCACTCGCCGCAGCGCATTTCAACCGTGCTCTCGCCCTGGAGCACTTGGGAATTGTTCAGGCGTCCGTTCGCGAATATGAGCGCTACGCCGCGATCGAACCCTCTAGCGGTTGGGCCGAAGAAGCGCGTACGCGCATCGCGTCTCTGCGCCGGCTCGTACCGGTCGACGATTGGTCGCAGGCGAGGACTCTGCTCGAACGACGATGCGCGTCCGGCAACGATATTGCCGACCTGGTTCGGCGCTTTCCTCAGGAGGCTCGAACCTGGGGCGAGGGCGTTTATCTGTCCGATTGGGGAGAGCCTGCGCGTACACGCGAATCATCCTCGGACGCTCTCCGGGTGGCTCGCTGTATCGGAGAAACGTTACGACGCGTATCCGGCGAGGAATTGCTCGCGGACGCGGTATTTGCGATCGAACATGCTCACCCCGACTCGCAGAATGTGCTCGCTGTTGCCCACGTGACTTACCGGAAAGCACGGATACTCTACAGCCAGCGCCGCGTCGACGACGCACTACCTCTGTTCATACAGGCGGAGGAGCTCTTCCGCAAGGGTGCTTCGCCGATGCGCCTCGTTGCAGCCTACTACCGGGCAAACGCGGTCATCGATCAGAGGGACTTCACCACGGCAACCGCCCTTCTCGCGCAAATGGATGAGAGTCCGCTACGGTATCGCGCGCTGCAAGCGCAGATCGCGTGGGCGCGTGGGCTCATACTTGGACCGCTTGGCCGTCCGTACGAGGCCCTCTCCGAGGTAACTGCGTCGCGCGAGGCCTTCGAGCGCCTGGGTGAACGAGAGAACGCGTTGTACATGCGTGCGAACGCCGTGCATATTCTGAATGTGCTCGGACGTACGGCGGATGCATGGCGTGCCCGTACCAGCATCTTCGTCGACGCCAGTCGCTCAAAGGATCCCATGCTGCTGGACCTGGCACTCTTCTCCGCGGCTGAATCCGAAGCAAACGACGAGCGCTGGGATGTCGCCGCTGCTCTCTACCGGGAGGATGCGTCTCTTTCGAATGGCGCAGCGAAGCTGCAAGTCGAGGCTCTTCTCGGTCTTGCAGTAGCAGAGTGGAAGGCATCAGGAGCGTCGGCAGACCTAGGCGCAGCCCGAGCGGCAGCCATGAAGCTTCCCGCGGAGGCACTTCGACAGGAAACCCTCGATGAAATCCGCTACGCCGAGGCGAGGTTTGCGCTGCAGCAGAACCCACGCTTTGCGGTCGGACTCCTCGATCAAGTCATCGCATACCGTCGCTCGCGAAATGCGATCGTGCGCTTGCCGGCGGTCTACGAGGAACTCGGCCGCGCGTGGCGCTCGCTAGGTGACAACAAACGAGCCGAGAGCAGTTTTCGAACCGCCATCGACATCGTCAAGCAGCAGTGCGCTAAATTGACCGATCCTGTCGTTCGCGACAGCTTCGCTGCTACAGCGTCGAGCGGGTACGATGAACTGATCGATCTCTATGCAACATGCGGTGACTATCGGCGAGCCTTCGACGTTGCTGAGCAATCACGCACTGTAAGCGCGCCTTCCGAACTCGTTGCGACGACGGCCGACTCTCTTTCCCGAGCAATCGCGCCCGGCGCGGTTGTCGTCACTATCTCGACGCTGCCTCGGCAGGCGTTCGTCACTATCTCGACGCGCGAAACGTTTCGAGGCTTCGTACGTCCGGTTTCCCGCGCCATGATCGCGACCCAAATTGACGACCTCCGCAATGCCGTTCAGCGCGACGACCTGGCCAGGGTCAACGCAGCAAGTGAGAAGTTGTTTAACACGCTCGTCGAACCTGCAACGATTGAGCTCGCACAAGCGCACGCGATTATCTTCATCGCTGATGAAACAGCCTCCCGAATCCCGCTTGCGCTACTTCGCGACCCCGTTGCGCACCTCTACCTAGTCGAGCGTTCTTCCATTATGGCCGCACCGAGCGCCGCATTTGTAGCCACTCGTCAGCAACCGGAGACCAAGCGCCCAACCCGCGCGCTCGTGGTCGGCGACCCCGCGTTCAGCCGCGCCGAGTTTCCGGCGCTTGAGCCGCTGTCCGGCGCGATCGAGGAGGCTAACGCCGTGGCTGCTTTCTACAACGTCCCCGCAATCGTCGGCGCAATCGCAACTTGGCGGCAGATCGTCCCGCAACTCGCCGCGACCGACGTCATTCACTTCGCCGGACACGTGATCATGAATCCGCGCGATGCCTCAACAACCGCCATTCCGCTCGCGTCGGGTACGGCAAACGACCCCAGCGTGTTGTATCTCGGCGACATCGCTCACATGCGCTTCGAGCGACATCCTGTCGTCGTCCTGGCGGGCTGCGACAGTGCATCTACCGCGCCGGGGCACGGGAGCGTCAAAAGCCTTGCAAACGCGTTCCTCTCGGCCGGGAGCCGCACTGTTGTCGGCACCCTCTGGAATGTCGAGGACGACGCGTCCCGAGATCTGTCGCTGGCTTTTCACCGCGCGTTGCTGACCGGGCTCTCACCCGGTGCTTCGCTTCGAACCGCCCAGCTATCCATGCTCCATTCCCAAAAGTCTAATTACAGGCAACCAAAATCATGGGCCGGGTTTCAGCTCTACGGAAACGAATGAGGAGAAAGCGTCATGCCAGATTTTGAGATTTATTTTTCAGGTCTTATTTGTCATGTCGGATCCAGCGAGAAGGAGGGATCGGAACGAATAACTCTTGTAAGCTCCATTATCATCCCTGACGACAACAACTATCACGTGCCAAGGATATTGACTAGTGCCGGCATGACTACAAGGACCGACGTAACAGCGCCCGACATCTCGTTACTCGGAGAGAAGTTGTATACCGGAGTTACTTTCACGAACTTAGGTGCCGGCGCTAACGCTCTCAATTTATTTCGCGACAGCGTACCACACCTCGACGACCTTACCCGTTCTGGAGTTTCATTGCACCCTACTCCACCTGGACTGAAGGTGCAACTCCCTTTTGGCTCCTTCACAGTTGTGGCGTTCTACCAATACGGCGCGAAGTGGGTGCTCGACGACGACACAACCCTGATCCAAACATGTGTGCCACGCGTCACGATGTTGAAAGCTACGGGTAGCAACGTAACCGTCAACTTCAATGGACAGGAAGTGCCGCTGAGCCAGGACGGCGGTTGGGTCTTGATCACGAATCTAGAACCTAGAATTGCACTACCCGCTGGGCAGCCGGTACCACCGGGCTATCACCCAGGCGACGATTGGAAAAAGCAACACATCGTAACAACTGGCGACGCCAATGACATCGCTGACTATTACGACCTCAATCCTAGCTCCCTTCTAGGACCTGCCGAGCTCGTTGCCGCATGCAAAAGGCAGCCACCACTCGGGAGATTCACGAAAGAGGTCTTGAAGGTAGTCCTAGGAGCTCCGATAACTGACTCTAGCGAGTGCACTAACTCGCACTGGCCATGAAAAACTGCCACAGTCGTAGGTGTTCTTCCATAACACCGAACCAGGAGGAAGCGGCATGCCTGCAATTGAAATCTACTTCTCTGGCTTCATCTGTCATGTCGGCCCGAGCGCGAAGGAGGGGTCTGACCGAACGACACTGGTCAGATCTATTTTGATCGCAGACGGCGAAAACCACAATGCGAGAATCCGGACGAGTGGTGATGCTAAGAGCGGCTACGGAACATCTGTACGCAACAGAGGCTTAGCTAAATGCCTCGGAAAGAAACTGCGTACCGACGTTACGTTTGCTCATCTTGGGGCAGTCGCTAGCACATGTGACGGCTTGTTCATGGACGCGGTTCTTCATCTCGACGACCTTACGCGCGCCGGTGTTACTCTCCACAGAGATCCACCTGGACTTCAGGTACACCTGCCGGCTGGTATTTTCACCGTCGTGAAATACTATGACAGTGGAGGTACGTGGACACTTGACGATAAGATCACAAAACAAGGATGCGTGCCGAAAGTCACAATGCTGAAAGCTAGCGGAACCAACGCGACAGTGAGTTTCAATAACAAGAAATTCCCACTAGGCGCGAAGGGCGGGTGGATCTTAATTACAAACCTTGAGAAGAAACCCCATACGGCGGCACACGATGCCATCGGGGATCACTGGAAAAAACAGCACACTGTTACAACTGGCGGCCCCTCCAATATCGCTACATACACCATACTTGACATGCCTCGTAGCTCAGAAAAATGCAAGGTGGCGCACGGAATATATACCGACGAAGTCCTTAAGATCATCGAAGAGTACAGAGTAAGTGATTCCAGCGAATGTACAAACAGCCACTGGCCTTGACTACTCGAGCGCTACCGTTTGACCTGAAGCGCAGACCAGCTACAATTCGTTCTATGTCTCCCATGTTCGACAAGTTCCACGATGAATGCGGTGTCTTTGCCGTTCTCAACCATGAGAACGCGGCGAACATCGTTTACCTGGGGTTGTACGCGCTGCAGCATCGGGGGCAGGAGAGTGCGGGGATTGCCTCGGTGTCGTCGGACCGGAGGCGGTCGGAGACGAACATCGGGGAGGCCAGCGGGGCTTCGAGCGGGAGCGGGGAGCAGATCATCGCGCCGGGGGCGCCGCAGATCCATTCCGAGAAGGAGATGGGGTACGTCGCCGAGATCTTCACCGAGGAGCGTCTCCGGCGGCTGCCGGGGGACATCGCCATCGGGCATGTCCGCTACTCGACGGCCGGCGGGTCGATGCTCTGCAACGCGCAGCCGCTCGTGGCCTCGACCAGCAAAGGGCCGATCGCGCTGGCGCACAACGGCAACCTCGTCAACGGGGCCGACATCCGGCGGCGGCTGGAGGCGGACGGCGCCATCTTCAACACGATGTCGGACACCGAGGTCATCGTCCATCTGATCGCGCGATCGAGGGAGACTGGCCTCGAAGCGGCTCTCGTCGACGCGCTCTCGCAGGTCAAAGGGGCGTACTCGATCGTTCTGCTCGCGCCAGGGCGCGTCTATGCCGCCCGCGACTCGTACGGTTTCCGTCCCCTCGTTCTGGGCAGGCTCGGCGACTCGATCGTCGTCTCCTCGGAGACCTGCGCCTTCGACCTCATCGAGGCGGAGACGATTCGTGAAGTACGGGCCGGCGAAGTCATCGCCATCGAATGCGCCGATCCGGTGCCGCGCGTCCGCGTCGTCCACCAATTCTCCGGGCCGCGCGAGGCGCGCTGCATTTTCGAGCACGTCTACTTCGCGCGGCCTGACTCCGTCATCTTCGGCAATAACGTGGCGGAGGTCAGGAAGCGGTTCGGTGCGCAACTGGCGAGAGAGCATCCGATCGACGCCGACGTCGTCATCCCGGTCCCCGACTCCGGCGTCTTCGCCGCGCTGGGGTACGCACACGAATCGGGTATCCCCTTCGAGTTCGGGCTGGTGCGCAACCACTACGTCGGCAGGACATTTATCGAGCCGAAGCAATCGATTCGCAGTTTCGGAGTGAAGGTGAAGCTGAACCCCGTGCGGGAGATCGTGGCCGGAAAACGCATCGTTCTGATCGACGACTCCATCGTCCGGGGCACGACATCGAAGAAAATCGTCCGGATGCTGAAGGACTTCGGCGCGCGGGAAGTGCACATGCGCATCTCTTCGCCACCGACGACCGGGCCGTGCTATTACGGCATCGACACACCGCAGCGCCGCGACCTCATCGCCAGCGCGCAGTCGGTCGATGAGATTCGCACCTTCATCGAGGCCGATTCCCTCGGCTATCTTTCCGAAGAGGGGATGCTCACGGCTGTGCGCAACGACGACGATCCCCGGCGTCTCTACTGCACGGCGTGCTTCACCGGAAAGTATCCGGTGCTGCACGAAGAGAGCGAAGCGATCCTACACGCGTGATTCCACGGCGCGATCGGTGAAGTGATGGTCCGCCAGCCTCTCCGGGAGCACCGCGGCGGAGACCGGCCGGCTGAACAGATAGCCTTGCGCAGCGTCGCAGTTGCGGCGGCGGAGGAACGAGAGCTGCTCCTCGGTCTCGACGCCTTCGGCGATCACGCGCAGCTTGAGGGCGCGGGCGATGCCGACGACCGCGGAGACGATGGCGGCGTCGCCTTCGCTCGTAGCCAGATCGCGGATGAAGGCGGAATCGATCTTCACCGCCGTGATCGGGAAGCGCTTCAGGTAGTTGAGCGATGAATAGCCGGTGCCGAAGTCATCGATGGCGATCGAGACGCCAAGCTCGCGGAGGGTCCGCAGCACTTCCACCGTCGTCTCGGCGTTGTGCATCGCCGCCGTCTCGGTGATCTCCAGCTCGAGCGCGCCGGCGTCGAGACCGGTCTCCGCAAGTACGCCGCGGACGCTTTGAACGATATCGTATTGCTGGAACTGCCGCAACGAAAGATTGACGGACAGGAGAGGCAGAGCGATACCGGCGTCGAGCCACGCGCGCATCTGGCTGCAGGCGTTGAGCAGGACCCACTCACCCAGCGGGAGAATGAGACGGCTCTCTTCCGCCATGGGGATGAATGCCGACGGAAGCACCAGCCCCCGCTCCGGATCGTTCCAGCGCACCAGCGCTTCCACCCCGATCACCGCGCCGCTGGTCAGGCTCACCTGCGGCTGGTAATCAAGAACGAGCTGCCCCTCGGTGATGGCGCGGCGCAGGCGGGTCTCGAGCGACAACCGCTCGACGGCGCGGCGCTTCATGTCATCCGTGCAGAGCTGGTAGGTGTTGCGGCCGGCCTCCTTGGCGCGGTACATGGCGCTGTCGGCATTGCGCAGCAGCGACTCGGCGTCGGAACCGTCTTCGGGGAAGAGAGCGATGCCGATGCTGGCGGAGACTTCGACCGAGGTCCCGGCGATCGTCAGCGGCTGTTCTACTGCTTTGATGATTTTCTCGGCAACATTGACCGCATCCTCCGGTTGACGAAGCTCAGCCAGGATGATGGTGAACTCGTCGCCGCCGAGGCGGGCCACCGTGTCGTCGTCGCGAACATTGGCGCGGAGACGGATGGCCATCTCCAGCAGGAGCTCGTCGCCCGCCTCGTGGCCGAGGGTGTCGTTGATCGACTTGAAATGATCGAGATCGACGAACATAACCGCCAGCGGCTTGCTGGAACGGCGCGCCCGCGAAATGCTCTGCGTCAGGCGATCGGCGAACAGCTTTCGATTCGGCAGATGCGTCAGGACGTCGTGGTAGGCATGGAACTCGATCTGTTCCTCGGCGCGCTTGCGGTCGCTGATGTCGACGACGGTCGTATGGATGCGGTCTCCGGCCATCGTCAGATTCATGAGGCCCCAGATGGACTGGCCGTCCTTTTTCCGCAACTCGAGCTCCACGCTGTTGAGCGTCGTCGAATCGCCCAACACCGACAGAAGGTCCGTTCGCTGCGACGGCCGCGCGTAGAGCTGACTGGGATCGAGACCGATCAGCTCCGACCGCGCATACCCGAGCATCGAGGCGAACGTCAGGTTGCAATCGACGATTGCGCCGGAGACCTCGCTTACGCAGACACCGGCCGCGTTCTGCTCGAACAACAGGCGGTACCGCAACTCGGAATCGCGCAGCGCGGCCTCGGCGGCAAAGCGCGACGAAACGTCACGGAAGCTCCAGACTCTGACGTTGGCGATGCCTTCAACCGCCCTACCCGTCGAGTAGCGCTCGAAACGACGGCCGTCTTTGAACTCGAGCATCTCAAAGCTCTCGGCCTCGGGTTGCGCATAGAGAGTGTCGATCGTGCGGAGGAAGTGTTCCGGATCGATGAGCTGATCGAGAACGTATTCGATGAGACCGCGGTCATCGTCGCTGGTCTCGAGCAATTGCGGCGGGATGCGCCACATCTCGACGAAGCGCTGGTTGTAGGTAAGGATGCGGCCGCCGTCGCCGATGACCAGGATTCCGTCCGCGGTGGAGTCGAGCGTCGACTCCAGAAGCGTCACCGCCCTCCGCACCTCCCGCTCCGCGTCCTTTTGTTCGCGCATGTCGCGGCCCAGAATGACCACTCCGGCCGTCTCGCCGTGATGGACGACCGGAGCGAGCGACATCATCAGATCGACCGGGTGCCCGTCGCTTCCGGCGAAGCGGCGCTCGAGGTTCCGGATGCTGCGGCGGCGGAATGACTCGGAGAACGGATCGTCCCCGCCCGCGGCGAACAGCTCTTCGAACTGTCGCCCGACGAGGCTGTCCGCGGGGTAGCCGAGCACCCGCTCGGCAGCAGCATTGGCGAACTCGATGCGCCCATCGCGATCGCAGACGAAGAGGACGTCCGCCATCGTGCCGAGGATCTCGCGCGCGGCGAGCGATGGCGTGATCGGCACCAGGTCGTACTTGCGGAAGGCGATGGCGACGATCACCACAAAGCCGAGGAGCGCGGCATAGCCGAACGGATAGACGGCGATTCCGAACTTCGGCAGGTAATCGACAGATCCGAGGTAGGCGACGGCGAAGGCGATGAGCAGCAACCGGATCCGCTTCTTCTCGACTCCTCGCGACTTCGGATAGGCCCGAAGAAACTCGGCGAGTGCGACGACGAGATAGCCGAAGAAGAAAAGGAGGAACGGGGGGGCGACCAGAGAGCTGTAACGCGGATAGAAGCCCCACCAGAAGTGCTGCACCCGCTCGACGAGCAGGCCGGTCACGGCCAGCGCCGAGAAAACGGCGGCGGTCACCCACCCCACGATGATCGCACCGCGCCGATCCTTGGCGATGCGAAGCATCTCCGCGGTGAAGTGATAAATCGACGGAGCCAGAAACGGCACGCCGAGGTAGCCCGCGCGCGCCCAGAAAAGCGCCGTCGCGGCGTCTTTCGCGCAATACATGAAGGTAAAGGCGACCAGCCACACCGACGCCGACGCCGCCAGGGCGAAGAATGCGCCCGCCACTCGCGAGGCACGGCGCGCCAGAACACCCGCCCCGAAGACGAGCATCAGGACCGCCGTCACGAGCGTTGGCACCGCAAACGGCGAAACGCCGTAGCGGGTGGTGTCGAAGATGTGGAGCACCGGACCTCTCTCTGTCTACCTGGGAAGTGACAGTTTGATGGACATGAGGCTGTTTGTCGAACCCGATAAGCATTATTTGCGGGTTCCATGCCGTTGGCGAACCCAAGCCTTGTTGTAAAAGCCGTATTCACGCGGAGACGCTGAAAAGTGGAGCTTTCACGGAGGTTCTTGTTGAAGCGTCTCCGTGTCTCCGCGTGAACCGGTTTCCTTTCCAACACCCCGCGCATCCAACGGGGCATGAAACGCTTCGACCCGCGGCTCTACCAGATCGGCGCGCTCACGCTGTTGCTCCTGTACGGCATCTTCGCGCTGAACTTCGACATAACACTCTTCCGTGCCGCGTTGCTGGCCGGGACCGCGATCGGGACGCAGGCGCTCTTCGCGCAGATGAAAGGCGTCGCATTCGATCCGCGCAGCGCGGCCATCTCAGGACTCTCGCTTTCTCTTCTGCTGCGCAGCGAATCGCTGATTCTGCTGCTCACGGGGGCTGTCATCGCCGTCGCCAGCAAGTTCATCATTCGCTTTCACGGAAAGCACCTCTTCAATCCGACCAACATCGCCATCGTGGCGTTGATGCTGGTGTCGAAGCATGTATGGGTCTCGCCGGGGCAATGGGGGAACGTCGCATTCTTCGGCTTCCTCATCGCCTGCATCGGCGGCCTGGTCGTCAATCGCGCCGCGCGGAGCGACGTGACCTACGCCTTCATCGTCGCCTGGAGCGCGCTCGTCATCGGACGCTCGCTCTGGGTCGGTGAGCCGCTGACGATTCCGATTCACCGGCTCGAGAACGGCGCGCTGCTGCTCTTCACCTTCTTCATGATCTCTGACCCCAAGACCACGCCCGACTCACGCGCCGGCCGGATTCTGTTCGCCACGCTCGTAGCGTTCGGCGGGTGGTACATCAACTACCGGCTCTTCCGGACGAACGGAATCCTCTGGTCGCTCGCCGCGGCGGCGCTGGTGGTGCCGCTCATCGACGTGCTCCTTCCGGCAGGGCGTTATCAGTGGGGTTGCGAGGTCGCGCGGTTACGCGGTCTCGCGGCCCCACCCAACCGCGTGACCTCGAAACCGCGAAACCTCGCAACCGCATAAAAGGAGGCAGTCATGTCAAAACGCACCTTGATTCTCATCCTCACGTTTTTCGCCGCGGCGCAGGCGCATGCGTTCTGTGGCTTTTACGTCGCCAAGGGCGACGCCAAGCTTTTCAACCGCGCCTCGCAGGTCGTCATCGTCCGCGATCAGGACCGCACGGTCATGACGATGGCCAACGACTTTCAGGGCAGCGTGCGCGACTTCGCCGTCGTCATCCCCGTACCGACGAAGATCGAGCGTGGAAAGATCCATGTCGCGGAGAAAGCGCTCATCGATCACCTCGACGCTTACTCCTCGCCGCGACTCGTCGAGTACTTCGATCCCGATCCGTGCGCGCCGCAGCCCGTGCCGATGGCGATGAGTAATGCATGGGTGCAGGAGTCGATCACAGTTGGGAAGTCGCGCGGACGCGATGACGCTCTCGGCGTAAGGATCGAAGCGAAGTACACCGTCGGCGAGTACGACATCCTCATCCTTTCCGCCACGCAGAGCACCGGTCTGGCCACGTGGCTCACCGAAAACGGCTACACGTTGCCGAAGGGGGCCGCGAACGTGCTGGGGAGCTACATCCGCCAGAACATGCATTTCTTCGTGGCGAAGGTGAACCTCGGCGAGCAGGCCCGGCTCGGATTCAACTACCTGCGTCCGCTGCAGGTGGCGTACGAGTCGCCCAAGTTTATGCTGCCGATCCGGCTCGGTACTGTGAACGCGAACGGCGCGCAGGAGCTTTTCGTCTACGTCATCACCACCAGCGGCCGCGTGGAGACGACGAACTACCGGACCGTGAAGCTTCCGAGCGACGTCGATGTGCCGCTCTTCGTGCGCAACGATTTCGCGCCGTTCTACAAGGCCCTCTTCTCGCAGCAGGTCAAACGGGAGGAGATGAGCGCCGTCTTCCTCGAATACGCGTGGGACATGAACTGGTGCGATCCCTGCGCCTCGGAGCCGCTCTCGCACGACGAGCTGAAAAAGCTCGGCGTCTTCTGGCTCGACGCCGGAGGCGGCGTCTTCCTCACACGCCTTCACGTCCGTTACGACGGCGCGCACTTTCCCGAGGATCTCGTCTTTCAGCAGACAAGCGACCAGCGTCAATTCCAGGCGCGCTACGTTCTCCACCATCCCGCGAACGCCGGCCGGTGCGATGCCGCGGCGGTCTATCGGCGGGAGCTCCGCACACGTCAGGAGCACGAAGCACGGAACGTGGCCGAGCTGACCGGTTGGAACATCGACGACATGCGCAGGAAGATGCACCTCAACGTGGCCGCCGTAACCTCGCCCGAAAAGAAGTGGTGGGAAAAGATCTGGTGATGTTCACCAATCGCTGACGAACGGAAGGCGAGGGGGTGCGTACATTGACGCATTCGAAAGGAGCGGACAATGAAACACTTCCTCGCAGCCGTGGCCGTGGCGATTACAGCCATGGGCGCGGCAGCCCAATCAATCACCACCTCTCCCTCAGGCGGTAACGAACGAGCCGGCGTCACGCCGCAGATCGGCCTCGTCAAAATCTCGATCGACTACAGCAGCCCGCACGTTCACAGTCCGCAAGGGCAGGACCGCCGCGGCAAGATCTGGGGCACGCTGGTCCCGTGGGGCATGGCCAACCTCGGCTTCGGTACCTGCAAGGAATGCCCTTGGCGCGTCGGTGCCAATGAGAACACCGTCTTCACGACCTCTCACGACATTCAGGTCAACGGTTCCGCGCTGCCGGCCGGCTCCTATGCGCTCTTCGCCATCCCCCAACAGGACGAATGGACCTGGATCTTCTCGAAGAACCACACGTCCTGGGGCAGCTTCTTCTACGATCCGGCCGAAGACGTGCTCCGGGTGAAGGCCAAACCGGAGAAAGCCGAGTATCGCGAAGTCCTGACCTTCGACTTCACCGAGCGGAAGAACGACCACGCCACCGTGGCCATGAAGTGGGAAGAGCTGGCGGTGCCGATCAACATCACCGTTCCGAACGCGGTCGATCTCTATATCGCCAACATCCGCAACGAATTGCGCACCTCGCCCGGCTTCTCCGACGTCGCCTGGGAGCAGGCCGCTCGCTATGCTCTCGACAACAAACGCCCAGCCGACGCGCTGCCATGGGCTGAGGCGTCCGTCAGCGGTGCCGGCGGCATCGGCCGGAAAAACTTCACAAACCTGATGACGCTCGCCGATGCGCAGGAAGCGAACGGCAAGACCGCCGAGGCAGCAAAGACGCGCGAAGAGGGGATGAACCATCCGAGCGCCACCGTCTTCGACCTTCACGGCTATGGACGCCAGCTCATGGCCGCGGGCAAGAAAGAGGAAGCGCTGAAAGTGTTCGAGCTGAACGCGAAGCGCAATCCGGGAGTCTGGCCGGTCAACTTCGGTCTGGCCCGCGGCTACTCCGCCGTCGGCCGCTATCCGGACGCGCTGAAGTACGCCAAGCTGGCTCTCCCGCAGGCACCTGATGAGGGAAACAAGAAAAACATCGAGGCAGCGATCAAGAAGCTCGAAGCCGGGCAAGATATGAACAAGTAGTCTTTCTCTGAAAGTACGAGAGCCCGCCGTACCCGGCGGCCTTTCTTTCGCGCAAGTGGGAGGAATCAAAACGTCGCCGGCACCGAGGCAGTGCCGACGACCGCCGCCAAGTCGACGCTCGGATCGAAGAGCGCCTCGGTCATCGACCGCAGCGCGTCCATCACGAAGACGATGCCGCCCGGCACGTCGGGGAGCGTGGCGTACATCGCGTTGGCGCCGACGATGCGATGGAAGTCGATCCCGGGCGGCAGCTCCGCGCGCAGCCGAGCCTCGATCAGACCGCTCGTGGCCGGATTCCAACCGCCGACGCCATCGATGAACAGCACCTTCACGTCATCATGCCCGGCGATCTCGCGCGCCTCGGCGCCGATACCGGCCGCGATCACTTTCGCCGTAAACGGATACTTCAACGCCGCGAGCCGCTCCGGTGCCCCGCCAAGCTGTGCCGCCAGCAGCGCACGGAAACGATCGAACGTCATCCGCTCCGATGCCCTGAGCCCGAACAGGTCAAAGCGGTCACGTGCGATGACGCGCACCTTCCCATGCTCCACCCGCACGCCCGTCGGAGAGTTGAAGTACGGCCGCTCCTCCCCCTTCGCCGTCACCGACAGGAAGAGACCGATGAGCCGGTCGGTGAATTCGTCGCTCGCGCCGTGCTCCTTGGCCGCGAGGTCCTCCTCGATCATTTTCAGCTCCTCGGCAAACCAGAGATGCGATGCATCCGGCGGGCGCGAGACGACAGCGAGGTCGATTGCCTCGAAGTCGCCGCTGAGGAGCGTGCGCAAGGCGAAGCGGGCCACGGCCAGATCGAGATCGAGGTACGGACGGCCCCTGTTCTCCGCGACCAGATGCCGGTAATCGTCGAGGCGCTCGTTTGCAAAGAGGGGATGATCGAACGCGCGCAGGGCATCATCGTTCGTCCCGAGCACGCGCGCCAGAAGGGGCGAGAACGGCAGACGGTCTTCGATGATGACGCCACAGCCATCGTCCGCGTCGAAGAGGATGGGGATCGAGGTCTCACGCAACTCGCGCATGAGCGCGTAGCGCGACGCACTTGCTTCACCGATACCTATGGCAATGCGCGCACGAAGCGCGTCGTGATCCTTGCGATGGCAAAGCACCGAATACTCTTCGATCGACTGCCCCGCGTCCATGATGAGCCGGATCCGCGTGTCGACACCGCGCCGCACGAACTCCCGCGCCAGCCACGCCGCCTGCACGAGATTCACACACGAGTCCTCGCGGCAATGCATCGACTGCCCTCGCGCTTCGACGAGAAGGATGGCGGTTGTCATTGCCGCGCCTCTTCCCAGGTAACGACGCGCATCCGGACAACCGTTGCCGTATCGCAGGCAACCTCTTTGTAATAGTGACAAGGCCGCACCACATCGTCGTAATACGGCGCGAACAGATCGAGAAACGCGGTCCCCTCGAGCGCCGTGATCGTGTGAATAGTCCCGGGAGACTTGCGCAACACGAGTGCGCCGTCATCCTCCCCGAGAATCAGCTCGCCACAGGCGCGGGCACGCAATGCCGCCGCATCCACCCACTCATACGCGCGAAGGCGGGCCCGCCCGCGCAGTACTTTCGAGATGACATCCATCCTCGGGTGGTCATGCAGCGGAATCGTCTCTCCTTCCGCGAGCGCAAAGACGCTGGCGTGGAACGACGGATCGGTCATGAAAACCTCTTCGCGGAATCCATGATCGGCTTCCGGAAGCGCCAGCAGCCGGGCCAACTCATCGACATTGCAGCGCAGGCTGCGCGTCGATTCCGCCAGGGAAGCCACCGCTTCGTCGCTCCATCCGCCGCGCGCCGCTGCCTCTGCCTCGGCGACGATGCGCCGCATTTCCGGGGTCATGTTTGTTGATGGACTGATGCGCGTATGTTACTTCGTTTTGAGCAACTTCCGACGCATCGCCCCTGCACGCTCGTGGATCTCGTCATATGAATCGCCCACGATCTCGATCTGCCCGAGGACCACTCCGAATTCCGAAAGCGGCCTGACGCGCTCCTCGGCGCGCCGAAATGCCGAGAACCCCGGCATCATCTCCGCCGCCTCGTAGTCGAGCAGATTGCCGGCACGATCATCATCAAACGTGATGACGTTGAACTGTCCCGCCACTTGACCGCCGGCACGCGGCAGCGCCCGAGGCGCACGACCGGTGGCGACGTCCGCCACCGCGGCGAAGATGTCCACGCCGAGGGCCAGATCGTAGATCCCCCCGAAACAGGCCGCCGAACGGCCATTGACCTCGGTCAGCCGCACGCCGCCGTCGGTCAGCCAGAACTCGATGTTGAAAAACCCGCCGTCGAACCCAAACGCCCGAATCGTTTCGATCGTCTTCCCCCGCAGCGTCTCCGCCGTCTCCTTATCGACGCGAGAGGGCGTCGAGAAGTTGTCGATGACCCGCGTGCCGGCGAACGTGTTCGTATCAGTCATCGCCCAGATCCGGATGTCTCCATCCAGTGACCACCCCTCCACCGTCACCTGCCGCCCGTCGACGAACTCCTCGACCAGCATCATGTCCGTCGTCGCCAGCGGATACCTCGCGACATCGATTGCGCGCGCGAACAACGGGTAGTACAGCCGCGTCCACGCCGGCAGCTCCCGCCGCGCGAGCTCCATCGCCGCGAGCGTTTCATCGTCCGAGTTCACCTTGAACCCGAGCAACCCGAGCTTCAACCACGGAGGCTTCAAATACGCCGGATACGTCAACTCCGGCAGCGGCTGATCCAGCAATAGTGGCTGACACCGAATCGGATCGACCTCGGCACGCCGCCCATACAGCTTGTGCAGACAAAGAAACACCGCCTCCGGCGACGGCCCCGGCAAGCCTGCCTCCTTCGCCAGCACCGCCGCAATCAGATCGCCGAGGTCGTGCGTGGAGACGACGGCGTCAACCTGCTCGCTCTTGATCCCCTCGCGGCAGTTCTCGAGATACGTGATCGGATCAAAGGCTGGCGAGGCCTCCCAGTGGCTCATACCGGCATCGACGAAATGGAAGCGATGGCCGTCGACACGGGCGAAGGCCCAGCGGTCGTAGGAGTCGGGGCAGACGATGAGGATGTGCATATTTTGAAGTGCAAAATCGCGAACGAAGGCCTTCACGGCATCTTTTCCTCGCCTGTATGTGCTCGCATATAGTCGGCGAAGCCATCATTCCAGATTTGAACGGATGACAAGTTCACTATGAATGTTTCAGCGATGCGCTCAAAGTAATCCGGCGGCTGATTGAGGTTCACGACGACGACACGATCGAGCGGCTTAGCTCGCATTGAGGCCGCGTATCGAATCAACGACCTCTGGTCGTCGTCTGTTTCTGGAATACTCCAGCCGAGCACAAATGCTTCATCGGCCTCCAATACCGCCGTAAATTCTTCTGCGCGAGTGTCTTTCAGGATCTTCAGTGCGGTCTCCTTTCGACGAAGCGGCGCGACAATCCCTAGCCCTACCTGCTGCCCTGGCCAGTTTCCGTTCGGATATGCAACGCGTGGCCACAACTCCAACGTGTTCACATATTCTGGGCGCCCGACAGAGTCGACTCGCACAGTCGTAGGGCCGTCACAGAAAGGCATCGCGGCTGAAGGTTGATGGACTGGCAATAACCAGTTAAGCGACCCGTGTGGCTTGAGCAGACGGACTGATGACTGGCAGACGTGCGCAGCCACACTTTGTGCGTCTACGCCATGGTCGGTTGGATCGGCTGTCACGGCATACGGCACGTCAAATCCATATCCGCAGTGCCAGTGCCAATCTTTCACGCTTTCGCTTATCGCTCGATCAAGAAAGAGGTCGTAGTTGAACGAGACAACCGTGTGCTGAGCCTCATTCCTCATGATGTCTGACAGGAAGGTGTGAAGTAGATCGAGTCTAACGTTCCATCCGAGTAGTGAGAAGATGCGGCTGATCGCATAGCGGAACCTGATGGGTGCATCAAACAAGGCTGATTCGTAAAATTCTGCTCCGACATCCTCACGCGCGAGCAAATCCTCGATCGATTCAGCTGGTAACCTTCTCAGAGCATCAACGAAAGCCCTAACCAACCTCTCATCTCTGTTCTGCGGGTCAAAAGCGCGTGCAAGCTCAAGGGCCTCCGATGACTTCCAACGGAAACGTCCCAAGCGAACCAATCCAGTCAAGGTCAAGAGCGAGACGTCGTCAGCTGCCGCGTAATGGGCAGCGACCTTTACAAAATCCGTCAGCAACGGCACAGGCATACCCTGCTCTCGTTGAAGGGACTTGCTCAACCCTGCTCCTACAAAATAGATTGCCTTGCGCACGTTGGTATTTTATCTCTGCTGACACTCTCAATTGTCCACCCATCCGCAGGCCACGGCCTTTGTCCATCCACTCGCTCCTGTTTTAAGTTCTGGTTACGGGGAGAGTGCGAATCGACGTACGTTTACAAGGTCGGAGTCGGCAACGCGTCGGACATCGCCAACGCTGAGCGTGAGCAGGGCGTAGGTGCGACCCAAAGCCGTGATGAATTCAACCTCAATGCTGTCAGGTTCGTAGATTTCGACGATCGTACCCAGATCACGGAGTTTGAGCCCATGCTCACGAAGATCGCGATTGAGAACCACCGTGTCCAACAGCGAGTATTCCATCAATCTTCTCACTCAGGTGACGATGAGAGGCGCAAGATCCTCGCGCCTGACCGCCGAAGAGCCCAGCTCGCGCAACACACGGTTGAGGGCGGCGACCGAAAGGGCGCCGGGAGTGGTGATCTCAACGCCGATCGGTCGTCCGCCTCGGGCGTAATCGACCAGTAGGCCGGCCTCAACGCGCCGCGTTCGCACGCTGTGTTGACCAGGACGGCGCGGCAGGTAGTAATAGGCGGCTATCGCTCGTCCTCTCCGATACGTCACTTCCAGATACTGGGTTTTCATCATGTCTTCATCGCGCTCTCGGTTCGCCCAGGCGCATGCAGCTTCTTGCCTTCAGTCCCCGAGCTACAATGAACCCATGACTGGCCGAGCGCAAGCGTTACTCCGGGAAGCACTGACGTGGCCCGTCGATGAACGTGCCGATGTTGCCGCGGAACTGCTGGCCAGCCTCGACGACTCCGAAGAGGACCCGGCCGCGGTTCGGACTGCATGGGCGAAGGAAATCGAGAGGCGAGGCCGTCACATCCTGGACGGTGAATCCGCGGGCGAGCCGTGGGAAGACGTGCGCGACCGTGTGGCACGACGTCTCAGACATCGGTGACCCTTCCGTTCCGCACTGAGATGACTCCGGGACGTAGAATACGCACGTGATAGTGAAAGAACAGATCGTTCACAGCGATCCGGAGATCATGGGCGGCGAGCTGGTGTTCGTCGGTACGCGTGTTCCCCTCTACAACCTCTTCGACTACCTCGAGGCAGGCGACTCGCTGAACGAGTTTCTCGAACAGTTCCCGTCAGTAACCCGCGAGCAGGCGGTTGCGGCGCTGGAACTTGCGAGAGTGGCGGCCGGCGTCGCGGATACTCATTGACGAGTCGCTGCCCATCGCGCTCCCGAATGAGTTGAGGGGCCACGACGTCCGGACATCCGATCGCAGCGATGGCTTGGGTTTCGAAACGGTCGCTCCGATGCGCGCGAAGGCGCGTTCCACAATCCAGCCCCGCGCTCGGCGAAGCGCGAGCGCGGGGTAAGAGGGGGCCACCCCTTTCGCCGGCCGCGGAGGCGGCCGGGACAAAACCGCCCAATTCGCACCAGAAGCGCCCGATACGCCAAATCCTGTGGCGGCCGCCTCCGCGGCCGCACTTCCATATCTACTTGATACCCCGCGCTCGCGCTGCGCCGAGTGCGGGGCTGAATTGTGCGTGCGCGCCTCCGCGCGCAACCGTTCTCCATACCGGCTCCTACGGCAACGCAACGGGCCGGGAGAAATCTTCGCGTCGTACGTGAACGTTCGAGCCGGCTTGTCAAGACGGCAGCTTCGGACCGAAGAGCCCTACGGGGATGCCATTCGCCTGACAGATGGCCGCCGCTCGGGAACTGAGGAGGAGAAGGGCGAAGAGGCTGACCACCGGCACCACCATCGCGATGACCCAGAGAAGTGCAACAGGCGAGCCGAGCGCGTCCGCGGTGCGGTACGAGTACAAAGCCAGCGCAACGAAAATGACGAAATGACCGATGGCGAGCGCGGCGACCGTCGCGGATGATGAGATCGTCGCCGGCGTCAGCGGCACCATCAAAGGATTCGCCGCCGAGCCCACAGACCTGCCATGTGCGGCGAACTGAAGCAGGACAGACGCCAAGGTCACGAAAAGCTGCGCACCGAACCAGAGCACGAGGTGGCGGTAGGCAATCGCCAGGCGCGGGATGTCCGGTGGCTTCTCGTTCATCGTAGAACTCGGCGAGTCTAGCCATCATGAATGCATGGCCGGCCCAGGCGCAACGCACAGCTTCGGAAGATGACGTCGGCCGTGACTGCCAGACAAACCGTCGTTTTCACCACTTCTGCAAGCCGAGCATTGCTTGAAGTCGACAGTTTTGGTGGTTTTAGCCACGTTTTCTCGATGTGCATCCAGGATTTCTGGATGCGCATTCAGGATTCTTGGATGCGCATCCAGGATTGTTGGATGCACATCCAGGATTCTTGGATACGCATCCAGGATTCTTGGATGCACATCCACGATCCTTCGATGCGCATCCAGCATTCTTGGATGCATATCCACGATCCTTCGATGCGCATCCACGATCCTTGGATACACATCCACGATCCTTTGATACGCATCAAGGTTTCTTCGATAAGCATCCACGATCCTTCGATGCACATCATCGACTTCTGGTAACGAATCGACGGCAGCGCCCGTCCCGGCGCTACACTCTCCGCCATGCGCCAGATAGCCGCCCTCGCCCTCCTGCTCGTCGCCGTCGCCGCTCACGCCCAGGTGCCGAAGGCCGTCGAGGCCGACTTCGTCGTCAAGGACTTTCACTTTCGCAGCGGGGAGGTGTTGCCCGAGGCGCGCATCCACTACGCAACGATCGGGACGCTTCGAAAGACCGCGCACGGGACGAATGCCGTCCTGGTCCTGCACGGGACCGGCGGGTCGTTGCAGCAGTTTCTCAACGACCGCTTCGCCGGGGTGCTCTTCACGCCGGGCGGCGCGCTCGACGCCAGCCGGTTCTTCATCGTCATCCCCGACAACATCGGGCATGGAAAGTCGAGCAAGCCGAGCGACGGGTTGCGGACGAAGTTTCCGCACTATGACTACGACGACATGGTCGAGCTCCAGCACCGCCTCCTCATGGACGGACTGGGCGTCGACCACCTGCACCTGGTCATGGGGACGTCGATGGGTGGGATGCAGACGTGGATGTGGGGCGAGCGCTGGCCCGACGCCGCGGACGCGCTCGTTCCTCTGGCCAGCGCTCCGGCGCAGATCGCGGGTCGCAACCGCATCTGGCGGAAGATGATGATCGACGACCTGCAGCGCAATGACGTCGCCGCCGCGGTACAGATCCTTTTGATCGTTGGCAGCGCGCCGCTGCAATGGCAGAAGTCGGCGCCGACGCGCGACGACGCCGACCGCTGGATTACCGATCAGATGAAGACGCGGGTGGCCGCGACCGACGCCGACGATCTTCTCTATGCCATCGAGTCGTCGCGCAACTACGACCCATCACCGCAGCTCGAGCGCATCACCGCGCCGCTGCTGGCCATCAACTCCGCGGACGATTTCATCAACCCACCGGAGCTGGGCATCATGGAGCCGGCCATCAAACGTGTGAAGCACGGCCGCTATCTGCTGCTGCCGGTGAGCGAGAACACGCACGGCCACTCGACACACACGTGGGCGGCGGTGTGGGAGAAGCCGTTCCGCGAGTTTCTGGAGGCACGGACAGGAGTGTCCGTGCCGCATTGAACCTGCTCTGTAGTCAACGACCGCCTGGAGGCTTGGGCTTCGTCGGCTTGGCCGTCGTCGTCGCGGGAATGGGGAGATTCGGATCGATCGGAAACTGCGGCGGCGGCTCTACCACGATCACGCCGAGGGCCTTCAGCGCATGCTGCGCCTCGGCGCCGACCAGGGGGAAGAGACAGCGCTCGTCCCATAGCTTCCGGTACAGATCGATCGCGCCGTCCTTGTCTCCGGCGGCGACGCGCTTCTTCGCCTCGGTGACCCTGACGTACATCGTGTCGCCGCGCGCATTCAGCTCGTCCCGCACCATCTTCTCGACCGATGGCAAGGCAAGGCGGCCGGCGGAACCCTCGACGCGGCGGAAGACCGTGCCCTTCGCGTCGGCCAGAAGCGCTGCCGGCAGCTTCCCCGTCTCGCCGAACTTTTCGATCGTCACCGCGTCCTCGGGAAGAACGATCTCGAACGTGAGGCAGCGGTCGGTGGCCTGGATGAGCTCGCGCGAGTTGAGCAACGGAGAATTCTCCGATTCCTGCACGGCAGCCGGAAACCAGTAGAGAACCAGCGGTTCGTTGACGAGCGTGCCACCCTTGGCGAGGAAGTGCCAGGGCACCAGGCTCTCGTACGGATTATTGGTGCCGGGACCCGACCGAACGCCTCGTCCGGACTGGGGAAACGCTGCTGGCGCGACGATCACAAGAATGAGAAGAATGAGTTTACGCAAAGAGGCCACCTTGGACATGAGCATTGGACGTCTCCGGGACTGGAACGTTCCTCACGTCCCGCCGCCGGAGGAAAGCGAGTTGACGTGGTTTGCGAAGACCTCGTTGAAGAGCGCTCCGGGCCGGCGCGCGCGCAACCGCTCGACGATGGCCGGGCCATCCATCCCCAGCTTGTGAAGTATGAGACTGGCGATCAGCGCGGAGCGATTGAATCCCATCCCGCAGTGCGAGAGAACACGGTGACCGCTGCGGACCAGGTGCGCGCCGAGGAGTGTCACCGCCTCAAGACGGGCAGGATCCGGCAACTCCTCGTCGTAAATCGGGAAGTAGACGTAAAGACAGGAATCGGGAGCCGTGGGGATGTACTCGTCCAGGCCGCCTTCGAGATCGATCACGACGTCGATGCCGTGGGAAGCGACGCTCTCCCAATCGGTAATCGCCGGGGAGATGAAGAGAAGTCCGGAGTCGTCGACCTGGAAGAGGTTCACGGGCGAAGGGTATCAAATCGCCCGAACGCCCCGGCGAGTCTTCCTCACCGGGGCGTCGTCGAGCCGGCACGGCAGCGTTGGTTGCCCCAAGGCTCCGCCAGCAGTTGCGCAAGAACGTTTCTACCTGGCAGGCTCCTAGTGATGTGAGAACGGAGGCAGCAGCGGGGTGACCTCCACGACCGTCATCATGCCGCGATCCTCATGCGCGAGGATGTGGCAGTGGATGACGTAGTAACCGGGATAGTCGACGAAGCGGCTGCGCATCTTGAAATAGCCGGGGATGATGATCGGAATCGTGCCGCCCTTGCCGTCCGACTTGTTCGCGGCGAGGCCGGATGGAATCGGGAAGACGTCCCACCAGATCTGGTTCTTCGATGACGGTACGACCGAGGGATTGCACGGCTTCCAACTCTCAGGATCTCCATTTGGATCGAGGAAGCACTGCCCGGGGAGAATCCCGGCCTGAGTGGTGACGTACTTCGGCGCCACGTACGTGTAGGCGCCACTTCCATTCTGAAGGGCGTTCTCCGTGAGCGTCAAGGACGTGTCGCTTTCGATTGACTTGATCGTTCCTGTCCCCCCGGTTGCCGTGGTGATCAGGTATCGAACGGCAAGCTGCTTGGTGAATGCCGTGCCTGTGCCGGTGACGGTCTTGGATCCGAAATTCATCGCGATGGTGCCGTTGCCGGTAACGCCAGGGAGCGTCACGTTCGGATCAAACACCTCGACCACCTGGAACGGGTTGATGTGGATGTGGAACGGGTGCGCGATAAGGAGCGTGGCATTGGTGATCTTCCACTCCTCAACCTTGTTGAGCAGGACACTGACGCCGACTTCGCCGTCGAACTTTTTGCCGTTGATCGTGTGAATGGCCGGCTGTGCGGGAGGATTGACCTGCGCTACCGTGGCGAAATCGATGGTCTGCCAACCCTTGACCTCGGAATCCTCGATGTCGCCCAGGAACGGCGGGAACGACGGCGCGTGATCCATGAACGGCATCGGCGGGTTGTAGGGAGTCCCTGCAACCTTCACGGTGAGCAGGTTGACGACGACTGACGGATTTTCCGGATCGACCTCGTTCTGGACCTGCAGGCTCGCGGTACACGTCGTCAGCGGCGACGGGCAGGACGGCGCCTTGACCAGCAGGTCGGCGCGGTTGCCGGCAGCCAGCAGGAATGACGAGCTCTGATGTCCCGCCAACTGGTAGTTGAAGTCATTGAACTGCACGCCGTCCTGGGCGATGCGTCTCCACTGGAACGTGGCCGGCGCACCGTTGATGACGGTCGACGGCGCGAAACGAACGCCGCCCCGGCTTGAGCTATTGACGATGCGCCACATCTGTACTTCGCCGGGACGCATCGTGACGATCGGATTGACCCGCCCGTTCACCGAGAAATCGGGGCCCCTGTCCGCGCCGCCGGGCGATTTCAGATTCGGCGAGACGCCGAACTGGTTGATCACCATCACCGGGACTTTGCGCGTGAAGTAGGGACCGTACGCTTTGTATTTTTCGTTGATCTCGTCGTCGTACTTGCCCTCGATGATGAACGCGCCCGACATGCCGTTGGAAACGTCGATCGCGGTCGATCCGTGCTTATGAGCGTGGTACCAATGAGTTCCCGGCGCCTGTCCCATCCGCAGCGGATGCGTCGGCAACGCCTCGGAGAGGATGTTGCTCGCCGCGGAGCCATCGCGCTCGACGGCACCGCCGTGATTCATCGCAGCCATCGGGTCCACCGGAGGAGCAGCCATGGCCGCATCGTAGTCGGGCAGCTTGAAGCAATAGGGATACGAGCCAAGGTAGTACTGCGGCCAGTTGCCGAGATCGAGCTGCGCCTGATTCTTCGGCCAGAGCTTGTTCGCCGCCGGAGTGCTCGGCAGGTTATCGAACATCGTGAGGAGGGCCTTCTGACTTCCGGGCGGCGGAGGTTCCGTCTGATAACCCGTCCAACTGGGGGGAAGGTCGCTCCACTTGCGCGGCCACTCGACCGGGCCTGGGGGTGCGAGCTTCACTTCGCAATCGCCGAAGAACTTGGTGAAGTCCGGGGGGGCGATGTCGGGAGTACCGACCAGCCGCTTGGAGGACAGGATCTCCAGAAAGACATTGTCGCCGGTCGTGTTGGGGTTCGTGTGCGTTCCGTGGAAGTGAAGGTTTGCCGTAGTCGAGCCGTGAAAGCAGTTCGGGAAGGTATCACTGATGAATTTCCCATCCGGCCCTTTGACGTTGCCGGGATAAGGGGCAGAGGTGTTGTCGCAGTCGCCGATGTCGCCGGCGTCGACCTTCGTCGGCCCGTCGCTCGATGCGCCGAAGACCGCGGGGTTGACGTTGTTGAGGAACGTCAGCTCGATGAAATCGCCGACGCGGGCGCGCAGTGTCGGACCGACCTGCAGCTCATTCAGGTCGCCCAGCGGCGGATACGGCGGGATCGCATCGGGGCTGCGGAAGGCGCGCACCCACTGCGGCCAGCAAGCCTCGGTCATACCGGGCTGTCCACTGATCGGATTGCGGAACGTCATCCGGTCTCGCTCGCTCGTCACCGTGATCCTCGCGCGCAACCGTCCGGTACCGTTGGACGAAAGCTCCGGGATCAGAAGGAGATCCTTCTGCCCCAGGCACGCCACCTGTTCCTGAGACTGGACGATTGAAGATGTCGCGTTTCCGGGGCCCTTGGGCTTGCCTGACCCCGTGCCTGGTCCCGTGCCCTGGGCGTGCGCCGGAATGACCGGGAGCAGCAGCGCCCCCGAAAGGACGGCAGCGGAAATGACCCGTCTCTGCTTCTCGAACATGATCATCGAATCTCCTCGACCGCTCTCTCGCGGCCCGTTCACAAACGGTTTGAAAGCAACGGATCAGATATCCGGAATGACCTGCACCCCGACCACTGTGATCGTGCCGGACTCGCCGGTATCGAGTGTGTACGGATAGTTCGTTCCCGCGGTAGCACCGCTCGGGATGTAGTACTCCGGTGTCGTCGAGAGGCCTGGGAAGGTGTCGGTCGTCTGGAACGCCGGCACCGCTCCTGCCCCTCCCTGCGCAGGCGCGCTCACCGTATGGTTGACGCTCGTCTTGTTGTTCCAGCTGACGAGCGAGCCGGCCGGGACATTGAGCGGGTCCGGCTGAAACGTAGTCGTCCCACCCTCGGAAGAAATATCGACTGAAAAATCGGCCATGACGAATCCTCTCCTCTGCTGACATCGCCTTCGGCGAGCAGCGTCGTCGTCAGGCGGAGTCCTGACGGGCTGTGGCGCTCGTTCCACGTCTTCGGGAAAGATCGCTGAAGACTTCTTAGACTGGGTAGAGTCCGTAAAGATATGCCTGTGCGTGTAACCGGTCAAACCTTACTCGCAGAAGAAGCGGACTTCGTCGCTCGGCCAACTTCCACGTTAACCCTGCGTCAAATTCGTCGTACAAGGGTTAGAACCTCGGAGAAAACCGCATGCGGAAGCTATGGAAAACGCTGTTCATTCTGGTCGTTCTCGCTGGCGCCAGCGCGGGACTCTACGCGTGGACGCGCAACGGCAAGAAGGGTGACGGTGACTTCAAGCAGGTCGAAGTCATCCAGGGCTCGATCGTCGAGAAAGCGGTCGCCGTCGGGCAGATCCAGCCGCGGCAGAAGTTCTCGGTCAAATCGAAGATCTCAGGAATCGTGAAACGGGCTCTGGCTCAGGTCGGCGATACGGTCCAGGCCGGCGATCCGCTATTCGAGATCGCACCCGATCCAACGCCGCTCGAAGTCACTGAAGTCGATCGGCAGGTCGAATCGGCCGAGGCATCGTTCCGGAGAGCGGAAGGCGATTACCAACGCTCCCTGCAACTCTCGCGATCGGGCGTCCTGCCGAAATCCGACGTCGAAGCGAAGAAGGAATCGTACGACCTGGCCCACGTGGCCTTGACCAAGGCGGAACAGAACCGCGACCTGACGCGCAAAGGCCGGCTGACCATCTCAGGCACCGAGTCGGTCATCCGCGCGCCGGCCGCGGGCACCATCCTGACCCGTACGGTCAACCCCGGCGATCCGATCGTTCCACTCACCTCCTACCAGCCCGGCACGGAGATGGCCACGATCGCCGACATGCGCGACCTGATCTTCAAAGGGACCGTCGACGAGATCGATGTCGGCAAGCTATCCGTCGGCATGCCGACGCGCATCAAAGTCGGCGCGCTGCCGACCGACGTCGTTACCGGACGCGTTTCCCGCATCGCACCGCAAGCCCAGCAGAAGGAAGGAGCAACGCTCTTCGACGTCGAGGTCGAGCTGGAACCGAGCAAGATCACACTCCGCGCCGGCTATTCAGCCAATGCTGACGTGATCATCCGCGAGAAGAAAGACGTTCTGGTCATCCCCGAACGCCTGGTCACCTTCGCCGACGGCGGTAAGAAAGCCAGCGTCGAGCTCCCCGGCAGCGATCCCAAATCCCCAAAGAAAGTCGATATCAAAACCGGTATCTCCGACGGCCTCAACGTGGAAGTGCTCTCTGGTCTGACGAAGGGACAGAAGATCGTGGAGAGGCCGCCGAAGGAGATTTCGTAGGAAGTTGCTGAGTTGCTGGGTTTCTAGGTTGCTGGGTTGTAAACCAGCAACCCGGTAGCCATCACCTCAGTAACCAAGCAACCCCAGCAACTCCAGCAACCCAGCAACCCCATGAAAGACGTCCTCAAACAGCTCGCCCGCGACCTCAAGGCTGAAAAGCTGCGCACCTTCCTAACGATCTTCGGGATCGTCTGGGGGACGGTGGCCATCAGTCTGATGCTCGCCTTCGGCACGGGGCTGCATAAGCAGCTCATCAAGTCGACCGCCGGCCTCGGCGACCGCATCGTCATCGCCTGGCCGGGCCTGACCTCGATTCCTTACGAAGGACTCGGCAAAGGGAGGCGCATCCGCATCAGGGCCGAGGACCTGGCCACCGCCCGCGGCAACGTCGATGGGTTGAAGGCCATCTCCACCGAGTACTCCGGCAACATGAAGGTCGAATACGGCACGAAGACCCTTTCCGTCGATACATCCGGCGTCGATCCCGAGTTCGGGCCGATGCGCAACCTGATCCCGCAGAGCGGCGGGCGCTTCATCAACGCCATCGACGTCGCCGAGCAGCGGCGCACGGTCTTCATCGGCGACAAGCTTTCCAAAGACATCTTCGGCGTCACGACGGCGGTTGGAAAAACGATCACTGTCAATCAGTCTCCATTCCTCGTCGTCGGTGTGCTCCTGGAGAAAGACCAGGACTCGAGTTACAGCGGCCGCGACAACGAGAAGATGTTCATCCCTTCGACGACCTATCGGGCTCTCCGAGGAGATAAATACGTGGACAACTTCGTGTTCCAGGCCGCGAATGCCGGCGACACGAAGGGAGTCATGAAGCGCCTCAGCGCCGCGCTCGGGCGGCGGCTGCGCTTCGACGCCAACGACAAAGAAGCGTTGTCGATGTGGGACACCACCGAGCAGTTCCAGTTCTTCGACACCTTCATGCTCGCCTTCAACGCCTTCCTGGGCATCATCGGCGTGCTGACGCTCGTCGTCGGCGGCATCGGCGTTTCGAACATCATGAATGTCGTCGTCGAGGAGCGCACACGGGAGATCGGCATCAAGATGGCCCTCGGCGCGAAGCAGCGCTACATCCTCGGGCAGTTCCTGATCGAGACGATGCTGGTAACCTTCCTCGGCGGCGCGGTCGGTTTCGCCATCGCCCTCACCATCTGCGCTGTCTTCCCGAAGCTGGGCCTCGGCGAATACGTCGGCGATCCCGTCGTCTCGCCACTCGTTGCGGTCCTGACATCACTGGCTTTGGGCATCGTCGGCCTCGTCGCCGGCTACTTCCCAGCGCGAGACGCCGCCAGACTCGACCCCGTAGTAGCGATGAAACTCTGACAACCGACAACCCGCAGCAAATGAATACAGACCTCCACGTAATCCTCAACCTCTTCGCCACGTCATCGCGGCTGCAGAAGAAGCGCGCCTATCTCACCATCGCCGCGATCGCATGGGGAACGGTGGCCATCCTTCTGCTGCTGGCATTCGGTGAAGGACTCAAGCTCCAGCTCGACAAGAACCGGCGTTCGACCGGCGAGAACCTGGCCGTGATGTGGCCAAGCGAAACAACGAAACCGTGGAAAGGGATGCCGCCCGGCCGTCCGATCCGGCTGCGCATCGACGACGTCGATTTCATCCGCGAGCGGATGCCGGAGCTCAAAGCCGTGCATGGCGAGCTCCAGGCCGGCCGCACGGCGCTCACCTACGGCCGCAAGACCGTCAATGGACGCATCCTTGGCGTCAACTACGTCTTCGGCGACGACCGCAAGCACTATCCGCAGGCCGGCGGCCGCTTCCTGAGCGTCGAAGATGAGGTCCAGCGTCGGCGCGTGATCTTTCTCGGCGATGAGATGGCCAAAGACATCTTCGGCGACGAGAAACCGGTCGGAAAGACGCTGTTGTTGAACAGCGCGCCCTACACGGTCATCGGCGTCATGCAGAAGAAGACGCAGATGGGCGTGTACGGCGGTCCCGACGGGAACCATGCCGTCATCCCGATCACGACGTTCCTCGCACAGTTCGGACGGGATCGTCTCAACGTGATGGTCATCCAGACGGAGCAACCCCAGCAGATGAAGGCCGCGCTGGCGAAAGTCAACGAGCTGTTCGGCGCGAAGTATCGCTACGACCCAAGCGACGACCGGGCTCTGGCGACCTGGGACATGGTCAAGAGCGCAAAAACGACCGGCAACATCACGATCGGCATCCAACTCTTCCTCGGCATCGTCGGCGCGCTCACGTTGCTGATCGGCGGCGTCGGCGTAGCCAACATCATGTATGCCGTGGTCAAGGAGCGGACGCGCGAGATCGGGGTGAAGATGGCTCTCGGCGCGAAGCAGCGCTGGATCATCGCGCCATTCGTTCTCGAAGCGCTCGTCTACACCTTCATCGGCGGCGCACTCGGCATCATCATCGCCACATTGCTCGTATCGCTGACGAGTTTCATCCCGATCGAGAACAACAAGGTGCTGTCGTTCCTCGGCCGCCCAACGCTCTCGCCGGAGATCGGTATCGCCACCTCGCTGATCCTCGGATTGATCGGCCTCGCCGCCGGCTACTTCCCCGCCCGGCGCGCCGCCAGCGTCGATCCGGCCTCGACGCTCAGGTACGAATAGGAGACCGCATGACCACCAACGACATCATCATCCGGATGGAAGACATCCGAAAGGTTTACGACACCGGCAAGGTCAAAGTGGAAGCCTTGAAGGGCATCAATCTCGAGATCGAAAAGGGCGAGATGGTGGCCATCGTCGGCCCGTCCGGGTCCGGTAAGTCGACGCTCATGAATCTGGTCGGCTGCCTCGACACACCGACGTCCGGCATCTACGAGATCGGCGGCCAGGCGGTCGCCGGCGTGACGCGCGACGAGCTGGCCGAGATCCGCAACCGCCGCGTCGGATTCGTTTTTCAGGCGTTCAACCTTCTTCCTCACATCACCGCTCTCGAAAACGTCGAGCTGCCGATGCTCTTCGGCGCCGTGAAACCGGCCGAGCGCCGCGAGCGCGCTTCCCAACTCCTCGACCGCGTCGGCCTCGGCGACCGTCTCGATCACAAGCCGACCGAGCTCTCCGGCGGCCAGATGCAGCGCGTCGCCATCGCTCGCGCCCTGGCCATGGAGCCCGACATCGTCCTCGCCGACGAGCCCACCGGAAACCTCGATTCGTCCGCCGGCGGCGACATCATGTCGATCTTCACCGACCTTTGGCAGCAAGGCCGCACGATCGTGATCATCACCCACGACCCCGCCCTCTCCCGCCGCGCCAGCCGAGTGGTGGAGATCCACGACGGACGGATTACGTCGGATCAAGCCACGAACGCGGCGGCGTAGGGACGTCCTACACCTCGCTCGCCTTCTGCATCTGCCACAACAGGTGACTGAGATGCGATCGGCGCGACTCGCCCGTTGTCACGATCAGCAGCTTCGTGATTTTCAACTCCAGCGGATCCGTCAGCAGCAGGATCAGCATCTCGCGGATGAAGTTCGTGTTCAGCGTGACGTCGTTGTCGGTGCCGACGCCGAGGCGGAGGCCTTTTTTCTCCCACCAGGAGAACGGGTGGTCCTTGTAGTCGGAGAGAGCGCTGGTCAATTTCTTGTTCGAGGAAGGGAGCGAGACCAGCGTCAGGCGCTTATCGATCATGCGGTTCAGGACATCGTGCTGGTAGTGCTCGACTTCACGGGCGTGGTGGAACTTGGTTTTTGTGGCCAGCGTGGCCTCGCCGTCCGTGAGTGGCACGCCGCTCAGGAGCTTGTCGCGGATCTCGTCACGGCCGTACCAATCCATATCGAGCAGCTCGTCGTACTCACGCGAGCTGCGCGCGACTGCATCGCTGCGCCTGTTGGCGCTCAACACGCGCTGGAGCAAACCGTGGAAGTAGAAATTTGGATTGATGCCGAGGGAGAGACCGTGCTCGATGGCATCGACGTACCAGATGTTCATGGCGTTATCGACGGCCTGGATTCCCTGGCGCAGCGTGTTCCAGGTCTCCCCGTGATGGCTGCGCGTTCGGAAACCGTACGCCTGCAGTTTCCGGAAGCCGACGCGCATCTCCTGAAAATGCGCCTTGCGGTAGAAGCCACGCTCGTTCCCTACGGTGTCGACCTCGGTGACGACGTCGCGCAGTTCGGGATGATGTTTGAGCAGCTCGATGATCTGCCGCACTTGGTCGTCGAAGCTGGCGCGCTTCGACGGATAGCGCGTCGCATCGTAGAAACCAGGCTCCTTGCGAAAGCTCGGCGAGAGGATGAAATGGAACGCCGGCACCTCGCGCTGAAACTGGCGAAAGCCTTCGTACAACCCCAACATCACATCCTCGGCTGTGAGGTCGCCGATGCCCGGGATCTGTTCCGAGGAGTCGGTCGTCTCGCGAAAGAGGGTGAACTTCAGCCTGATCGAGCCGACATTCGCCTCACGATAGAGACGGCCGGCCATGTGGTACGCGGCCTGGCGATGGGCATCGCGCGTAGTCAGGATCAACTTTGCCAGGTAGAGGATCTTGAGGTAGCGATCGAATCGATCGTCGTCGCCGAGGCGGATCAGACGATTGACATCAGCGGCGCTTTCGATCGGGAGCGATCCGGGTCCGTAGACCTCGGCAATCTTCGCTTCGTATATCGCGCGCCGCGGACCGTCGAGAAGTTTCGCCAGACGCGGCCAGATGAACTCCGCATCGAGAGATCCAGTGAGGTGGATGTGCTCATCGCGAAACGGAATTGGAAACGCGCGAAAGAAACCCGCCAGCGAGCGAGCCACGGCATGACTGAGCAGCGGTTCGATCGGCGACTCGTTGACGCGAAACCGGCCGAGGAGCGCGCGAAACTCGCGAACTTCGTGCGCGAGAATCTCGTCCGATGCGGGTTGCGGTGCATGTTCGGCCAGGGCGAGTGTGTCATCGAGCGACAGGCCGCTGGTCTCGCTGATGAGCTGCGTGAAGAATTTCGTCAGGCGAGGAACCACATGCATACACACGCATGCTATCGCGCCCGGCGCGCCGCGATGACAATCTGGAACGCCAGCAGCGACGGCCACAGATTGCACAACGATTCTTCCGCGGGCTCGACGATTCGCTGGTACAGCCGAAACGCCGGCGAGCCGCTCAGCGCTAGATGATTACCCGACTGGAGCTCACCAGCAAACCGTTTACGCAGAAACGGCGCCGCCGATTGGACGATCGAGGCAGTGCCGCGCGTGGTCATGACCGCAAACCCGCAGTACGCGAGTAAACGACGAATCGATTTTCGCGTGTAGAACCGGAGGTGCGTTCGATCGTAGAGGCCGGACCATGCGTAATCGAAGCGGCCGGCAAGCGTTCTCAACCGGTTGTACCAGACGCCGAAGTTGGGAACGGAGATGATCCAGGTCGCGTGCGCGAGCGCTGGCAGAGACGCCGTCGAGCGCAGCCATTGCACGGGATCGGCGACGTGCTCGAGGACATCACTAAGAACGATTGCATCGACGGCGGGAACGTCCTCGCCCGAGGCCATCCACTCTTCGAGCGTCCCGTGGAAGACGCGGTCGCAGACCGCGCGTGCCTCGGCCGCCGCTTCCGCGTTGGGCTCGATACCGATGACACGCGCCTTCGGCCAGCGCGTCCGCACGACACGCGCATTCGCGCCGCAGCCGCAGCCGACATCGAGAATGGTCGCGCCGGGCTTCTCGCGGAAAACGTGACGATCGAGCATCGCCAGCACGCTGCGGTTCGAACGCTCGAGGTACGAGTACGCGACGCGCTGGAGGTCGAGCGGATAGTCATCGCTCATCGCCCGCGATCGTATCGCACGCCCGTTATACTGCCGGCCGATGTTCGGTTCCCATCGTACAACTCTCGTCATTCCAGCCCTGAACGAGGAAGAAGGCGTTGTGGCTACCATCGAGCGCGCGCCCGAAGGTATCGACGAGGTCATCGTGATCGATGGCGGCTCGTCGGACTCAACGAAGATCAACGCGGAGGGCGCCGGTGCCGCCGTGATCGTCCAACTTGTCCGCGGCTACGGGCTGGCCTACAAGACCGGATTCATCGCCGCCACCGGCGACATCATCATCACCGGCGATGCGGACGGAACATACCCTGTCGAGCTGGCCCCGCAAATCGTGGCAGAAATGGATCGACGGGGACTCGACTTCGTCTCCTGCTCGCGTTTTCCGCTGGCCGACCGTCAGAGCATGGAGTCGCTGAATCGGTTCGGCAACCGCTCACTCAGCCTCCTCGGCAGCGCGGTTTCGTTGAAGTACTTTCGCGACCTGCTCTCTGGCATGTGGATCTTCCGCAAGAGTGCGCTTTCCGAGCTGCGCGTTGTCACAAACGGCTGGAACTTCAGCGCGGAGATCAAGCTTGAAGCCGCGCACAAGCTCGGCAAACGGTTCGCCGAGGTGCACATCCCCTATCGCGAGCGCGTTGGTATGACACACAACGTGCGGCCCTTTCGCATCGGCGGCGAGAATGCGCTCTTCATCGTCTACAAGCGCATCTCCCAGCTCTACCGGGCTTACGCGATGCGAAACAGCGAGGACCAGATCCGCGCACGCCGCGGGGACAGCCGGCCGTGAGCAACGACGCCGAGAACGAAGAACTGTGGGGAAACTTCTCGCTCGCGAATGAGCTCAGCCCGGCGCAGCGGCATCGCTGGCGATTGGTCGTACACGAGTTGAGAGATCTGCCGAGGAACGGCGTGGTCGTCGACCTCGGGTGCGGCAGCGGCGCACTGCTGTCGCGTATCGGGTTGGCGTTTCCGGGTGCGAGACTTGTCGGAATCGACATGGAACCGCGTGCCCTCGCACTGGCGCGACGCCGCCTGCCGTCGGCCGAGCTCGTGCAGGGTGATCTCGATGCGGATTCCGGCGCTGTTCTCGTCAGAGGCGCCGATGCGGTCGTCTGCAGCGAAGTCCTCGAGCATCTGGCCACACCGGAGCGCGCTCTTTGCCTCGCGCGCGAGATCCTCCGTCCTGGCGGCCGGGTCGTCGTCACCGTGCCGGCCGGGGCGATGAATGATTTCGACCGCGCGATCGGACACCGGAAACATTACCGACCGGACGAGCTGACGGCGCTGATGACGGGCGCCGGCTTCGGCGACATCCGCGCATCGGCGTGGGGTTTTCCGTTTCACACGCTCTTTCGCATTGCCCTCGCTGTGGCGCCCGGTACGACGGAGAGGTTCAGCGACGAGAAGATCGGAGTGTTTCACCTTGCGCTTTTCCATCTTCTCAATGCGCTTTTTTACCTGAACATGCGAAGCGCCCGTTTTGGCCGGCAGTTGATCGCGACCGGTGTGCGGTGATTGATGTACGTATTCGAAAAAAGAAAAGGCCCTTGAGTTTCCCCAAGGGCCTTTCATAAATTTTATCCCGGCGGCGTCCTACTTTCCCACACAGTTGCCCGCGCAGTATCATTGGCGATGAGAGGCTTAACTGCCGTGTTCGGAATGGGAACGGGTGTGACCCTCTCTCTATGACCACCGGAAACTTGATTTCGGTGTTTAGGTAAAACTGAATACGGGTTGCAGGGATGCACACTGCAGACAACATCAAATCAAGGCATTTATGGTCAAGTCAAACGACCGATTAGTACTGGTCAGCTACGAGCATCGCTGCTCTTCCACATCCAGCCTATCAACGTGGTCATCTACCACGGGTCTTCAGGGAGAACTCATCTTGTGGTTGGCTTCTCGCTTATATGCTTTCAGCGATTATCCTTTCCCGACGTAGCTACCGAGCGATGCCCCTGGCGGGACAACTCGTACACTAGAGGTCAGTGCTTCCCGGTCCTCTCGTACTAAGGAAACCTCCACTCAATTCTCCTCCGCCCACAACAGATAGGGACCGAACTGTCTCGCGACGTTCTAAACCCAGCTCACGTACCGCTTTAATCGGCGAACAGCCGAACCCTTGGGACCTGCTCCAGCCCCAGGATGCGATGAGCCGACATCGAGGTGCCAAACCCTGACGTCGATGTGAACTCTTGGTCAGGATCAGCCTGTTATCCCCGGCGTACCTTTTATCCTTTGAGCGATGGCCCTTCCATACAGAACCACCGGATCACTAAGGCCTGGTTTCCCACCTGCTCGACTTGTAGGTCTTACAGTTAAGCTCTCTTCTGCCTTTACACTCGACGGCTGATTTCCAAACAGCCTGAGAGAACCTTCGCGAGCCTCCGTTACGCTTTGGGAGGCGACCGCCCCAGTCAAACTACCCGCCTGGCAATGTTCCGGATCCGGATGACGGACCTCGGTTAGAACTCCGGTACTGTAAGGGTGGTATTTCACTGACGCCTCCACCGAACCTAGCGGCCCGGCTTCAAAGGCTCCCACCTATCCTACACATACAGCACCAGAGTTCACTGCCAGGGTGTAGTAAAGGTGCACAGGGTCTTTCCGTCTAGTTGCGGGTAGCTGGCATCTTCACCAGCGCTACAGATTCGCTGAGCCCCTCGTGGAGACAGTCCCCAAATCGTTACTCCATTCGTGCAGGTCGGAACTTACCCGACAAGGAATTTCGCTACCTTAGGACCGTTATAGTTACGGCCGCCGTTTACCGGGGCTTCGGTTCGTAGCTTCGCCTTGCGGCTAACCACTCCCCTTAACCTTCCGGCACCGGGCAGGAGTCAGACCCTATACGTCGTTTTCGACTTAGCAGAGTCCTGTGTTTTTAGTAAACAGTCGCTTGGGGCATTTCACTGCGACTTACCGTCGCTTCATATCGCGAGGATACTAACGACAGCAAGCACACCTTCTTCCGAAGTTACGGTGCTAATTTGCCGAGTTCCTTCACGAGGGATCACTCACGCGCCTTGGAATTCTCTTCCCGTCTACCTGTGTCGGTTTGCGGTACGGTCATACCGTGACTGAAGCTTAGAGGTTTTTCTTGGCAGCTTGGAATCACTGACATTGGCCAAAAGAGGCCTTGTGCTCGCTTCTCACGAATACCCGGACGGATTTGCCTATCCAGGCTCGCTACGAACTTGAACCGCCACTTCCAATCGGCGGCTCAGCTATCCTCCTGCGTCACCCCATCGCATCACGTTCTGGTCCAGGAATGTTGACCTGGTTCCCATCGACTACGCCTTTCGGCCTCGCCTTAGGGACCGACTAACCCTGAGCGGACGAACCTTCCTCAGGAAACCTTAGACTTACGGCGAGTGTGATTCTCACACACTTTATCGCTACTTGTGCCGGCAGAGTCTCTTCTCAACGCTCCAGTAGTCCTTACGATCTACCTTCATCGCGGTTGAGAATGCTCTCCTACCACCAGACCAATCCGAGGATCGGTCTGATCCGCAGCTTCGGTACCACGCTTGAGCCCCGTTACATTGTCGGCACAGAGCCACTTGACCAGTGAGCTATTACGCTTTCTTTAAAGGATGGCTGCTTCTAAGCCAACCTCCTGGCTGTCTGTGCGTCTCCACATCCTTTTCCACTTAGCGTGAATTTGGGGACCTTAGCTGGCGGTCTGGGTTGTTCCCCTCTCGACGACGAAGCTTATCCCCCGCCGTCTGACTCCCGTGTATTACATTGTCGGCATTCGAAGTTTGGTTGGCTTCAGTAACCCGGTAAGGCCCCTAGGCCATCCAGCGCTCTACCACCGACATGATCGACACGAGGCTATCCCTAAAGATATTTCGGAGAGAACGAGCTATAACGGAATTTGATTGGCCTTTCACCCCTAGACACAGCTCATCCAAGTTGTTTTCAACCAACACTGGTTCGGACCTCCACCTGGTGTTACCCAGGTTTCATCCTGGCCATGCCTAGATCATCCCGCTTCGCGTTTACTCCCAGCGACTAACTCGCCCTATTAAGACTCGCTTTCGCTACGGCTATGCAAAATGCTTCACCTTGCCCCTGAGAGTAACTAGCCGGCTCATTATGCAAAAGGCACGCGGTTGCACATTCCGGATTGCTCCGGCATAGTGCTTCCACTGCTTGTAGATTGACGGTTTCAGGTACTATTTCACTCCCCTAACAGGGGTTCTTTTCACCTTTCCCTCACGGTACTAGTGCGCTATCGGTCACAGAGTAGTATTTAGCCTTGGAGGATGGTCCCCCCAGATTCCCACAGGGTTCCACGTGTCCCGTGGTACTCGGGTACCCGGCCGGAGCCAGCTAATCTTTCGCCTACAGGACTATCACCTTCTATGGTGAGCCGTTCCAGACTCTTCGGCTAGACTGCTGATTTGTAACTCCATGTGGCCAGGCCCCACAACCCCGGTACAGCCGAAGCCGTTCCGGTTTGGGCTCTTCCGCGTTCGCTCGCCGCTACTGACGGAATCACTATTGTTTTCTCTTCCTCGAGGTACTGAGATGGTTCACTTCCCTCGGTTCGCCTCATCCGGCCTATGTATTCAGCCGGTGATCGCTGGACATGACTCCAGCGGGGTTGCCCCATTCGGACATCTCCGGATCAAAGCGTGCTTGCCGCTCCCCGAAGCTTTTCGCAGCTTGCCACGTCCTTCATCGCCTCTCTGTGCCAAGGCATCCACCGTCAACCCTTAGTAACTTGACCATAAAGTGCCTTGATCTCATGCGATCTGCAGTTTGAATCTTTACGGATTCATTCATGCATTCTTTCTACAACCCGTATTCAATTGTCAAGGAACTTCCGATCGCGAAGACCGGCGCTGAGCTCGATCGCTTTCGATCGTGCTCACCGCTGATTCTCGCGGTCTCATTCTGCGGCGTGATTGATGGAGCCATCCGTCTCAGCCTCGAGGCCATCTCCTGGGCCTGGTGGAGCTGATCGGGATCGAACCGACGACCCCCTGCTTGCAAAGCAGGTGCTCTCCCAATTGAGCTACAGCCCCGTCCGGTCCGGCTTCGGAGGAATGCTGAATGATAAGTGTTAAACGTTCAACCGGACCAGGCCGCTTCAACATTCAGCATTCGGCATTCAACATTCGCGAAAAAATGGTGGGCCTAGGTAGATTCGAACTACCGACCTCACGCTTATCAGGCGTGCGCTCTAACCAACTGAGCTATAGGCCCGCAAACGCGTGTTGATCGGTAAGGATCTCGCCGGCCACATCGCCGCAGAATCGATTGTCAGAGAGCGGGGAACCGGCAGCCGGTTCCCTGAAAACTGAACAGGATAGACAGGTCAGACAATCGTTACAGCGATTCCTATCGACCTAGGGTGCAACTCACTTCGGCACCTTGCGATGCCTTCGCGACCTCGTTTTGATCCGAGGCGGAGGTGCTCCTTAGAAAGGAGGTGATCCAGCCACAGGTTCTCCTACAGCTACCTTGTTACGACTTCACCCCAATTACCGATCACACTTTAGGCGGCTGCCCCCCTTGCGGGTTAGCCCACCGACTTCTAGTGCAACCGACTTTCGTGATGTGACGGGCGGTGTGTACAAGGCCCGGGAACGTATTCACCGCGGCGTGCTGATCCGCGATTACTAGCGATTCCAGCTTCATGCAGTCGAGTTGCAGACTGCAATCCGAACTGAGAACGGTTTTTTGAGATTAGCTCAACCTCGCGGTTTTGCAACTCTTTGTGCCGTCCATTGTAGCACGTGTGTAGCCCTGGACATAAAGGCCATGAGGACTTGACGTCATCCCCACCTTCCTCCGGTTTATCACCGGCAGTCTCCATAGAGTTCTCGGCATGACCCGTTAGTAACTATGGACAAGGGTTGCGCTCGTTGCGGGACTTAACCCAACATCTCACGACACGAGCTGACGACAGCCATGCAGCACCTCTCCAGCGATCCCCGAAGGGAGGGACTCATCTCTGAGCCTTGCCACTGAAGTTCAAACCCAGGTAAGGTTCTTCGCGTTGCTTCGAATTAAACCACATGCTCCACCGCTTGTGCGGGCCCCCGTCAATTCCTTTGAGTTTCAGCCTTGCGACCGTACTCCCCAGGCGGAGTGCTTAATGTGTTGACTTCGGCACAGCAGGGGTCGATACCCGCTACACCAAGCACTCATCGTTTACGGCGTGGACTACCGGGGTATCTAATCCCGTTTGCTCCCCACGCTTTCGCGCATCAGCGTCAGTACCGGTCCAGTGAGCCGCCTTCGCCACTGGTGTTCCTCCCAATATCTACGCATTTCACCGCTACACTGGGAATTCCACTCACCTCTCCCGGTCTCAAGCGAAGCAGTTTGGAGGGCAGTTCCTCGGTTAAGCCGAGGGATTTCACCTTCCACTTGCCAAGCCGCCTACGCGCCCTTTACGCCCAATAATTCCGAATAACGCTTGCCCCCTCTGTATTACCGCGGCTGCTGGCACAGAGTTAGCCGGGGCTTCCTCTGCAGGTACAATCAACTCCCTAGCGTATTAGGCCAAGTCGCTTTTTCCCTGCTGACAGGAGTTTACAATCCAAGGACCTTCATCCTCCACGCGGCGTTGCTGCGTCAGGCGTTAGCCCATTGCGCAAAATTCCCCACTGCTGCCTCCCGTAGGAGTCTGGACCGTGTCTCAGTTCCAGTGTGGCCGATCACCCTCTCAGGCCGGCTACCGATCGTCGCCTTGGTAGGCCATTACCCTACCAACTAGCTAATCGGACGCGGACCCCTCCTATGGCGAGAGCCCTTGCGAGCCCCCTTTGACCTCTCGGTATCATGCGGTATTAGCCAAAGTTTCCCTTGGTTATCCCCCACCTCAGGGCAGGTTATCCACGCGTTACTCACCCGTTCGCCGCTCGACTATCCCTTGCGGGACGCCTCGCTCGACTTGCATGTGTAAAGCACGCCGCCAGCGTTCATTCTGAGCCAGGATCAAACTCTCCAGTTGAACTCGTTACGGCCGATCACGACTGACGTCGCGGGCCGCCAACTTTGAAGTCTGATTCCAGCACCAGTCTGAATCGACTAGTGCACTTATTCGGATACGATCCACCCTTTCGGGCAGACCGTCATTTCAATGAGATTCGCAATACGAATCTCGAAAGGAATCACGTTGTCTTGTTGCTATCCTATTCAGTTGTCAAGGAACCGACGTCCGCGAAAGGGCGGCAATCCTGCCAGACCCTCACGTCCGTGTCAAGCGGGTTGGCTCCAACTCCGGTGAACCCAACCCGTCTGACGCGGACACGCTTACTCTCTCGATTTGCTTCCTGGAAAAGATCTGCGGGCCCGAACAGCTTTGCCGCTTGCAGGGACTGGGGATTCTACGTGCCCCACGCCGTGTTGTCAACTCCGCGCTTCATCGTCAACTCCGTGACCCGGTTGACAATTCCACGCCTTACGATCTCCGACAACCGCAAGCCCCTGCGCTCTATTCCGTTCGTTTGCTGCACAACTTGCTGTGCAGATTCGAGTTACGTCGCATCTTCCAAAGATCCCGTGCCGCTCAGGGACCAGCCAGAACGACACTACCCCAAGTCCTATTCCACCGTTTTCGGCGCATCACGTTGAACCGTGACGAGATCACCCTCCAGCCTGACTCCACGGCAGCTTCGGAGCAGTGCCACGTCGTAGACGATCTTCAGCAGCCCGGCGGCGACGAACGGCACCCAGCCGAGGGACAGGCTGGCCACCAGCGGCATGGCGATGACCGGAGCCAGGGCCGCCCCCGTGGTCCGCGCCACCCCAGTGATGCCCGCGGCCGCGGTGCGCTCGGCAGGCTCGACAGCAGCGATGACGAAGGCCTGCCGAGTCGGGACATCCATCTGCGAAATCGAGAAACGGAGCAGCAGGACGGCGATGGCGAGCGGAAGCGTCGGCATCAGCGGCACGAGAAGCAGGAGGAGGTTCGACGGCAGATGCGTGAACACCATCGTATTGAGCAACCCGAAGCGCCTGGCGATGCGCGCCGCCGCGAGCGCGGAGACGCCGGCAGCGAGGTTTGCTCCGAAGAAGAGGGAGCCAAGCGCCGCCGGGCTGAGCCCGAAACGGCGGAAGAACCAATACGCGACGATGCTCTGGACGACCAGGCCGCCGGCGAACGAGTCAAGGGCGAAGAGCGACGACAGCCGCAGCACGATCGCTCGCGAATGCTCGACGCGGAAAAGGCTGCGCACCGGGCGTGCGATCCGTTCCCCCTCGATGGCCGGCGACACGCGCGTGAAGATGATGGCCAGACCTACGCCAAGAACCGCGTACGCGATGATCGCGCTCCGATAGCTCGTCGCCGCGCCGAAGCCTTGCTTCATCAACAGGCCGGCCAGGAATCCGCCCGCAAGCGAGCCCGCGGCGGTCGCGAATGAGCCGGCCAGGTTGTACCAGGCGAAGAGTGCGGTCCGGTCGCGGCCCAGCGCCGCGTGCGCGAGCGCGACCTGTTCGACAGCCAGAAAGGGACCGACCTCATTGCCGCTCGGACTGATCACGCCGATCGTCGCGGCGAGCACGAGCAGAGTGAAGTCGCGCGTGACGGCGAAGACCACTGCCGCGCCGATCATCAGAACGGCGCCAGCCAGAAGCGTCCGTTTGCGTCCCAGGACGTCGGCGCGCGTCGTCAGATAGAGCGAGACGACGACATCGCCCGCCAGCGTCAGCGACAGCAGGAGGCCGATGCGATGGCCGTCCAACCCGATTGCCGCGAGATAGAGAACGAGGACGACCGCGACGAATCCGTAGGCAAACAGCCGCACGATCCGCGCGGCGAACAGAAGGCGCGCGTCGAGCGGAAGCATCGTCGACTTACACGCTACGCAGCGTGGCCTCGCGCAGGACAAGATCGAGTGCTCGATCCCGGGTGAGCGACTCGCGCAAATGCTCGTATCCGCCGTCGTTTTTCAGCCGGTGCTTGACCTCGGCGAAGTCGCGGTCCGCTTCCTTGGCGGCGCGCCGGATCTCGGCATCGACCTCGACGTCGCTGACGGTGATGTTCTCTTTCCTGGCGATCTGCTCGAGGATCAGCGAGCGTTTGACGCGCTTCTCGGCATCGGGGACAAACTCGTCGTGCATCTTCGGCCAGTCGATCTGCGCCTTGTCGATTTCGACGCCCTGCGAAAGGAGAAAGCGCGCGTAGTTCTGCAGCGACTTGCCCACTTCCTCCTCGACCAGCGACTCCGGGACTTCCAGCTCGTGCGCGGCCAGAAGGAGCTCGCCGATCTGGTTCTGCTTCAGGTGGCGGGCCTCGAGCTCGCGATGCTTGCGGATGTCGGCGGCGATGGCCTCACGCATCTGAGCAACTGATTCCCATCCGCCGGTGCTCTGCGCGAATTCGTCGGTGACTTCCGGCTTCTCCTGGACGCGGATCTCCTTGAGCGTCACGTCGTGGTGGATGTTCTTGCCGCGGAAGCGCTCGTTCTGTGCATCCTCGCCGTAGGTCTTCTCGAACGATGCGCTTTCGCCGGCCTTCTTGCCGCGCAACGCATCGTGCAACTCCGGCATCGGTGTCTCTTCGCCGACGCGGAAATGGCCTCCGCGCGTCTCGGCCTCGATGTCTTCGCCGGACGTCGTCATCTCGATCATGGCGAAATCGCCTTCATCGAGACCGCGCTCGGTCTCCGGACGGTACGCGCTGGCCTGCTCGCGCAACCGGTCGATCATCTTGTCGACGTCTTCCTCGGCAACCTCGATTTTCGGATCGTCGATCGCCAGCCCGCGGTATTCGCCGACCTCGAAGCGAGGCTTCACCTCGAACTCCGCCTTGTACTTGACCGGAGCCCCTTCGATGAACGGGTCGATGTGCTGCAGGTGCGGTTCGCCGACGATCTCCAGCTCTTTGCCGGCGAGGGCCTCGTAAAAGGTCTGCGGCAGCAGATGCTCCCTCACCTCTTCCTGGATCTCCTTGGCAAACCGGGAACGCACCACTCCGCCCGGCACTTTCCCCGGGCGAAAGCCGGGGACCTTGGCCTGGCGGCTGAAGCTCGCGACGACCCGCTTCGTTTCAGCGGCAATCAGATCCGCCGGGATCTCGACTTCGACAGTTTTCTTGACCGTGGAGACGTCTTCGTAATTGAGAAGCATTCGCTGACAACCTTCGGCTGAATTTTCGGCTGGATTGGTGCGAAAGGCGGGACTCGAACCCGCACGGCTTTGGGCCACTGGATCCTAAGTCCAGCGCGTCTGCCAGTTCCGCCACTTTCGCCCGAATGCAAAAAAGGACCGGGGGCGCGCCCAGTCCTCATCATCCTACTTGATTTGGTGCCCCCACTAGGACTCGAACCTAGAACCAACAGATTAAGAGTCTGCTGCTCTACCAATTGAGCTATGGAGGCTCGGGACTCCTGCTAACTTCTCCCGCCCATCATCTATTTCGCTCGCGCGAGCCGCGCATTCTAGGAGAGGGCGCAGAAGCGGTCAAGGATTGGCGGCGAGCATCCCCTTCCCTTTCCGCAGGTAGTCCCACGCCGAGAAGAGCGTCGCCACCACAACGATGCGGAAGAGGATCTCCAGGAATGGCAGAAGCACCGGTCCGAAGGCATTCGCGGCGATCGCCACACCTAGGGTGAACGCCTGAAGGACGGTCGAAGTCTTCCCCGCCCACGACGGGGGAAATCGTTTCACGTGAACGCGCGTGTACAGCAGGTAGGCGAAGGCGATGATGAAAAAGTCGCGGATGAACACCGTGAACGTCACCCATCCGGGGATTCCCGACACCGGCAGACCGTCCCGCAGAGTGTAGAAAAGGTAACCGCCGATCATCATCGTCTTGTCGGCCGCCGGATCGAGGATCGCGCCCAATCGCGATCGCTGATTGAAACGCCGGGCGATGACACCGTCAAGAAAGTCGGTTGCGGCGGCCCCCATGAAGATGAAAAACGCCAGCCGGTACTCCCCTCGGAACGACGCATAGATGAACACCGGCACCGCCAGCAGGCGAAGAAGGGTGAGGGCGTTGGGGACGGTGAGCATTGCGGAGCAGGTTACGCGGTTACTCGGTCTCGTGGTAGCGCGGTCTCGCGGTCTCGCGGTCTCGCGGTCTCGCGGCAAGACTTTACTCCGAGACCCCGCAACCCCGAGACCGCGCAACCGCAATCACAGCTCCGCGCGGAACTGATCCAATGCTGATTTCCGAAGATAGATCGTCTTCCCCTCGGACAACAGCAGATTCTGTTTCATCAGGTCGTGGATCAGCCGCGACACCGTCTCGCGTGATGTGCCGATCATGTTGGCGATGGCCTGGTGCGTCGGGCGAGTCACGGCGACATAGTCGTTCTCGAGCGACTTGCCGCTCTGGCGCGCCAGATCGAGGAAGAAGCGCGCCAGACGGCCGTAGACGTCCATCGTCGCCAGCGACTCGATCCGGTTCGATGCGTCGCGCAACCGCTTCGACAGCTCCGCCAGCACCTTCTGCGTGATCGAAAAGTTCTCACTGAGGATGTGCAGGAAGTCGCTGCGCCAGATCGAAACGATCTCCAGCGGCTCGGTGGCGATCACGGTCGCCGATCGGGGCTCGTTGTCGAACAGCGCCATCTCTCCGAAGAAATCGCCAACGCCGAGGATCGAGAGGATGATCTCCTTCCCCTCGGGAGAGATCATGGTCACCTTCACCTGCCCCTCGCGGATCAGGTAGAAAACGTCCCCGCTCTCGTCGGCATGGAAGACGGCGTCGTCCTTGGCGTAACGGCGTGTCTTGGCGACGGCGGCGATCGACGCGAGCTCGCGCTCATCGAGCTCTGCAAAGAGCGTGAACTTCCTATAAAACGATGATGGGAGCACTTGTGCAGGGATTTTAGCAGCAAAGCCGCTACACCACCCCGATGCTACACTCCCGGACGAAGTTCCCAACGAGAGTGGCCATCAAACGGATCATTCCGATCTCTTCCGGCAAGGGCGGAGTCGGCAAGACGACCTTCGCCATCAACTTCTCGCTTGCACTCTCGCGGCACGGCAGGACTGTCCTCGTCGATCTCGACACCGGCACCTCCGCCATCCGCAACGCCATCGACGTCCCGATCGAAAAAGATCTCTACCATTTCTTTCGAAAAGGCGAACCGCTCAACCGATGCGTCTCGTACCTCTCCGACAAGCTCGACCCCAAGGGCGCCTTCCGCGACTTTGGATTCGTAGCCGGGCCGCTGCATCTGATCGATGAAATCACCAACTTCGGCGCTGCCAACAAAGCGAAGCTGATCGAGGCCATCAACGGGCTGGACGCCGACTACGTCATCCTCGACATGCGGGCCGGTCTCGACTCCAACGTCATCGACTTCCTGCCGTTCTCCAACTCCGGGATCCTGATCTTCACACCGCACCTGCCCAGCGCCACGCTGGCCGCCTCCGACATCGTCAAAGCCATCCTCTTCCGCAAGCTTCGTCTGATCTTCAGCCGCGAGTCACCGTTTTACGCAACAGTCAATGGGCAGCTCGACTTCTGGCGCCTGATCAACGAGTTGATCGATCAGGTCGAGGATGTCTACGATTCCTCGGTCGCGAACCTCGACGCCTTCGCCGACGACCTTGCCGGAAACCTCGGCGATCACCCGATCACCCGCACCGTGCAGCAGACACTCGACGAGTTTCGCGTTCACTACGTCCTCAATCTCTTCAACGGCGTCGACGACTCGTTCCAGACGGCCGTGAAGCCGTTCATCGAGAATCTGACGTCGAACGTCTCCGCCCGTTGCGGCGTGACGAACCTCGGCTGGATCACGCGCAGCGAGGCCATCCACCGCGCGAACTGCAACAAGATCCCGGCCCTGCTCCTCCCGCCCGAGGAAAAGAAGTTGTCGAGGAGTAACAGGGTCGCGCAGGAGCTCGACGAGCTTCGCTCCATGGCCATCGGTATCGACCAACCTCGGCGCAAGAACGCGAAACAGGGGAAGGCCGCTGCTACCGCCGATCCGGCCGACCATCTCGCCAATCAGCTCAATGTGCTGCGGACGATGTTCGATCAGAAGAAGGACGACGACTTCCACGCCAACTTCGAGTACGCCTCCCAACGCGCTCTTTTCACGATGAAAACGCGCCGCACCAGCGAGTTCGGCGACGTCCGCATCTACCGCCCCGACGAGATGCTGGCCACGATCTTCGCCAAATCAAACGTCCCCACCACGATCGATTGGGGCGAACTGGAGCTGTAACTGCGCTTTGCGCGTTGTCTGCGCCTTCGGCGCGTTGTCGGTTGTCTGCGCGCTGCGGCGCGCTTGGCCGGAAGTCAGACTCTGGGACCATTGATGAACAGCCACGCACCGCAGCGCAGATAACCGACAACGCGGCGAAGCCGCAGACAACGCGCGAAGCGCATGTAAACTACGCGGCCATGAAAAAGACGCTCGCCTTCGTCGCCCTCTTCGCGACCTCTCTCTTTGCCGCCGACACACCTGACCTGACGATGCAGAACCGCATCCGGCAGGAAGGGTTCCGTAATTCGAAAGTGATGGACACCGCCGAGGAGTTGATGGACTTCGTCGGGCCGCGCCTCACCGGATCGCCCAACATGAAGCGCGCCAACGAATGGACGCGCGACAAGCTCACCTCCTTCGGCCTGAGCAACGCGCATCTCGAAAGCTGGGGTCCGTTCGGACGCGGCTGGTCGTACGAGGAGTGCACGGTGCGCATGACCTCCCCCGACGTGGCGCAGCTCTGGGCGCTGCCGCGCGCCTGGACGCCAGGCACGAGCGGCGTCATCAGCGGCAAACCGGTCAAGGTGAAGATCGAGACCGTCGAAGACATCGAAAAGTATCGCGGCAAACTCGCTGGAAAGATCGTGCTCAACGGCGACGTACGTGAGATCAAACCGCACGAAAAGCTTCAGTACACGCGCTACACCGAGAAAGAGCTGAACGATACCGAGAGCTACGAGTTGCCGGGCCGTCCACGCTTCACGCGCGAGGAGGTGGCCAAACGCAACGCCTTCCGCAAAGCGTTGACGAAGTTCCTCGCCGAAGAGAAACCGCTGGTGATGATCGATCCCGATCCCGCCGACTACGGCACGTTCCACGTGCAGGGCGCCGGCACGCAGAAGGACGGTGAGCAATATCCCGTTCCGGCGATCGTGATGTCGACCGAACAGTACAACCGCCTGGCGCGCCTCACCGACCAGGGGAAGGACGTCACCCTCGAGGTGAACGTCAAAACAACCTACTACGACCAGGACAAGAACGCCTACAACACGGTCGCCGAGATCCCCGGCACCGACAAGAAGGGCGAGATCGTCATGCTCGGCGGCCACCTCGACTCCTGGCACGGCGGCACGGGCGCGACGGACAACGGCGCGGGAACGGTCGTGGCCATGGAGGCGGTGCGCATTCTGAAAGCGATCGGCATCGCCCCGAAGCGAACGATCCGCATCGCTCTCTGGAGCGGCGAGGAGGAAGGTCTCCTCGGCTCTCACGGCTATGTCTCCGAGCATTTCGCCTCACGCCCCGAGCCCACCGCGGCCGAGCGCGACATCCCGGCCGCGATGCGCCGCAACCCCGGCCCGCTGACGATCAAGCCGGAGCACGCCAAACTCTCCGCCTACTTCAATCTCGATAACGGCACCGGAAAGGTCCGCGGTATCTACGCGCAGGACAATTTCGCCGTCGCTCCGATCTTCGCCGCATGGATCGAGCCGCTGAAGGACCTCGGCGTCACCACCGTCACAGAGCGAAACACCGGAGGGACCGATCATCTCTCCTTTGATGGCGTCGGCCTTCCCGGTTTCCAGTTCATCCAGGACGAGGTCGAGTACGGGGAGCGCACGCATCACACCAACTACGACGTTTACGATCGCCTGCAGCGCGACGACCTGATGCAGGCCGCCGTCGTCATGGCCACCTTCGTCTGGGAAGCCGCAAACCGCCCGGAGATGATGCCGAGGAAACCGCTGGCGAAGAGTGATCTGCCTGCGGCTCCGGCAACCCCTCCCGCGGCGCATTAAACGGCGCGCCTCTGGTGCGTTGTCTGCGGCTTCGCCGCGTTGTCGGTTGTCTGCGCTGCGGCGCGTGGGATGTAATCCGCGCCGCAACGCGGACTGTCACACTGTCAGGGTTCTGCGCGGCCTGCGATGACGTGGCCGCTGACCACGCGTCCCGCCGGGGCGCAGACAACCGAGAACCGACAACCCACAACATCGCAGGCACCGATAACCGACAACGCGCCGCAGGCGCAGTCAGCGCCAGAAGTACCGCGCCCGAATCACCGTCCAGGCAATCCGGATCGTGTCCATCAGCGGCTTGTAGTGGCTTGTGGACTGTCCATCGACGAAACCGAGGTCGATCGGAATCGAGAGGATCTTGAATCGGCGCTGGCCGGCCTGAACGATCACTTCGCTCTCCAAGTCGAACCCATCGCTGCGGAGGCGGATGGCCCGAAGCAGTTGGGCGGAGTAGAGCCGGAAGCCGCTTTGCGAATCGGTGACGTCCGTATGCGACGCGAAGGCGATGCATCGCGCCGAGAAGCGGTTGGCAAACCGGCGTCGCGGCAGCATCTGGCCGAACAGATGGGCGCGTCCGCCGATGATGAGATCCGCGCCGGTTTCTTCGCGCGCCGCCAAAAACTTCGGGATCTCGCTCGCGAGATGCTGGCCGTCGGCATCGAGCGTGACCACCGCTTCGAAACCGTGCTCCAGCGCATACGCAAATCCGGTCTTGAGCGCCGCCCCTTTGCCGCGATTGACCGAATGGCTGACGACCTGCGCTCCAGCCTCTCGCGCCACCTCGGCGGTCCGGTCCGCGGAACCGTCATCGACGACCAGAACATCCTTCACCACCGCTTTGCAGTCTCGCACTACCACCCCGACGCTCCGCTCCGCGTTCAACGCCGGGATGATGACGATAACCCGCTCCGTCATGACCCCTCCCGCGACACGACTGCGCAGACGATGCCGCCGCCGGCAGAAACGGAGTTGACCAGGATGTTCCGCAGACGCGCGTCGCGCGGCGCGATGACAGGAACAAACATCATCTCCGGATCTGTTTTCTCGAAACCGAACGACCCATGCAGCCTCTGATCGCGCATCGCCAACAGGGCTGCCGCAAGCTGGAATCCGCCACCGGCGGCGTACTCGCCGAAGTAGCCCTTCGTGGCAACGACGGGGGGCGCGTCGTCACCGAAGAGCCGCTGGATTCCGCGCAACTCCAGGCGATCACCACGTTTCGTACCGTTCGCTGAGGTGTAGATCGCGTCGACGTCGGCAAGCGCGATCTCTGCATCGTCGATCGCCGCCTGCATGGCCACGGCAACCTGCGCATCGTCCGTTCCCCAGTCGGAGATCGTTGCCGTCGTATCGCGGGCGATGCCGAATCCTGCCAGCCATCCGTACGGTTGCCGCGACGGCGTTGCCTCGGCGACGAAAATCGCGCTCCCTTCGCCGATGGACATGCCGTTGCGCCTCCGGTCGAAGGGCCGCATTTGCTCGCTCAGCCCATCCTCGGCGTGTGCAAGCGCACCGATGCGGTCGAGAACTGAGAACACCATCTCGTTGACCTCTTCCACACCGCCAATGATCGCAGAAGGAACCGTCCCTTTCACGATCTGCGAGCTGGCGAACATCGCCGCCGCGAGCAGCGACGACTCCCGCTGCGTCATCGTGACGTTGAAGCCGCGCAGATCGAATTCGATGGCGATGTGCGAGCCCGGCGCGTTCGCCACCGACTCCGCGAAAAGCTGCGGCGGCGCGAGAGCCGCCCCTTTGGCGACGTACTCCTGCATATAGTCGACCGACGTCTGCACAGGCCCGAAGGCCGTGCCGAGAGCCACGCCCGATTCGCTGGACGGTTGCGCGCCGGCATCATCGATAGCCAGCCGCGCGGCAGAGACGGCATAGCGGGAGAGGGTATTCATCCGCCGCATCTTCATGACCGGGATGTAGTCGCGTGCCTTGAAGTCGCGCACGAGGGCCGCGGTGTGCGCGGAGAGGCCCTCGGTATCGAAACGGTCGATCGTCGTCACGGCGGTGGCCGCAGCGTCAAGCATGGCGCGGAATGGCTCGATGCCTACCGCTCCCGGCGCAACGATGCCGATGCCTGTAATGGCAACCCGATTCATGGGAGAACGCGCGTTATACCTTACGTCCTTCGGAAAAGCAGCGAGACGTTCGAACCGCCGAAGCCGAATGTATTCGACAGAATGTTCGTCATCGTCATCGGCCGCGGCGTGTGCGGGACGTAGTCGAGCGTGCAATCGGCCGCGGCCACATCAAGACGCAGCGTCGGCGGCGCGAGCTGATTCCGCAGTGCCAGCACGCTGATCACCGCTTCGATGCCGCCCGACGCTCCCAGCGTGTGGCCGAAGTACGACTTGCTCGATGACACCGGCACCGTTTCACCAACCGTGGCGACGATTGCCTTCGTCTCCGCGGAGTCGTTGAGCAGCGTGCCCGTTCCGTGTGCATTGATGTAGTCGACCCGAGGACGTTCGGCTCCCGCCTCCGCCAGGGCGCCGCGCATGGCGGCCTGGGCACCGCGTCCTTCCTCGTGCGGCGCGGTCGGATGATGCGCGTCGCAGGTCGCGCCGTAGCCGAGAAGCTCGGCGAGAATCGTGGCACCGCGCGCGTTCGCATCATCCCAGCGCTCGATCACGAGATAGGCCGCCCCTTCGCCGAGCGTGATGCCCTTCCGCCCGGCCGCGAACGGCGCACAGGGATTTTCATCGACCGCCTGCAGCACGTTGAATCCGCTGTAGGTCAGGCGGCAGAGCGCGTCGCTCCCGCCCGCGATTGCGACGTCAGCATGCCGCGAGCGGAGCAGGTCGCCGGCCATTCCGATGGCGGCGCCGGCCGAGGCACAGGCGGTGGCGTTCGACAACACGCCGCCGCCGAGGCCGAGAGCGCGGGCCACGGCGTCGGAAGGACCTGACGTCGGCTGCTGAAGCACGCTGGAAACTGCCACGCGTCCGCGTCCATGCACCAGACGATTGAAGTAGAAGCTCTCCCCTTCGAGCAGGCCGCCGGTCGAGGTTCCCGTCGAGACGATGGCGCGCTCGCGAGGCAGCGGAGCCGTCGCGCCATCATTCGCCTGGGTCACCGCTTCATTGGCCGCGATGACTGCCAGCAGGTCGCTGCGCGACATCCGCCGCGCTTCGTGCCTGTCGATCGGCAACAGGTCATCGATCTCGCCGACCTCGGCGGCAACATCCGTCGGAAAGCTCTCGCCGTGAAACTTCGTCAGCTTGCCGATCCCGTCGCGCGACTCGACGATCGACTGCCACACCTCCGATTGGTTCCGTCCAATCGAGCAGATGATCCCGACGCCGGTGATGGCCAGGCGGGTTGAGGTATCGGGCGCGCGCATAGTTCTCCGTAGAAAAAAATCTTCACCACAGAGACACAGAGATCACGGAGGAGATCCTTCTGTGTCCTCTGTGCCTCTGTGGTGAAATGCCTTTGCCAGGTAAAACCGACTCCGAATCACTTCCACTCCATCGACCAATCCCCGCCCCGTGAACCGGAACGTGCCTCCGAAATCGGCATCGAGCGTGACCACAAAACGAACCACATCCCCCGTAACAAGCGCCCGGTCGATCTCGCATCGATCGATGCCGGAGAGGAATCCGGGCACAGGCGATTCTGCAAACGCCAGTCCGCCGCCGAGCTGCGCCATCGCTTCCACGGCCATCACACCCGACGGCATCAGGTCGTTCGCCGTGCAGACGTAGACCCCCTCGATCGTCTTGTCATCGACGCGCGTCGCGGCGGAAGCGGCGCGGAAGGGAATCTGGTGGGGGAGACTGGCCAGCCAGCTCACACCTGCGCCCGCTGCTCATCCGCCAGCCGATGCCTGACGAAGTCCGCGAGCGATGAGATCGAATGAAAGTTGTCGCGCGCGGCCGATTCGTTCTTCACCTTGATGCCGAATTCAGTCTCGAGCATCACAACGATCTCCAGGGCATCGATGGAGTCGAGTCCGAGGCCACCGGCGAATAGGGGTTCGTCGTCTTTGATGTCTTCCGGCGTCATGTCTTCGAACTTCAGACGGTCGATGAGGAGCTCTTTCAGTTTCTTTCTCAGGTCATCCATGGGCTTGGGGCATTCTCACATACTTGCCGGGCCCGGCAACTCCTCCCACGCGATCGGCGGCGCGATCACGCCGAACATCTTCTGCATCCGCACGAAGAAGAAGAACAGCGCCAGCTTGGCGCGGTGATTCGTGGCGAAGATGTTCCCAGCCAGGATGCCGGTGATCACCGGAATGAGACCGTAGTCCGCCTTGGGCTGGAGGAAGACTTCGAGGAACTCGCGGCGATAGAAGTTGGAGATGAAGCGGAAGTATTTGTCGAGCGCTCCCTGGAACGTCCGGTCGTAGCGACGCAGCAATCGCATGCTCCCGCCGCGCAGCCGCTGTTCGACCGCGTCGGCCACCATGTCCGCCGACTTCATGGCCATGAAGACGCCGGTCGAGAAGATAGGATCGAGAAATCCCGCGGCATCGCCGGCGAGCGCGAAGTTCTTTCCGGTTCTGCGCTTCATCATGAAAGAGAAATCGCGCCGCACGTAAACAGGAGTCACGCGCTCCGCTTCGTTCATCCGTTCCGCCAGATACGGCGCGCCTGCGATGGTCTGCTCCAACAACGCCTCGGGAGTGAGACCGCATCCGCGCAGATGGTCGCGGCCGACGACGAGTCCGACGCTCATCGTATCGGCACTGACCGGGATCAGCCAGAACCAGGCATCACGCAGGACGACGATGATGGTGTTGCCGGCGTCGCGCCCCTCGGGACGCGGAACGTTCTTGTAGTGCGCGAAGACAGCCACCTTCTTCAGCTCTTCGACGTCTTTCTTGTCGCCGACGCGGTTCCCGAGAAACGCGCCATGACCACTGGCATCGACGACGAAGCGCGCCTCGAGCCGCTCGCCGCTCGCGCAGGTGACTGTGACGCGGGCGGAATCAGCAAGATCGACTGCCGTCACCGCCGTCTCCTCGCGGACCTCGACGCCGCTGGCGGCGGCATTGCGCAGCAGCAACTCATCGAACTCCGCCCGCTTGACCTGAAAGGAGCTGTGATAGGCCTCCGGCAGGTTCTCAAAAAAACGGAAGGTGTACCCGAGCGCCCCATCCGCCGTCACGAACCCCGCCCCGAATTTCGGCGTGTACGGCCCCTCGGACAACGGAACCGAAACCCCGAGCCGGTCGAGCAGGTCGTTGTTGTACGGAAGCAGCGACTCGCCGATCTGAAACCGCGGAAACTGCTCGCGCTCGAGAAGGGTGACCGAAAACCCCTTCCGCGCCAGCAAAGTCGCCGCCGTCGATCCAGCCGGCCCACCGCCGATGACGAGGACGTCGATCATGGGTGTTGGATCGTAATGCAAAAGCGGAATCACGCGGAGACGCGTAGAGAGAGTCAGATTACTTGAGTCTCCTCTCCGCGCCTCCGCGTGAACGTTCTCCTGGCCGAGTATCATCGAAAGTATGGACAGCTCCATCCTGCGTCGCTTCGAGGATCCCGACGAAGTCCGTTTATTCGAAAAGGGTCGATTCGAGATCGTTCACATCGGTGGTCTCACAGTCGGCCGCGCCAGCTACGAGCCGGGCTGGAAATGGTCCGAACACGTGGCCCCGATCGCCGGTAGTGCTCTTTGCGGCGTCGAACATGTCGGCCTCGTTGTCTCCGGCACTGCGGTAGCAGCATTTCAAGATGGGTCGGTTATGGAACTGACGGTAGGGCAGCTCTTCTACATCCCTGCGGTGCCACACGACAGTTGGGTCGTCGGCGACGCACCGTATGTATCCCTCCATTTCCTCGGCGCGGACAGTTACACGAAGTAAACCGCTTTGGAATGCGCGGGCCCGTCCGCTGTAAACGAAGAAGCAGTAGGGATTTTTCTCGGGCCAGCGCGGGCAACGTTGGATGGCCGTCTACATCACCCCGCTCAGGAGACGCGTCGTCCGGCTCAGGCGGTGCGTCATCCGGCTCAGGAGACGCGTCGTCCGGCTCAGGCAGTGCCTCATCCGGCTCAGGAGACGCGTCGTCCGGCTCAGGCGGCGCGCCGTCCGGCTCAGACGGCCAGTCATCCGGCTCAGACGGCGAGTCATCGAGCGTACGCACTGAGTCATCGAGCGTACGCGCCGAGTCACCGAGCGTACGCACTGAGTCATCGGGCGTACGCACTGAGTCATCGAGCGTACGCACTGAGTCATCGGGCGTACGCACTGGGTCATCGAGCGTACGCACTGAGTCATCGAGCGTACGCACTGAGTCATCGAGCGTACGCACTGAGTCATCGAGCGTACGCACTGAGTCATCGGGCCTACGCACTGAGTCATCGAGCGTACGCACTGAGTCATCGGGGTCACGCGGCAGGCCGGGTTGCGCGCTCGTTGAGTTGAGGCGTTCGCAGGTGCTGGCTGACGGAGAACGCAGATGGAAGAGCGGTTTCATCTCGACAGTCTTGGGAACGGTCGGCGATGACCGGGGAGTCACAGGCGAGTGCTGCGTCGGAGCGGGCGTGGCCGGGCTCCCGTTGAGCACAATGATCCTGTTTCGCGGCAGGGACGTACGCCAGCCGGTTGACGTACCGTATCGTCGACTCTATCCTCCATCCCCCAACGTCCATGCTCGAACGTTTCCTTGCACTTGCGGCGGTCCGGCCCGAGGCGGTTGCGCTGATCGATGGTGAGGCGGGCTACGTGACTTCGCGTGCCCAACTCGCCTCGCGGATCGACGAGCTTGCCGCGCGCTTCGCCGGTGCCGGGCTTCGGGCGAACGACGTCATCGCCATCCAGCTTCCGAACTCGGTCGATTTCATCGCCGCGTTCGGGGCGGTCCTGAAGCAGAAGCTGGTGGCCATCCTCATCGACCGCGACGCCA